>CANRLW010000022.1 GCA_947631575.1 uncultured Clostridia bacterium
TCCTTGTCAGAGGTTATTTCGCACAACAACGCACACTCGCCCCAACCCCCTGCCCCCTTCCCCGAAGGGGAAGGGGGCGATTTGCGGGGGCTGTTGGCAGTTGACAGTGTACAGGGTACAGTGTACAGTAAGAGCGGAAAGGTTGTCCTTGTCAGAGGTTATTTCGCACAACAACGCACACTCGCCCCAACCCCCTGCCCCCTTCCCCGAAGGGGAAGGGGGAGAATGCGGGGCGCGCCAGCGCCCCGCGCCCTGCCTTGCGGGGACGGAGTCCCCGCGACCCCCTGTCAATTGTCAACAGTGTTTTCACTAAAGTCCGTTTCTATGATTTTAGGGCAGTTCTCTGTTGAATATACCCACTTGTCAATGTGCCCGGAGTTTATAAAGTAGTTCAGCTTGCTTTCGTGAGCAATATTCGTGTCGGCGGTGTTTACTATTATCAGCTTTATTTTCATCTTTTCGGGGATTATCGCCTTTATGTAAACGCTGATGTGCTGATTTACGGTTATATTTGCGTGCGGCTCGGCAAGCCCCGCAAGATTTGGAGCAAGCTCCACAAAAACGCCGTATTCCTCTATAGAGCGCGCTATGCCCGTTACTGTTTCTCCGTTTTCAAAAAGCGCGGCGTTCTGTTTCCATGTTCCTAAAAGTTCTTTGTGAGAAAGGAATATCCTGTTGTTGTCGAGCGATTTTACTACTGCTTTTATGTCCATTCCGACAGAGAACCTGTCTGACGGGTGAGATATCCTTGAAACCGATATAAGGTCTATCGGAATAAGCGAGGGTATCCCGCAGCCAACGTCCACAAAACACCCGAATTGTTCAAGATGAGTGACCCTTGCGTTTATAACGTCGCCCGGCGACAGCTTTCGTATATATTCGGAAAGACAGCGCTCCTGGGCGTCTTTTCTGGACAGTAACGCGCAGTCGTTTCCAAAATCGTCCTTTGTTAACCCTTTCACTGTAAAACAAACGGGCTTGTTTACTCTTGAAATAAGAGCAATGTCTTTTGTCGAACCGTCTGAGATTCCGACTGCGCCTTCTTCGCGGGGGATAATACCGCGAATTTTTCCAAGATCAACTATGAGGTCGTGCCTGCTGTCACATACTATACACGGCGCCTCAAGAATTTCTCCTGTCTTTATACAGTTATATATCGCGTCCTTCGATGTGATTTTAGCAATATTTTCGGGTGTGTTTAAAAGAAAGCCCTCCGGCATATACTCGGTCATTTTTTACCTCCGTCAAATAAATTCAGATATTTATTTGTATGATTCTGACGGGGGATTTATTACAAATAGAGGTAAGAGATTAGAGGTAAGAGGTAAGAATTTAGGGCGAAAGGCTGTACGCTGAATTTAACGTACAAAAAGAGGTAAGGGGTTAAACTCTTTCCTCTAACATCTTTTCTCCAAAAGGCAATTTCTCTCAATAACGCACATTCGCCCTATCCCCCTGCCCCCTTCCCCAATGGGGAAGGGGGAAAATTGTGGGGCGCTGGCGCGCCCCACGCCCCGCTGTTGGCAGTTGACAGTAGACGCATTGAACGTTTCGCGTGCAATGCTGGGTACAGTATTCAGTAACAGCCGAAAGGCTGTCCGCTGAATATAACGCATAAAAAGGGGCTAGGGTTTGTACTCTAGCCCCTAGCCTCTAATAGCGTTTTCCGCCGTTGCGTTTTGCGTGGATCTAGCAGGGCAGGTGCAGGGCGCGCCAGCGCCCTGCCAACTGCCAACAGGGGCAGCGGGGGCGGCAGCCCCCGCATTCTCCCCCTTCCCCATCGGGGAAGGGGAAGGGGGTTGGGGCGAGAGTGCGTCTTTTAGACAAATAGCGTTTAAAAAGGACAACCTTTCCGCTCTTACTGCATACTGTACGCTGTCTACTGTCAACTGACAACGGGGGCTGCGGGGGCGGTAGCCCCCGCGACTTTCCCCCTTCCCCATCGGGGAAGGGGGCAGGGGGTTGGGGCGAGAGTGCGTTATTGAAAGAAATTAAGTTTTAGAGAGAAGAGGCTGGAGTTTAAGCCCCAGCCTCTTTTTTACACGTCTTATTCAGCGGACAACCTTTCCGCTCTTACTGCATACTGTACCCTGTATCATGTCAACTGCCGACAGGCAGGATTTTTTCACATTAGCGGTGCTAAAAGCCTTAAAAACATTCTGCCTATACGGACAAAAAAGTTTTCTTTCAGACAATGTTCATATGTTATCTCTTCGCATTCTTCCAGCGTCTTTAAAAAGTCGGCTTTAATGTCGGCTATACACGAGGTCTTGTACATCCACGCCGCGCACTCAAAGTGCAGGTAAAGACTTCTGAAATCAAGGTTTATCGTGCCGACAACGCCAAATTTATCATCGCACACAAAGTTTTTCGCATGAATAAAACCCGGAGTATATTCGTATATCCTCACTCCGTATTTTGTGAGTATCCTGTAATACGCTTTAGTGACACAGTGTACATACCATTTGTCGGGGATATGCGGCGTTATTATCCTTACGTCTATTCCGCTCTTTGCCGCAAGTATTAAAGCGCTTTGCATTTCGTTGTCTATAATAAGATAGGGAGTAGTTATATAAACATACCTTTTCGCGGAGTTTACAATGTTCATATAGACGTTTTCGCCTACAGGCTCGTTGTCAAGAGGGCTGTCCGTAAACGGCACAATAAAGCCGTTTTCATTTTCATACGGGCAGTTCGGTCTATACTTTGCGGGATCTTCTTCGGTGTTTGTAAGAAAGTTCCACATTGTCAGAAACATCAGCGTAAAGCTCCAGACGGCTTGTCCTTTTATCATAACAGCCGAGTCTTTCCAGTGACCGTGTTTTTCATAGCGGTTTATATATTCGTCCGCAAGATTTACACCGCCCGTAAAGGCAGTATTTCCGTCTATTATCAGTATTTTTCTGTGGTCGCGGTTGTTCATCTTTGTGGATAAGATAGGTCTGAATTTGTTGAACACCCTGCATTTAACGCCCTTCTTTTCAAGCTCCTGGTCATACTTATACGGCAGCGTCAGAAGGCAGCCTATGTCGTCGTATATAAGCCTTACGTCAACGCCTTCTTCGGCTTTCCTCACAAGAATATCAAGTATCGTATTCCACATTTCGCCTTCGCTGATGATGAAATATTCAAGGAAAATAAACTTCTCGGCTTTTTCGAGTTCTTCCGTCATTGCCTTGAATTTATCTTCGCCCGTGGGAAAATATTCAGCGTCGGAATTTTGATAAACGGGATAACCGCCGAATTTATAAAGATAGTCGGCTTGTTTTCTCGCGGGCTCGTTTATTCCCGAAAGATTGTCTGCCGTGTCCTCGTTTTGCTTTAAGATATTGCGTTCTTCTTTCTGATAGAAGTTCATTTTCTTTCTCAGTCTTTCGCCCGAATGGCTGTACCCGAAAAAGATGTAGAACATAACGCCGAAAATAGGGAACGTCAGAATTGTCAATATCCACGCGATCTTATAGCTCGGATTTATGTCTGAGTTTACAATAAAAAACGATATAACCACACCTATCCCCTGAAAAACAAGGAAAGAGTAGTTATAAAGCGTTCCAAGCTCCCAGAACAAAGACATGAGATATATTATCTGAAGTAGAATACCTACAATACAGACAAACGCCCTTGTAAATATCTTCTTCAGAAGTTTCTTGATAAAATTCATAAACCCCTCTTTCAAAACAAAAACAGCCTTTAGAGGCTGTCGTTGTTTTACGTTTTCTTATCAGCCCGGAACGACATAATAAATTCTTTCGTCCGGATTTGCATAATCAAACTTGTCGCGCGCTATATTCTCAATGTACTCGTCAAGATTTTCGCCGTTAAGATATCCGTTTATCTGCGCGTTTTTCTGATTTATTTCGTTGGTTTGTGCTGCAAGATCTTCATACTCTTTTGTTTTCTCTCTTATAGTGATACCGTTTTTAACAACGGTATAAACGACGAAGACCAAGACAATTAAAACCGCCGCACCCGCAATTATGTTTACAAAGCTGAAATGCTTTTCGTTTTTACGGGCCTCTCTTGACGACAGCCTTAATGACATTTTTCTTTCCACCTTCCCCAATATTTTCCGACCCCTTATTATTATACACTATGTTTCGCCTTAAATTCAAGCCGTTAAACAATTTTTTCTTATTATTGCGCGCAATTTCAGAGATTTTAACAAATTGTGCTTTTGCTTTGTGTGCAATTTTCCTAATGAAATTTGTTAACATAGAGCGCATTTTATTGAACAAGCGCCCTAGCGTTCTTCTCCAAACCTCTGCCATAGCGTTTTCTATGATATTAAGTATTCTTCCGACAGTCGCTATATACGCAAAAACTCCCGCGCCAAAGCCTAAAACGGTATATATCCTGACATAGTTCCCGAGATTTTCCGATATTGCTATTACCGCAAATGCCGAGGCGATAAAAAACAAGATATCGCATATAAACACCGCGGGCTTGACCTGAAAGATAAGCCTTATAATTCTCAATACTTCATAAACTATCCCGAATATAAACCCTGCTGTAAAAGCAATTGCAAAGCAGTCGGCTATACTTACATTCATATTCTCACCTTTATTATCTGAAGATTTTTTTGAACGGTCCGTCCATAACGCTGTTTTTGCTGTAGCTCATGCTGTTTATTGTCCCTGTCATCAGGAAATCGCCCGTCTGCGCGTCGAGCGTCGTTACGTGAAGATCCTCTCCCTTTATGACAAGCTCTCCCATTACCGTTGATAAAACTATGGTCGTATCGCTGAACTTGTCAATATCGTTCACTCCCGATATTTTCAGCGAGTTTCTGTTTTCCATTATGACATCGTGCTTTTCCTGCATATAATTCACCCCCGCTGATACAATTTGTATTCAGCAGGGGGGAGGATTATTCTGATGACCGGAACTTTATTTTTGGGAGAGGTTATTTCTCATTCAGGGGTGGTTGAGTATACAGTTGACAGTGTACAGTAGTCAGTAGAATGTATCCGCCTTTCGGCGGATATTTTTAGATTGTTTTTAGTCAATAAGCACACGAACCTGTATTTACGGTTGTTTTCAAAACGTTTCAGTTTGATAACAATCAAATAATGTCCGCCGTAAGGCGGACACATTTTACTGTACACTGTACACTGTACACTGTTTACTGTCGTCAGACAACCTCGTACATTGCCGCCGCGTCGTCTTTCTTCGTAAACTCCTTTATGTCCACAACGCGGACTTTAAGCGGCTTTCCGATGTTTATTTCAATTATATCGGCGACCTTTACTTCATAAGACGCCCTCGCAACTTTCCCGTTTACAAGCACCTTTTCCGCGTCGCATGCCTCGTTTGCCGTAGTGCGGCGTTTTATAAGCCTCGACACCTTTAAAAATTTATCTAATCTCATTTTCGTTTCCTTTTTATCATATTAAAAAGCGGCAGGGGATACCCGCCGCTTTTTTGACTAAGCCTGAAAATTATTTTTTCTTTTTCTTCTTGGTCTGAACGGGAACGCTTACAGCGTCCTTGAGAGCACGGCCTGCCTTGAAAGCGGGAACCTTTGTAGCGGGAATAGAGATCTTCTCCTTTGTACGAGGATTGATGCCTGTTCTCGCAGCGCGCTCACGAACCTCAAATGTTCCAAAGCCAACGAGCTGAATGGACTCACCCTTAGCGAGAGTCTCAGTAACAGTCTCGATAACCGCAGCAACTGCCTTTTCGGTGTCCTTCTTTGTAAGACCCGCTTTTGCTGCTACTTCCGTAACTAATTCTGCTTTTGTCATGTGTATAACCTCCAAATAATTCTATCTACTAGCGGTCACTCCGCTAAAGATCCTTTTTTGTATCCCGCCAAGCTCTTCTTCGGAAAGCTCATCTAGCTTTCTTCCGCCCGCGGAAATTTGTTCTTCTGCCGCTTTGAATGATTTCGTAAACCTTTGAGACGCATAAGTAAGGGCTTTTTCGCTGTCAACCTTTAAAAGCCTGTCCACATCGCAGACCCTCAGCAATATCCCGCCCATTTTTTCCTGATAGAGCTGCGTATTGTCCGCGCTGTCCGAGCTGTCCGCGCCGTTTTCAATGCTGTCGGCGATCGAACTAATCTCGTCCGCAAGATTTTTCAGAGCGATCACCGCGTCTTTTTCGCCTATGCCCGCTCTTGACGCCCTCCTACAGATCTTGTCGCCTCTTATCAAAGCGGGGAATGTCTTCGGTATACTTTCGAGCGTATCCGAATAATTCTCCTGTTTTTTGGTTTTCTTCTTTATCGCGTCCCAGTTTTTCAGAACTTCATCTTCGTTTTCTACCTTTACACTTCCGAAAACATGTGGGTGACGCTCAATAAGTTTCTTGCAGATATCGTCGCAAACATCGCTGAAAACGAAATTTCCTTTTTCACGTTCTATCTGCGTATGAAAAACTATCTGTAGCAGAAGATCTCCCAGCTCCTCGCGGAGCATTTCGGGGCTGTCGTTGTCTATCCCTTCGCAGACCTCATAGGTTTCTTCTATAAGATCCGAACGAATACTTTCGTGAGTCTGGACTTTATCCCACGGACACCCGTTTTCACTTCGGAGTATTTTTACTATTTCAAGAAGATCTGAAATGTCATAATCATTTTTAAATGTAAAAGCCGTTTCAAACACTCCCGAACAAATACTACTTTTCTATAATACCCGATTTTGCGTTATTTTTCAAGGGCTTTTTTCATTTTTTTTCAATTTTTTTTTGAATTATATTCTTTCTACAAATTGTGGTGCTTAAAATCGTAAATATTGCACAAACAAAAACGCCTGAAATTACCGAAATTCCGATACATAAGACATCATTCACGGAATTTTTCAGACATTCGTACACCGTTTTCGCGGTTATCCCGCAAAAAATTCCTATAAAGACATTCGGAACGACCACTTTAATAATTCCCGTTTTTTGCGGAAAATAATGTTTCAGGGCAATTAGACCGAAACACGCCGTAAACGCATACCCGATTATGCTGGAAAGCGCCGCTCCCGAAATATTGAGCGCGGGTATGGAGATAAAAAGCGGATTTAAGAAAAGCTTTAAAAGTACCGATATTATCATTAAAACCAGCGGAACAAACGGCTTTCCTATCGACTGGAATATTCCGAAAAGCGCGGAGGAAATGACCATAAATATTCCCCCAAGACACAGAATGGTAAACGCATTTATACAAACCGAAACTTCTGCCGCGCGCGACCTGTAGAGCAGACCAAGCACAGGCTCTGCGAGAGCAGCCGCCCCGAAACAAGCGGGACAGGCTATGAGCGTGCTTGTCTTTATCTGTAGCGAGATTTTCTGTGCAATAAGCTTTACGTCCTTTTTCTCCCATGCCGCCGCAATTTCGGGGGCAGCGGCTGTCCCTGCCATTCCCGCGAAAGACGGAATGAGCATAAAAAGCGAGGTCGCTATGCCCGTATAGCTGCCGTACATAAAGTTTGCAAGCCCCGAAAGCCCGCCGCACTGGTCGAGTATTCCGCGGAAATGCTCCGTATAAAACGCGGGGTCTTGTTCTGCCGAAACGGTAATTGTCCGCGTTACGGTAAGAAGGTCTGCAAAAGAAACACAGTTCATCACAAGCGCGGACGCCGAAAGCGGAAATGTTTCCTTTATAAGTGAAAGACATATCTCTTTTATGCTGTATTCGCACCTTTTGGGGATACGAATTTTAAGCGGGTTCTTTTTTTCAATGATAAGCAGCGTAACAAGCCCGAATCCCTCGCTTATGCTGACCGCAAGTATCGCTCCCGCCGCCGCATAAGGCAAAGAGGCGCTGTATGCCTGCTCTATGGTAGAACACGAAACGCCGAATACATCTTTTCCGTTTAAAAATGCCGTTTTCCCGTAATATATAGCCGCATATGAAAGCGACAGCCCGAAAACCGCTCTCGACACTGCCTCCGCGACAGATGCCGCCGCAGAAGGCTTTACGTCCGCAAGCCCTTCGCGATAACCCCTGAAAACGCTCGCTATACAGCATAAAGTGACCGCGGGAGCAATGCACAATATTGCGGGAACGCTTTTCGGCGAGCAGGCTATGTATTGTGCAAACGGCACGGAAAGCGCGGCAATGAGAAACGTTCCCAGAAGTCCCGTCCCCGCAAACAGCAAAACGGCGTATTTTTTTACCACAGCCGCCCTGCAAAGGTTGTCGCAGGCGGCGCACCGCGCGGTAGTGCGCATTATTGCCGTAGGTATTCCCGCCGCCGTCAGCGCGAATATGGGAGAATAAAGCCCGTATGCCGTAGAGAAATAGCCCATTCCCGTTCCGCCGAGGAGATTTGCGAGGGGAATTTTAAACAGCGCCCCGACTATCTTTGTTATCGCCATTGAAACAAACAGGAACGCGGCGTTTTTAAAAAATCTTTTATCGTTCATAAATAGTCCTTCCTTTTGTTATTGCGTTTTGTACAAGTCTATGAGCCGAAAGAGCCGATTATGAACCTTATTTATATAAATGCATATAATGAAAAAGCGGAGGCGACCGCTGAACAATGCTCCAAAGCGGAGCTGTTCAATATATGAGAAAGGATGATTTTTTTGGATAAAATGAAAGCGCGCGTCGGATATTCGTTTGTTCCGATCCAGCGAATGGATAAGGTATATTCACCGTCCAAGGCTCTTATGGCGGGAACTATCTTCCCGGAGCTTAATATTACCATCGATGAATATGAAAGGGGGCTTTACTGTGGCAAATAATAATATGATGAACCGCATGCCCCGCAGGAATGACAACAATCAAAACAACACCGCCTGCGCGGATCTCTTAAAGGCAATTATGGAGGCGGACTTTTTTGCACAGGACTTAAAGCTTTATCTCGACACACACCCCGACGACGAAAAAGCAATAATGATGTTCCGCGAGGCTGTAAAGCAAAGCAACGCCTGCAAGGCGGCGTTTGAGGAAAGCTTTTATCCTCTGACCGCTCACAGCGCCGGCAAAGACGGCGAATGGGACTGGCTCTGCGGCGCGTTTCCTCCTCAGAGCTAAGATTTGAAACGAGGTGAAGAATTATGTTTATTTTTGAGAAAAGAACCCAGATACCCGTATGTATCAAAAACAGAAATCCGCGTCTGGCGGGGATAATACTTTCACAATACGGCGGGCCGGACGGAGAGCTTGCGGCGTCGTTGCGCTATCTGTCGCAGAGATTTACCATGCCCGACAACAAAGGAAAAGCACTCCTCACCGACATCGGTACGGAAGAGCTTGCACACCTTGAGATAGTGGGGAGCATAGTTTCCCAGCTTACCGAAGGAGAGGGCGCAAAGAGCTTTGACAAATACGGAAGTGCCGATTATTATGTAGACCATGCAAACGCGGTCTATCCCGCGAGCGCAGCGGGAGTACCCTTTACCGCCGCATACATACAGTCGAAAGGCGACCCTATAGCGGACCTTACGGAAAACCTTGCGGCAGAGCAGAAAGCAAGAGCGACTTATGACAACATTCTGCGTCTTTCGGACGATCCCGATGTAAACGAGGTAATAAAGTTCCTGCGCGAGCGCGAAGTTGTACATTTCCAGCGCTTTGGAGAGCTGCTCGATTCTTATCAGGATAAAATTCCGAGAAATTGCTAAAGCATAAACACCCAAACGCGTGCCGAAAAACGGCGCGCGTTTTACTGTAATAAAGCCTTATCTGCGTTGTCAGCTTTTTGCGTGCATAGTGCTCACACTGTCTACAGTAAGAGCGGAAAGGTTGTTCTTTTCAAACGTTATTTCTCTCAACAACGCTCACTCGCCCTATCCTGCTAGAGGTTAGAGGTAAGAGGTAAGAGGCTAGAGTTTAAGCCGAAAGGCAGTTAGCTGAATATGACGCGCAAAGCCCATTTGTGATTCTATTCAAACACTATTTTTCTTAACAACGCTCATTCGCCCTATCCCCCTGCCCCCTTCCCCGAAGGGGAAGGGGGAAACTGAGGGGGCTGCCGCCCCCTCAGCCCCTGTTGGTGGTTTATGAGGGGGGGGGAAGGCTAGCAATTGCCTTTTGGGTGTTACTGACTACTGTACACTGTACCCTGTCAATTGCCAACAGGGGCAGCGGGGACGGAGTCCCCGCAAGGCGGGTCGCAGGGCGCGCAGCGCCAATGCGGGGATTGCGGGCGCGCCAGCGCCCCGCACTCTCCCCCTTCCCCTCCGGGGAAGGGGGCAGGGGGTTAGGGCGAATGTGCGTTATTTAGAAAAAAAGTGTTTGAAAAGAACCACCTTTCCGCACTTACTGCATACTGTACCCTGTAAACTGTATACTGTCAAAAGGCGCGCGTTTTTCTTTACATATAACTATTGACAAATAGCAAAACCTGTTGTATAATAATATCCCGACCGTACGATTTTGAAAAAGGAGTTCAAAATGAAAATATATTGCATGAGCGATATCCATGGGTTTCTCAGTGAATTTGAAGAGGCGCTTTCTATTGTGGAAGAACACCTTGTAGAGCCCGACAGTATACTTCTCCTTCTCGGAGATCATATTCACGGCGGCAGCGACAGCGCAGGAGTCCTCGACAGGATAATAGGACTTCAGAAAAAGTACGGCAAAAACAAAGTTGTCGCTCTTATCGGAAACCACGAGGAAATGTTTCTGAGGGGAGAATGTTCTTTAGAAAGATCGCCTTCAATGTATTCATATGATGATGTTGACGACAACGGCGAGGACTATGCGGATTGGATCGAAGATCTTCCGCGTATTTACCGCGCGGGAAACACTATTTTTGTTCATGCGGGGATAAATGAGGACTGCGGCGAGGACTGGGAGTGGGACTATGATATGTTCACGGAAAAATACCCCGCACAACTTGGAGAAATAAAAGGCGTAAAAGAAAAGGTCGTCGCGGGTCATGTAGGAACAGCCGAAATTTCGGGAGACCCGAATTTCCACGGGATCTATTATGACGGAGCGTCGCATTATTACATTGATGGGACTGTTATGGAAAGCCTTGAGATACCGATACTTATGGTAGATTCGACAGAGGATAAATATTATCGCGTTACGGAAGGCGGCATATGGGAAGTGCAGCCATATAATGAGGACGATTAAACATTACAGACCTATTCGGCATACTGACGAATTTTTCAAAAATTACTTGAAATAATACCCGGAATATGTTAAAATAGTATTGCTAAAAAAATTATTCATAACAGGCTGGTTTTTTAAATGGATTATACATTGAACGCGGGAGTATGGAACAGCGTTTTCGCCGTACCCACAAGCGTTGTTGACGACTATATAAAGCTGGCGGGAGAGCGTTCGCTAAAGCTCCTGCTGTTTTTGCTGAGATACGGGGGAAAGTCCTTTTCGGAGGACGAACTTTGCAAGAGCCTTGGCTTTTCGGAAAAGGGAGAGCTCGAAGACGCGGCCGTTTTCTGGGAACAGCGCGGAGTTATCCGCAGAGTTTACGGCGACGACAGCGGCGAGCTGTGCGCGGCGGCAGAAAAGAAAACGGTTTCCGAGCCAAAGCCCGCAAAGCCCGTTGAAAAAGCCAAAGCGGTAAAGCCCGTTTCCGTTTCTTCGGGAGAGATAGCGCAAAGGATAAAGAGCGACAAGGAGATAGCCCTGCTGTTTTCCGAGGCGGAGAAGGTCTACGAAAGACCTCTCTACCAGCGCGAAACAAATATGGTGATATCGCTTGTGGATCATTACGGATTAAAGCCGGGCGTCGCGATGATGCTGCTCAGTTATTGCAAAAAAGCGGGGAAGACCACCCCCGATTATATCCTGACCTGTGCAAAAGACTGGGCGGACAACGGCATAAACAGCATAGAGCTTGCAAATGCACGGGTACTTAAACTCGAACAGCGCGACAGCCTTTACGAAAGCATAAGAAAAGCGCTCGGACTTAAATCGAAAATGCCGAAGAAAATAACCGACCTTTTAGAAGTCTGGACGGAGCTTTGGGGCTTTAATGAGGAAATGATAATGCATGCATATGACGAGACTGTTTATGAGATAGGTTCGTGGCAGCCCGAATATATGAACGCCATACTCGACAACTGGAGAAAGAACGGCATTTTTACCGTAACTGACGCCGAAAAAGCCTCCGAGGAATACAAAGCCGCCAAAAAGGCTGACGTATCAAAGGAAAAACCGAAGGCGGCGGAAAAACCCAAAAAGCCGTCAAATTCTTCGTTCGATATGGACGATGTTATGGCTCAGATAAAAAACAGATATAAGAATGGAAGTTGACAAAAAGTGATAGGTTCGGAGTACATTATAAAAGCCACCCAGATGCTCGAAAATGAGCATGCAAAGTTAAAGCGCACAGAGGCTGAAAGACACGCGGAGATACTCGAAAAATTCCCCGAATACGGAGAACTCGAAGAAGAGCTTGCGCAGACGGCGCAGGATATTGTTTTTGTCGTGATAGGCGGAAAAACCGTAGACCGAAATGAAGTCATTGAAAAGATAAAAAACAAAAATCAGTCCATTCAGAGAAAAATGACCGATATCCTTGTAAATAACGGATATGACGAGGATTATCTAAAGCCTTTGTATTATTGCGATATTTGCTATGACAAGGGCGCTGTAAACGGCGAATGGTGCAGTTGCATAAAGCGTGCCGCGATCAAATTTGCCGCAGAGGATCTGAATGGAAACGGCGCTCTGCGTTCTTTCGAGGATTTCGACCTGTCGTTTTATTCCGATAAGTTCAACGACAAGTACGAATGCGTTCCGCGTGAAACAATGAAAAGAAATTTCGAGGACTGCAAGAGATTTGTTGAAAAATTCAACGGCACGGGCGGCGGGTTATTTATGATAGGCGCAACGGGGCTGGGGAAAACACATCTTTCGCTGGCTATAGCGAACGAGCTTATAAAAAAAGGCTGGTCGGTCGTATATAATTCCGTGCCGGAGCTTTTGAGAAAGCTCAATTCCGAACAGTTCGGAAATTCCGAAGGCGACACCATGCAGGTAATAACAGACTGCGATCTTCTCATACTCGACGACCTCGGAGCAGAACACAGCACGGAATACAGCTTGTCGGTGGTATATCAGCTTTTAAATGCGAGAGTATCTCACAACAGACCGATGATAATAAGCACAAACCTTGATATGGGCGAGATAAAGACGCGGTATCAGGACAGGATCTGGTCCAGACTGTTCAGTATGAGGGTTCTTCTCTTTTACGGAACGGACAACCGTCTTAGGACCGCGGGCAATGACTGGTGATAATAATAAATTTGGAGGTATAATATTATGGCAAAAATGAGGATCGGTATACTGACTAGCGGCGGCGACTGTCCGGGACTTAACGCGACCATACGCGGAGTTGCAAAAGCCACTTATGAAACATTCGGCGATAAGGTCGAAATAGTCGGAATTCATGACGGCTATCACGGGCTTATACACTGTGATTATAAGATAATGTCGCCTTCGGATTTTTCGGGAATACTAACCACCGGCGGAACTATTCTCGGAACAAAGCGCACTCCTTATAAAATGATGCAGATAATCGAGGACGACAATGTAGACAAGGTCAAGGAAATGAAGATGACCTACAGAGATCTAAAGCTTGATTGTCTTTTCACCCTCGGCGGAAACGGAACTCACAAGACCGCGAATATGCTTTCGGAAGAGGGACTTAACGTAATAGGACTTCCAAAAACCATAGACAACGACATTTTTGGAACGGACGTTACTTTTGGATTCCATTCGGCTGTTGATATCGGAACGGAAGTTATCGACAGGATACACACTACCGCAAATTCACACAGCAGGATAATGGTAATAGAAATTATGGGCAACAAGGCGGGTTGGCTCACGCTCTACAGCGGCATTGCGGGCGGCGCGGATATTATCCTTATCCCCGAAATACCGTATGATATAGAAAAGGTCACAAAGGCTTGTCAGAAACGCGCTGACGCGGGAAAAGACTTTTCAATAATCGCCGTTGCCGAGGGCGCATACGATGTCGAAGAGGCAAAGATGAAGAAGAAAGAACGCGCTCAGAGCCGCGCCGATTCGGGAATAGTAACCGCGACGACCCGTATCGCAAAGGAAATCGAGGCAAAGACGGGACTTGAAACAAGAACGGTCGTTCCGGGGCATATCCTTCGCGGAGGCTCTCCTTCGGCTTATGACAGAGTGCTTGCGACGCAGTTCGGCGCGCATGCCGCAAAACTTCTGAAAGAAGAAAAATTCGGATTTACGGTAGCTATGGTCGATGGAAAGATAACCGAAAATCCTCTGAAAGACGTAGCTATGAAAACCAAATTTGTTCCCGAAAATCATCAGCTTGTAAAAACGGCAAGAGCGATAGGCATTTCATTCGGCGACTGATATCCGTATGAGGAAAAGTTATAACAACTTTTCCTCATAACTTTAAGATTAAGGAGAAATGTTGTGATAGTAAATCTTATCCGCCATGGGCGTACTTCGGGAAATCTCGAAAGCAGGTACATAGGGATAATTGACGAGCCGCTGTGCAAAGAGGGAATATACGAGCTTAAAACCCGAAAATATCCCGACTGCGACAAAGTGATATGCTCGCCGATGAAACGCTGTGTACAGACCGCGGAGCTTATATATCCCGAAAAAGAGCCGGTTATTTACAACGACCTGCGCGAGTGCAATTTCGGCGCTTTTGAAGGACAGAGCGCGAGAGAGCTTGGAGATAATCCTTTCTACCAGAAATGGCTGGACAGCGGAAAGACACTTCCATTTCCGGAGGGCGAAGTTCCCGAGGATTTTAAAAACCGCTCCTGCGAGGAGTTTCTGAAAGCCCTGAAAGAACAACATTCCGAAAGAATCTCTTTCGTTGTCCACGGCGGGACGATAATGTCAATTATGGAACGTTTCTGCAAGCCGCACCGAGGTTATTTTGATTATAGGGTGAATAACGGCTGCGGATATTGTCTGGAGTTTGACGGAGAAACACTTGAAATAGTTTCCGAAATATGATAAATTCCTGCTGTCGGGAAAGTCCATATATGCAAGCATATGGACATTCTCGGCAGCCTTTTTATACAAACTGTTTAAATGATAAATAATTTTTTTTAAAGTGCTTGACAATCGGATTTATTTATGATACAATTATAACACAAAAATTGCGGAATAATGTTGCTTAAACTCTTTGTTGGGAGAATTTGTTTTTTGCGTTTAAATGCGGAGGAAATGAATAGCTTATTATTTCGCAATTAGTTATATATAGATATATTTATAAGTAAGGGGGAAAATATAATGTTTAAAAAGGTAATGAGCTGTATTCTTGCATTTGCCGTTGCATTTACCTGCCTGTCGGTTTTCAGACTCGACACATTCAAGGCGGTAGCCGCGGTAAATACAGAACCCTATCATTATTTCTACGATCAGTTGAGCACC
This sequence comes from uncultured Clostridia bacterium, assembly GCA_947631575.1. Classification (GTDB taxonomy): domain Bacteria; phylum Bacillota; class Clostridia; order Oscillospirales; family Ruminococcaceae; genus CAG-115. The sequence continues at coordinate 15,299 of CANRLW010000022.1, forward strand.
GAGGCGCAGAATGTCTATAACGTTCTTTATGAAATGTATAAAGACGGCAGCCTTAAAAGCGGAACAAAGACCGTAGATCTTGTTGAAAAGTGCGCGATAAGCGCCGAAACGCTCGAATCCTATTTAGCCGGAGATCCGACGCTTTCGGATATCTTTTCCGCGGCAAAGGACGCGTTCGATCTGGAGTGTCCCGACGCATGGTATTTCGACAGCTCGTATATCTCTATGCGCGTTGGACTGAAGGAATCGGGAGCATATGCCGTTTATATGGGCATAGGCAGAGCCGATACATACCTTCTTCCGGGGCTTGATACTGCGCAAGTTGAAAAAATGGACGCGCAGGTTTCCGCCGCAATAGGGGAAATAGTAACTGCCGCGCAGAACCTTGATGTAACGGGACTTAGCAGAGCCGACGCAGACGCGCGCAGGGTAAAGTTCGTTCACGATACCGTTACAAAGAGCATTTCTTATAAGTTTGAAACGGAGTGTAAGCCCGAAAACGCGTCGTATATACGCACTATCTATTCTCTTGTTACACACGAGGGAGTCTGCGAGGGATATGCCCGCACAATGCAGGCGGTTTTAAACAGGCTCGGCATTCCCTGCGTGCTTGTACACGGAATACAGAATTCGGGAAATTCGCCCGAAATGCATATGTGGAATGAAGTACAGATAGGGGATAAATGGTACGCTCTCGACGCTACATGGGACGACCCCATTCGCCTAGATAAGGACGGAAAACGTATCGAAGGCGACGGCAATGGAAACGACGGCGGCGAAGTAGACAGCTATCTTCTTGTCGGAAGTGAAGTGGTCGGAAATAACTGGCTGCCTTCGGGAGTTGTTTCGAGCGGCAATATGAGCTTTACATATCCCGAAATAGAGCAGTCTTCCTACAACGGCGACGATGTTTATAACGACTCCGTAACGGGTCTTCACGTTTCCTATACCGCAAACGGCGAAATGGAAGGCGAAACCGCGGGTCAGTTTACCGTTGACTATAACGGCATGGGCATGAGCAAAGCCGCAGAACAGGGCGTTTATCTGCTCATAAAAATGTATGATGAACACCCCGACGGCACTTCGCATAGTATGAGAGACTGGTATTATGTTGCGGCGGCGCTGGTATTGTCAGAAAATAATGAGTTTTTCTACGATACGGACAAATACCTGAAACTCTATACCGCGACCTGCGAGTATGTTGAGTTTGCGCTTACTACAAGACGCCCGAAGGGATTTGAAACCTGGGGCAATTCTCCCGAGTCAAACGGACTTTCCAAAGATCCCGAAACGGGATTTTATCAGGGCGACGGCTCGGATATAATCGCGCAAACAGAACTTCTTTATAATGCCGCCGCAAAGTTTGAGGCTGCTCCCTGCATTTACAGACAGTCTCCCGCTCCCACGGGTCAGCTTGACACAAGACAGACGTTTACTATCCATATCGAATTTGACGACAGAATGTACCACCCTGTTCTGTCCGATATAAGCACTGTCGGAATAACCAACCAGGGCGCGCCCATTACCGAAGATTACACAAGAGCGGCAAACGAGCCTATACAGGTAAAATTTGCCACATACCAGCAGGACAGAAACGGCGAGATCTTTGAAATGAAACTTGTTTCAAAGACTTCTGCCGACCTCGACGGCGACTATATTATAGACGACGGCGTAGTTACATGGCTCTATGATTGCGATAAAAATCACAATCACGATCCCGAAAACTGTTTCGTAAAGGGTCTGGAATATAAGTTCAGGGCAAGTACAAACTGGTCCGACGACCTCACGCTTTATGATTTCCAAATTACGGGACTTGTAGGCAGCCGTTCAAATAAAGCTCCCAACTCCTGGAGCTACATTATGTCAACATCGGTATGTCCTATGGCATACCGCAGCCAGGGCATCGACTGGGCGCTTTGGGGACGTCCTTATTTACTCGATAATCCCGACGACCTTGATTTAAGCAAGCTCGTCGCAGAGGGAACAGACGGCTCTAAGACCTCTCTCGAAGAACTTCAGAAACAGATGAAGATAGACGATATGAACGGTCGTCTTATGCTCACCGTTGAAGAAATAGGAAAAGAAGACGGAATGAGCCGCGCGAAGTATAACGAAGTTACCGAGGCTTTTGACGAATATACGGATATCCCCGAATCTGCGATAAAGAGCAGCAAAATGTACGAGATAAACTTTACGCGTCTTTGCAAAATGACCGTTGTTCTCGAAGGCGAGAGCCTGAGAATGCAGCTCGGTTTCCCCGAAGGCTATGACGCGGAAGACGTTGCGAACAAAGAGGTAGTTTTCAAGGCTTATCACTTTACTCGCTGCTCGGAAACAAAGCATTGCGGAAACGAAAATAAACCCGGACACAAATACGGCGACGATATAATTTCCGTTGAAGAAATTCCGCTCGCTGTAACGCAGTATGGTCTGGTCATACTCTGCGATTCTTTCTCGCCGTTTGAGATAGTAGCGCTCGACGCGTCACAGGTAAGCTCGGACAAAATGGAGAAAGATCATAACATAATCGTAAAAACAGACGGAAACGGCTCTGTTACTTGCGACGGCGTTCCCGCTGTCGGAGCAAAAGGCTTTATCTCGTTTGAAGAGGGCGAAAGCCATACATTCAAGGTAGACGCCAAGGACGGATATACCGTAGACGTTGTTTCGTTCGGCGGACGCAATATAGCTGTTGGCGCTGATGGCACATTCAAGCTCACTTATTATGACATAATCGGCGCAAACGATATGCTCAATGTCTCCTTTGTTCCTGAGACCGTAAAGGCTGAAGAAGAAAGGGCAGGAGTAGTTACCGTTGTTCCGAAGGTAGTTTCGGCTGACCCCGTGATAGTTGTTGTTCCAAATCAGGACAGTTATACTATCACCAGAGGAAAAGATTCCGATACATTCTGCGGCGCGCCGACGGTAAACGTTCTCGGAGCGGATACTATCACCGTTACGGGACATGGCGGCACAAAGGACTACACCCCCGGCAAGGCGTTTACTCTCGATGCGCCCGCTAATGCAGGAGAATATTATAATTACACCATAACCGCCGTAAAGGGCGATTCGACCGTAACCCGCGAGATAAAGGTAACTAACGGTCATGGTTTTCTTGCGGGACGTTCTACATTTGTATTTGAGGATTCCTGCACTAAAAATGAATATGAAGTTACTATGTACAAGTGCAGAGAATGCGGAAGGTTCTATGCTCCTTTTAAAAGCTATGACGAGGCAATTAAAAAGACCGAACATTCACATGAACTTACAAATGTTGAGGAAATAACTTCAACGTGCGACGGACTGACTTATAAAATCAAAAAATGCACAAAGTGCAGCTATATCGAAGTTGAAACAAGCGGAACGGCGACCACCGCCGCACAGCATAACTGGATGCCTTTTGTAAAAGAGGCGGCATGCGATGTGGACGGCATTTCATACGAGGTATGCACCGAGTGCGGAGCTATACGCAGCGTTCTTGCACTTCCGACCCATGCTCACTTTGTAGGCAGCAGCTTTGCGGCGTCACCCTGCGGCGACTGCACAAAGGAAAAAGTAAAAATGTCCGTATGCGCGGACTGCAAAGAGAAATTCTCTTCTCCCATGGAGCCGAACAAAACACATACGGGCGTTTGGAAGACGGTAAAAGCTCCGACCTGTAAGGAAAGCGGTCTGAGAGAATGGGTATGCTCGGTTTGCGGCTATAAGGAAACCGAAGTGCTGCCCGCGGAAAAGACTCTTCATTCTTACAAAGAAGAAATGACGAAAAAGCCCACCTGCACCGACAAGGGAACAGTAAAGCACACCTGCGAATACTGCGGCGATACTTATACTACAGAAGTCGATGCGCTCGGCGGCGAACATAATTATGTTCTCGTAAAGACTGTTTCCGCGACGTGCGCTACCGACGGCGTTGAAGTATACCAGTGTACGAAATGCGGCGACAGTTATGAAAATACAACTCCCGCGACAGGAAAGCACGTTTATACAGACGACCACAACTGCGAAACCGAAGAACGCTGTAAGGTATGCAGAAAGATAATGAACCCCGCAAAACCGCATGAATTCGGCGAATATTATCAGCAGGCGTGGGATAAAAACAACCACTACCGCCAGTGTAAGAACTGCGATTTCGTCCAGACCGAAACCCATTTCGGAACAGACGACGGCGACTGCACGACCGCCGTATATTGCGCTGCATGCGGAATTGAAATAAAGAGCGCTAAAACTCATCATTCACCATTCAGTCCCACGCTCCTCGCTCCCGTACCCGGACACGAGGCTGAACTTCATTCGCGCCTTTGCGTGGAAAACGGCTGCAACTACCAGTATACGGAAGGCACTTATGTAAGCAAACATACCTTTGAAAACGACGTCTGCACAGGCTGCGGATATTCGAGAGCAAATCACAACCACGAAGTGGTTTATGTTGCGGATGAAACGGGACATCACCAAGAATGTGCTGTCTGCAAGATAGTTCTAAGCGAAGTACAGCCCCACGACAAGTCGGCGGAAGACGGATATGAGGGCGACTGCCATAAGGCTGTTACCTGCTCGAAATGCGGATACACCGTTCTTCCCGCTTTGCTTGAGCATAGCTGGTGTGAAGACTGGCATACAAACAGCGAGTATCACTATCACAATTGTACAATAAAGGGCTGTGACGTTCAACTTCGTTTTGAACACAGCGGCACAAGCGACCACGATTGTACAACGCCTACGCTCTGCGATGACTGCGGATATGAAATGGTAGCCGCAGGCGCGGAACACTCCTGGGCGGTAAAACCGGGTAGCGGCAACGAAAACACCCATCTGCTCGAATGTACAAACCCCGACTGCGACGCTGAAAAGCACGAACCCCATGTTCAGGGAACGGCGGCTACCTGTTGCAGCGAGGCAGAGTGCGACCTTTGCCATACTCATTATGGAGAGTTAGACCCTGAAAATCACGTCGGCGGCACAGAACTAAGAAATGAAAAAGAGGCGACCTACGATTCCGAGGGATATACCGGCGACCTTTACTGCCTCGGCTGTGAACAGGTATTGTCCGAAGGAAAAGTAATTCCTATGCTCAACGAAGTCCACGAACACGATTTCAGCGTAGAAGGTCATAATGACAAAGAACACTGGCTCTCCTGCTCGGGCTGCGGCGAGATAGACTCAAGCTCAATAAAAGAGCATTCATTTGATTACTACCACAATGACGGCGACACCCACTATCGTCAGTGCCTCGACTGCGGTTATCGTCAGGCAGGCGTTCACGAGCATACGCCCGAGGACTATAACTGCGAAACGGCTATAACCTGCATTTACTGCAACGCCGTTATAGTTCCCGCGCAAAGTCATAACTTTGCGGGAAGAGTAGAAGGCGACGAGTCGGGTCACTGGGTAGCGTGCGTAAACGTAAACTGCCGTAAGACCAGCGAAAAGGCTGCGCATATCGGCGGAACGGCTACCTGCACAAGCGGCGCACACTGTGAGCTTTGCGGAATTGAATACACCGAAAAAGACCCGAAAAACCATGTCGGCGAAACAAGGCTCGAAGGCTATAAGCCCGCGACGACCGAAACAGAAGGATATACGGGCGACACATATTGTGAAACCTGCGGCGAGCTTATTTCAAAGGGCGAAATTTTAGAGTGCCTGTCCGCTGAACATAGTCATTCTTACAACGGTTGGCTTTATAACGCACAGCACCATTATCACGAATGCAGCTGCGGTCATGTAGAAGACCTTGCTGAACACACATTTGGCGATTATGTTGCAGACGGAGAAAACCACTATCGCGAATGTACGGTTTGCGGATATAGGGAAATAACAAAGCACAATCCCACAGACGAGGACTATAACTGTGAAACAGAAGTCCGCTGCAAAGACTGCAGCGCGGTAATAGAAGAGGCAAAACAGCATAATTTCTCAGGAAACGTAACTTCCGACGAAACAGGACATCAGACAGCCTGCACAAATCCCAACTGCCATGTTCTTAGTGATAAGGCTGCTCACACGGGCGGTACTGCGACCTGCGAAAGCGGAAAGCACTGTGAAGTATGCGGCTTTGAGTATACCGAAAAGGACAGCACGACCCACAGCGGCGGAACTAATATCGTAGGACACAAACCCGCTACTGCCGAAGAAGAAGGTTATACGGGCGACACCTACTGCCTCGGCTGCGGCGAAAAGTTAGCAGACGGCGAAGTTATTGAGCGCCTGCCTTCCGACCATGTTCACGAGTTTGGCGAATGGAAGTATGATTCCGAGCACCACTATCGCGAGTGCGTATGCGGCGAGATAGAAGAATACGGCGAACACGTCTTTAAAGACGGCGTCTGCACTCTCTGTGGCGCAAAGGAAGAAAAACACCCCGGCGAAGATGTTCCTCCGACAGGAAGTCCTATAGGAATACTTGTAGGGGTAATGCTTGTTTCGATCTCGGCGTTTGCTGTATGCGCGTCTAAGAAAAAGTCACGCTAAATAAAAATGAGGGCGGCTTTTTAGAGGTAAGAGTTAAGAGACCGGAGTTTTAAGGAAATTTTCCTTTGAAACTCCGGCCTCTGATTTTTATCAATGACAATTAAAACTATTCGCTTTGACTAAGCTGTTCGGTTATCTGCTTAAAGACCTCGGCGGTACGCGCTGTCGGACGTTCGAGATAAGAAGAAGTGATGTAGATTATCTTTGCGCCGCCGCTTAACATTTTTGAAATTGTCGTGTCCTTTTTGAGTTTGTCCTCGCTAAGTTTATCGTCGGCAATAATATATTTCGGAACGACCTCGCCGCATTCTTCGGGCATAACATAACCGCTTTTATTGCAAAGATTCTCTCCGCAAAGTCCTAAAACCGCTCCCGCAAACGTATCATTTCCTGAAAGCGTCATCATTTCGTTTATGTAAACAAAGCTCTCTGTCTGTGCCGCCTGTAAAGCCGCGTCTTCAAGCTGCTTTCGCGCGTCGCCTGCTACCGCAACGTTTTTAAATTCGCCCTTTTGCGGATCAGAAATTGTTTTACCGTAAAATGCCGCGGCAATTTCTTTGTACATTGTGTAATAGTCTTCAATGCTTTCGGGATTTTTCGGCGTAAGCACTTCAATGCCCGCGCGGTTTAACGTATACTTGTCCCTTTCCGACAAAAGCGAAAGCGTAAAAACAACATCGGGTTCAAGCTCAATTATCGCGTCAATATCGGGATTTTCCGTACTCCCGACTTTCGGCTTAGATAAACTTTCGGGATAGTCGCAATAGTCGCTCACCGCGCAAAGCCTGTCTCCAAACCCCATTTCGCAAACTATCTCGGTCGTAGCGGGGGAGAGCGAAACGACTTTTTCAGCCGCTTTCTCCAGCATAACGCCGCATGATTCCGCGGGAAAAGGCTTTATTTCGTCATCACTGTCGTTGTCTCCCGAAACGACTATTTCCGACGGAATATTATCATTTTTATCACACCCGCATAAAACCGCCGCGCATAACAACGCAGCACATACAATTCTTTTAAATTTCATTTTATACTCCGTTTTCCTGCTGATAATTTTAGTAGTCAAGACCAAGCTCTATCCTGCCCGAAACCCATTCTACAAACTGCTTTGCCGTTCTCGGAGAACGTCCGCTGTGACGCAGAGCAAAAAGCTCCGCCGATTTGTCGAGTTTATCTTCATCGGCTTTTATGCCCTTGTCCTCGCATAGCTGATGTACAATATTGAGATAAAGCTGTTTATCGGGCTTTGAAAATGTAATAAACAGACCAAACCTGTCCGAAAGCGACATACTTTCGTCTATAGCATCAGCCGTTGATATCTCGCGTTCCGCGACAGTTTCGCGGATTATCTTCCTGCGGTTTGTGGTGGCATAGATAAGGATATTTTCGGGCTTTGCGGAAAGCGAGCCGTCCAAAGCCGCCTTTAATACTGCAAACCTGTCATCGACCTCGGAAAATGACAGGTCGTCTATCATCACTATAAATTTAAGTCCCGTTTTCCCGAGAATACCGAACAGCTCGGGAAGATACTTTATGTCCTCTTTCGCTATCTCTACCATTCTAAGCTCTTTATATTCGTTGAATATTGCCTTTACCGTCGAGGATTTTCCCGCGCCTCTGTCGCCGTAAAGCAGAACGTTCTGCGCGGGCTGACCCTTTAAAAAGCAAAGCGTGTTTTCAATTACCTGCTTTCTCTGTATCTCATAGTTTTTAAGATCCTTTAAAGAAATGGGGTCGGGCTTTTCTATCGGTTTAAGCTTTCCGTTGTATGTAAACGCGCGGTATTTTGCGAAGATACCGCTGCCGTTCTTGCGGACAAAATCAAGGAAATATTCCGCGTTATATTGAAAATTTCCGCTCTCAAAATCGGGCATTTCCATTATAAGTCCATTTCCCGTCTTTTCGGCAATTTCCCGCTTTATTCCCGCTGCGCCTGCTGCGACAATACCGCCTATGACTTTAAGGTCATATTCAATAGCACTTATCCTCTGTTCCGTGGGCTCTTTCGCACACTCGTCCACAAGCGCCGAGCCGGAATATTTCAGCGCGTCGCAAAAATAATCCGCCAGCGTCTGATTTTTTGTGAGCAGAAGATTAAGCGCCTTCGGGTAATCATTTTCCTCGCACAGTGCCCTGACAAGAGGGTCATTTTTTATGTCAAACGCACAAAGCGTTTTAAGCCTTTCAAGCTCCATTTTTGTTTACCTCCGAAATTTTTTCCAAAAGCCGTTCAAAGTCATCGAACGTGTTCATTCTTGAAAAATCATCGCGCAGCTTTGCCGCGCCGTTTATGCCTTTTATATACCATGCCGCCTGCCGCCGCGCCTCTTTTATCCCGACGGTCTCGCCCTTGTCTTCGGTGAGAAGTCTTATGTGTCGGCGCATTATGCTGATTTTTTC
>CANRLW010000023.1 GCA_947631575.1 uncultured Clostridia bacterium
TCCTCTATTTCCTTTTCATCAAGCCCTCTGAGCTCTTTCTTTGTCTCTTCATCTATCTTTTCATCTTCCAGCCAGGCAGTGTATTTTTCTTTGTAGTTCATGGGGTACCTCGGGACATAAGAAAATTTATACAAAATATTTCGCAAAGGTAAATCATTGACGAAACGGAGGTAAAATATTAAATTTTCAAAGATCTAAATTACAAGGAAAAAAGCGTGACAAACCTCACGCGAAAGTTATTCGTTTCATGTATTCCTGTTTAATGGCAAAATCTGAGTGAACGTAACGTTCAAGAGTTATGCGGACGCTTGAATGCCCGAGCAGCTCGCTGAGCGCTTTTATGTCAAATCCAAGTTTCACGCATTCCGACGCAAACATATGACGAAGTGCGTGGAAATGCACTGACGGCAAATTTACGTTTTTCAAAATCTTTGCAAAACGGTATTGCATCGTCCTCGGTTCAACAGGTTTTTCCTTGCCCGAACATATGTAAAAATCGTCGTTTCCCCTGAATTTATAAAGCAAAATTAAAACGCTTTCGGGCAATGGTATACAACGCTTTGAGGTTTCACTTTTAGGCTCAGTAATGATAATCTTTGTCCTGCGCTTTTCGCCGTCAGTTTGTATTCTTTGGATAGTTTTCCTGACGGTCAGTGTCCGTTTTTCAAAGTCGATGTCTTTCCATTGTAAAGCGCACAGCTCGCCTATCCTTATGCCCGTTGTCATAGCAAGCATTATGCCGAGATTTTTAGTATTCAGATGTTCAATCAAATAATGCTTTAAATCATCTTTATTGTCATCTAAAATTGCAATTTCAGCAGGTTTTTTCTTCGTCATAACAATACCGTCAAGCGGGTCTTCTATGTGATAGTGTTTCACGGCAAATTTAAAAATGCTCTTCATAAGCACAATAATGTCCGAAATATATCTGTCGGAAAGTCCACTGTTCTGCTTTGCGTGAATAAAATCATAAATGTTATTTGTGGTGATTTCAGAAATGGCAAGCTCGCCGAAAACGGGACAAATATGATTGTTCCATTTTAATTGATAATTAGCACGAGTGGATTCTTTTGTTCTGAGCTGAATGCTTTGTAGCCATTCGTTGAAAATAATTTTAAGCGGCGTATTGCATTTTGAATTATTGTTTTTATTATTTAGCTTGAAATTCATCATTTTTGACTGAACGTCTTCTTTGGTTTTGGCGAAAAAATAAATGAAAGAGCGTTTTGTGCCGCTCTCTCCGTCCTTTTTGATACGCCCCTCCCAGCGATTGTCCTTGCGATGATAAATATTAAATCCCACCATAATGCCCTCCTTGTAGATAATTCACAAATTTTTACGGAAATTTATGTGCTGTTTGCAATAACCTATTGACAACCTTTATAATTTGTGATATAATTCAATTGTTTATAAGTTTAATAAATCTGCGACTAAACTAAGTGTACAGCACTTTCCCGTTTTTTCACTTCTGATTATACCATTTTGTACATCGGTTTTTTCGTCAATGATTTACCTTTACGAAATATCTAAGAGCATTGTAGTGCCAGCTGAAATAAATAAAAAAAGAGGTAAGAATTCAAAATTCTTACCTCTTTGCTTGTATAAAACCTATTTGCAGTTCTTTTCAAACGTTGTTTCTCTTAATAACGTTATCTCGCCCCAACCCCCTGCCCCCTTCCCCGAAGGGGAAGGGGGAGAGAGCGGGGTGCCGTCGCGCCCCGCGCCCCTGTTGTCAGTTGACAGGGTACAATGTACAGTATGTAGCAACAGCCAAACAGTTGTTCGCAAAATATAACGTATATAAAAATAAGAGGTAAGACCATAAGATCTTACCTCTGTCATTTATATAATGAATATCATTTAAACGCCAAATCTAGCCCGCTCACGGCTTTCTTCCGAAGATGACGGTTCCGTTGTTTGTTATGCAGAGATTGTCGGCATTGCCGCAGGAGAAGTCGTTCGCGGGATTAAGGGTTTGCAGCCAGTCTTTATCCCTTATATTCGCCTGAATTTCAACAGTATCTCCGTTTTTAAGCGTTCCCGAGCTTATTTTGATCGCGCACTTCGTGTCTGCGTTTGTTCCGGAAACAGTCGAAAATGTTCCGCTTACCCTCTTTGTTACTTCTTCATAGCTGCTGCCTTGTATCGCTGCATAATAACATGCAAATTCAAGCGCCTGTGAGTTGTCCTTTGTAAAGAAGAAGTCTGTTTCAAGCTTTGACAAGTCGATATTAGAACCTGTGTTGTTCGTGACTTTTACCGTGAACTGGATATTGCCCGTTGTTCCGCTCGCCTGATTTTGCGATAATGTCACCTGCACGCCCTTGTTTACGGGAGGAGTCGAGGGCTTTGACGAGCTTGAAGAACCGGAACTCGGCGTATTCGGCTTTGAAGAGGAGCTTGACGAAGACGGTTTGCTTGAAGAGCTTGACGAACTCGGTGTTACAACGCCCGAAGATTTTCCGTTCGGCTCTTTTCCGAAAACAAGTTTTCCGTCCTCATACAGTCCGCAGCTTACCGCTTTTATAAGGCTTGAGCCGTTTGTTCCGACAAGCTCTTTATACGAGGGGTCATTGTTCGGATTCCAACCCGCTGCGCTCATTCTGAACTGAACTTCTTTCTTATAAGCGCTCTGACCGCCGGGGTATATCTTTGCTCCGGAAAAATCAATGCTCACATAGTAAATATCGTTCTTTTCGTCCCACTTGTAAAGCCCGCCGTATTTCGCGCCTTCATTGTAATTCACACTTACATTAACGCTCGACGGGTCGGACAGCTCCGAAAGATCTACAAAGTATCTAAGCTCCAAATTATCCGCAACTCTTGCAGGCCATGCGGACTTGTTGTAGACCATAGCCCTTATCTCTGTAAAGTCGTTTCCCGGGGCGTTTTGTGAATATTCAACGTACATTTCCTCGCCGACAGGTTCGACCGCGCCGAAGTTTGCAATAGTCTTGCCGCCGTATTTATTGTACATTTTCGCAAGCGCGCCCGTAAATCCCGCGTTATAGTCGCAGGCAACCTCGTTTGCGGTGTAATCGCCGACAGAATCGTTATATCCGTCGGACTGGCTTGGACCTCCGACAAGCGCGCCGTAAAGCGTGTGACGGTGATAATTCGGCTCGTTCATATTGTCAGCCCACGAGGCTTGAGCCGTTCTGTGGTGGGGGTGTTCGGGCGGGTTTACGCCAAAGCCTACGACAAAGCTCCTGCCCGATGAACCCAGGGCGTAATTTATCTGACTTTCGCAGAAGTTCATATATTTCTGCACCTTATTTGACGGACACTTTCCGCCCTCCGCATAGCTTGCCGCAACAAAAGCCGCTGTCGTCGCATATCTGAGACTTCCCCATGTATCGAGCCACGCAAGTCCCTTTGGAGTAAAGCCCTTTGCGCCGTTGCACCACCAGTCAAGGCTCTGTTCGAGCTTTGTCTTATACTTGCTCTCGCCCGTGAGATTTGCAAGCAGGCACTCTACGCCTATGAACTTATCATCCCAGCAGAGCGTCCATTGAGGGTCGCCGTTTAATTTGCTTTCATTGTTTTTAGCTTTTGTCAGCCACGAGCTGTCGTTTGTAGCTATGTATATCCAAGTCGCCGCCCACGCAAGTTCGTCCTGATAGCCGCTCCAACTGTTGTAAAATCCCTGTGCGGCGGTATATCCCGCGTCACTGTGAGTTGACTCGGCAAAGTTGTACAGCTCTTTCGCGTGTTTAAGGCACTTATCCGAATACGACTTGTCTACGCTCTTATAGACTGCCGCGCATGCCGCAAGAGCCGCAGCCGCCTCTCCCGCGACGGTAGAGCCGGGGTTGTTTTTGTCTACCTTATATGCGGGTCTTTGCATCTGCATAACTTCCGCAGGTCCCCACCATGCGTGGTCTGCACTTCCGTTTCCGACTTGATAATAATAAACGTTCGCCTCGGGGTGGCATTTTATAAGATAATCGCATATCCACTTTATATTAGCGAGAGCATAGCTGAGCTGTCCGCTCTTTTGATAAGCGTCCTTGTCCTCGTATACGCTCCATGAAAGTACAGTCGCGGTGTATGCCATAGGGAGATTGAACTTTACATTATCTCCCGCGTCGTAAAGTCCTCCCGTAAGGTCAAGACCGACGTCCGCGCCGTCGTTCATTCCGCTGTCGCCGCGCCAGTTTGTCCTAATTGTCTTTTCGTCAATATCTCCACTTCTCTGAAGTTCATAAAACAGTATGGACTTCTGGAGCGCCTCTCCATAGTTGAATTTGCCCGTAGAAACCGTACCCGTTGTACCCGTGCCGCTCGGAGAAAGCCCGCCGCCCGTAGGCTTTGAACTGCTTGAAGAACTCGACGGTCTTGAGCTGCTTGAACCTCCGCTCGGGGTATTACTGCTTGAACTGCCGCCGCTCGGGGTATTGCTGCTTGAATTCCCGGAGCCGCTTGTATTGCCCGAAGATGACGAATTGTTCCCCGTGCCGCTCGATGATGAATTTTCGGGGTCACTTGGTTCAATGTCCGAACTGTTGTCCGAGGAATCATTGTAATTACCCGAACTGCTTGAACTGTCCGAATTATAGGAATTATCCGAGCTTTCGGAATAGTCCGAAAAATCAAATCTTCCAAAACTTCTCTCACAGCCCGAACACAATACTGCCGCCGCGGCTATTAAAGCCAGCACTTTACATTTTCGTGATGTCATATAAAATCTCCGTTCATTATATAAGCCTTAATTCTTCGTTGCCGATCATTTCGCGTAATATGCAAGTATCAGCTCCGTCACTCTGTCCTTTTAGAGGTAAGAGATTAGAGGTAAGAGGTAAGAACTCAAAGGTTGTTCTGAAGATAAAGATTTTGTTTACAGTCTGTAAGCCTTAATTCTTCATCACAAATTATTTCGCATAATATGCAAGTATCAGCTCCGTCACTCTGTCATAGCTCAATACTCCGTCCTCTACGCCCTGGACTTTTATAAACGTGTCATTTGCGCTTTCCGAAACTTCATTTACCGTTTCTATCACTTGGTCAACTACTGTTCCCGTGCCGTGGGAAGAATGGTCGTAAATGTACTTGTTGTTGGCATTTAGGTCGGCTATCATTCTTTTGTCAAGAAGTGAATCCGCCTCTCTGCACATTTCGGAGTCATAAGCGAAAAGCGCGTTTGAACAATATGTATAAGCCAGCATATATCCGGAGTATCTGTATTCGGGATAGTCGCTGTTTATACAGGATAAAAACGAAAGAAAGTTACATTCGTTTTCAAAAGCAATTCCGCGCGAGTGCGCGCTTTCGTGTGCCGCAGTAGATGGGATAAGATAGGCGGGCTGGGCGGTGTTTACGTTGCACTCTGCGAAAAACGGAAAGTACATTCCCGTTATATGAGTATAAGACCACGGCTCCGACAAAAGCACTATCTTTTGTTTGCTGACCGACGTCCACAAAAACGGATAGTCCTCTATAAGCTTTTCATAGCCGTTTCCCGCACGTTTAAGCTCGTTTGCATAGCTTTCGGGGAGAGCGGTCGAGCCGTCGTCGTTTTGTCCGAGAGTTTCGGAGGCGGATTTTGCCCCTGCTATAAGCTCTTTACACACTTCGAGCAAAAACTCCGCGTCTTTTGGAGAGGTGTCAAGTTCCATTGTCTTTTCTATCGGCAGTCTGTAATAATTAGCACCGTGACATATCATGTACATAAGGCACGCAAACGACAGAAAGCCGCAAAGTCTTCTGCCCGCCTTTATAAGCACCTTTTTCTTTTCGCCCTTTTCCTCGCATTTCTTCACTTTCCTTACGAGCAGAACAATGATAAGCGCTGCGATGGGAAGTGCGAGTATTACCAAAAGCTCGGTAAATGAAAACGGGAAAAAGCTCGTTATAAATCCCACGGGGACGGTCACTATCTTAAACAGTCCACGCGAGAAAACATATTCCGTCACTTCGGGCATAAGCGGAAGTAGCAGGAACATGAGCACCGCTATCAAAAGCGGTATAAGAAACCAAAATTTTTTAATTACAGCTAAAACCTTTTTCATAGCAGCACCCCTCTTAGTTAATTTTAACACATTATTATGTGAATTTCAAGTGAGTTTGCAAATTTTCGGCAATTTTTAAATTTCACAAAAAAATCATTAAAAAAAGTATTCACATTCAGAAACAATTGTGTTATACTATATGATGAAGAATAATGATTATCACAAACCGTGTAAAAACAAATATCGGTTTTTAGTTATCATTATTATTCAAGTGTAGCTATTAAAACGCTTTTATTTACATTTTAACAAAGGTACAGACAAGACTAAGAGGTAAAAAAATGAACAAATCAAAAAATAAAAGTCCCGCTAAAACAGCAAAGAAAGTCATAGGAGGCTCGTTTGCCGTTATAGGAACGACCATTTCTTCAATGCTGCTGATACTTGTGGTGGCGGTGTGCATAGTCGTTACCGTTATTACGGTGTATATACTCAGCTTTACAAAAACCGATTTCAACGCCGATCTCAAAGAGGCACAGATGGATTTCGTAAGCTTTATATACGCCTATGACAAGGACGGTCAGGAGCAAGAGGTCCGCAGACTTATCGCGGGAGAAAACCGCATTTGGGTGGACTATGAGGATATCCCGCCTATCGTAGTAAACGCTATAGTTGCGACAGAGGACAAGCGTTTCTGGGAGCATGAGGGCGTAGACTGGAGCAGAACTATTTATGCGCTCGCGGCGGATGTTTTCGGTCTGTCGGGAGAAGGTCAGGGTGGCTCTACTATCACACAGCAGCTTATAAAGAACATAACCGATGATGACGAGCCGACATGGGAGCGCAAGCTCCGCGAGATCTTCAGAGCATTGTCTCTTGAAGAGAAGTATACGAAGATAGATATTATCGAAAGCTATCTTAACCGCATTCCCTACAGCAACAACATAAGCGGCGTAGGTGCGGCGGCACAGTATTATTTCGGAAAAGACATCAAAGACGTTGATGCGGCAGAGGCGGCTATTCTCGCGGGAATTATCAAAAACCCCGTAAAGCGTTCGCCCTACTACGATCTTGAAAAATGCAAAGAACGCCAGGAAACCGCGCTCTACAATCTCTATGAGCAGGGATATATCTCGCTTAAAGAATACGAGGACTCAAAGGCCGAGCAGGTAAAGTTTGCAAAAGTTGTATACGGCGACGCATTCGGATATATAGACCCGCGTTCGATCGAACAAGCGCCCGAAGAAGGCGAAGAGCCCGAAGAAGAGGAAACCGAGGGCTATGAGGCATACAGGTGGAACGAATATGAGGTAACACAAAACTGGTATGTTGACGCGGCTATCCGCCAGATCATCGAAGACTATGCCGAGATAAAGGGAATAACGACTACTGCTGCAAAAAACGAGATATACGGCGGCGGCTATAAAATGTATATCAATATGGATATGGAACTTCAAGCCGATCTTGAAAAAAAATACAATGACCCGCACATAGCCGTTACAAGTTATAATCCTAATGCCAAATCAGAAGAACTGATACAGTCGGCGTGTGTTATAATGGACTATACCGGAACGGTCCTCGCGCTTGCGGGTGGACTTGGCGATAAACCCGGAAACGACTGTTTCAACCGTGCGACAATGGCTGAACGCGCTCCCGGTTCGACGGTAAAACCCATTTCGGTTTATTCCACCGCGATACAGCAAAACCTTATAACGTATTCGACAATGATCCCCGATAAAAAGATACCGATACCCTCGGAAGACGATCCGAAAAAGATATACTACTGGCCCGACAACTTCCTGAACGAAGGCAACAACGGCGCGCTTATGCCCGCATGGCAGGCTGTCCAGCTTTCAAGAAACACCGTAGCGGTCAGAGTTACGCAGATGCTTACTCCGCAGGCGTGCTTTAATCAGCTGACGCAGAACCTCGGACTTTCAACTCTTCTGCAAAGTGATATAGCTTTGTCGCCTATGTCATTCGGCGCAATGACGAAAGGCGTTACGCTTATGGAGCTTACGGCGGCGTATCAGATATTCGGAAACGGTGGAGTTTATTACGAGCCAAAGCTTTACAGCAGGGTCATTGATTCAAAAGGAAGTGTAGTTCTGTCTCAGGATTTCTACGGCATTCAGGCTATTGACCGCGACACCGCGTGGATAACAAACCGAATGATGAGGGCGGTAGTTACCGACCCGACTGGTTCGGGACGCTATACAAACTACGGAAAGGTTGAAGTTGTAGGTAAAACGGGTACTTCAAACGACGATAAAAACCTTGTATTTATGGGACTGACGCCCGAACACATTACGTCAACATGGCTTGGATACGACGACGGACGCAAGATCACGGGCGGCGCTCACCGCAGATATTGTGCGCAGATATGGCATGATGTTATGGTAGGCGTTGAAGACACAAAAACCGAAAACAAGTTCAAGCCCGATCCGAGCACAGTAGAACGCAAATATTGCAGGAAAACAGGCTTGCTTGCCAGCGAGGACTGCGAATCGACCGGCGTAGGATATTACAGGAGAGAAAATATACCGGACTATTGCACGGGCAATTGCGATGAAATAGCGGCGCAAATGCTCCAGCGCTGGAGCGAAATGGACTCCGAGGCGGCAAAGAAGATCCAGAACGGAACATGGACGCAAGATGATCCTATCAGATACTAAAGGCTGTAAATTTTGAGAAGTTAGAAGTAAGAAATTGAAGGGGAAAAGTTGTTTTCCGAATAAAACAACTTTTCCCTTCTGCTATACCCTGTAAACAAAAAAAGAGCGCAAATGCGCTCTTTTTGACTGTGTGTTGTTTTCCGAAAAATGATTATTCTTCGGGCTTTTCTTCTTCAGCGGGCTTTTCCTTTTCGGGAAGTTTTGTGCCGCACTTGGGGCAATAGAAATTCTCCTTAGAGGTCTTTGCTCCGCAGCTGGGGCAAGCTACAACATTTCTCAGCTCGTCGACCTGTTTCTGGATATCGGTGATCTCAGCATAAGCCGCGTCGATCTCAGCTACCAACTTGTCAAACTCTTCGTCATTCTTCTCGCCCGACTTTACCGCTCCATAAGCGATCTCTCCGAGTTTAGCGTACTTTACTTTGATATCGCTGCGTAGCTGGGAAACTCTGAGTTTGAATTTTGAAAAGTTTACGGCATCTTTACCCTTTGTACCTGCGGTAGAAACCACATTTTTGCCCGTGTTTACAACATCATCTAAAAAACTCATTGCTAAAACGCTCCTTTCAATACTGACAGAGAAATACTGCCTTGTAAAGAATTATAACATATATTTCATAATTTTTCAAGAGATAACTTATACAAAGATGTTTCAGCAAGTGCTTTAATAAAAAAATCAGCAGCCTGCACAAAATATCCAATAATAAATTGTGCATAATTTGTTTAAAATTTTACAAAAAATAAGTTTAAGTTACAAAATCAGACCTCTTGAAGGTCTTTGACCGGCAATTTCAGTAAAAACGATTTGTGATTTTGCACAAAAAAGTTTTTTAAAAAAACAGATGTTTAATCAAACTCACAAAACAAAATTTCTCAGGATGAGAATGATTTTAAAAAAATAATTACAATGTTGTCATAATTGTTGACTTTTACAAAAAATTAGAGTATAGTAATATAGTGATAAGCTATGGAATTATTTTGGAATTAAGTCTTTTAGGACGGTGAATGATTTGCGGAAAGAAACCAATCTTTGTATGGGATGTATGAACGAAAAGGACTATGAAGGTCCTTGCAAGTTCTGCGGATACAGTGACAGCGATCTGTGCATACCGACTTATCTTCTGCCCCGGACATTTTTAAACGAGCGCTATATAGTAGGAAAACTCATGTCATATAACGGCGAGGGCGCCGTATATATCGGCTATGATACCGTGACGGAAACAAAGGTCACTATAAAGGAATTTATGCCCGATACGCTCTGTTCACGGAAAAAAGGCGAAGAAGAAATTACTGTAAACAATGCAGACAGCGCGCTTTATAAAACGTATATGTCGGAATTTGCCGATCTCTATCGTTCCCTTATAAAGCTGCGCGGAATGGCGCACATACAGGCAGTGCTTGATGTATTCTATGAAAACGGGACTTGTTATGCCGTGTCGGAATTTATAAACGGCATAACGCTTAAAACTTATCTCGTAAATTCGGGCGGAAGTCTTTCGTGGGAACAGGTAAAAGAGCTTTTCCCTCCCATTTTCACAACGCTTTCTCTTATACACGCGGCGGGAATAATCCACAGAGGCATATCCCCGCAGACTATCTTTGTCACTGACAAAATGGAACTGAAACTCTCGGGCTTTTGCATTTCCGCGGGCAGAACGACAAACACGGAGATCGCCTGCGAGATATTCAGCGGATATGCCGCGCCCGAACAGTATTCAAACGAAGTAAACGGAACATGGACGGACGTATACGGCATTTCGGCGGTTTTATACAAAACGCTCACGGGTACTGCTCCCGCGGAGGCTATAGCGAGAACGCCCGGAAGTCTGCTTGAGCCGATGATGATAAACCGCAATATCCCCCAGCACATTTCAAAGGTCATTATGAGCGGTATGCGGCTGTCACGGGAAAAGCGTATAAGCACCATAACCGAATTTGTAGATAAACTGTTTTCTCCGCCTAAATATGCGGTAGAGGCTCCCGGCTCTCCCATGAGCAAGAAAGAAGAAAAGATCCTCGAAAAGAAACAGAAAGAGCGCGTGAAAACACTCGTTGCGCTTATACTTGTCGGAGCGGGACTTATCTTGTTCGCGCTGGCGTTTGCGCTCACTCTTTCGGGAGTATGCGCGCCTTCTCAGCCGATACAGTCTTCTTCTCAGAGTTCTTCTTATGTTCAGAGTTCTGCGCCCGACGAAAGCTCGGATTCTTCTGACAGCACGGACAGCACGGAAAGCGAGCCTACAGACAGCAGCGAACCGGACAACTCTTCAGAGCCGTCGGCGGACATTGTCGTTCCCGATTTTACGGACGCAATATATGAGCTTACGGTGGCTAAATATCAGGGGACGTTTGTATTTATCCCGACCTATGTTTATTCTGACGAATACACGGCGGGAGTTATGTTCGACCAGTCTGTTGAGGCAGGAAAGGCTGTCGTATCGGGAACGCAGATAAAAGTTAAAGTAAGCAAAGGCCCGAGCAGCGTTCCTCTGCCCGACTACACGGGAAAGACAGAATCGGATTATGTAGCCGAGCTTGAAAAGCTGAATATAAAATATGACGTTATTACAGAACAAAGCAACGAAGTTCCAACGGGCACTGTTCTGAGATGCAGCAAGGAGATCGGCGATACAGTCATAGTAGAGACAGAAAAAGCGGAAACGGTCATTGTCTATATTGCCGAAAACTATGAGGAAAACTCTGACGTCACGGAGGTTTAACAGAATGGATCTAAAAGATATTCGCGTAAAGATAGACGATATAGACGACAAAATACTTGAGCTGTTTGTAGAGCGCATGAAACTTGCGACCGATGTCGCAAAATACAAGGCGGAAAACAATATGGTCGTTTATCAGGGCGACCGTGAAAAGGCTATCATAAACGATATCTGCGGGAAAACTCCCGATGACTTAAAAAAGAGCGCGGCGTTTTTGTTCTATAATATCATTGATATTTCCAAATGCTCGCAGATAAATGAAATAACGCCCGACGAGCCGTTTCCCTGCAAAAGAGAAATTAAAAGCGACCCGGTCGTAGCAGTCCAGGGCATAGAGGGCGCATACGGACATGCCGCATATAAAAAGCTGTTTACAAAAGGCACGCCCCAGTTTTACGCGTCATTCGGCGAAGTCTTTACGGCAGTAGAAGAAGGCGCGGCGGACTATGGCGTTATTCCCATTGAGAATTCAACGGCGGGCGAAGTTGCCGCGAATATGGATCTTCTCGAACAGCACAAGGTCTTTATAACAAGGACGGTGGACGTTGAGTGCGCGCATGTTCTTGCGGCTAAAAAAGGTGTAAATGAAAATGACGTTAAGATAATTTTCGGTCATGAACAGGCTATACGTCAATGCTCGGAGTATCTCGGCACAAGAGCCGGCATTACCGTTATCCCCTATCACAACAACGCCGCGGCGGCAAAAATGGTGTCCGAAAATCCGAGCGACAGACTCGGCTGTATCTGCTCGGCGGAATGTGCGAATTTACACGGGCTGGACATTGTACACTCTGACATAGCCTCCGACCCCAACAACCGCACGCGCTTTATCTGCATAGCAAAACAGCCCGAAGTCTACGATGACGCGGACACGGTTTCCGTTTCGCTTTCTATCCCGAATATTTCGGGAGCGCTCTACAGACTTCTTACAAAATTTGCGGTAAACGGCATTTCCATGTCAAAGATACAGTCAAAGCCTCTCCCGACCCAGTTTAAGACACCGCGCTTTGAGGACTGTATGTTCTACATTGAATTTGAGGGAAGTATAGACGACCCCGTTATACGAAAGCTGCTTAAAAATTTCGAGCAGGAGCAGAACTATTTTAAATTCCACGGAAACTTCGGGAATATAAGCCGAAAGGAGTAAAATGGTCTCGGTCATTATTCTTGCGGCAGGAAGTTCCTCGCGAATGAACGGCATAAACAAACAGTTGTCGGAGATCGGCGGCATGCCCGTATTTATTGCGGCGGCAAGGGCGTTTGAAAAGTGCGAAAGCGTCGGGGAGATAATCATTGCCGCGCCGAAGGAAAATTGCAAACAATTTGAAGAACTTGCAAAAAGATATGAAATAAAAAAACTTTCGGGCATTGTCCGCGGTGGAAGTTCGCGTTTTATGTCGATGAAAAACGCGCTTTCAAAGGTAAGCCCCAGCGCAGAGCTTGTCGCTTTTCATGATGGAGCGCGTCCGCTCATAACGCCCGAAGAAATAGAAAAGGTCATAGCCGACGCAAAGAAATACGGCGCGGCTATCGCGGCGGTTAAAGCGGTCGATACGGTAAAGGTCGTGTCGGACGGCATTATAAAAGCTACTCCACCGAGGAACTCTCTTTATTACGCCCAGACTCCGCAGGTATTTGAAAAAGAGCTTTTTTTGTCGTGCCTCGAAAAAATAGGAGAGCGCGGCGAAAGCATAACGGACGACAGCCAGATACTTGAGCTTTGCGGGGAAAATGTAAAGATAACCGAGATATCGTGTTGTAATATGAAAATAACGCGGCAGGAAGATCTTATTATGGCAGAGGCAATTTTTTCCGCACAAAACTCTAAACGGAAGTGATAAGATGAAAATAGGGTTCGGGTATGACGTTCACAGGCTTACGGAAGGCAGAAGGCTCGTATTATGCGGAGCGGATATTCCCTGCGAGGTAGGACTTTTGGGACATTCGGACGCCGACGTAGCCGTACATGCGCTTATGGACGCAATACTTGGCGCGCTTGCGCTCGGAGATATAGGAAAGCTTTTCCCCGACAGCGACCCGCAGTATAAAGACGCTGACAGCATGAAACTGCTTGTGCGGGTAATTGAACTGATGAAAGAAAACGGCTTTGCGCTTGGAAATCTTGATATAACGATAGTCGCGGAAAAGCCGAAACTCGCGCCTTATATAATGCAGATGAGGGAAAATTTAGCGGGCACTTTCGGCTGCGACATATCAAAAATATCCGTAAAAGCCACGACGGAGGAAGGTCTTGGACTTGCGGGAAAAGGCATAGGGGCATATGCAGTTGTTATTATTGAATAAATAATGCTTTTTCATAATGCCAAAGGAAGGTGAGCAAAATGAAACATTTAAAGTTATTTGTTACAATAACTACAATAGCGGCAGTTTTGCTCCTTTCGGCGGGGTGCGACAATTCCTCGGGCACGGATAATTCAAACGACAACAGTTCGGGCTCTCACAACACGGGCATTTTCGGCAGCGGAAACCGCTATGAAACGGTCTATCCCGAAGAATACAGCAAGATGTGGGAGTTTATACCCGAGGCGGAATATACCTCGGCAGATGAACTTGTTTATACATACAGCGCAGACGAGCGCGGAATAGTTGTTTCGGACTACAGCGGAGATGCGGCGGTATTAAGAATTCCCGATGAGATCGAGGACAAGCCCGTAGTTCGGGTAGATCTTAGCGAAACCCAGAAAGAACTGACTGAAGTTATCTTCCCGAACAGCGTGCGTTCTTTCAAGCTTTCGGGAGCGATAAGCGGCGCGCTGAAATATGCGAATGTGCCTGCGGCGGCGGAAACATTCTCGTTCGGTTATTGTGAAAAGCTTGAAAGCATTTTCATTTCCTCGGGCGTTTCGGAAATAAACGAAGAGGCATTTGCCCATTGTACGAGCCTCAAGAACATCAGAATGTCCGAAGGTTTAAGAATGATAGGAAACAACGCCTTCAGCTATTGCACGGGCATTACGTCCATAAAACTTCCCGAAAGCCTTTCGACAATAGACGGTTCTCCGTTCAGCTTTTGTACAAACCTCATGGCAATGGG
Source organism: uncultured Clostridia bacterium (assembly GCA_947631575.1). Classification (GTDB taxonomy): domain Bacteria; phylum Bacillota; class Clostridia; order Oscillospirales; family Ruminococcaceae; genus CAG-115. Next base: position 14,393 of record CANRLW010000023.1, read on the forward strand.
CGTTGACGAAAATAATCCCTATTTTGCCACGCAAAACGGCGTTTTGTACAGCAAGGATATGACAAAGCTCGTTCAGTGTCCCGCGGGTAAAAAAGGAAAGTTTTCAATAAAAAGCGGCATAACGGAAATAGGCTCTGCGGCGTTTTTCGGCTGCACGGGCATAACGGAGATAACAATTCCCGAAAGCGTGGAAAAAATAGGCGACTGGGCGTTTTCCTCGACGCAGATAACCTCGGTCAATATCCCGAAGAAACTTACGAAAATAAACAGCGGCGTTTTCTATTCAACAAAGCTCACTTTTGTTGAGATACCCGAAAATGTTACTTCCATAGGCGACTATGCTTTCAGCGGGTGTAGCGAGCTTGGCTCTATAGTTATTCCCAACGGCTTAAAAGAAATAGGCAGCGGCGCTTTCAGCAACTGTACAGGGTTGTCGGCGGCGGAGCTGCCAAATAGCCTTGAAAAAATAGGCGAATGGGCGTTTTCAAAGTGCGAGGGGCTGACGTCAGTCTATATCCCGAACGGCGTTACTTCTATAGGCGACAGCGCCTTTTACGGCTGTACGGGGCTGATAAATGCAAATGTTCCGAGCAGCGTCACCGAAATGGGAGAAAGCGTTTTTGAAGAATGTTCGGGCGTTTACGTTACATACAAGGGCAGGACCTATACCGCCGCGAATGCCGAAGAAATTTACCTGATGATAAATAATAGCGGCAGCAGCGATATTGACAATAACAGTGACAGTGAGGTAGACAGCAGCACTGAAATTGAAAGTGAAATTGACAGTGACAATAGTGACGAAAGCATGGAGCAATTGTCGTGAATAACAAAAAGGGGAAAACTTTTCGGTTTTCCCCTTTTTATCGTCACTGACCGCTCACTCTGCGGGCTTGGTTTCTTTCTTTACAAAACCAGAAACTAAAAGAATTATTATCGCAGCATTAAGATATAATATCATATTTATATAATCTCCTATATTCAAATTCTGCATTGTTAACATTTCCACAACGCTAATAAACGGCAGCGATACAGGAACTCCGATTTCAAGCCACTTTGGAATCGTTTCTTTAACGACTGCATAATCCCACACAAAAACAGCAACCCACATAACAGCACAGCCAATCAACGAAAACCAGGAGTAGTTTATAGAAAACCCAATCGCAGATCCTTGGATATCGCTCTGCATCAATGTAGATCGCAGAAATACAGCAGCTAAACCATAGACAATCGCAACAACTACCGCGCCCGACAGCGGCACAAACTTATTTGCCTTTTTATTAAGAAACAATACGAGACATAAATATATAGACCTGACAAACAGCCATACTGTTGAAAGTAATTCTCCCATATAGTTATAAACGAGGTTTGATGAAAACAGGCTAAATAAGCCAAACATCGACAGCATTAAATAAATTCCCAATGTATTTATTTTTTCGTTATAATTATTGTTATTTGCAAAAACATATTTTTTCAGACAAATAAAAGTAACAGCCAGAACAACAAGCATAAAAGCAATAATGGCTCTTAGACATATGGCACTTCCGATATTCTCATAGTACGGAGTATTTTGAATACCAATCGCCCACAAAACAATTTCTGATAAAAAAGAAATCAATTGGGCAACAATACAGACCTTCAGACCTCTATACATATTTCTTGCTCTTTTCAGAATCAATACTCCGCATACTATAGAAAAATCATAAGAAAAAGAAGAGATGAGATCTTTAAACGATACAATTCTTGAAATAACATTTCCATAAGGCAGCTGATAACTTACATTTTTTATGAAGTATGGCAAAATGCCGCCGACAATAAATAATGCTCCAAAAACACAGTTTAAAACAACCTCCGCTGTCTGACGAGAATGTTCGGGGGCGGTTGCCGTTGTTTGGTCTGTAACAGCAGAGCTCTCGCGGTCGGTTTCAGACGTATTGTCGACGGCGTGACCGCAGCCGTTGCAAAATCTTGAATCGTCAGGTAATTCTTTGCCGCAAAATGAACAATACATTTGTTCCTCCACATATCAAAAAAGGCTGTTGATAAAGCCAAACTTTGTGCATAATGCAATACCTGCGGCTTTATCAACAGCCCATACTTTATGAACGTATAAAAGCTGAAAGGTTCTCTTAGTCAAGAAACAGATGTCTCGGCAGACCGTCTACCATAAACGGAGAAAGCTCTCCGATTATAAGCGGGCGCGCATACTCGGCAAATTCCTTTGAAACATAAGCACCGTCGTTTATTATCCACTCGTCGGGAACCATCTTCGCAACGTTTGCTACTGCCGACGCAGGACAAGACGAGGTCTTTAACTGATAAGGATTGTTTGAAATTCTCTCAAACGTTATCATCTTTCCCGTTTCACCGTTAAGCGCAAGCTGAACGCCGTCTGCTCCCGCCGTAAATGCCTCGGTTATATCGCGGCGCGAAACAAGGTGAGATGCGCACCTCTGAAGTGTCGAGAATACGATACCTCTCGACTTAACGCCCGTTTCCCCGCCGATAAAGTCCGCGAGATAAAGCGCCGTACCGCCGAGGGTCTTATGACCGAAAGCGTCCTCTGTCATCGAGCGTCTGTTCGCCTCGCAGACATACTTTCCGTCAGCCGTCTTTATACCTTCGGAAACCGCAATGGTGATAACTTTCTTTTCCTTGCGGATCTCGGCTATCTTGTTCATGAACTTATCATAATCGAAAACCTTTTCGGGAAGGCAGATTATGTCGGGTCCCGCGCAGTCCTCCGAGCGTGAGAGCGTAGCCGCACAAGTCAGCCAGCCCGCGTCGCGTCCCATTATTTCAACGACGTTTATGCTGTCGGTGCTGTAGGTCGTAGCATCGCGGATAATTTCCTTCATTGCCGCAGCTATGTACTTTGCCGCACTTCCGTAACCGGGAGTATGGTCGGTACAAGCAAGGTCGTTATCTATGGTCTTGGGGATACCGATGAAAGTAATATCGCTCTTTATTATCTCCGAATATTTCGACAGCTTGTCGATAGTATCCATTGAGTCATTTCCGCCGATGTAGAAGAAATGCTTTATGTCCATTTTGTTTAAGATCGCAAAGATCTTTTTATAGGTCTCCTCGTCCTTTGTAAAATCGGGGAGCTTATAGCGGCACGTGCCGAGGAATGACGAGGGCGTGCGCTTTAAAAGCTCTATATCGAGATCGTTCTTTACATAATCCGACATCTCGATAAAGTTTTCTTTCAAAAGGCCCTCAATACCGTTTCTCATACCGTAAACATGGGGACAACCCGCGTCCTTTGCGGTTTTGAAAACTCCGACAAGGCTTGAGTTGATAACAGAAGTAGGTCCGCCGGACTGACCGACTACAACATTTCCGAGCTGCATGATAATTACCTCCAAAGAATTTATTTTTTCGGATCTTACTAAAAACATTCTATCACAATTATATCTGTTTGTCAAGTAAAAAATAGTTAAAATCTACAAAACGACCGATAAATGTAAATAAAAGTTGTATGAAATGTTAGAAAATAATCAGACTGTGCATTATGCCTTAAATCAGGCTGTATATAAAGCCCCATTTGTGATTTTTTTCAAACGTTATTTCTTTAAATTACCTTTACTCGCCCTATCCCCCTAACCCCCTTCCCCGAAGGGGAAGGGGGAAATGGCGGGGCGCTGGCGCGCCCCGCACCCTGCCGGCAGTTAACAGGGTACAGTGTACAGTATTCAGTAAAAGGTACACGCCTTGCGGCGGGTCAGCCTTTATATAAAGCTGATCAGCGTTGTATGGTTATTCACCCAAGGCAGACAATGAGTACTCAGTTAAATTTTCATTTACATTTTATTTTCATACAATTCACGTGCTCGGGCAATAAGCGCCGTCTTTTCATTCTCAACGGTCTCGTCCGCCACTTCTTCGAGCAATTGTGAGAGTATCTCTCCCATAACGGGCGACGGGGGAATGAAACCTTTGAGGTCATTTCCGTTTATCGCAAGTTTATGGAGCGACAAACCGGGCTGTTCGGAGTTTATCTTTTCCGCGAGCGAAAGCGTTTTTTTAAGCATGGGTATGCGCTCGGCGGCTTTCGGAATCTTCGCGGAATTGTCCGCTATCTCGGCTTGGATAATGTCGCAGAACAAGCCATAGCCGCGCCTTGAAAGCTGTCTGCGGACAAATTTGTCCGTAGGCTCTATAGGCATATCGTGATGTTTAATTATCTCGCACACGCTTTCGCGAAGGTCGTTGTCGCATTTCAGAGCGCGCAGCGACTCGTCGGCTATCTTGGCGCTTATTGCCGCATGATCGTAATAGTGGCACTCTCCGTTTTCATCGGTCGTCCTGCAAAGGGGCTTTCCTATGTCATGATACAACATCGCGAGCCTGAGCCTTGTTTCTTCGGGAGCTGCGCCGACAGCCGCGGCGGTATGCTCTAAAAGCGTTCTGTTATGATACTTTGAGCCTTGGTCGTAGCCTATCTCGGCTTTAAGCTCGGGAATTATCTCCGACAGGACTTCTGCAAACTCCGTTATTACTCCCTCGGCATATTTCCCGCAGATAAGCCTTTTAAGCTCCGAAAACACACGTTCCCTTGAAACGCGCCTTATGTCGCTTTTATGAGCGATAAGCGCGACTTTGGTCTGCTCCTCTATCTCAAACCCCAGCACCGCCGAAAATCTGAGCGCGCGCACTATACGCAAAGCGTCCTCCGAAAAGCGCTTTTCGGGGTCGCCTATACAGCGTATCGTTTTTGAAAGTATATCTCTTGTGCCGCCGAACGGATCGGAAAATCCGCGCGTATGGCTGTAAGCAATGCCGTTTATCGTGAAATCGCGGCGCGAAAGGTCGTCATATAAGTTGCCTGAAAACTCGACGTTTTGCGGGTGTCTGCCGTCAAGATAATCTCCGTCGATGCGAAAGGTCGTTATTTCAACGCAGCTACCCTTGTAGAGAACAGTAACTGTCCCGTGCTTTATGCCCGTTTCAACTACCTTGCAAAAGCTGAAAACGCGTTTTGTATCCGACGGGAGCGCAGAGGTCGCTATGTCATAATCATGAGCAGGGATACCCATAATGCTGTCGCGGACGCAGCCGCCTACAACATACGTTTCAAAACCCTCCTGTTCAAGGAGCGCAATTATTTCCGAAACCGGCTTTGGTATTATCATATGACCTCACCTCCTGTTTTCTTAAACAAATTCGACAGCCTTTGCGTGAGCTGAAAGCTGCCGAATAACAATGATCACTTAACGTTCTTTCTGTTCTTCAGTTTGCTTTTTACAACTACCATAACTGTGAGCATTACAACTCCCACCACTGTGAGCATAACGCCGGTCCTTAGACCCGCGGGGAAATAATTCAGCTCTATGGTGTGTTCGCCCTTCGGAACATTCAGGCACAAAAGCGTTTCATTCACTCCCGAACAAATTTCCACGGGAACGCCGTCTATTGTCGCGGTCCAGCCTTCTTCAAAGGGAATGGACGTAAACAGCGCGCTGTCCTCGGCTGCGTTTACCTTTATTGTAAAGGAAGTGTTGCTGTTTGCCTTAACTTCCGAATTTCTCCCTCGTATGCCCGCCGTAAACCTTTCGAGAGCCTCGCTGTCCAAAACATAAAACTCGGGGTCTTTTATATAAAGATCATCTCTGCAAAGCCTCAACGTAACGTCAAAACATTCGCCTATTCTATAAGTGCCGAGATAAACTATGCTGTAGTTTTCGTTTTCATAATAGTTTTTGATATACTCGCCATTTATATAAAGGTTACATTCGCGCTCGTAATAGCTCGGAAAATAAGCGTAGACCGCTCCACTCTGCTCGGGGTATACGGTATAGGTTATTTCCGCGTCGTCGCCCCTTTTCTTATATGACGCATGATTATCGGTCGTAGAGCCTATGGAAACATTTTTGCTGTCAAAAATAGTATCGGTTATGGGAACAAAGATCTCCTGTTCTTGCCCGGAAAGCAATGACGCCAAAGTTTGCTGAAAACCAAACGGCGAGCTGTCGGCGATATATGAGTTTATTATGCCCTTGTCGGCTAAAAACGCAACTTCAAGCGCGTCCGGATTTTCATAGACCTCTATGCCGTTCTCCGCGTCAATGGGAACAACGCTGTTATACGGCGTCAGTATCTCGCGCTTTGACAGAACGTATTTTATGCCAAGGATATCGTCAGTCAGCATTGTCGCGCCGTCATATCTCGAATAATGGTCGCGCGAGCCAAAGCCCAGGTCTCTAAGCAATTTCAGAGAGCGTGAATTGAACGTGCTCGTAGAATGTGAAACGCCGTAAATCCCAAGCGCCATATTGTCGTTTACGGTGCGGTGGTAGGTCTTTTCCATACGGTAAAAACCGTTGTCGTAGTCTTTGAGTTTCTGAACGGCGTCCCGTGTCGGCAGTATCTCGCCGAAATAATCCTCTCTCGGCGAATAATAAACGTCGCTGTGAATGGAGCTCATATAGCTGCGGCAGCTTACAAACAGTTCAAGGCAGACCGCCGCTCCCGCGAGTATTTTTAGTATCCTGTTGTTTCTGCTCATTCTGTATGCAAGGACAACGCAGGTCATTGCACAAAGCGAGATGAGCGGGATAACTATAATAAGCGACGTGTCAAAATGTTCTCCGCCCGCATAATAGTCCGCCAGCACTAACCCCAGCACAAGCAGCCCGAACGCTTTTCCTATCTGCTTTCTGCGCACGTCCGAAATGTTCTCGAAAACCTCCGCGCCAAAGGTTATCAGCAGGAAAATAATTGTAAACGAATATCTGTACGGCATCCACACGGGAACTTGTCCGCCGTGCCACAGCATATCCACTGGCTTTATATACATCGACAGCGTCATAACGCCGAGCAATGCTCCGCCGCCTATGCGTTTTATAAGCGGTATCTTTTTCATCATGAAATAAATGACCGCAAATATAAGCGCGAGCGTTCCGCAATAAAGCATCGGCAGTCCGTCGGGGCGCTCCGTGTCATAAGTCGCGGGGAAAAGTTTTATATAGATATCGCCTATATTAAAGTTTTCGGCAAAGGAAAAATCCGCGGTCGCGTTATAGTCCATTTTTCCGTTCTGCAAAGCCTTGTATGCGGGGAGTATAATTACCCCAGACATAAGAATTGAGCTTATTGACGCAAGCGCGAAAGTTATTGCCGCATAAAGATATTCCCTGAATTTTTTGAGAACACCGCAGGTGAGGAGATAATAAACAAAATAGAGCGCGGAAAAAATGCCGACCATATAGCCGATATAATAATTCGCAATGAAAATATACAACAGCGCGAGCGAATAAAGCAAGAACCTGCGTTCTTTTACTATCCTCTCTATTCCCGCCAGCACGAGCGGAAGTGCTATAAGTCCGTCGAGCCACATCGGGTTTATGGTATGCGCCGTAAAATATCCGCAGAGCGCGAACATACACGAAAACAACACCGCCGTGTAATCCGAATAACCGCGGTGTTTTTTAAGGAAAAAGCACGACGAAAGCCCAACCGCTCCCGACTTTACGAGCAGCATAGCCATTATTCCCTCGGTTATCATATCCCGCGGGAACATAACGATTATGAGGTTAAAGGGGCTTGCGAGATAATATGCGAAAAGCCCTAAAAAGCCCTCCGACAGCGAACCCGACCAGTTATAGAACAGGCTCTCCCTGCCCGAAAAAACGTCATGCAGATAGTCGAAATACGTCACATACTGTGCATTTAAGTCAAGCGCTAATACCGAGCGTTCTCCGAAAGGATATACTTCAAACAGCGCATATGCCGCAAAGAGAACGATCTGCGGCAAAAAGAACACGAGAAAATACGCATAGTTTTTCTTAAAAAATCCGCGTATTTTCTCCCAAGTTCTTTTTTCGTTTCCTGAAATTTCAGTCAATTATTTTAGCTCCCATTTTTATTGAGGTAAAAACCGAAAGTTTTTCGGGATACCGGGCATTATTTGCCCTTGTCCGTTTCAACTATCTCGGTAGAGTTTTTAAATGCTTTTTCTGTTTCCGATGCGCCCGCGAAAAGGAAGATGTCTGTTGCACAGTCGCCTATAAGCGAAACTCCGAGAAGTACGGAAGTAACTATCGGATTATCGCCGTAAGGTTTAAGCCCGATAATAATGCCGAGCGCAACGGTAATTGCGATAGGAATAAGCACAAACGCCCACTTTTTATATCCTGCCTTTTTAAGTGCAAAGACATGCGGGAGTTTTAGAATAGCCAAGACCGCCGCGACGATACCGAGAATGAGCGTAAGTATCATTTTGATATGCACTTCATCTCTGAAGAAAATGAGGAACGCCGCGACCACAATGCCTAAAACAAGCGTAACAAAAACAGAAACCGTGTTTGTCTTTTCTTTCTTTACCAGCCACACAAAAAACGACACAATGCCGTAAGCCGCCGCCACAACGCCCAAGGTTATGGCGATAATATCGAGCGTATCAGTATGGTAGATTATCATAAACAATCCGCCGATAAGCTCTATCATTGCAAGGAAAATGAGATTTTTTCTGAGTGCTTTTATTTTGTCGAGTTCCATAAAATTCCCGCCTTTCAAAACTTGAAGTTTTAAATTTGTACTAACAGTACCCTAATTTTAATTATAACTCATTTTCATTTATTTGTCAATAAATTTTAACTTTTTTACAGCTATAGCGATTTTTTCTTTTTAATTAGCAAAACTACTTGACAAATCGGGCAGGAGCGTGTATAATATTATTGTTGCATTTTTCTTATACGGAAGCGTATCGAAGTGGTCATAACGGGACTGACTCGAAATCAGTTGTACGGCAACGTACCGTGGGTTCGAATCCCACCGCTTCCGCCAGCTAGAGGTTAGAGGTAAGAGGTTAGAATTTGTACCGGACAGTTGTTCGCTCATTTCTTACCTCTTATCTCTTTTTATACGGCATATTCAGCATTTTCCCCCTTTCCCTTCGGGGAAGGGGGGTCAGGGGGATAGGACGAACGAGCGTTGTTGAAAGAAATTGCGTTTGAAAAGAACCACAAATAGGGGTTTGTTCGTCATATTCAGCGAACTGCCTTTCGGCTTAAACTCTAGCCTCTTACCTCTAACCTCTAACCTCTAGCAGGATAGGGCGAATGAGCGTTATTGAGAAAAACAACGTTTGAAAAGAAACAAGATTTCGGAGTTTATTCTCTAACCTCTAAATTTCTAGCCTCTAGTTGTAAGATTTCATGTTTTCAAACGCATTGATATATAGATCAAGCTTGATAAATAAAGCGGGGGTGATATGTTGACGGATCCGGAACTGCTTGAACTGCTGAAAGCAAAGCCCGAAAAGGGCATAAATGCGCTTTTAAAGCAATACGGCGGGCTTGTGTATGCGGTAGTCAGGCGAAAACTT
>CANRLW010000024.1 GCA_947631575.1 uncultured Clostridia bacterium
GGAGTAACTTCAATTCTGACGTTCTCAATTCCGCTTGCGTTCGGTATGCTCGTAGGATTTTATTCGTCGCTCTGCCTCGCAGGTCCGCTGTGGATATGGTGGCAGGAGAGAAAGGGAAAGAAGAAGGCTGCTAAGTGAACTGAATAACAGAAAAGCTCCGCTGAAAAGGCGGAGCTTTTTGTTATCTGTCGTTTTTATCTAGAACGTCGTATTCCGAAAGTTGTGCGATTGAACGCTTTAAGTGAGCAAGGTTTGCAGGGCTGTAGAAATAATCATTTTCGCGCAGCGTAACTTCAAACGGTATGCCCTCACAACGTATAGTTTGCTTTATGAACATATTGAACGCAGTCGACATATTAAGTCCCAGCGCGCTAAAGATCTTCTCCACTTTCGCTTTATCGTCGCAGTCCATACGCATTGTAACGCTTGTTGTTGCCATAATATCAGCTCCTTTAATTACAATATATTTATATTATATTTACATTGTACTTATATTATACATCAATTATCTTATTTTGTCAAGATATTGTAAATATTTTTCTAAAATACCGGGCAATTCAAGAAATTCCTTGTCAATGCAAAAATACTACTTGAAAAATTCCCCGCAGAATGTTATAATGAAATTAACTTTTTTATTTCTGAAAAGCGAGGAAAATTAAATGAAATTAGGAATGGTAGGACTTCCGAATGTCGGCAAGAGCACACTTTTTAACGCCCTGACAAATGCGGGCGCACAGTCCGCAAACTATCCTTTCTGCACGATAGAACCGAATGTGGGAATAGTGAGCGTGCCGGACGAAAGACTTGACAAGCTGGCTGAAATGTATCACCCCGAAAAGTTTACGCCCGCAACGCTCGAATTTGTCGATATCGCGGGACTTGTAAAGGGCGCGTCTAAGGGCGAGGGCTTAGGAAACAAGTTCTTGTCGAATATACGCGAAGTGGACGCGATAGTTCACGTTGTGCGCTGTTTTGAGGACGACAACATAATCCACGTTGACGGAAAGATCGGCGCAAAGCGCGATATTGAAACGATAAATCTCGAGCTTATCTTCTCCGACCTTGAAATTCTCGACAGGAGAATTGACCGCGCGAAAAAGGCAATGAAGGGGGATAAGTCTCTTCAAAAGGAAGTTGATTTCTTTGAGAGTCTGAAAGCTCACCTTGAAAACGGAAAGTCCGCGAGAAGTTATGACTATACCGACGAGGAGCGCGAAATGCTCCGCGATACGCCGCTTTTGTCAAATAAGCCCGTTATCTACGCCGCTAATCTCTCGGAAAAGGATTTTAAAAACGGCGTTGAAAATAACGAGCAATATAACGCCGTAGCAGAAATTGCCAAAGAAGAACACGCCGAAGTCCTGCCTATCTGCGCGCAAACAGAGGCGGAAATTGCCGACCTGTCGGACGAGGAAAAAGAACTGTTTCTGGCGGACATGAACCTTGAAAGCTCGGGGCTTGCGAGAATTATAAAAACGGGTTACAGACTGTTGGGGCTTATTTCGTTTTTGACAGCGGGAACGCCCGAAGTCCGCGCCTGGACCATAACCAAAGGCACGAAAGCTCCGCAGGCTGCGGGAAAGATCCACACCGACTTTGAAAAAGGCTTTATCCGCGCGGAAATAGTAGGGTTTGACGACCTTATGGCGTGCGGCTCGATGGCTGCGGCAAAGGAAAAAGGTCTTATCAGGCTCGAAGGAAAGGACTATGTTATGCAGGACGGCGATGTTACGCTGTTCAGGTTCAACGTATGAGGTGAATTAGTGAAGAACGTCATTCGCTGTAGAAATACAAACAACAGAAAAATTGTCGGACTTCTTGTGGCACAGGTCATACTGGGAGTTATGCCAGTGCTTATGCTCATTGCGTTTGTAATGTTCAGACTCTACGAGCACAAGGTTTTTGCGATAATAACCATAATTCTTATCTTCCTTTGCAACGGCGCGTATATGATAACCGCGCGGCGTTATAATATCCTGAACAGCGGGCGCAGAGGAGAAAAACAGCTTTATAAGCTGGTAAAGAAAATAAGCTCTAATTGTATTATTTTTGTCAATTTACCTATCCGCTATAAATGCGGACGCTCCGAGGCAGACGCGCTGATATTAGGCGAAAAGGGCATTGTTATTATAGAGGCAAAGAACCATTCCGGCTCGATTTCGGGGAGCTGGCGTTCCGAAAAATGGACGCAGTCCAAGTATTATGCCAACGGAAAAACAACCACTACCGAAATGGAAAATCCCATAAAGCAAATGCGCCGACAGCGCGACATTGTAAAGAGCATTTTCAATGCCGCGGGAGAGGACGTCTGGATAGACACCGTTCTTTATTTCTCAAACGAGAACGTAAGGCTTAAACTTAGCCTGCGTGAAAACGACTATGTATGCCAAGGCTCAAAAGAACTTCAGAACTTCCTCGCAAACTACAAATCAGGTAAAAATATCTCTCCCGAAAAAATAAAACGCTATGCAGAGATACTCAATGAAATGCGTTTGAAAATATGACATTCAGACTGTATATAAAGCCCCATCTGCGTCGTCAGCGTGGCTAACGACAGGCACAAAGCCTATCCACGCTTTAGCGTTCAATGCGTGCATTCTGGGGCTTTCTCTACAGCCTGAATTTTTAGTTTTTATAAAGTATACTTATAGTTTAAAAAAGGCATTAATTATCAACAATTTCAACTGTATTTTCTGTTGATAACTGCCAAAAATCTGTAATTTATATGCGGTTTTCAACGAAAAACGTCTGACGCATGCCAAATTGCTGTTTTTCGTGTTGAAAACACTGTTGATAACGTTGAAAAGTTATACAGACAAATTGTATATTTTCAAGGACAATAATTTGTGTATAATACCACTTGACATCGAAAAAGCTATTTTACACTTATTGTGCAAAGGAGCTAGTTTGTGTAAAAGCCTATTTGTGGTTCTTTTCAAACGTTATTTTTTTAAATAACGCTCTCTCGCCCTATCCCCCTGACCTTTTAGAGGTAAGAGGTAAGAGGTAAGAGGTAAGAATTTCAAGGAGCTTTTGGAAGATAAAGTTTTTTGGTTTTCGGAAAAAGAAACTAGGGGCTAGAGTTTAAGCCGAAAGATTGTCCGCTGAATATAACGTATAAAAAAGAGGCAAGAATTTAAAATCTTGCCTCTTTCTTTAATCATCAAAAAACTTTTTTCTCTTAAAAGTTGCCCGAAATTTTTACCTCTTACCTCTAATCTCTTACCTCTACAATTATGCCTCAGTAGGAACGGCGGTTGGTTCTATATCGGTTTCCGAATCTTCATTGGGCTTGCTGCGGTCGTTTTCCCAGTGTTCTTCAAATTCGGTTATGGACATGGGCTTAGCGAAATAGAACCCCTGAACCATGCCACAGTGTATCTTTCTTAAAAACTCGATCTGGTCTTTTGTTTCAATGCCTTCGGAAATAACGTTCATGTCGAGGTTTTTCGCTAAATCAACAACAGACGATATTACCGCTCTGCCGCGCGAAGAATTTACAGTGCCGTTAAAGAACTCTCTGTCTATCTTCAGAACGTCCGCGGGAATGTCCTTCAGGATATTCAGCGAGGAATAACCCGTTCCGAAATCGTCTATCGACAGTTTAAATCCCAGCTCGTGGAGCTTGTGCAAAACCTTCAGCATAAGCTCGGTGTCGTCCGTAAAAACGCTCTCCGTTACTTCAAGCTCTATATAGCCATACGGTATCTCATACTTGTCAACTATTTCCCTGAGCCGCCATATATAATTATCAGCGTTTATATGAAGTCTCGACTGGTTTACAGAAATAACAATGGGCGTTAAGCCGCAGTCAAGCCATTTTCTCATAAGCTTGCAGACTTCTTCGAGAATAAAGAAATCAAGCTCAACTACAAATCCGTTCTTTTCGGCTATAGGAATAAAACTTCCGGGGAGCATAAAGCCGAACTCTTTGCTGTCCCAGCGTATAAGAGCCTCCGCTCCACAGACCCTTCCGCGCTCGGTGTCGTATTTCGGCTGGAGATAACATAAAAACTCTCCGTGTTCGAGCGCGCGGGGCATCGCGTTTTCAATGTCCTTTTCGCGTATAGAGGCGTCGCGGATCTTTCCGTCATAAAAAGCTACCTGGCTGGAATGTAAATTCTTTACCGTCTTTTTCGCAAGTTTACAGCGGTCCACCGCCACGGCTATATCTACTTTTCCGTTTTCGTCCTTGCAGTCTCCCAGCCGGCAGACCCCCGCGCTGAAAGTCATGGGGTATTTTCCGAAAAGGGAGTTTCTCCGCTCAAACTCGGAAAAGATACTTTTCAGGCGGTCTTCAAGCTCGTTGTTCGCGGCTTTTTCCAAAAGTATGGCAAAATTATCCTCGGATATCCTCGCAACGTCCTCGCCCGGTCTAAGACAGTCTGCTATGGTATTATGAAACCTCGAAAGTATCCTGTCGCCTTCTTCATAACCGAAACGGTCGTTTATAAGCTTGAACCTGTCAATATCTATAACCGCCATTTCCCATTTTTCAGCGGGAAGTTTTTTAAGGGAATTTTCACAGTCCTCAAAAAAGCGGCTTTTGGATTTTCCGCCCGTCAGTTTATCTACTTCGCTGTCACGGCGTCTTATGTGACTGAAAAAAACAAACAGTATTATAACTGCCGCGACAAGAGCCAAAACGACAGACGAAAGTATTATAAATACAGTCAGTTCATTATTTTCGGGCATAAGACCACCTTCCGCATCTAGAGGTTAGAAGTTAGAGGTTAGAGGTTTAGAGGAAAGGTTGTTTGATTTTCGTGAGTATTCTAGCCTCTTACTCTAAAAGTAAAAAACTTTATTTTCCAAAAGCTCCCCGAATTTCTTACAGCGTTATCCGCCATAAGGCGGACAATGCATAACTGCCAACAGGGGTCACGGGGACTGAGTCCCCGCAAGGCAGGGTGCGGGGGCGCGCCGGCGCCCCGCATTTTCCCCCTTCCCCTTCGGGGAAGGGGGCAGGGGGATGGGGCGAGTGAGCGTAATTTAGATGAACAACGTTTGAAAAGAACCACAAATAGGATTTTATACAAACTATTTACCTATTATTATTATAACATTTACCCGACATTATTTCAAGATGTGTGAATAAAAATGTACTTTTTAGTTAAAATAAATTTTTTATTTTGGGCAATTTATACAAAACTGCTTGACAAAATCCTTAAAATATGGTAATATTTTAGTGTACTGTTTATTATAAAAAAGTGCAATTACAAAAAAGGAGATACACAAAATGAAATGGTATGAAAGCGCTGTATTCTATCACATCTATCCTATAGGATATTTCGGCTGTCCGAGGCAGAACGACCGCACGAGCGAGCCTACTCACAAGATATTGAAACTTATAGACGATATCCCGCACATAAAAAAGCTCGGCTGTAATGCTGTTTATTTCGGACCCGTGTTTGAAAGCGTGGCTCACGGCTATGACACTATTGATTATAAGACTATAGACCGCCGTCTTGGAACGAACGACGACTTCAAAAAGGTTTGCGAGGCGCTCCATGAAAACGATATAAAGGTAGTACTGGACGGCGTTTTCAATCACGTCGGACGCGATTTTACGGAGTTTATGGACGTCAGAGAACATAAACTCGGAAGTTATAAAAAGGACTGGTTCCATGTACGCGAGGGCAACAGTCCCTATAACGACGGGTTTTATTATGAAGGCTGGGAAGGACATTATGAACTTGTAAAGCTGAACCTTTACAATCCCGAAGTAAAGCAGTATCTCAAAGATGTTATAACATTCTGGAAGAACGAGTTTGGGATAGACGGACTGAGGCTTGATGTGGCATATTGCCTTGACAAGAACTTTTTAAAAGAGCTGCGCGGTCACTGTAAATGGCTTTCGGAGGACTTTTTCCTTCTCGGAGAAACGCTCCACGGCGACTATAACCAGTGGATGAACGACGAAATGCTTGACAGCGTAACTAACTATGAGTGCTATAAGGGCTTGTTCTCGAGCTTTAACGACATGAATATGTTTGAAATTGCACATTCCATAAACAGGCAGTTCGGCTCGGAAAACTGGTGTCTTTACAGAGGAAAGCACCTTTATACTTTCGTTGATAACCACGATGTAACGAGAGTCGCTACTATCCTTAGAACAAAAGAACATCTCCCGCTTATTTATACGCTTATGTTTATGATGCCGGGAATACCGTCGGTCTACTACGGGAGCGAGTTCGGGATAGAAGGTGACAAGCGCGGCGGAGGCGACGACGCACTTCGTCCCGAATTTAACGCCGAAAAGATGAAGAGCGAGGGTCACTGCGATCTGACAGAGCTTATCGGAAAGCTCGCCGAAATAGAAAAAGAGCACCCCGCCGCGTCTATGGGCGACTATAAGCAGATTCAGCTTACAAACAGGCAATATGCGTTTTCGCGCTCTGCGGACGGCGAAACGCTTATAACCGTTATAAATGCCGACGGCTCGCCATTTACATTTAACGGCATGGGCGGCGAGGCAGAAAATCTGCTCACGGGTGAAAAGCAGGATCTGTCAAATCTGACAATGCCCGCGTTCTTATCAGGCGTTTTTAAAATCTAAAGGCTTTTTGCGTGCCTATTGATTTAAAACAATCTGAATCTATCCGCCGCAAGGCGGATACCTTTACTGAATACTGTAAATTGTCTACTGTCAATTGTCAACAGGGGGTGGTCTTACGCAGAAAAGTTCTATAGAAGTCTGGCTTTGGTTATTGCTGGTTATGCAGCCGAACAATCCAAAAACGAACAAAATACTTTCCATGTGCGGCGGCGACGCTGTAAAAGCGTCAAAAACGATACGCGACAAGGATCTTCCTTTTCTTTCGGAAAATGAAAAAAGACGAGCTAATGAAACGCGTAACGGCAATATTCTGCACCTTCTGGACATATGCAATGAGAATAATATACAGATACTTACGCTCGACAGCGACGATTATCCCGCTTTACTGAAAGAAATTGAAAACCCGCCGATAGTGCTGTTTGTAAAAGGCGATGTTTCAGCGCTGAATAGCAATCTTATGATTTCGGCGGTAGGAACGAAAAGACCTTCGGAATACAGCCTTTTTGTGACTGAAAATATTATAGGCACGCTTTCAAAAGTCGGTGCTGTAATTGTAAGCGGAAACGCAGTTGGACTGGATACAGCGATACACAGAGCTTGCATAAAGGAAAAGGGAAAGTCTGTTGCTATTCTTCCGTGCGGTATTCTGGCAAACAATCCAAAGGAAGATAAAGACCTTAAAAACGATATTATAAAATGCGGCGGGGCTGTAGTAAGCGAGCTGCTGCCTTATACAAGCACCAGTTTATATTATTATCGCCCGCGCGACAGGATCATTTCGGGAATGTCGCTCGGAACGGTAGTTTTGCAGGCAGGGGAGAAAAGCGGTGCGCTTGTTACTGCTAACTTTGCGTCTGCACAGGGGCGCGAGGTGTTTTATATTCCGCCTCATGATATTTTTTCAAAGGAATACAGCGGCTCTAAAATTCTTTCCCGTCATAATGCCGTGCCTGTGTTTGAGGTTTCGGATATTACGGATAGTCTACTTAAAAACAGCAGCGAAAAAGAAACCGTTTTTGAGAAGATCAAAAGCATAAAGCCGGAAAAAATTGAACAGACAAAATTTAAACCTAAAGATCCGCCAACTCCACCTAAGAAAATAAAAAAAGAAAAGCCGGAAATACCGGAGAATTTGTCTAATGATGAGAGAATATTGGTCGAGATAATTGCCGAAGAAAAAGCGGATATTGAAATGCTTATTGATAAAAGCGGACTCAGCTATGAAAACGCCATAAGCGCGCTTACTATGCTTGAGCTGGCAGGAGTAGTAGAGCGACAAATGGACGGAAATTACACTTTTAGAGGTTAGAGTTAAGATGTAAGAGGTAAGAGGCTAGAAACTGTTCCGAGCGGCGAACAACGTCTTAAATCCAAACCGCCAAACGGGCGGGCGCACGAAAGTTTTTTGAAAAGGGAGTCCAGAGGGAAAAAATTTTTTTCAAAAAATTTTTTCCCTTTGGCAGGGGCGCGGGGACGGAGTCCCCGCAAACGCCAGTTAAGCGCATCAGATTAAATGCCTTCGGCATTGAATCTGGGGTGCGGGGAAAACAAGAGTTTTCCCCGCATTGCCTTTTCAAAGCCGTGCTTTGAAAAGGCAATCTTATAGAGAGGTTTTGAGCGTAAAGCCACCTAAATAATGGATTTACAATAGAGCGGGAAAGCAAGAGGGAAAAGCCCATTTGTTTTTCTTTTCAAAAGCTGTTTCCCTCAATAACGCTCACTCGCCCTATCCCCCTGACCCCCTTCCCCGATGGGGAAGGGGGAAATTTGCGGGGACGGAGTCCCCGCACCCCTGTTGGCAGTTGACAGTATACAGTGCACAGTATGTAGTAATAGATGAAAGGCTGTCCGCTGAATATAACTCATAAAAAGGGGCTAGGGCGAGTAAACGTTATTTAGAAAAACAACGTTTGAAAAGGATCACAAAGCGGAATACAATATTTTCAAACCCTTTATTTTAACATATTTTCCTTTTAACATTAAACCTAAAATTGTTCAAAAAAATTTTTTTAACTATCAATTGCCAACGATTTCAACATGACTTTAAACAAGTTCAAATTTTAAAAAGGCTTTTATTTAAAAGAAAATTTAACATTTTCAACTGAGTTTTCAACAATTTTTATTCCAAATTGCCCGTTTTATGTTAAAATTGTTCCCACTTTTATAAAAAATTGGCATGATAAAATTAAGTTTTCAACAATTTTAATTAAACTAAAAAATAAATCCCATTTTAATGCCAAATCAAAAATTTACAATTTGTAATAATTTTGTCCAAAAAATTAAAAATGAATTTTATTCTATACACATTTCAAAAAAAATCTGCTGTTTTAATTGACTTTTTCACATTTTCAACCGAGTTTTCAACCAAAAATAAAATTTTTCATTTTGTATATTCAAAAAATCCTTTTTCAACAAAACTATGTTGATTGTTTTTGATTATAGTTAAATAAATTTAAATTAAGTAATTATTAAAATCAATTACCTAATGAAAAATCGTTTTTTGTTGATTTTATACATATTAACGGTATTTTTATCATAAGTTTTTTTCCTTGCAAAATAAAGCAGTTTATGATATAATGATTATAAGTCAAAATATGTATTATAAGAAATATGGTGAATAAAATGAGTTTATCTTCTCTTTCGGATATTTATAAACGTGTCGTAGATAATTGCATGGAAGAATATAATGATCTGTCCGATTCTGCCAGGGCGCTGTGGCTCGATCCGCTTGTTCCCGTTAAAATGGACGGAACAACTTTTGTGCTTGCCGCTGAAACAGAATTTCAAAGAGATACGCTTATAGAATTGTGGCTCGTGAGAATAGAAGAACAGCTTAAAAATGTTCTGGGCGTGCCGATGAAAGTCGAAATAATAGTAGACAGTAACATTTCTTCCAAAAAGCCCGTTATATCCGAAATAATAAAGTCCGATAATATAAACGAGGCTGCCGAAGTAATAGACAAAAAAATAACCTATACATTTGATAACTTTATAGTTGGTCCTTCAAATAATTTAGCTTTTGCTGCGGCAAAATCCGTTTCAAGAAAACAGCACGAAAGATATAACCCTTTGTTTATTTACGGCGATTCGGGACTTGGAAAAACTCACTTGCTTTCGGCTATAAAATTTGAAATGCAGAAAAATTATCCCGGCATAAATATAATCTATATTCCCGCCGAGACTTTTACAAACGAGTTTCTTCATTCTATTGCAAATAACACCGTAGAACAGTTTGACGACAAATATCGCGGAGCTGACGCGCTGCTTATAGACGATATCCAGTTTATCGCAGGCAAGGAACAGACGGAAGAAAAGTTCTTCCATATCTTTAATGAGCTGTATAATCAGAATAAGATAATTGTACTTACTTCAGACCGCCCCGCAAAGGAAATTAAATCCATTTCTGACAGACTGAAAACAAGATTCAGTTCAGGTCTTATCGCCGATATAAAGCCGCCCGAATATGAAACAAGGCTCGCTATAATACAGAGAAAAGCCGAGCTTTTAAATTTCATGATTACGGACGATGTTATAGACTATATAGCTACAAAGCTTAAAAGCAATATCCGCCAGATAGAGGGCGTTGTTACTAAGCTTAATGCGCTTTATGTCGTTTCCCAGGTAAAGCCGTCTATAACGGTAGCACAGAACGTTATAAAAGATATAGTTACCGATCATCAGCCTATACCCATAACGGTAGATAAAATAATAAACGAGGTCAGCAAGATCTACAGCATAGAGCCGGAAGAAATGCGTTCTCAAAGAAGAACGGCAAATATCTCCCAGGCAAGAAAGGTAGCCATTTACGTTATACAAGAGGTCACGGGACTGCCTTATGAAAGCATAGGACAGGAATTTAACGGAAGAGATCATTCGACGGTAGTTTATGCAATAAAGTCCGTTAAGGAAGAAATGGAACACGACAGCGGCTTTCGTTCGATAGTTGAAGATATAATAAAGAACATAAAAACAAACCAGTGAACGCAGACTGTAAAGAAAGCAGAACTTTATATAAGTTGATCGTTTTTTATTGATCTTCAATTTTTGTATCTTATCCCTTTTTTGTGCAAGGCTTATAATTTGTGAACAGGTAATGCGCTCAACTCTTGCTTATTGAAAAAAAGTTTTCAAGATATTTTAACTTTGGTTTAACATAAAAAAATGAAAAACTTTCTATTGAAAATGCTTTTGTAAAAGGACAAAACGCGTTTTCAACAGTTTAAACAGCCCTTATTATTATTATTAAAAAAAATAATAATAAAAAATGAAAAAGACCGAGGAGAAAAACAATGAAATTTTCGTGTTCAAACGCTGTTATACTCGACGCATTTCAGACAACGGCAAAAGCTGCCAGCTCAAAGTCAACAATTCCGGCTCTCGAAGGTTTGTTACTTGAACTTTCGGGCAATACTCTTGTTATAACGGGTTATAATCTTGAAATAGGAATAAGGACGGAAGTCGAAGTTTCGGGTTCAGAAAACGGAAGTGCCGTTATAAATGCCCGCACTCTTTGCGATATTACAAGGAAAATGCCCGAAGGCATGATAACGTTTGATATAACAGAGGGCAAAGAAGTTAAGATCTCCTGCGCGTCTGTTGAATTTGCAATAAGCTGCGCGCGCTCGGACGAATATCCCACTATTCCGGAAATAAGCTCGGGAAAAGGATTTTCTGTTTCACAGCCTGTTCTTAAAAGCATGATAAATCAGACAAAATATGCCTGTGCAACGGTGGATACAAAACCCGCTTTTATGGGCTGTAAGTTTGAAATAAAGGATAATGTTCTGAACGTTGCGGCGACAGATACCGTCAGAGTGGCTTTAAGACAGGAAGAACTTCAATATGAAGATATGGAATTTATAGTTCCGAGCAAGACGCTTGAAGAACTTACACATATACTTTCTGATAATAAAGATGATAAAGTTACCGTTAGTATAGAAAAAAATCAGGTCTCGTTTGAAGTAGGAAAGTATATAATGATATCCAGACTTATAAACGGAGATTTTCTTGATTACAGAAAGTTTATGAATTGCGATGAAAGCGTTTTCGCGGAAGTTAAATGCTCTCAGATAATAGAGATGCTGGACAGAGCTCTTCTTGTGATAAATGAAAAGAACAGAATGCCGCTGAGGTGCGAATTTGGTGAAGACAGTTTGGCTGTTTCCTGCTCGTCGGCTCTCGGAAAGATAAATGACAAGATAAATATAAAATACAACGGCGAGCCTATAACAATAGGATTTAACGTAAAATTCCTGCTTGACGCATTCCGCGCCTGCGATACGGAAGATGCAAAAATAATCTTTACGGGATCTTCTACTTCTCATATATTGATAGTACCTAAGGAAAAGAGAACATTTACGTTCTTGCTTGTACCTATGAGGTTAAGATAAATAAAATTATAAGAATAAAATAAATTTGAAGAAAAGGATGGACAAAATGGAAGAATTAAAAATAACGACGCCTTTTATAAAGCTCGATCAGCTTGTAAAATATGCGGGATTTACCGAAACGGGCGCAAAAGCCAAGATACTTATAGATCTCGGCGAATTTAACGTAAACGGTATCTGCTGTACAAAACGCGGCAAGAAGATAAAGCCCGGAGATATAATAGAGTATAAGAACAAAAAGTATAAGGTAGTTTATGACGGACCATCAGATGAGGAATCCGCTGAATAATGTATCTTACAAAGATCTGTCTGAAAAATTTTCGCAATATAGGCGAAGTTGAGCTTTCATTTGACAAAAAACTTAATATTTTTGTCGGAAACAACGCTCAGGGTAAAACAAATCTCTGCGAGGCTATCTCCGTATGTCTGGGAGGGAGTTTTCGAAAAGCGCGTTTTTCCCAGTTTATTCCTACAAATGATCTAAAAGCCGAGGTTAATATTCGGCTTTTTTTTCGTGATGATAATACAGAACGTGAAAATATAATAAATTATACTATCTGTAAAAATAATGTAAGGATAACTTTTAACGATATAAAGATGAAAGACGCTGCGCAATTATACGGAGTGTTAAAATATGTCGTTTTTATACCGGAACACTTAAATTTAATAAAAGGTTCTCCCGATTTGAGAAGGGATTATCTCGACGATGTGGCGCTTATGCAGACAAAGACCCATTTTGAAAAGCTGTCGAGATATAACAAAGCTCTTAAACAGAGAAACAATATCCTTTCGGATATCTCACTTGACAAAAATTTTCTTTTAGATTATCTTCAGCCCTGGAATGAGATACTTGCAGCGGAGGGTATAAACGTAACCTACGGGAGACTGAAGTATTTTAATTTTCTCAAAATGTGCGCATCGGATATTTATTCGGATCTTACGGACAATTCCGAAAAACTCACTATGGAATATTTGAGTTCTGTTTTTAAAACAGATAGTATAAATTTTAAAGAAAAAGACAAACTGTATAGTAAATATATGGAAACATTGTCAAAAAATGTAGAAGTAGAAAGCAAACTTGGTTATACTTTGTCGGGAGTTCACCGCGACGACGTAAACTTTTTTATAAACGGAATGCCTGTGAGAGATTTTGCCTCACAAGGGCAGCTCAGAAGTGTCGCTCTTGCGTTAAAACTCTCCGAGGCTGAAATTATACGCCGAAAGAATAAAACCGATCCTGTGGTAATTTTAGACGATGTTTTGAGCGAGTTGGACAATACAAGACGCGACTTTATTATTAAACATATTGAAAATAATCAGATATTTATTACTTGCTGTAATATAGATGACCTGTCAAAATTGAATTATGGAAAAATATGGAATGTTGCAAACGGAAAATTTTATGAAAAATAATTTTTAGGAGAAGTTATGTTTTTGTATCTTGGGGGAGATGTCACCGTAAAATCAAAAGACGTTATAGGAATTTTTGATATTGAATCCTGTTCTGTCAGCAGGACGACTATTGACTATCTGAATAACTGTCAGAAAAATAAACAGATAGTATATATTTCTGAAGATATGCCAAAAAGTTTTATAATTACCGATGATAAAACCTATATTTCAAATGTTTCAAATCTGACAATCAATCGAAGAACAATGAAAAAATAAATAAGTTGTATAGAAATTTGTTTAACTATACATTTAGTATGTAAATTAAATTTTTATACAAATTGAAATATGTAAAATATTTCCACATGATTTTTTAAAGGATTATCCTTATAAAAATTATGTGGTATTTTTTTAATAAAAATCGGCATAAAAAATGCTAAAAGTCTTGAAATTTAAACGGTTTTATGGTATACTATATATAATATATAAGTTTATGGGCAGTTTTGTTTTTTATACGGGGAGGACAAGTGGCTAAATGGCTGAAAACGAAAATTTGACGGAAGTAAACTATGGCGCGGACGAAATAAAGGTTTTAAAGGGTCTTGACCCTGTAAGAAAACGTCCGGGAATGTATATAGGTTCTACGGGTGAAAGCGGACTTCATCACCTTGTGTACGAAATTGTCGATAACGCCATAGACGAGGCTTTAGCGGGATTTTGTACGGAGATAGATGTTTCTATACTTCCCGACAATGTAATTAGAGTTATAGACAACGGGCGCGGCGTTCCTACGGGAATTAACCATTCGGAGGGTATTTCCGCCGCGACGCTTGTTTTTACTGTACTTCATGCGGGAGGAAAATTCGACAACGACGTTTATAAGGTTTCCGGCGGACTTCACGGAGTAGGTGCGTCTGTCGTAAATGCGCTTTCGGAATGGCTTGAGGTTGAAATTCACGACGGAGAGAATATTCATTTCCAGCATTTCGACAGAGGTCAGTATGACGAAGAAATTAAGATAATCGGACAGACGGACCACACGGGAACAACCGTTACATTTAAGCCCGACGCTGAAATTTTTCATACCGTGGTATTCAATTATGACACTCTCCAGGAAAGACTCAGAGAAGAGGCATTTTTAAATGCGGGGTTAAAGATAAAACTGCATGACCTCAGAGATGAAAATAACTTACAGAATGACGAATTTTGCTATGAGGGCGGAATTTGCTCATATATTGAATGGCTCAATAAAAAGCGCGACGCGGAGGTACTTCACCCCGACATCATCTATTTAAAGGGAACGGCGAATGATGTTCAGATAGAGGCGGCTTTTCAGTATACGACGGATTTCAACAGCGAGGTTTTCCGTTCTTTTGCGAACAATATTCACACGAGCGAGGGCGGTATGCACGAGCTCGGCTTTAAGCGCGCTCTGAATAAGGTAATAAACGACTATACTAAGCAATATAAAGAAAACGCCGAGAAAACCAAGGTAAAGAAAAAGAACGCGAAAAAAGGCGAAGAAGAAAAGGCGTTTACTCCCATAAGCGGAGAGGCGATAAGAGAGGCTATAAACGCTATTATTTCCGTTAAATGCCACGAGTGCGAGTTTGAGGGACAGACAAAAGGAAAGCTCGGAAATCCCGAAGTTCAGCCCGCGGTCTATAAAGTAATAACCGAGCAGCTCACTTATTATTTTGAAGAACACCCTGAAACCGCGCAGATAATAATGAACAAGGCTATAAACTCCCAGGCTGCGCGCGACGCTGCAAAGCGTGCAATGGAGGCTAAAAGAAAGTCCATTATGGACTCAAATGGTCTGCCGGGAAAGCTCGCCGACTGTTCGGATTCCGACCCTACTCACACTGAAATATATATTGTCGAGGGAGATTCGGCGGGAGGCTCTGCTAAAGAAGGCAGAGACAGACGTTTTCAGGCTATACTGTCGCTCTGGGGAAAAATGCTGAATGTTGAAAAAGCCAGAGCGGACAAGGTTTATAACAATGACAAACTTCTTCCTGTGGTTAAAGCCCTCGGGACGGGAATTGCCGAGGATTTTGATATAACAAAGCTCCGCTATGGCAGAGTTATAATAATGGCAGATGCCGATGTAGACGGTCTGCATATAAGAACGCTTATGCTGACATTTTTCTTCAGATTTATGCGCCCGCTGCTTGAACACGGTCATGTTTATATTGCACAGCCGCCGCTGTTTAAAGTTTCAAAGGGAAAACAGGTGCGCTATGCGTTTTCTGATGATGAGCGTGATTCTTATATAGCAGAGCTTGGCGGAG
Organism: uncultured Clostridia bacterium; assembly: GCA_947631575.1. Classification (GTDB taxonomy): domain Bacteria; phylum Bacillota; class Clostridia; order Oscillospirales; family Ruminococcaceae; genus CAG-115. Next base: position 15,630 of record CANRLW010000024.1, read on the forward strand.
GAGAAAAAGGAAAAGTAGACGTTCAGAGATATAAAGGTTTGGGCGAAATGGATCCCTCTCAATTGTGGGAAACAACCATGAACCCCGAAACAAGGACAATGCTCAGAGTTTCTGTCGAGGACGCGGCAAAAGCGGACGAGATCATGACAATTCTTATGGGCGACAAGGTTGAGCCGCGCCGCAGATTTATCGAGCAGAACGCAAGTCTTGCGGAAGATCTGGACATATAAGGTATCAAAGTGCCGAATTACTTGCATACTTTATACTTTTACACTTTTTTAAATTGTACACTTTACCATTTTAATAAAGTTTTCGGTACAAAACAAAATTACTATATACTCAGTTTGTATATAAAGCCTAATCAGCGTTGTATGGTTATTCACCAAAGGCAGACAATGTGTACACTACCAACAAGTGTTGCGGGGACGGAGTTTCCGCGAGGCGGGTCGCAGGGCGCGCCGGCGCCCCGCTCTCTCCCCCTTCCCCTTCGGGGAAGGGGGCAGGGGGATAGGGCGAGTGAGCGTAATTTAGAAGAACAACGTTTGAAAAGAACCACAAATAGGTTTTTATACAAGCTACTATACACTTGTACACTGTATATTGTACACTGTCAACTGTCAACAAAGGAGTGATCTGCTATTAACGGACTTTTACCCGACCTGCAAAAGGAAGAACAGGAGAATAAGGCAAAAAATCTGCCGATAGTAAGTTTTACTTATGACAATTCTCTTGAAGAAACAGACGCGGCTATGAAGATGTTTCAAAAGGAATATTCTTCAAAGCGCGGCGTTTTGTTTACAATAGCGTATTCTCTCGTAATGGCGGCGGGAATTGCGGCAATTGTTTTCAATCCGACAAATGTCGTGCTTTATATCGCGGTGGCTTGCTGTTTGTTCGGGCTTATTTTTCATCTGACGGCAAAAACGAGAGTGAGAAAGAGCATTATTAAAACTTTAAGCAAGATGAATCCCGAAGAATATTGCTGTACGATATATAAAAAAAGAATTGAAATTGAAACAATAATAAAACCGAAAGAAGAAGAAATTTCCGAAAAAAAGGAAAGTGAAGAAAAGTCGGAAAATTCTGAAAATTCTGATACACAGGAAGAAGAATTAAAAGAGCCTACGCCGATAAAGTCGGTATTTAAATTCAAGGACGACCTGCTGAATTTTTCGGAGGATAAAATTTCGCTTTATCTTGTTTATAACAGACAGCAGATATATTGCTTTCCGAAACGCTGTCTTTCGGAAGAAGTTCAGGAAAAGGTGCGGGAGCATCTGAAAAAGATGACGAGCGAAGAAATCATTTAAGTTGTAAAAATAAAAGTAAGCTTGGATAATGGGAGGATAAATGGGAGAAGTAGATTTTAGTCTTGAAAAACTTCATGATATAGATCTTGAAGAAACAATGAAATATTCGTTTATCGAATATTCAATGGCGGTCATAACATCGAGAGCGCTGCCCGACGTAAGAGACGGATTTAAACCCGTTCACCGCAGGATAATTTATACGATGAACGACGCGGGAAACACTTCGGACAAGCCGTTTAGAAAATGCGCGTATACTGTCGGAGAAGTTCTGGGTAAATATCACCCCCACGGCGACGCCTCCGTATATGACGCGCTCGTTAGGCTTGCACAGACGTTTTCAATGCGCTATCCGCTTATAGACGGTCACGGAAACTTTGGCTCGGTAGACGGCGACCCGCCCGCGGCTTATCGTTATACCGAGGCTCGTTTGTCGAGAATTTCAAACGAGATGGTGTCCGATATAAACAAAAATGTCGTTGATTTCAAGACAAACTATGATGACAAGCTGCTTGAACCTGTCGTTCTTCCCTCGCGTTTTCCAAATCTGCTCTGCAACGGCTCAAACGGAATAGCCGTAGGTATGGCGACAAATATCCCGCCTCATAATCTGGGGGAAGTTGTCGACGCAATTCAGCTTATGATAGAAGACCCCGAGGTTTCTATAGAAGAACTTATGACCTGCATAAAAGGTCCGGATTTCCCCACGGGCGGCATAATAATGGGCTACAGCGGCATAAGGAGCGCATATTACACCGGGCGCGGAAAGATAATCCTCAGAGGTAAAGCGGAAATTGTCGAAGAATCCACGCATACTCGCATTATCATAAGCGAGATCCCATATATGGTAAATAAGGCGCGTATGCTCGCAAATATCGGCGAGCTTATCCGCGACAAGAGAATAGACGGAATTTCCGTTGTGCGCGACGAATCCGACCGCGACGGAATGAGGATAGTAATTGAGCTTAAACGCGATGCAAACGCTAATGTTGTTTTAAATAAGCTCTATACTTATACCCAGCTACAAGATACCGTCGGCGTTATTATGATAGCTCTTGTAAACGGCGAGCCGAAAACATTAACGCTTAAAGAAATGCTGGAGCATTATCTTAATCATCAGATAGACGTAGTTACAAGAAGGACGAAATACGACCTCGAAAAGGCAAGAGAAAGAGCGCATATTCTCGAAGGACTGATGATAGCAATTGATTTTATTGATGAAGTTATTGCCATTCTCAGAAGTTCAAAGACCGTACAGGAGGGCAAAGAGCGCCTTATTGAACGCTTTACAGGCATTGACGTTTCACAAACGGGAATATTCAGCGAGCATACCTATTCGCTTTCAGAGGCGCAGGCGGACGCTATCGTTAAGATGACGCTCGGTTCACTTACGGGAATGGAAAAGAGCAAGGTCGAGGACGAGCTTTTACAAAAGCGCGAGATAATCAAAAACCTCGAAGAGCTGCTTTCGGACGGCTCTAAAATGCGCCACCTCGTCGGAGAAGAGCTTTCGGAGATAAAGAAGAAATATTCGGACGAGCGCCGCACGGCGATTGAGCCTGTAAGCGGAGAAGTTGATATAGAAGACCTTATACCCGAAGAGGACGACGTTGTAACATTTACGAACATGGGCTATATAAAGCGCCAGCCCGTCGAGGTCTACAATATCCAGAAACGCGGCGGACGCGGAGTTTCGGGAATGAAACAGCGCGATGACGATTTTGTAGACAGTATGTTCATTTCTTCCACACATGAGAACATTCTCTTTATAACAAACAAGGGAAATATGTTCAGGCTCAAATGTTATCAGATACCCGAAGGAAGTCGCCAGTCAAGAGGAATGAACATTGTAAATCTTCTTCAACTGGCTGAAGATGAAAAAGTAGCGGCAATGATGACGACAAAGGACTTTGCGGAGAACAAATACTTTATATGCATAACTAAAAACGGACTTGTAAAGAAAACGCGCCTTTCGGAATTTAAGAACATCAGAAAGGGCGGTCTTAGAGCAATAGCCCTGAATGAAAATGATGAAATTGCGGCGGGATTTCTGACAGAGGGCGACTGTACGGTAATTGTCGCTACGCATAACGGCGCGGCTATACGCTTTGATGAAAAAATAGTCCGCTCTATGGGAAGAATTGCGCGAGGCGTCAGAGCTATTCGTTTCCGCGGGGACGACTATGTTGTTGGAGCGACAAAGATCTTTGACGAAAGCGCGACGATCCTCACGGTTACAGACAGAGGAATGGGAAGAAGATGCGCTGTAACGAGCTATCGCCTGCAAAACAGAGGCGGTCTGGGACTTAAAAACTATCCCGTAAACGACGAAAAAGGACACGTTATCGGCATAAAGACGCTTGGCCCGGACGACGATGTTATTCTTATAAGCGCGGAGGGTGTTATAATAAGAATACGCGCGAATGATCTGAGGGTTATGGGAAGGACGGCGTCGGGCGTTCATGTAATGCGACTTGGCGAAAACGACAGGCTCGTTACATTCACCCGCACAGCCCATGACGATGACGAGCAGACCGAAGAAGTCGAAAAGGCAACGGACGAAGAGGTTTTGGCATCGCTTGCGGAGGACGCGGCGGAAGTCGTAGAACCCGACGAACCTGCGCCCGATGATGACGATAATTTGGAAGAGGATAACGACGAAGAACCGAATGAATAAGGAAATTTTCCCGAGCGACAACGTTCGGGAAAATTAGTGTAATTGTTCCATGTGGAACAATCTTGGAGAAAGAAAATATATGGCTTTTGATTTTAAAAAGGAATACAAAGAGTTTTATTTACCGAAAGCAGCTCCCGCAATTGTGGAAGTGCCGAAAATGAACTATATCGCCGTATGCGGAAAGGGCGACCCTAACGCGGAAAACGGCGAGTATAAGCAATCTATAGGGCTTTTATACGGGATAGCTTTTACCATAAAAATGAGCAAAATGGGAGACCATAAAATAGACGGGTATTTTGACTTTGTAGTACCGCCGCTAGAGGGTTTCTGGAAACAGGGAAACAGCGGAGAAATTGACTATTCAAAAAAGGAAGATTTCGAGTTTATCTCGTGCATAAGACTCCCCGATTTTGTGACGGAAGAAGAATTCAAGTGGGCGGTAAGTGAGGCTGAACGAAAGAAAAAGACGGACTTTTCAAAGGTCGGGTTTCTGACGGTGGAAGAAGGACTTTGCGTTCAGTGTATGCACATAGGGAGCTATGACGACGAGCCGAAAACGGTTTTATGTATGAAAGAATTTGCGGGGCAGAACAGGTATGTTTTTGACATTACGGACACTCGCCGACACCATGAGATCTACCTTTCAGACCCGAGAAAGACTGCTCACGAAAGGCTTAGAACAGTTATAAGAATACCGATAAAACTTAACGAGGAATAATAATGTACACTCTTGAAGAATATGACGTTTGCGTTATAGGCGCGGGACATGCGGGCTGCGAGGCGGCGCTTGCCGCGGCAAGGCTGGGACTGAAAACGGCGGTGTTTACGCTGTCGCTCGACTGTATAGCGAATATGCCGTGTAACCCCTGTATAGGCGGCTCGGCGAAAGGGCAGATAGTATGCGAGATAGACGCGCTTGGCGGCGAAATGGGAAAAGCGGCGGACGCTACGTTTATACAGTCGAGGATATTAAACAGGGGAAAAGGTCCTGCCGTTCACAGTCTGAGAGTTCAGAGCGACAGAGTAAAATACCACGGGTATATGAAAAGCGCGCTCGAACAGACAAAAAACCTGTTTATTAAACAGGGGGAAGTTACGGCGGTAGAGGTTTCCGACGGGAAAATAACAGGCATAAGGACAAAGCTCGGCGCGTTTTATCCCTGCAAAGCCGCGATTATAACTACCGGTACTTATCTTAACGGGAAAATTCACATAGGCGAGCTTAACTATGCGGCGGGGCCGGACAATGTTCTTCCGTCAACGGAGCTTACGAAGTGTCTGAAAAAGCTCGGAGTTTCAATGCGGAGGTTTAAGACAGGCACGCCCGCGAGAGTTCACAGGCGGTCGGTTGATTTTTCGGTAATGGAAAAGCAAAGCGGCGATGAGGAAATTATGCCGTTTTCGTTCGACAATGAATCGGAAATGGAAAACAAGGCGGACTGTTATGTAACCTACACAAACGCCGAAACGCATAGGGTAATTCTCGCAAATCTCGACCGTTCGCCGCTGTATTCGGGAGTTATCGAGGGGATAGGTCCGAGATACTGTCCGAGCATTGAGGACAAGATAGTAAGATTTAAGGACAAGGAGCGCCATCAGCTTTTTGTAGAGCCTATGGGGCTTGATACTGACGAATGTTATTTACAGGGAATGTCAAGCTCGCTGCCCGAAGATGTACAGATAAAGTTTCTGAGGACAATAAAAGGGCTTGAACATGTTGAGATAATGCGCCCCGCGTATGCTATCGAATACGACTGCTGCGACCCGCTGGAGCTGCTGCCGACGCTGGAATTTAAGAACATAAGCGGACTTTACGGCGCAGGGCAGTTTAACTGTACCTCCGGTTATGAAGAGGCGGCGGCACAAGGACTTGTCGCGGGAATAAATGCCGCGCTCAAAATTCAGGGCAGAGAGCCGCTTATTTTAGACAGGGCGTCAAGTTATATCGGAACGCTTATTGACGATCTTGTTACAAAGGGCTGTTCCGAGCCTTACAGAATGATGACCTCGAGGAGCGAATTCCGCCTGCTTTTAAGGCAGGACAACGCTCCCGAAAGGCTGTTGCCTATAGGGCATGAAGTGGGGCTTGTGTCTGACGAGAGATTTGAGCGATTTAAAAAAGACTGCGAGATGTTGGAAGAAGAGCTTAAAAGGATAAAGAGCGTTACTATCCACCCGACGGAGGAAGTAAATAAACTGCTCGAAGAAAAGGGCACTTCTCCCATTACTGCGGGAGTTAAGCTTTATGAGCTTTTAAAGCGTCCGCAGCTTTCGTATAATGACTTTGCGGAAATTGACAAGGACAGACCGAAACTTAAAGTCGCGCTTGTAAACAGAATTGAGACCGAGCTAAAATATTCGGGATATATTAAAATTCAGCAAGAGCAGGTAGAAAAAATGCGGAAACTCGAAAAGAAACTTCTCCCCGCGGACGTTGATTATAAAACGATAAAAGGGCTCAGGCTGGAGGCGCAGGAAAAGCTCAATAAGCACAAACCGCTTAATATCGGTCAGGCAGGGAGAATTTCGGGAGTAAATCCCGCAGATGTTTCGGTTTTGCTTATCTGGCTTGCGGGGAAAAACAATGGATAGAGTAAAGTTTATTATTGAGGAATTTTTAAAAGCGGGAATTACGCTTACTGACGGACAGGCGGAGAAACTCCTGAAACTTAATGATTTCATGCTTGAATATAACAAAAACGTAAACCTTACGGCAATAACCGAGTTTTCGGAGGTCGTAACAAAGCATTTTATAGACAGCGTTCTCCCGTTTACAATGCTCGATATTCCGAAAAATTCGAGCATTATCGACGTTGGTACGGGCGCGGGGTTTCCGTCCTTGCCGCTGGTTATTTGGAGAAACGACCTGAAAGCGGTGCTTGTAGACAGCCTTGAAAAGCGGTGTGTCTATCTTGAAAAGGCGTGTGAGCTTATAGGAATAAAAGCCGAGATAATCCACGCAAGAGGAGAAGAATTAGGAAGGATAAGGCGCGAAGAATTTGATTTTGCTTGTGCAAGGGCAGTCGCCGCGCTGCCGACGCTAGCTGAATACTGTATTCCGTTTGTAAAGGTCGGAGGTCATTTTATTGCGCTTAAATCAACAAACGAGGACATAAAGCCCGCGGAAAAGGCAATAGATGTTCTCGGAGGGGAGATTGAAAAGACGGTGGATTATACCCTTACAAACGGCGACGGGCGAAGACTTGTTATTATAAAAAAAGTTCGGCAAACGCCGACAAAATATCCCCGAAATTCCGCAAATATAAAGAAAAAGCCGCTGTAATGCGGCTTTTTTGGTCGGGAAATGTCAATATTGCGCGACATATTCTTCTGGAAATTATTTCCCCGATATGCTAAAATTTTAGCAAAGGAGGAAGTATTATGAACGGACTATTTAAACAAAAGGAA
>CANRLW010000025.1 GCA_947631575.1 uncultured Clostridia bacterium
TCGGAGCGTATGCCCGAGCGCGGGAATGACGGCGAGGAGATAACCGTTATTTCCAAAAACACGGGAATAGACGGAAATATACGTTCGCTCGCAAATATGCGCATTGACGGAAACGTTAAAGGAAACGTCCAGACGACAAAGAACATCGAGCTTAGCGGAAAGATAGTCGGCGACATCACCTGCAACGACGTCGGAATGTATTCCGCGGCTATGCAGGGAAACGTTTCGCTTAAAGGCAGGATCCAAATGGACAGGGACACTATCCTTATCGGCGACCTTTCCTCGCAGTATGCCGACATAAACGGAAGAATACGCGGAAAGCTGGATATTGCGGGAAAAGCGGAGCTTAAACGCGACGCTATAGTTTTCGGGGATATAAACGCGTCTACAATTGCCGTTACTGACGGCGCTATTATACAGGGTTATGTAAACACGACCTTCCTTTCAAAAGAGGACAGCAGAAACGTGTTCCCCGATACGATCTCTATCGACAGCAAAGATTGAAACAATAAAGAACAAAAATAAAGTAAAGGACAACTAAAATAAAATGAGTGATTCCGAAAAGAAAAGTAAAGCGCCGCTTGTTGTAACGATAGTTATTGCGGTTCTGGCGGTGGCGGCTCTGGTGGTGCTGTTTTTCGTTCTGAATAGACCGGCGGAGGGAAACAACAGCTCCGACAGTTCGTCAAACGGCAGTTTCCAGCCTACGCAGGAGCTTAATCTCGAATGCACCTATGCTGCGCATGACCTTGTGGCGCAGAGCTATGAGGTTATGAGACTGTATGTTTTCGACGGGCTTGCGCATGAGACCGAGCCGTATGGAAACGAACCCGAAGACGGTCTTTATACGGTGACTGTTGACGCTACCAGCAAATACACAAAGTATGAAGAGATAGAAGAACTTGTAAGGAGCGTATATACCGACGAGGCTGCGGAAAAAGTCCTTCACGATATCGACGGAAACGGGCTTTCGGTCTATCAAAAGCGCAATGTCCTTGTAGAGGCAGAATATGACGACAGCGAGCCGGAAAGCGGCGAGAGCAGACCGATGTATGTCGAAGAAGAAGTTCTCGGCATAAGCGCAGAGTTCAAGCCCGACAATTCAAAAAAATCGCTTTGGGCGAATTGCAGCGTTCGTATCGATCCGACGAGCGAAACAAGCTGCGATCTGACTGTATACCTCGGCGGAGGCGTAAACGACAGTACCGACCTGTCTGCGATAAGCGATGACGTTACTGTAAGACTCGGAATGGTAAAGACCGACAACGGCTGGAGGCTTACGGAATTTGTATGCTGAACGGTCTGAAATAAGAATTGGTGGTCGCGGCGGAGATGAAAAAGAAAGAAAACCCGTTTGCGGTTTACGCAAAAGTAAGCCAGATAGCTTTTGTAATATTAGGTCCGCTTTTGTTTTTCATTGTGGGCGGATATTACGTTGTAAAGTATTTCGGGCTGCCACAGTGGGTCATGGGAATATGCGTGGCGCTGGGAATTTTGTTTATGATAGGCGGCGCGGTGTCATATCTCTCACAGCTCATAAAGACCTATGAAAAGAGCGAAAAGCGCGCCCCGAAAGCATTTACAAGTTCCCCGAAAGACAACGATTATTACGACGATCACAAAAACAGGTGACGAATGGAAAGATTTGCTATGAAGAAAAATGAGCCGATATATCAGGAAATGCGTTCGCTTATGCCGTATTTTCTGGTAATTTCGGGGATCTATCTTCTTATAACGATAGTTTTCTGTTTTGCAAACGAAAATGATTATTCCCTGCCGATAGGGGCTGTATACGGCTGTATTTTGTCGGCGGCAAGTTTCCTGCTTTTAGGAAAGGCTTGTCAGAATGCCGTTAAAAAAAGCGAGAAGTCCGCGCAGACCTATATGAGCGCCATGTACTGCCTGAGGTATCTGGGGCTTTTTGCAATGTTGACAGTCGGTGCGCTTGCGCCGTTTATAAGCCTTATCACTGCGGCGATACCGCTGTTTTTCCCGCGTATCGCCATTATGATAAGAGCAATAAAAACAAAGGAGGAGTGATAATATGCCGACAGTATTGGCTCTTGCTGCGGAGGGCGGTATTACCGTAAACGGACCTCTCGTAGTAGCGAGCTTTGACTTATTTGGCATAACATTCAATCTGACGGAAAGCGTAATTGTCCAGTGGTTCGTAATACTTATACTGCTTGCCGTCGTACTTATCCTTACGCACAATATGAAGGTCGTTCCCGAAACAAAAAGACAGGCGGCGGCGGAATGGATAGTAGAGTTCTTTACCTCGACGGTAGATTCTACTATGGGCAATAAGTATAACAAATACCGCCCGTATTTCATGGCACTGTTCTGTTTTATAATGGTGAACAACCTTATGGGACTTCTGGGCTTAAGAAATCCGACAGCCGATGTTTCCGTTACTGGTTCTTTCGCTATTATCACATTCTTTATGGTGCAGGTAAACCGCGCGAAAACGGGAAAATTCAAAGGCTATATGAAGAGCTTTGTAGAGCCCCTGCCGTTTATGCTACCGTTTAACATAATCGGCGAATTTGCAAATCCCTTGGCACTTACGCTCCGTCTTTTCGGAAATATGGTCGCGGGTATGGTAATAAGCGCGCTCATCTATTTTGCGCTCGGAAACTTTGCGGTACTTGTTCCGGCGGTAGCGTCGCTGTATTTCGACATTTTCTCGGCGGTAATGCAGGCTTATATCTTCATTATGCTGTCAATGTCGTATATCTCTTCGGCAGAGTGCGAGGACTAATGGCTAATTGCTTGATGATTGAACATACTTCCCGCATGGGAAAATTTCACTATCCTTTGTTGTTAAAGGAAAAAATGCCCAAAAGGCAAAATATAAATTCACGGAGGAATTATTAAATGGAACCTATGTCACCCGAAACTATGAAGATTTTAGCTAACGCGATCGTTCTCGGAGCGTCGGCTCTCGGCGCAGGAACCGCAATGATAGCGGGTCTCGGACCGGGTATCGGCGAAGGCTACTGCGGCGGTCAGGCAGTTGCAGCTATCGGCAGGCAGCCCGAGGCGTCGGGCGCTATCACAAGAACAATGATCATCGGCGACGCGCTCGCTGAAACGACAGGTCTTTATGCGCTCGTTATTGCACTTCTCCTTATGTATGCTAACCCCCTGCTCGGCAATCTTATCAAGTAAAGCAGAAGGAAAAGCTATAGGGAGGAGGAAAGCCAAATGCTGAACATACTCAGCACAGCGTCACAGGATACATTGTCGCTCGTTTCCATAGACGCGGGAACGATAGTGTTTACGCTGATAAACACGCTCATTATCTTCCTCATCTTCAGGATATTTCTTTATAAGCCCGTCTGCAAGATCCTCGAAAAGAGAAAACAGCTTGCTGCGGCGGAAATAGCCGACGCGAAAAAGGCAAAGGAAGACGCCGAAAAAGCCCAGCAGGAATATACCGCGCGTCTTGCGGACGCAAAGAACGAGGCTGCGGAGATAATAAGATCCGCAAACGCCCGCGCCCAGAAACGCGAGGAGGAAATTCTTGCCGAGGCTACGCAAAAGGCGGCTGATATCCGCCAGAAAGCGGAGGAAAGCATAGAGCGCGACAAACAGCGTGCGCTGAACGAAGTAAAGGACGAAATTTCGGAAATAGTCGTTATGGCTGCACAAAAGGTCGTTGAAAAGGAAATTTCCGTCGAGGACAACGAGGAAATAATTTCAAAGTTCCTCGAAGAAGTCGGCGCGGCAAAGTAAACGAGGTGCACTCATGAACGATAAAGCTGAAAAGGTCTACGGCGAGGCATTCTTCAGCCTTTGCTCGGAAGAAGACCCAAACGGACTTATGGACACGCTTTCAGAGCTTTCGGAGCTTTCGAAGGTGTTTTCCGAAAATCCGGAGTTCATAAAGCTTATGGGCACTCCGACAGTTTCTGTTGAAGAAAAGCTTGCGCTGTGCGGCGACATAATAAAGGCGGGAAACGTTTCAAAGCTCACGGGAAACCTGCTTTGCCTGCTTGCCGAAAAGAACAGAATGGGCTGCTTTTCGGGAATAGCAAAAACGTTTCGCAGTCTTTGCAACGATAAATTCAAACTGGCGGAGATAACCGTTACAACGAGCGCTCCGCTCTCCGATAAACTCAGACAGAAGATCGTTGATAAGATGTCGGAGGTACTCGGAAAGAAAGTGACCGTTATAGAAAAGGTCGATGAAAAGCTTATCGGCGGAGTTGTCATAGATTATGAGAGCCGCCGCTATGACGGTAGCGTCAAAACAAGGCTTGACGCGCTCAAGGGAGAACTAAGCTCGGTCATCTGACGGTTTCTCCCCTTAAAATCTAACAGGAAAGGGATGTATATAATGGATCTGCGCCCCGATGAAATAACGGGTCTTATCAAAGACCGCATAAAGAACTACACCTCAAAGATCCAGCTCGGCGATGTCGGAACGGTCGTTACCGTCGGCGACGGTATCGTTCGTATCCACGGGCTTGAACAGTGTATGTTAAACGAGCTCCTGGAGTTTGAAAACGGCGTTCAGTGTATGGCATTGAACCTCGAACAGGAGTTTGTCGGAGCGGTTATGTTAGGCTCGGATTCGGGTATCAAAGAGGGCGACACCGTAAAGCGCACAGGCGGGATAGTTTCTGTTCCCGTCGGCGAAGAGCTTTTGGGACGTGTCGTAAACTCTCTCGGTCAGCCTATCGACGGAAAGGGAAACATTCTCTCCAAAGAAGTCAGACCGATAGAAAAGATAGCCTCGGGCATCATCACCAGAGAGCCTGTAAATATTCCTCTTCAGACGGGAATAAAGGCTATAGACAGTATGATACCTATAGGCAGAGGTCAGCGTGAGCTGATAATCGGCGACAGACAAACGGGAAAGACCGCTATCGCCATTGATACTATCATAAACCAGAAAGGCAAGGACGTTATCTGCATTTATGTCGCAATAGGTCAGAAAAACTCGACCGTTGCAAATGTAGTTGATACGCTCAAGACCAACGGCGCAATGGACTATACCATAGTAGTTTCTTCTACGGCGTCGGAGCTTGCGCCGCTCCAGTATATCGCTCCTTATGCGGGCTGCGCAATGGGCGAATACTTTATGGAAAAAGGAAAGGACGTTCTTATAGTATACGACGACCTTTCAAAGCATGCTGTCGCTTATCGTGCGCTGTCGCTTTTGCTCAAGCGCCCGCCGGGACGTGAGGCATATCCGGGCGACGTTTTCTACCTGCATTCAAGACTTCTCGAAAGAGCGGCGCGCCTCAACAGCGAATACGGCGGCGGCTCGCTTACTGCCCTTCCGATAATCGAAACACAGGCGGGCGACGTTTCGGCATATATCCCGACAAACGTAATTTCAATTACCGACGGTCAGATATTCCTTGAAACAGAGCTGTTCAATTCGGGCGTTCGTCCCGCGGTAAATCCCGGTATCTCGGTTTCGCGTGTCGGCGGTAATGCTCAGATAAAGGCAATGAAGAAAGTCGCGGGTACATTGAAACTCGACTATTCTCAGTATCGTGAGCTCCAGTCGTTCTCACAGTTCGGCTCGGATCTCGACCAGGATACGAAAAACCGTCTTGCAAAGGGCGAGCGTATAGTTGAAGTCCTTAAACAGGATCAGAACTCTCCGCTCGAAGTAGAAGAACAGGTCGTTATAATCTACGCGGTCGTAAACAACTTCCTTGCTGCTATTCCCCTTCCTAAGATAAAGCAGTATCAGAAAGACCTTTTGGAGCATATAAAGTCCACAAAACCCGAAATACTTTCGGATATCCGTGACACGAAGGTCATTTCTCCCGAAAACGAAACGGCGCTGAAAGACGTGCTTTCGAGTTTCGCGGAAAGTTATGAGTGATTTTAGTTAAGTTAAAGGAGTGCATTTTATGAAACAGGCATCTTTTGTACTCAGTATAATCGCAACGGTATTTTCCGTTGCCGCAGGGCTTGCGGTCGCTTGGCTGTACCTTGAAAAAAGAGTGAAATATATCACCACAAGTGAAGATATCTGACAAGAATTGATCTTCGGGAGGTGATATACTATAGCAAGCGGAAATATGAAAGCCATAAAGCGCCGCATAAAGTCTGTCGGTTCTACAAAGCAGATCACAAAGGCTATGCAGCTTGTGGCATCGAGCAAGCTCAGAAAAGCCAAAGCAAGAGCCGAACAAGCCCGCCCTTATTTCAACGAGCTTTATAAAACGATGTGCGAGATATCTTCGGGCAAAAATCTCGACACGCACTATACCCAAAAGCGTGAAGTAAAGAACAGGCTTTTTATCGTGGTCGCGGGCGACAGAGGTCTTGCGGGCGGCTATAACTCAAACGTTATGAAAATGGCGGTCGCCGCGCATAAAGACGACGCCGTAAAGCCGAAGATAATCGCTATCGGCAGAAAAGCCGCAGAGTTCTTTTCTAAGCGCGGCTACAGCATGGTCGCGGCTTATGCGAATATTGCGGAGAATATCAAGCCCAATACTGCTCAGGATATAGCGGATATCGCCATAAATATGTTTAACAGCGGAGAAGTAGATGAGGTGTCGGTTTTCTATACCATGTTCATTTCGTCTATGTCACAGCAGCCGCAAAGCATGACGGTGCTGCCGATGTCGACTGTTGAGCTTGAGGAGACGACGGAGATGAACTACGATCCCTCTCCAGAGGCAGTCTTTAACAGGATAGTGCCGAGATTTACCGCGTCGCTCATACAGTGCGCGGTGGTCGAGAGCTACGCCTCAGAGCAGGGCGCAAGGCGCACGGCTATGGAAAATGCTACAGACAACGCCGACGCAATGACCGAAAACCTGTCGCTGCTGTATAACCGCGCAAGACAGGCGAGCATTACGACGGAGATCATCGACATTGTTTCGGGCGCCTCGGCGCAGGGATAAGAGCGTTCTTATCCGTAAAATAACAGCAACCTCTAACATTTTACAGGAGGAAAATTTAAAAGATGACAAAACAGAACATAGGCACTATCGTTCAGGTCATAGGCGCGGTTTTGGACATAAGGTTTGCGCCTGATTCCCTGCCCGATCTGCTGAACGCGATAGAGATCGACAATCACGGCAAAAGGCTGGTAGTCGAGGTCGCACAGCATATCGGTGATGATGTTGTGCGCTGTATAGCAATGGGAAGTACAGACGGTCTTGTCAGAGGAATGGAGGCTGTCGATACGGGTGCGTCTATAAAAGTTCCCGTAGGCGAGCAGACGCTCGGACGTATATTCAACCTCTTGGGCGAGGCAGTCGACAACAAGCCCGATCCTCAGACAGAAGAGCGCTGGGAGATACACAGACCCGCTCCTACATTTGAAGAACAGGGCGCGTCAAAAGAGGTACTTGAAACGGGCATAAAGGTCATCGACCTTATCGCGCCGTACCTCAGAGGCGGAAAGATAGGACTTTTCGGCGGCGCAGGCGTCGGAAAAACAGTCCTTATTCAAGAGCTTATAAATAACGTCGCAAAACAGCACGGCGGTATCTCGGTATTTACGGGCGTCGGCGAGCGTACCCGTGAGGGAAACGACCTCTACCGCGAGATGACGGAGAGCGGCGTTATAAACAAGACCGCGCTTGTTTACGGTCAGATGAACGAGCCGCCGGGAGCGAGAATGAGAGTTGCGCTTTCGGGACTTACGATGGCGGAATATTTCCGCGACAGAATGGGACAGGACGTTCTTTTGTTCATAGACAACATTTTCCGTTTCACCCAGGCAGGCTCGGAAGTTTCGGCGCTGCTCGGACGTATGCCGAGCGCCGTTGGATACCAGCCGACGCTTGCAACGGAAATGGGCGCGCTCCAGGAAAGAATTACATCGACAAAGAAGGGCTCTATAACGTCCGTACAGGCGGTTTATGTTCCTGCGGACGACCTTACCGACCCCGCGCCCGCGACAACGTTCGCACATTTGGACGCAACAACGGTTTTGTCGCGTGATATAGCGTCAATGGGTATCTATCCCGCTGTTGACCCGCTTGAAAGCTCTTCGAGAATACTTGCTCCTGACGTTGTCGGACAAGAGCATTATCAGGTAGCGCGCGACGTTCAGGCTATACTCCAGCGCTATAACGAACTTCAGGACATCATCGCCATTCTCGGTATGGACGAACTCAACGATGAGGATAAGCTGACGGTTTCAAGAGCAAGAAAGATCCAGCGTTTCCTTTCGCAGCCGTTCTCGGTAGCAGAGCAGTTTACGGGCTACGAGGGCAAGTATGTTCCGCTTAAAGAAACGATACGCGGCTTTAAGGAGATAATCGAGGGCAAGCATGACGACCTGCCTGAGAGCGCATTCTTGTTTGTCGGAACGATAGACGAGGCTGTCGAAAAAGCAAAGAAAGAATCCTGATGAAAGGACGGTGCTTTGATGACGCCATTTAAGCTGCAAATAATAACGCCCGAAAAAACCTTTTTTGACGGCGAGGTAGAGCAGGTCATTGCCCGTACAACTGTTGGCGACGTCGGTATACTCAAAGGACACGAGCCGTATTGTGCCGCGCTCGGCATTGGACAAATGCGCGTTATGATAAACGGCGAGTTCCGCAGAGCGGCGACTTCGGGCGGCATAATAAAGGTTTCTAGAGAGCAGACGACGATACTTGTTCAGACGTGCGAGTGGGCGGAGGACATCGACGTTTCCCGCGCGAACAAGGCAAGAGACGCCGCAGAGGAGCGCAGAAAAGCCGCTGTAAACGACAAGGAGCTTGCGCTTGCCGAGGCTAAACTTCAGAGAGCGCTCAACCGTATCGACACGGCGAGTTTCTTGAAATAACAAACATCAGCGTTGTCAGACAGTATTTGACAAGTTAGTAAAAAAGCTAAAGGGAAAACCTTACAGGTTTTCCCTTCAGTCTATATAAAATGTGTCTTTTCAGGGTGAGACTGCGCCCGAGGCGGGTCGCAGGGCGCGCCAGCGCCCTGCTCTCTCCCCCTTCCCCTTCGGGGAAGGGGGTTAGGGGGTTAGGGCGAGTGAGCGTTATATTCAGCAAACAGCCTTTCGTCTTAAACTCCAGCCTCTAAGCCTCTAAGCCTCTGAGCCTCTAAGCCACCAAGCCTCTTGTTTCATCTTTAGTTCATCAGTTTCACAAGCTCTTCGAGGTCTTCATAACCGTATTCCTTGCCCTTGTATGTAACGACAATGTCTGTACAGCCATCAAAAACCTTTTTCGACGAAAGTATCACACCATTCGGCAGATCCACCTTTTTCAGCTTTGTACAATTCTGGAACGCGTCACCGTAGATAAGCGAAACGCTTTCGGGAATGTTTATCTGTGAAAGATCTTCACAACCGGAAAACGCCGAATGACCGATAGTCGTCAGCTTTTTCGGAAGAACAACGCTTTGGATATTGCAGTTTGTGTAAAAAGAATTACCGCCTATTCTGACCGTCGTTTCCGGAACGGTATACGATTTTTCCGTTTTCCCGTCGGGATAGTACACAAGCTCTTTCCCGTCCTTTGAAAACAAGACCCCGTCTTTTGACGAAAAATGTTCGGCATTTTCCGAAACATTTACGCTCTTTAAAGCCGTACACCCCGTAAACACCATAATGTCAAGGCTTATGAGCTTGTCGGGGAGCGTTATGCTCTTCAGATTTGAACAGTATTCAAATGCGCCGTATTCAATATATTTGATATCATTTGAAAGTTCAACGTTCAAAAGTTTTTTGCAGCCGTAAAAAGCGTTTGACGATATTCTTTCAACGCCCGGAATTTTTATGCTCGTAATACCCGAACTTATAAACAGACCTTTGCTTATTCTTGAAAGGTTTTCAGGCAGGATCGCTGTCTGTAAATTTTCACAGTTTGAAAAAACATATTGTCCCAGTTCTTTTACACTGTCGGGAATAACAATGCTTTTAAGGCTCTTGCAGAGGCAAAAAGCATAATCTTCGATTTTCTTCACGCTTTCGGGAATAACGACGCTTTCGAGCTTGCCACAGTTTCTGAATGTGGCATTATCTATTGTTTCCAGTTTGTCATGAAGAAAGACAGCTTTAAGCTCCATTCCGAAATTTGTATTATCTTTCGATATGCTCCGCATACTTTCGGGAATATTTACGGCTTTAACAGAACTGTTCATAAATGAAAAACTTGTTACCGTATTCGGCAGCCTTACCATTTTCAGATAGTTCATTCCCTCAAGCGTTACGGACTTTACGGTTTTCCCGTTTATAGTTTCGGGAATTTCAATACAGCTTTCGTAGCCCTTGTATCCTGTTATAGCTATGCCGCCCGCGGTTTCCTGAGTATAGAACATATCCTCGCTCGGAGTTTTAAAAACAACGTCATTAAAAAACTCATCAACCGTTTTTCCGTTAGGGTTTACTTCCCCGCCGTATATTGTCGGATCTTCGGGAGTTTCGGGATATGACGAGCTTGAATAATATGGCGGATAATCGGGGTAATCGGGATAGTCAGGATAGTCGGGATAGTCCGGATATGAATAATTGTATTCATCGGAATAATTCCCGTTATATGAAGATGATTGTTCAAACAGATCTAAAACGGCTCTGTCAATAACATTACACCCGCAAAGTGAAAGCGAGAGCAGCACAACGCCAAGCCCCGCCAATGCCTTTTTCATTTGAACTCTCCTTTCGCAAAGTTATTTCTACAAAATATTATAATGCTTTGGGGATAATTTGTCAAGTGACGATAAATTCAGAAATGAAAAAAGGCTCGGCTAAGAATAACCGAAAAGGAGCAATAAAATGGGTTATCTACATATCTATTGCGGCGACGGAAAAGGAAAAACGACAGCCGCCCTCGGTCTTGCGATAAGGGCAGCGGGCGCGGGAAAGCGCGTTTTTATAATCCAGCTTATGAAAGGCTCAGAAACTTCCGAGCTTAATTCGCTGAAGAAAATCGAAAACATAACGGTCGAGCGCTGCGACAGGGCTTATGGCTTTACCGACAAGATGACCGAAGTTGAAAGGCAGGAAATAACCGCCTGCCACAACAGACTTCTTGAAAAGGGTTTCGGGCTTGCGGCAGAAAAAAAGACCGATATGCTGATAATAGACGAATTCTGCGCGACTTATAATTACGGCTTGCTTGACCGAAAGGCGTCAGAAAAAAATTTGTTACACCGCGAGTTTCCCGCCGAGGTCGTCATAACAGGCAGAGACCCTGCGGAAATTTTCGTAAATGCCGCCGATTACATCAGCGAGATAAAGTGCATAAAACACCCGTATGACCGCGGAGTTCCCGCTCGGAGAGGGATCGAATACTAAGGGTTATTTGACGACCAAAAGTAGAAGAAATATCACGGCGCCGCGGTCAGTATACAGTGTACAATGTACAGTAGTCAGTTATAGTGTCCGCCTTTCGGCGGACGTTATTTAGATTGTTTTTAGACAATAGGCACACGAGCAAACTTTTACCGTTACGCTCCAAAACGTTTCAGTCCGACAACAATCTAAAATTTTCCGCAAAGCGGATACCTTTTACTGCATACTGTACACTGTACCCTGTATACTGCCACGCCCCCTGACAGACAAACCACCTGTTTTAACTTCACCACCCTGTATACTGCTGTCAGCCTTCGGCTAACGGCAAAAACCCCGCACAGAAGTACGGGGTTTTGTATGTACATATTTGTACAGCGGGATTACTGAGCCTGGGGAGCGCCAACGGGGCAGTTGCTTTCGCAAGCGCCGCAGTCGATGCACTTGTCAGCGTCAATAACATACTTTCCATCGCCCTCGGAAATAGCATCAGCAGGGCAATTTTCCTTGCAAACACCGCAGGAAATGCACTCGTCGGAAATCTGATAAGCCATAGTTCTTTTCCTCCTTGAAAAAATAACAGACAGCAAATACTATCCTATTAGATATTTTAACATAAATTAAAAAAAAATCAAGAGCAATTTTTTTAAATTCAGAAAAATTTTGTATTATTTTTTTGTGCATTTTGATTTAGTTTAGACTAACTCGCTTTAACGAATATCATATAATTTATAGTTGCATTTTTTTTAAAAATGTTGTATAATAAAAGGTAGACGAAAAATTGAACAGTCTGTAATAAACGTCAGCTCGTTCGGGAGGTATAATTATGAAACTCATTTTCGCAGTCGTAAATAACGACGACAGCCACTCTGTCCAGTCGGCTCTCACTAAAAACGGATTTCAGGCGACAAAGCTCGCATCTTCGGGCGGTTTTCTCATGGCGGGAAATACAACGTTTATGATATGCTCCGAAGATGAAAAAGTAGACGCGGCGCTTGATGTCATTAAAAACCATTCCCATAAACGCAAACAGTTCGTTCCGAACGTATCTGCCTACGGCGAAGGACCTTATACGGGCTTTCCCGTTGAAGTTACCGTCGGCGGAGCGACAGTGTTCGTCACAAATATCGAAAGATTTGAGAAAGTATGAAACTGTACGGAAAAGAAAAGGTAGTTGATACCCTCGAAAAAACCGCTCGGCAAAATCGCCTTCCCCATGCTATAATGTTTTCAGGGAAAAGCGGCGTCGGAAAAAAGACGCTCGCGCTTTATGCAGCTCAGCTTATTCTGTGCGATAACAACGCTTGCGGAGAGTGCGCCTGCTGTAGGAATATTGAGAACGGCTCACACCCCGATGTTATTTTTGTTAAAAAAGCGTGCGGGGGAAAATATGCCGCAGAGCCGTTTCGCGAGGTGTTGAAAAACGCGGTCGTCCTGCCGAATAACGGGAAATATAAGGTCTATGTTTTCGAGGACTGCGACACAATGCTCCCCGTCCATTTCAACGCGCTCTTAAAGCTCGTAGAAGAACCCGCCGCACATTTGCGGTTTGTTTTCACCTGTGCAAACACCGCGCTCGTTCCCGAAACGATATTGTCGAGGGTGACGGAATATGCCGTGCCCGACCCGACGGTTGACGACTGCGAAAGGTTTCTTGTCGAAAGCGGAGTTGAACCGACAATAGCAAAAGAGCTTTCCGAAACGTTTTCGGGGAATATAGGAGAATGTGTCGAAAGTCTCGGCGGCGATGAATCGAAAATAGTAGCGTTTGCGCGCGATATAGCCGCGGCAATAGCGGCGCGGGATATGTTTTCGGCGTATGCAAAGCTGTCGGCTCAGTCGGGAAGAAACGAGCTTTACCGCATTTTCGACTGCCTTGTAAACATTTTCCGCGACGCACAAGCGATAAAATACGGCGAGCCTGCCGAAAATACGGACAAGGATATTGCCAAAAAAATAGCGAATAATTTTTCCGAAGAAGAAATAACGCGAATGTCCGATACGGCGTTTGAGATATGTTCGGGAGAAGTTTTTAACCTGAACACCGCCCTCTGCGCGTCCTATTTCATTTCGGGAATTTATGGATAATTAAACATTTTAAGGAGTATTATGGAGAACGATTACTTTACCGAAAAAATATCACCCAAGAACAAGCCTGCCGAAAGCGTTTTAGGCTCGGAAATTCAGCCCGACAGCCTTTCGGAAAATGTCGAGATAATCGGCATTCGCTTTAAGGACGTAGGAAAGGTATACTATTTCGCGCCGCTTGGCGTCAGCTTTAAGGTGGGAGAAAAAGCCGTAGTCGAAACGACCCGCGGAGTCGAATGCGGAGAGATCGCGGTTTCAAACCGCGAGATCCCCCGCGCATCTCTCTCTTCCCCGCTCAAAGGCATAATCAGAAAAGCGACCGAAACTGACATAAAACAGCTCGAGCAAAACCGCGCAAAGGAAAAGGAAATAATGCGGACGTTCATTGAAAAGATCCACCAGCACAAGCTGGAGATGAAACCCATTGACGTTGACTATACCTTTGACGGGAGCAAGATCTTGTTTTATTTCACGTCAGAAAGCCGCGTTGATTTCCGCGACCTTGTAAAGGATCTTGCCGCCGTATACCGCACAAGAATTGAGCTTAGACAAATAGGCGTGCGCGACGAGGCGAAAATGCTCGGCGGTTTGGGCATATGCGGCAGACCGTTCTGCTGTTCGAGCTTTCTGGGAGAGTTCCAGCCCGTGTCGATAAAAATGGCTAAGGAACAGCAGCTTTCGCTCAATCCTACGAAAATTTCGGGAACTTGCGGCAGACTTATGTGCTGTCTTAAATACGAACAGAACTGTTATGAAGATTTCCTCAGAACTACGCCAAAATGCGGCGCAAGCGTCGAAACGACCGAAGGTCACGGCATTGTGACCGACGTAAACCTTCTTACGGGTATGCTTACGATAAAGCTCGACAAAAAACCCGACGTTCCGTTTATCGTAAACAAAGAAGAAGTTAAAGTCATAAAAGACGCACAGGTAAGAGTTTCAAAAAACGAGCTTAAAGACCTTAAAAAGCTCGAAGATTAAGACAAATCAAAATTATGGAGCAGCAGATATGAACGTTTTATACTATGTAAACAGCAAAACACAGAAAACCGTTGAAAAAAGCGGCGTTGGGCGCGCGCTTTATCATCAGCTCAAAGCCGCCGAGCTTAACGGGATAAACTGCGTTTCGACGCTTGAAGAAGCGGACGTTGTGCATATAAATACCGTGTTTCCCGACGCGGTGTGTATGGCGGTAAAGTCAAGACTTAGAAATGTTCCCGTGGCGTATCATGCGCATTCTACGAGAGAGGATTTCCGAAACTCGTACATAGGCGCTAATCTTGTTTCGGGGATTTTCAAACAGTGGATAAAGTTCTGCTACAGTTTAGGGGACGTTATTATAACTCCCACGGAGTATTCTAAAAAACTGCTTAAAAGCTATGGGATAAAAAAGCCGATATATGCCGTTTCAAACGGGATCGACCTCGCGGATTATCAGCCGACAAAGGAAAAAGGAAAGCGCTTTCGTGAAAGATACGGCATAGGCGAAGACGAAAAAGTCGTTATGTCTATAGGACTTTTGATGAAGAGAAAGGGCGTTCCGGATTTTGTTGAACTTGCAAGAAGAATGCCCGAATATAAATTTATATGGTTCGGTACAGCTAATTTGAAATTTGTAGGTAGCGAAGTCCGTAAAGCCGTAACGAAAAACCTGCCGAATAATCTGATTTTCGCGGGATATGCGGATAAACCGCAGATACAAGAGGCTCTGAGCGGCTCGGATCTGTTTTTGTTTCCGTCGTATGAGGAAACGGAGGGGATTGTTGTACTAGAGGCGCTGGCGATGAAAATACCCGTGCTTTTGAGAAACATTCCCGTTTACGGCGGCTGGCTCGAAAACAAAAAGAGCTGTTATATGGCAAAAGATGTAAACGAATTTGAAAAACTCGCAAGGGATATTCTTGAAAAGAAACTGCCCGACCTTACGGAGAAAGGCTATGAAGTTGTAAAAAAGAAGAGTCTTAATATAATCGGTATGAAACTTCTGAAAGTATACCAAAATGCCGTAATGCTCCGCAAAAAGAAGAAAACTGTGCAGAAACAGAAAAGAAAGCTGACAAACTGAACATAAAAAGGACGTAAACAGAACAAGAATGGAGAACATAAAGGAAAACAAAATGGGCGTTATGCCCGTAAGAAAATTATTGATAACAATGTCATTGCCTATGGTCATTTCAATGTTCGTCCAGGCAATGTACAACCTTATCGACAGCATTTTCGTTGCGCAGATAAATCAGGACGCCCTGACCGCGGTCAATATGGCGTTTCCCATGCAGTCGCTGATGATAGCGTTTCAGACGGGGTTGGGCGTCGGAATGAACGCGCTTATTTCAAGGCTTTTGGGAGAAAAGAAACCGCAGGAGGCGGGCAACGCCGCAATTCACGGACTTATACTTACGCTGGTGAATTATCTGCTGTTTCTGACGATAGGACTGACGCTTACAAAGGCGTTCTTTTCCGTTCAGAGTAAGTCAAGCACGGTTATTAACTACGGCGTGGAATATCTTTCGATAATCTGCCCTTTCAGTTTCGGGCTGTTCTTTCAGATATGCTTTGAGAGATTTTTGCAGGCAACGGGAAAGACAGTACATTCAATGATAATGCAGGGTTCGGGCGCGATAGTAAATCTCATATTCGACCCTATTCTTATCTTCGGCATTGAGCCGTTAGGTATCCCCGCAATGGGCGTAAAAGGCGCGGCAATAGCGACCGTCGCGGGTCAGATAGTTTCAATGCTTATAGGCATTGTCCTGCACTTTGTTTTTAATAAAGAGCTAAGGCTCAATTTCAAAAAGTTCCGCCTTTCGTTCAAAAGCATAGGGAGGATATACAGCGTAGGTGTGCCGTCGATAATAATGAGCGGTCTGCTTGCGGTCATGACCTACCTTATGAACATTATTCTGAGCGATTATGAAGAAACGGCGGCTACCGCTTTCGGAGTGTATTTCAAACTTCAGAGCTTTGTCATTATGCCCGTTTTCGGAATGAATAACGGTATTGTTCCGATAATTGCCTATAATTACGGAGCAATGCGCCGTACCATAGGCGAGGAGAGCGAAAACGACAGGTCCGATTATTATTCCGCGCGAATAACAAAGGCGGTAAAGCTGGGAATTATATTCGCCACGTGTACTATGCTTATAGGGCTTTTGCTGTTTCAGCTTTTCCCGACATTTTTCCTTTCGTTCTTCAATCCCGACGAAAGGCTTTTAGCCATAGGCACAACGGCACTAAGAACGCTTTCGTGGTCGTATTTGTTCGTGGGAGCGGCGGTTGTCCTGACGTCGGAATTACAGGCGCTCGGTCACGGGATAATGAGCTTGTTTGTATTTCTGGTAAGGCTGCTTGTTCCCGCGCTCCCGCTTGCATGGCTTTTCGGAAGGCTCTGGGGGCTTAGTGCGATATGGTGGGCGCTGCCCGTGTCGGATCTTCTGGGACTTACGCTGGCGCTTATATTTGTGGGCAATGTAAACAGAAAGGTTTTAAAGCGGTGATGATATGACGAATTGCGATGATTGCGTAAATTACGTTTATGACGAGGAGTGCGATTGTTATACTTGCCTTGTGAACCTGGACGAGGACGAGATGTACAGGTTCTTGCAGGGAACAAACGACAATTGCTCGTTCTACGAGCCGGACGATGAATACAAGATAGCGAGGAAACAATAAAGGAGCGCAAGGGGAAAACCTTTTGAAAAAGGTTTTCCCCTTGACCTATTAGAAGTTAGAGATTAGAGGTAAGAGGTTAGAATTTGTTTTGAGCGGCGAACAGCGCTTCTGCTATCCAACCGCGCCGTAAGGCGCGGTATTTGGGTTTCCAAAGGGCGCATTGCGCCCTTTGGTGGGGGCGCGGGGGCAAAGCCCCCGCAATCCGCAAATTAGCGCTAAAGGGTGCGGGGAAAACAAGAGTTTTCCCCGCATTTCCGTTTTAAAAACCGTGTTTTTAAAACGGAAATCTTATAGAGATGTGTTGAGCGTAAAACCACCCCAGAAATGCATTTTCCTTTGAGCGGGAAAGAAGTTCGTTAAGGCTTTTCAAAAGCGATAAATAAGCGGACTGCCTTTCGGCTGTTACTGAATACTGTACCCTGTCTACTGTCAACTGCCTACACGCACAACTTCTCCAATAGTTTGCTATACAACATGTGTATTATGCGGTTGCCATAAAGCATTTCCTTTGTGCAAAATGCCGAATAAAATATGTTGAAATTATCCTAAGTACAAATATTTTTGCAAATATATTGAAATTTCAGCTAAAATCGTGTATAATAGATTTTAGTATAAATTTTATTCCGATATGAAACGAAAGGGGCACGAACGATATGAAATCTCCCATGACAAAGGAGGAGCTGTTAAAACAGCTCACGGCTATTCTCGAATATGATTACAGAACCGACGCGAAAGAGGCGAACGTAACGCAGATCTACCGCGCGCTTTCTACTATTGTGGTAAATTTCATGAAGGAAAAACGCCACAATTTTATGCATGAAAACAACTCTAAAGGCAGAAAACAGGTTTACTACCTCTCTATGGAGTTCCTTATGGGACGCTCTCTCAAAACTTCGCTCTATAATCTCGGCATGCAGGATGAGGCTAAGGCAGCTCTTGAAGAGCTCGGTGTAAAGATCGACAGAGTTTACGAAGAAGAACCCGACGCAGGTCTTGGAAACGGCGGTCTGGGAAGACTTGCCGCATGCTATATGGACGGTCTGGCGACTTGCGATTATCCCGCGACAGGCTATTCTATCCGCTATGAATACGGAATTTTCAAGCAGAAGGTCGTAGACGGCTGGCAGACGGAACTTCCCGACAACTGGCTCCCCGGCGGTAGCGCGTGGCTTGTTCCCGTGCCCGACCAGGCGGTAGAAGTCCGCTTTGACGGACAGATAGAAGAGCGCTGGGACAACGGCTATCACCAGCTCCAGCATGTAAACTACAGCAGCGTAAACGCTGTTCCTTATGATATGTACGTTTCGGGCTATGACAGCAAGGGCGTTTCAAAACTGCGCCTGTGGAGCGCGGAGGCTATGTCGTTCGATATGAACGCGTTCAATACCGGCGATTATACAAAAGCTCTCGGCGCAAATAATATCGCACATTCAATTTCAAAAGTTCTTTATCCTAACGATAACCATGCAGAGGGAAAAGCTCTCCGCCTTAGACAGCAGTACTTTATGTGCGCGGCGTCTGTCGGCGATATAGTTATGCGTCATATGAGAGTTTACGGGAATATGGACAATTTCCATGAAAAAGTCGCTATCCACATAAACGACACACATCCTACTCTCGCTATCCCCGAGCTTATGAGAATACTCCTCGACGAGTGCGGATACGGCTGGGATAAGGCATGGCATATCGTAACGAATACGTTTGCTTATACAAACCACACCGTTATGGCGGAGGCTCTCGAAAAATGGGATCAGAGCCTTGTGGAAAAGATACTTCCGAGAATTTACCAGATAATCTGCGAGATAAACCGCCGCTATTATGAGGACATCATGAACCGCACGGGCGGCGACGCCGACAAAGCGGGCAAGATGTGCATTATGAAAGACGGAAAAATTCATATGGCAAATCTCTGCGTTGCTGCATCGCACAGCGTAAACGGCGTTTCAAAGCTCCACAGCCAGATAATAAAGGACGATGTTTTCCGCCTTCAGGCGCTCGACAAGCCTTTCCAGTTCAAAAATGTCACAAACGGCATTGCATACCGCCGCTGGCTGCTCCAGAGCAACAAGGGTCTTACAGACCTGCTCTCCGAGTGCATAGGCGAGGGCTTTAAAAAGGACGCCTCCGAGCTTATAAAGTTCCAGGTGTTCGCAAATGATAAGTCTGTTCTTGAAAAGCTCGGTCAGATAAAGCGCAAGAACAAGGAAACATTCGCGGAGTATGTCGAAAAGACCACGGGCGAAAAGCTCAATCTCGACAGCATTTTTGATGTTCAGGTAAAGCGCCTGCACGAATACAAGCGCCAGCAGCTCAACGCCATGAACATTATCGCGGATTACAACTATTTAAAGCAGAACCCCAACGCTCCGTTTGTTCCTAAGACTTATATCTTCGCATCAAAGGCTGCGCCCGGCTATTATATCGCAAAGCAGATAATAAAGCTCATCTGGTGCATAGGCGAGGAGATAAAGCATGATCCCGTTATCAGAGAAAAGCTGAAAGTAATATTCCTCGAGGATTACAGAGTTACGCTTTCGGAGATCCTTATGCCTGCCGCTGAAATTTCAGAGCAGATCTCCCTTGCGGGAACAGAGGCGTCGGGTACGGGCAATATGAAACTCATGCTCAACGGCGCGCTCACGCTCGGAACTTATGACGGCGCAAACGTTGAAATTCACGAGGCAGTAGGCACTGACAACATCTTTATCTTCGGCATGAGAACTCACGAAGTAAACGAGCTCCGTATGCGCGGATATAATCCCCAGGGCTATATTGACAGCAATCCTACCATAAAGAACGTTATCGACAGAATGTACAACGGCATAAACGGCGCGAAGTTCGACGAGCTTGCAAACTCGATAAAGAACAAAGACTTCTATATGGCTCTTGCGGACTTTGACAGCTACCGCGGAACTCAGTCTTATATAAGCGAGGTCTACAAGAACGCTAACGACTGGAACAGAAAGTCGCTGTTCAATATCGCGGGCGCAGGAAGATTTTCGGCAGACCGCGCGGTACAGGACTATGCGCGTGATATTTGGAACTTAAAGTAAATTTTAATTATCCACTGATAAATATTCTCCCCCTGAAAAACGGGGGAGAATAACTATCCAAGAGGTGATTTTATGAAGTTAGCAGAGGCATTAAATTTAAGAGCGGACGTTGCAAAGAGAATTGCACAGCTCAACACAAGGCTACAGAACAACGCGCTTGTTCAGGAGGGCGAAAAGCCCGCGGAAAAACCCGAAGAGCTGCTTAAAGAGCTGGACGAGCTTATTATTCAGCAAGAAGAACTTATCGGGCGTATAAATCTGACAAACGCCAAGACCGTTTCCGATGGGAAAACGCTCACCGAGCTTATTGCTCACAAGGACACCGTGAGGACCAAAATTGACACTATGCGTACATTCCTTGACGCTGCGTCAAGAACATATACCCGCGGAATGCGCTCCGAGATAAAAATATTAAGCACGGTGAATGTCGCGCAGCTAAGAAAGCAGGTTGACGCGCTGGAAAAGGATTTCCGCGAAACAGATGTTAAAATACAGGCGCTTAACTGGAACACGGAGCTTATTTAAACGAACATAATATTTTGAGTACGGCTTTTAAACGGGCGAGCACTGAACTCATTCGGAAGAGTTTTTCCGAAACATTGGTTGCGTTTCGGGGCAAACGCGGGGTTCAATTCCCCTGTTTATTGTTATGCCCATTTTATTACAAGCGCATTTTTATCGGTTATTTTTACTGCCACAGTGCTGACGTTTAATGCCGCAGGGCGGGGTATGGGGGAGTAGACAGTATACAATGTACAGTGTACAGTAATGGTCTGAACGTTGTTCGGCGTGATAATGTTTTTTAAATTGAAACAGGTGTTGATTTTGTTTAATTGCATTTAACACCGTTGACATTGCACATACAATGTATATCAATTATTGTCAAATATAAAGTAATTTTCAGGGAGAAGTTTTTTATGGGTATGCCGATTTTTGACTGCTTTGATACGAGCTATAAACACCCTTTCGGGGCAATAAGGCGCGGACAGCCGTCAATGTTCAATATCAGACTTCCGAAAAGTTATCAGGTTTCGGGGCTTACGCTCGTTATGTTCAGACCGGGATATAAAGAGCGTTTTATTCAGCTTGAACTTCAGGACGAAAGCGGAGACGACAATATATTCTCCGCGGTCTTCACGCCGAATAACCTCGGCATACACCACTATTATTTCACGGGAGTTATCGACGGCAGACGCCGTTATATAAAGCGCACGGGCGCACACCTCGGAGTATTCGAGGGAGAGGAGCTTTTCCAGCTCACCGTTTTTGACGAGAATATGTACACGCCCGCGTTTATAAGAGGCGGGATAATGTACCAGATATTCCCCGACAGATTTTATAAGAGCGGAAAGAAACACGAAAACGTCCCGTCCGACCGCATACTTCGCGATGACTGGTCGGGTACGCCCTATTACCGCCCCGATGAAAAGGGCGTTGTCAGAAACAACGACTTCTTTGGCGGCGATCTTCAGGGCATAATTGAAAAACTCCCTTACATCAAATCGCTCGGCGTTACTATCATCTACTTAAACCCCATATTTGAAAGCCACGAAAACCACCGCTATTCAACGGCGAACTATGAAAAAATAGATCCCCTTCTTGGAACGGAAGAGGATTTTAAAGAGCTTTGCCAAAAAGCAAACGAAATGGGGATAGAAATTATCCTCGACGGCGTTTTCTCGCATACGGGCGCGGATTCCGTCTATTTCAACAAGTTCGGGCGCTATGGCGACAACACCGGCGCATACCGCGACAGAAACAGCCCCTATTACCCCTGGTACAGCTTTACGGGCTATCCCGACAAGTATGAAAGCTGGTGGGGAATTACTACGCTGCCGAACGTAAACGAAAACAACAGCGCTTATACAAACTATATCTGCGGCGACGACGGCATTTTACAAAAATGGATAAAGCTCGGAGCAAAGGGCTGGAGGCTGGACGTTGCGGACGAACTGCCCGACGAATTTCTTGACAATGTAAACAAAGCCGTAAAAAAGCTGGGAAATGACAAGATAGTCTACGGCGAAGTCTGGGAGGACGCGTCAAATAAAGAAAGTTACGGCATACGCAGGCGCTATCTTATCGGCGGACAGCTCGACAGCGTTATGAACTATCCGTTTAAAGAGGCTATACTCAACTATGTTAAATACGCAAACGCTCAGGCGTTTACAGATTCGATAACGACAATTCTTGAGCATTATCCTAAGCCTGCCGTTGATATGCTTATGAACTTTATTTCAACCCACGACACCGAGCGCGCTTTGACGAGGCTAGGCGGCGAGGACGTTGGCTGGCACGACAAGGACTGGCAGTGTGAGCGGTATTTAAGCCCTGCTGAAAGCACCTATGGAATATCGCTTATGCGCTGTGCAATGGTGTTGCAGTTTTTCCTTCCGGGGATACCGTGCATTTATTACGGTGATGAAGTGGGAATGGAAGGTTACCGCGACCCGTTCAACAGGCGTTGTTTTCCGTGGGGGAATGAAAATCTTGAGCTGCTGAATTTTGTCAAGGTGCTTGCGCGCATACGCAGAGGAACGCACGCTTTCGACCAAGGGGCGCTGAGGTTCATTGAAGTTGACGATAAGGTCTGCGTATTTGCAAGGTTTGACAGGATAACTCGCGACGGGGCGATAATCTGCCTGAATAAATCCACACAGACGCATACTTTCAATCTCAAAGATGAAAAGACGAATATGTTTTTCGATCTGAAACTGGCACATTGCCGTTATCCTGATGACGCGAACGACCCCGAACAAGGAATAGTGAGGGTATCGCCGTTTGACTTTGCGGTGTTCTATTGCAAGGTCTGATAGAGGCTAGAGGTTAGAAACTAGAGGCAAGAAACTGTTATGAGCGGCGAACAACATTTAATTTTCAAACCATCAAACGGGCGGGCGCATTAAAGTTTTTTGAAAAGGGATTCCAAAGGGAAAAAATTTTTTTCAAAAAATTTTTGCCCTTTGG
>CANRLW010000026.1 GCA_947631575.1 uncultured Clostridia bacterium
GGGTGCGGGGAAAACAAGAGTTTTCCCCGCATTGCCTTTTCAAAGCCGTGCTTTGAAAAGGCAATCCTAAAAGAGGTGTAGAGCGGGGAACAACCTTGAAAGTGAAACTACCTTTGAGCGGGAAATTAAATGCCCCTATGAGAAAAAAGCAAGGAAAACATTTTGTTTTCCTTGCCAAAAAATTAACGGTACGACCGTAAAGCCGTACCGTTAGTTTTTGCGCTATTTAGGAGAAATTACTTTCTCTTCTTAGCAGCGATTGCAGATACTGCTACAGAGCCGCCAGCGAGCACTACGAGAGCGATCGGGAGCGTAACACCTGTTTGAGGTGTGTCGGGCTTGCCGTCCGCTGCAGCCTTGATCTCTGTTTCAGAGAGTACGTACTGCGATGCGTGAGTGATCTCAAAGGTTGCCTTACCATCCTTGATCTTAAGCTTAGACTCTGTTGTTACGTCCTTAACTTCCTTACCGTCAGTAGAAACGTAGTAGAGTTTAGCCTTGTCTGTCAAAGTAGTATCAACAGTTACAGTGAGAGTCATGCCGAATTCGCCCTGCTGAGCAGGAGTGACTACAACTGCACCCTTGGGAACAGCAACGCCATCAACCGTAGCGTCTTCAGTCTCAGTTACAACGTTTACGCCGAGGGTTACCTTATCAGTTGTTACTTTTGCAGCGTCAACATCACTTACCGTAATGGTAGCGTTATTGAACTCGAAAGTAACAGATTCGTCTTTCTTAAGAGCAGAAAGAGCTTTCTTTGTTACCTCAGCAGCAGTGCCGTCAACCTTAACGGGTTCGCCTGCCTTTACAGTAGAATCCTCAACGGTTACAACCTTTTCAGGAGCATTGTAGTCGGGGTTCGCAACGTAGTCCGTTGCAAATGCAGCAGTTGCCAGAACAGCAGCCGTAAAGATACCTGCAAAAATCTTGCCAGTAAACTTCTTCATTTGATTTGTCCTCCTTTCCTCAAATATTTTATAATAAACGTCCTTTCGGACACTTATTATCGTCCTTTAGCCCGAGTTCAGTCAGCCTTGTTTTCGGCTGCCTCTTTCTCGGCATCTTCCTTTTCTTCCTTTGCCTTTATTATGTACGATACATTCACTCCCGCATAGTAGAGCGTAAATGTAAGTATCGCCAGACACAGGACCCAGATATTGACGCTACAGTGTGTAAACTCTGCAATACCCGTCAATGATTTGTTGTATATCATGTTTGAAAACCTGTAAAGCATTGTGAGAACTGCGCTATAGTCCTTTACGTTATCCCTTGAACTGAAATAAAGCATATACAGATAGGGGATAAGCCAGTATGCCGCAGTAAATGCCAGAAAACCCCATTTCTTATGTATCCCGCTCTTAAATCCGCACCACAGCCATATAAACATAAGCAGAACGGAAACTACGGGGCGAAGAAAGTCCATAAAGAAATAGTAGTTGTCATAGCTGAAAAACGCGCTTGTAAGCGTTATAGCCATACAAAGAGCTATGTTTTCAAAAAGGTTGTTCCTTCTGTCCAGAACGAATTTTTTAATAGCGTCACTGTTCAGCATCGTCACTACCTCTTTCGGAAATAACAGTCTTATACGGATAAACTCCATTATAATTATTGAAGATCATATATGAATACATTCCCGTACAGAATGTTATAAACACAGCCACAGCAACAGCCTTTGTCGTCGACTGCTTTACTTTGTCTTTTGCGAATTTTTCTTTGCAGAATTCTACAAGCGTCGTTAAAGTTTTCGGCACAAGCACTGTCACCGCCGGTATAAGGAACAATACCGAAAACCTCGAAACAATGCCGTGCTTTATTCCCATAAGCTCGAAGAAACATACAAAGAACATACAGTTTAAAAAGACATTGTTGAAACTGTCGCTCTCAACGAGCCTCTTTCTGAGCAGAAACGCCACAATAAACACCAGCGTAAACAGTATTGCGTATATCGGCATTGTGCCTTGTGACACTTCGATACTGCTGCCGGGCTTGTAGCCTGTGTAGAAATAGCGGGTGATAACATTGAGTATCTTTTCGGAGAATATAAAGAACAAGACCAATAACCCCGAATATACCCCCAGACTTATCCAGTTCATCTTTATCTGAAGTAGGAAGTAGAACACGACCATTATCAGAGCAGATACATGGAAAGCCGACGCCAGAAGTACAAAGACCAGAAATCTGAAGAACTGCTTTTTCTTTATGTATTGGATAGCATAAAGAACGATAGCCGCCGCTATCATCTGCCGCATAAAGTTCATCGAGTTAAAGAACACTCCGAACGATAAAAAGCAGAACACTCCCAGATAAGGCTTTTCACAGTAGAAATATATAAACAGCATTACGGCTGTTGAAATAACGGCAGCTATGATGACAAACATCACCTGATAGTTGTCGGTTACTTCCGAAACAAACTTCATCGGGATAAGAAAACCCTTTTCCTGTTTAAACTTTCCAAGTTCGCTTGTAAGCTTAAGCCTGTAGTCTACAAACCAAGAACCGTAAAGGTTATAATCATATCCCACTCCCGACCTTAGCGCGGCTGTAAGAAAGAGCGCCGTACCAGCGAGAGCGCAGTAGACTCCTTTGCCGTGCTTTAGTCTGCACAGCGGCACTCCTACCGCCAGAGACCCAACCAACAGCAAGTAGTAAACCAACATATCATTCTCCAACAACTTCGTCGGAAAGCACCAGATCCGCGTTATACATGAGTTTATCAAAGCACCGCGGGGAAATTTTCTTTCCGATCATTTTCTTTGCTATATCCATATTCGGCGAACGTGTCGTAGTGTTATGACAGTCCGTTCCGAGAAGGTGTGCCATATTATGCTTTAACAGGTCGAGCATGAATTTAAGCTCGGACGAAAACGGTTTGAAAGAACCGCTGTTGAGCTGTACGAGCATATCGCAGTTCATTATTTCATAGACGCTGTTTGCGTCCGTAAATCTGAGATAACGTTCGGCGTGTGCGAGTATCGGGGTAACTTCGGAGGAGATATTTCCGATAAAGCTGTGAAACTCACGGATAAAACTGTCCGAAAGCTTTGTATAAGGAAGTTCTATCATCATATATCTCGTGTCGCCTATACGGAGCTTTGAGAGATCCTCGTCAATAAGCGAAGGGGAGTAGTATACCTCCGCGCCCTTTACGATCTCAATGCCCATTCTTTCTGCAACGGGCTTTAGCTTTTCAAATGCCGCCTCGCGCTTTGCCGCAAATTTTTCAACGCCCTGCTCAGACAAGTAGAAATGCGGTGTCGCGACAATCGTCGTTATTCCCGATTCAGCCTCAAGCTTTAGCATCTGCTCCGACATCTGAACGTCCTTTGAGCCGTCGTCAATGCCGGGGAGTATATGCGAATGAAAATCCGTCATAAAGTTTTACCCAAAAATCATGAGTTGCTGCTCTTATAGTCGTATTTGTACTTATAAGAGGAATAACCCGATTTTCCTTTATAATCGCAGTTTACCTTTACCATTCCCAGAATTTTAGCGTTCATCAGCTTTGTTTTCTGAATGGCCTCTTTTATCTCTACATGAGTAGTAGAGCCTTCTTTTATTATAAAGACGATTCCCGCAACAGAGTCGTTCATAAGGAACGCGTCTGTAACTACCATAACCGGCGGGGTGTCTATGAATACATAGTCATAGTGGCTGCCTACAATTTCCAAAAGCTCTCCCATTCTTTTTCCGGAGATAAGCTCCGCGGGGTTTGGGGGGATAGGACCCGAAGTCAGAACATCGAGGTTCTCTCTGACGTTCTTTTTTATCGTCTTTCCGATATCTCCCGTAATTCCTCCAAGTATAGAGGACAGACCCTTTTTATTGTCGAGCTTTAAAAGCGAATGCTGTATAGGCTTTCTGAGGTCCGCGTCAATAAGAAGAACCGACGCGCCCGTTTCCGCCATTGTCATTGCGAGATTTAAGCAGTTCGTGCTCTTTCCTTCGGCGGGCGAACAGCTCGTAACAACAACGATCTTCTTGTCCGACTGTGAAAGAGAGAACATAATATTCGCTCTCGCGGTCTTATATGCCTCTTTTATAACAAACTGGGTACTGTCGGAAAGTATAAACTTTCTCGACTGACTTATTGGAAGTCTTGCACCTTTTTTCTGATTTGCCATTATTAAGCGTTCTCCTTCCTCTTGTCGCCGACCTTATCAACGGCGGAAGAATCCGATAACTTTTCCTCGGTTGTTACTGCACTCGGTTCGGTTTTGGGCTTAGGTTTTTGAGAGGACTCGGAACTGCTGTGCGAATAGTAGTTGTATTTGTAGCTGCCCTTATCGGAGATCTCAAAGTTCATGATCTCCGCAAACACGGGTATGCCGTAAAGCTGCATAAGGTCGTCATCGGGCTTTACCTTTACATCTACCATTTCAATTACAAGGAAAACGATATATGAAACCACAAGACCTATAAACAGTCCCACCAGAGTAAACATAGGAACGCTCGGGAACGTATGTGACTCAGGCAATTCGGGCTCTGATACGATCTGTATAGAACCGTTATCATAAACGCTCTTGAATTTGTTTATCGCAAGCTCTGTGAGCTTTGTGGCAATATCCTTGGAAACTTGAGGATCGAGCGTTGTAACCGAAACTCTGAGTATCTCGGTATTATTTACCGCCTCTATAACTATCATATCCCTAAGTTCGCTTATTGAATAGTTGCTGAACGAGGACTGCAGCTCGCTAAGAACCTGGTTTGTCGTGAAAACTACCTGACACGTAGCAACCATCTTCTGTGCCGCGTTTATATCGTTTATGTTCAGAAGTGTGCTGGTAGAAGTGTCGTCGGTGTTTTTAACGACCATTGTTGCCTCGGAGGCATATTGTTTCGGTATGACCGCAACTGAAAGCACCAGACCTACAACGGCGGCTATTATAGCGCACGCAGCTATTGGCAGCAAATGATCTTTTAAAACCTTCCACAAGACCCTGAGGTCAATAGACTGTTCATTTTCTTCCATTTATGAAACTTCCTCCGATTTATTCTTTTTTTTCGTTTTCAAATATGTCGCTATATGTGCCAGAATGACTGTCGCGGCAGCCGCCGCAGCAGCTCCGACAACTGCGCCCGATGTATCTATGATCATATCCGTAATTTTTATTGTCCTTCCGGGCGTGAAATACTGGTGTACCTCGTCAAATATCGCATATGCCGCGCAGAAGAAAACAGCAGGCAGGAAATATCCTTTAAGCTTTATTCCCAAAAGGCGCGCATTTGCATAAGCGCAGATACCCAGAACCGCATATGCGGTAAAGTGAGCAAGTTTTCTCACAAAGTAATTGATCTCTGTTACGACAAAGAGCTGCTCGGCGGGGGTCATCTCGTTGAATTTAAAAAAGACGATCCTGCAAATTATCCTCGACACCGAAACGCTAAGCCCGTTGCTGTCGTTTCCGCTTTGTGCGGAAAAATTAAAAATCGCAAACATCATGAAAAACAGGAAAAACAAAGATACAAACTTTTTTATTCTAAGCTTAATGTTCATAATAGTATCATAGTAAAATCTCTTCGTCGTCGGACATTCAAGTTGTGGGCTTTATCTTTATGTATGCATTTGTGGAAAGGTCCGAGTATATTTCCTGTCGCGCGTGAGTTTGCGGACGAAATCAATTCTGCATGAATTCGTATATTACATAGTAATACATCATGCTATAGCTTATTATATCACCGCTGATTTATTTTGTCAATAAAATAAAAAAATATTTTTATAAAATGCACTAAATTTAATAATCTGCTATAATGAGCGTTGTGTATTTTGATAAATTTTAAATGTAATTTATGGTTAAAAAGACAATGGTTTTCAAGGCTACAGCCAATTTTACTCAACCAAATCTTTACAAAATATACAAATTGTATAATAACTCAATGCATTACAGGTATGAAAATTCAGTTGCCTATAAATTCACGAATGATCGAATTTTGTGGTACAAATCTTTTTTCTATGGGTTTAAGAAGTCCGAGAAACTCCGCTAATTCCTTTGCTATCGCCTGTTCCGAGCTTTTTGATTCAAGTTCGGTCAAAAGCATATCGCGATATACGTTCGCCTCGTATTCAATAAATGTGTCTATGCTTATGTCTGCGCGCTCCTTAAACGGCAGTATGTAAAGATCTTCTCCACGTTCTACCGATTTGAAAAACTCAAACGTTTCATCAATATCCCGCCCGCGGAAAAGCTTGTCGCGTATAAGCCTTCTCATAAGCCGTATCTTCGAGGGGTGGAGGAGCTTTTCTCCGTTTGATATCCTCGTGCGAACGCTGACATAAACGCAAGTTGTATAATCCTCGCAGTTTCCCGTTACAAGCGGATTTAAGGCGTGTATGCCTTCAAGTATAACGAGATCGTTCGGCTCGCGTTTCAGCTTTGTTCCCTCATAGCGCTCCTGCTTTGCAAAATCAAACGCGGGAATGTCTATCTCCTCGCACTGTGAAAGCATTTTAAGATGCTTTTTAAAAAGCGGTATGTCGAGTCTATACGGGCTTTCAAAGTCGATGTTCCCGTTTTTGTCGCGCGCCTCTTCGTTTTCGCTCATAGACAGGAAATAGTTGTCCATAGAAATTATATGCGCTTTACAGCCGCGCTTTGCCAGAAGGTCGGCTATCCTGTGGGCGGAGGTCGTTTTTCCCGAGCCCGACGGACCCGAGATAAGCACAACGGGGCGTTTTTCATGGGAGGCATATATTTTTTCCTCTGCCATAGAAAGCTGTTCAAAATAATATCTTTCGCCGTCCGATATTATCTTTTCGGGAGTTTCTGCGGCAATATTAAGCTGTTCTGTAGAAATAAATCTCATATTTGAAAAGCCCCTTTTTATTCATTTGAGAAAATGCGCCTGAAGTCATCAAAGCTGTCGGACATTGAAAGCGCAAACATAGCCCTCATAGACGCATATTCCACGGTCATTTTCCCCGCGTCAATAACGGGATATTTGTCCATTATTTCACTTCCGACCTCGTAAAGCGAAAGATCGCTCCCGCCGCGCAACACCTGTGTTGACATTATCACATACACCCCGCGCTCAACGAGCTCTTTCAGAAAGCCTTCGAGATATGCGGGAAGTCCGCCTGTGCCAAAGCCTAAAATGATAACAGCGCGCGTATCAGGTCTGATAATGGGCGCGGGCGCTCCGGGAACGAGAAAAACAGTTTCGACCCTTTCGTCGAGCGTTTCGTAAAATTGAACTGTTCCGCTGTATTCGGCTTTCGGCTCGGTAAAAACGATCCTTTCCCGTTCAAAATAAGCCGAAGGAGGAAAATTCACGCTTTCAAACGCATTTATTGCCGTTGTGTGTATCTTTGAAACGTGCGCAGCGTCATATGCAAACCGCCCGAAAACAACCGAAACCCCGTGTGCGCGCTTATCGGAAACGAACCGGAAAGCATTGCGAAGATTTTCGGGAGCGTCTGAATTTTCTGCCGAAAACGGTTTCATGCTCCCTGTCAGCACAACAGGCTTTTCACTGTTTTCAATAAGACACGACAAAACAGCGGCGGCATAGGCGAGTGTGTCGGTACCGTGAGTTATGACAAATCCGCCGCAGCCTCCGTAGTTTTTGGTTATTATCTTTGCTAGCTCAATATAATGCCGTGGAGTCATATTCGTGCTGTCAAGACAGAACGGTTCGACAATTTCTATATCTTGTATTTCATGTTCACAAAAGCGAAATGTTTTTGAAAAGTTTTGCGGAGATCTTGCTTTGTCTGTATCGGGACAAGCTATAGTGCCGCCCGTCGTTATCAGCAGAATTTTATTCATTATTAAGATTTAGCGCGGCTCTACGATAAATTTCATAGCCGTGCGCTCTTCGCCGTCAATATCAACGGTAGTAAACGCGGGAATGCAAATAAGATCAACTCCCACAAGAGCCATATAACTTCTTGCGATAGCTATAGACTTTACAGCCTGGTTTGCTGCGCCTGCGCCTACCGCCTGAACTTCGACCTCGCGGTTTTCACGTATTACCGCTGCGATCGCTCCCGCTACCGACTTCGGTACGGAATGAGAAGAAACCTTAACCACTTCCATTTTAATTACCCTTCTGAAACTTTTTGTTTCACCTTTCTATATATGTTTTTTGGATTATAAATAGAGTGTCAAAAACAATTTTTGTTTCGCACTATATTTTTTTGAAATTATTGAATAGTTTTGCAAATGCGCTCTATCGAAACGCATTGTCCGCTCTTGCGGTCGATTTCGAGACAAACGCCGTTTATCCGGCATTCGCCGTCCGCAAAGATATGAGGACGCGGAATATAGTTTACAAATTTATCGATGATTATTTCTTTTCTTACGCCGAGGATCGAGTTTACGGGACCTGTCATGCCTACGTCTGTAAGACAGCCTGTTCCGTTTATTATCCGCTCATCAGCGGTCTGAACGTGAGTGTGCGTCCCGATTACCGCCGAAACGCGCCCCGCAAGATACCAGCTCATCGCGCTTTTTTCGCTCGTTGCCTCGGCATGGAAATCTACGAATATTATGCGTGAGCTTATTTGTTTCAGCAGTTCGTCCGCGCATTTAAACGGATTGTCTACGGGCTGCATAAAAGCTGTTCCCATGAGATTTATAACCGCTATGGAATATGCTCCGCAGTCTACCTCGCAGTATCCTCTTCCAGCTACGCCGTCGCCGTAATTTGCGGGGCGCAGCAGCCGTTCGTTATGCTCGTATTCTTCGAGAATGGATTTCCTGCGGAATGAGTGATTTCCCGTGGTTATAACGTCCGCACCTGCGGAAAATATCTCGCCCGCAGAACGCGCGCTTATGCCGTTGTTTTCCGAGCTGTTCTCGCCGTTTACTATGGTGAAGTCCGCGCCGCATTCTCTGCGCATATCGGGAAGTCCGCTCATAAGCGCTTTTACTCCCGCGTCACCCACGACGTCGCCTATAAATAATATCTTCATCAGCGGAATATAACGCTGTCGCAGCCCGCTCCGACGCCGATTATCCTTATCGGGCAGCCGCACAGCTCCTCAAGTCTTGAAATATATTCTCTGCACTTTTCGGGCAGCTCCTCAAATTTTCTGCATTCCGAAATATCTCCCTCATACCCGTCAAATTCCTCATATACGGGAGTGCAGTCCGCAAGCTCTTCGAGCGTAACGGGAAAATCGTTAAGTATCGTTCCGTCCGATTTTTTGTAGGCGGTGCAAACTTTAAGCTTTCCTATGCCGCTTAAAGTATCGAACTTGTTTATTGCGAGCGCCGTAAGACCGTTTACCCTGACTGCATGGCGCATAATAACAGCGTCAAACCAGCCTGTTCTTCTCGGTCTGCCGGTTGTTGTTCCAAATTCTCCGCCGCGGTTTCTTATAAGATCTCCGAGGTCGTTATTAAGCTCTGTCGGGAAAGGACCGTTTCCGACGCGCGTTGTATAGCTCTTTCCCACGCCTATTACCTCGTCTATCATCTTCGGACCTATGCCCGTGCCTATGCAAGCTCCGCCCGCTATCGGGTGAGAAGAAGTAACAAAAGGATATGTTCCGAAATCAATATCCAGAAGTGTAGCTTGTGCACCCTCAAATAGAACCTTCTTGCCCGCCTTATACGTTTCAAACGCAATAACAGAACCGTCTGCCATGTATTTTTTGAGCTTTTCGCCGTATGCCTTGTATTCCTCGTATACCGCGTCAAGGTCGAACGCCTTTCCGCCGTAGAGTTTTTCGATCATGAGGTTCTCAAACTCGCCCGTGTTCTTTATAAGAGTTTTAAGAAGTTCAGGGTGGCACAGGTCGTACATTCTTATGGCAATTCTCCGAGCCTTGTCGGTATATGCGGGGCCTATTCCTCTGCCCGTAGTGCCTACGTTTACGCCCGTCTGCTTTGCTTTGTATTCTTCTTCGAGCCTGTCAAGTTCTCTGTGCCAGGGCATTATTATATCCGCCCGCGCGTCTATGCGCAGGTTGTCGCACGTTACGCCGCGCTTGTTCATCTCTGTTATTTCTTCAAGAAGTACCTTCGGGTCAACTACAACGCCACTTCCTATAAGGCATATTGTCTCGGGATATAAAATTCCCGAAGGCAGCAGGTGGAGTTTATAGACCTCGTTTCCGTGGACAACGGTATGTCCGGCGTTGTTTCCGCCGCTTGAGCGTACTACGAGATCCGCCTCCTTTGCCATAATATCAATGATCTTTCCTTTTCCCTCGTCGCCCCATTGAGTGCCGACGATAACGCTTGATGACATAGAATCCTTCCTTTTTTATATTTTTATTTATCGGTCGTGCCGAATTATCACTTTATGGTTTTACCTTTTGAGCGTTTGCGTGATGTGTTTATCTCCGTTGACTGTTCGTTTCCGCCCTGGTCGGTAAAAATTGCCTCTTCCGCATAATCGGGAATTTCGGGATTTTTTTCTCCTGTCTGCCTGTAATATGGTTCAATTATATGCTTTTGTATCGCAGGATAACAGCAGAACACCGACAAAAATGCCAGCCACGCGAGCGGCACAACGGGAGTAAGCGGAAGTACAAAAACAGGAAAATTGAATGCAAGAAACGCATATCCTACAACAAACACAAGCACTATAAGCTCTCTGCCGATATTCAGAAATGAAAGCACAAGCGCGTTTCTGAGTATATCCGTAAGCTTAAGGTCAAGAGCGACTATCTGCGGGTAGATGTAGAAGTTCATAATGAGAAACAGCAGCGACGCCGCAATTGATGCCGCAAACATAACCTCATCCATTGTCGTAAGTTTTTCCATACTCAAGAACATTATTATTGAGAGAATCGTTATGACTATGGCAATAACGTTTATAATTCCTATGGCGACGGACTTTTTAAAGTTTTTCTTGAATTCATTCTTGAAGTCATGAAAGTAAAACTGTGGGCGCTCGAGATAAATATTCCGCATAAGAGCGGTCATTGCCGCAGTCGCGGGACCTATCGTAACTATAGGGATACAGAACAGAAAGTAGATAAGGTTTATCTTAAAGAAATCCCAGAATTTATTTCCGAATAGCTCCCAAAAACGGAAGAACGGTTTTTTCTTAGGTGCGTTTTTGGGAACGCCCGGACCCGTTCTGTTGTCAAAAAATAATCCCATATGCCAAACCTTTAATCATGAAATTGCTTGTATAATAATGCCTGCTATCATCGCTATCGCAAGGACAACGGCGACGACCTTGCTGATCCTTATCAGCAGCGCACGTTTTTTCTCGTTCAGAAAACCACTTCCATTATACAAAAAATCCGCACTTCTGTCAAGGGTTTATTCAAAAACTGTTTCCAAGCCCTTAGAACTTACCGCATATATACTTCCGTTACAGTTGAAAACAGCCGTATAGCCCGTTCTGTCGTCATAAAGAGTTCTCTCGGAATTGTTCTTTCCGAACATAATGCATTGTGAAACAATGGAAACTCCGTCGAAATATTTGAACGCAAACGCGCATACGCCTTCGCCGAACGCCGCCGTTTCAGCCCCGCCTACTTCGAGCGTCGAAAGTTCGCTTTCCGACAGGCTTTTTGAGAAAGAGCCCGTCTGCTTTACTTCTCCGTTTTCAAGGTGCAAAAGTGTTGCCTCAAGCTTAGAGTCGGTCTTGAATGTAACCGCGCTGTCGCCGAGAACTACTCCGTTTTCCTTTGTGGTTTCAAGAGGAGCCGGCGATTCCGAATTTGTGCAGTCTATTGATGAGAACACGCCGTCTTCTTTCCCGAGGAGCAGGACTTTTCCACTGAACTTCATTCTGTCGGGAAGAGCAGGAAGATTTGTCAGCTCTCTCTTTTTTTCAAGCTGTGCGTCAAAGAGCGTTATATACTGATTTCCCAGC
This sequence comes from uncultured Clostridia bacterium, assembly GCA_947631575.1. Taxonomy (GTDB): domain Bacteria; phylum Bacillota; class Clostridia; order Oscillospirales; family Ruminococcaceae; genus CAG-115. The sequence continues at coordinate 11,779 of CANRLW010000026.1, forward strand.
GCTGCAAAAATATCCGCACATTCCGCCGCGGCGAAGATCATTTCGGTTTCCTTTACAACGGGTTCTTCCGAAAGACATACTATTTTTCCGAGCGTATTGCCGCTTTTGTCTTTGAAATTCATTGCGCACATGCCCGATGCTCCCGCATAAACGGGGTCGCCGAGAGCAGCTCTTGCCGCAATGGTGTTTCCGTCAGCAAGAGAATATTTTCCCCATACTGCATACGAACAGCCGCTTGTTTCTCCGGGCAGGATACTTCCCGCAGAAAGTGCAGCCTTTTCATCTCTTCCGACGCGCGGGATATATTCGTTTACGTCTGAAGAATTGAAGGTATGAGTGTAGTGCGGAACATAGACCGAGCCAAAGCTGATTTCGTTTTCATTTGCGCTGAAATCGCAAAGCTCTCCGTCCTGATGTACCGTAAAATTAACGTATCCTTTTTTGATATTCATAAATCCGCATTCTTTTCCGGAAAAAACGGCTATCACCGAATCTCCGTATTGGAACAGATCCACGAATTCCGTGTTTTCGGGCGGAGCTATCTCCGCTTTTGCCGCAGTACTTATATCCTTGTCGTCATAAGCCGTGATCTTATCATTCGAGCAGAGGTATACGAAATTGCCGTCTGACACAATTCCAAAGTCGTTCTGAGAAATAAGCATATTTCCAAACAGTTTTTCTCCCGCAAAATATGCCTGCGCTCTGTCACCGCCCATATTTCCCGCGGTATAGCTGTCGTAGATCTCTACGAAAATAGCGTCATTGTCCTCTGCATAAGCTATCTTTTTTTCAAACGGGTCAGTCTTTCCGAAAAATGTAAAGTACGCGCATAAAAGCAAAAGCACAGCCGCTCCCACCGCGGATATTATCAGCGCGGGCTTGTTATAGCCGCCTTTTTTACTTTCACGGTCGCTTTCGTCGTCTTTGGTTTCGTCGGGTTCTTCATGACTTTTGGACGGGCTTTTTTTATCTTCATTTTTCTCGTCTGTTTTTTCGTCAATTTCTTCGTCGGAAACGTCGCTATTATCTTCCGCGTCATCTTCCGAATTTTCATCTTCATTATCGTCAAATAAACTTTCGACGCTTAAAGACCTTTCAGCCGAGCCTTGTTTCAGCTTTTTGGGGTCAATTGAAATAATGAGCGTAGAAGTGTCACCCGAAAGTTCCGTGTTTTCTTCTGCTTTGTTTTCGGGGATTTGTTCTTCTGCGGTATCAGTTTTTTCTTCGGAGGTCATTGTTTCAATATCCGCTTTTTCATCTGTCGTTTCATCTACAGATGTTTTTTCCTCCAAGCCGTTTTCTTCAGCATCATCTTCCGCTGTATTTTCCGATTCTTCGGGAACATCGTCGAACAGCTCCGAGACAGTACGTTCTTCGTCTTCCTCGTCGTTTTCGTTTGCCGACGCTTGTTTCAGAATGTCCGCTGAAGTAAGCGTCTGCTCAAAGACCATTCTGGCAGTATAAAGCATGTCGCTGTAATCGTCGGAAGTAAGCCCCGAATTTTCGAGGGTCAATACAAGATTATTAAGGCTCATCGCGGGATTTGCCTTTATTTTGTCAACTGCGGACTTAGGCGCGCCGCAGCCCTCAAGAAGAACAGTAAAATCCTTCGCGCTCATTCCGAGGTCATGTATACGGTTCAGAAATGCAAACGCACTAAGCTTGGGAAGTTGTGCTGATTCGTCCATAAGATATTCTACGATATTCTGCACCACAAGATCTTCAGGTACGACCCTGCGGCGCATTATCGCGCGCATTTCCTCGACTGTCATCTGTTTTCCTCCATTCTTTTATTCCGTTATGCCGAGTTTCTGTACGGCGCGTTCAAGTTTTTTTCTGACGCCCATTTCTGTCATGCCCATAAACGAGGCTATATCGTCGCATGAAAATTTCCCAGCAATATGCATTACGGCTATCATTCTTTCAATGTTCGGAAGTTCAAAAAACAGTTCTTTTATTTCGGGTTGGTCGTCGTCAAGAGAATTGTCCGGATAACGCTTTAAAACACCCTTTATCTTCGCGCACAGCGCTTTCATCATATATGTGCAGAACTGCTGTTCGCTGTGCAGGTTTGAGATCGTTCCGAACGTTTCGCGGGCAACCTCCGTAACTGCGCTTATAGCCTCTTTTTCGGTTTTCAGCGTGTAAAACGCCGTGTAGTACATATTTCTGTTTATAAGTCCGTACAATTTGGCAAACGCCGTTGCGTCGCCGTTTGCGGACTGAATAGCATATTGGCGGTATTCTTTTTTGTCCATATGATCTTGTCCTATTCTTCGGAGATCTTTATTCCGAGCTCTTTGAGCTGTTCTTCCGAAACCGTTCCCGGAGCCTCGCTCATAAGCTCCGAGGCATTCTGTACTTTCGGAAAAGCAATTACATCTCTAAGGCTGTCACACCCGCACATAAGCATAGCGAGGCGGTCGAGCCCTATTCCCGCTCCGCCGTGTGGCGGTGCTCCGTATTTGTACGCATCAACAAGGAAACCGAATTTTGCTTTTATTTCCTCATCGGTCATGCCTAGCATTTCAAACATATGTTTCTGAAGTTCGGGATCGTTTATTCTTATCGAGCCCGAAAGAAGTTCAACGCCGTTCAGTACGAGGTCGTAGCATTTCGCGCGCACCCTCGCCTTGTCGCTGTCGAGATAGGGAATACACTCGTCGAGCGGCATTGTAAACGGGTGGTGCATTGCGAGCCATTCGCCGCTTTCCTCGTCGTATTCAAAAAACGGAAATTCGGTTATCCAGGTAAAGTTCCATTTCTGCGGGATAATGTCGAGCTGTTTAGCTACTTTAAGTCTGAGCGCTCCGAGCGTAGGAAGAACAACTTTGTCCTTGTCCGCGGCGATAAGCGCGACGTTGCCCTTTTCACAGCCGAGCGCCGCCATTATCTTTTCAAGCTCCCCGTCTTTAAGGAATTTCGCAAACGAGCAGTTTGGCGCGTCGTCTACCCAGCGTATATAAGCCAGACCCTTTGCGCCTATGCCTTTTACAAATTCAGTCAGCTTGTCTATCTCTTTTCTCGAAAGCGTTGCAGCGCCGTTCTTTGCGCATATCCCGCGTACCGAGCCGCCGTTTTCGAGAGCGGATTTAAATACGACAAAGTCCGTGTCCTTTACGATTTCGGAAATGTCGGTTATCTCCATTCCAAAGCGAGTGTCGGGCTTGTCCGAACCGTAGCGCGACATAGCCTCATCATAAGTAAGGCGGGGCAGGGGAAGTTGTATATCGACATCGAGAATTTCCTTGTACAGGCGTTTTACAAATCCCTCCAGACATTCAAGAATGTCATCAACGTCAACAAACGACATTTCAAGGTCGATCTGCGTAAATTCGGGTTGTCTGTCGGCTCTTAGATCCTCGTCACGGAAACATCTTGCAAGCTGTATATAACGGTCATATCCCGCTATCATCAAAAGCTGCTTGTACATCTGCGGCGACTGCGGCAGGGCATAGAATTTCCCGTTGTGGATCCTCGACGGGACAATATAGTCTCTCGCGCCCTCGGGAGTTGATTTTATCATCATCGGCGTTTCTATTTCCAGAAATCCGTTTTCGTAGAAATATTCTCTCGCAACTCTCGCGATATTGTGACGCATAACAAGATTATTTACGAGCGGCTCGCGTCTCAGATCAAGATAGCGGTATTTAAGGCGGAGCTCCTCGTTTGTCTTTGAATTGCTGACTATTTCAAACGGCGGCGTCTGAGCCTTTGAGAGAATTTTAAGCTCCTCGGGCATTATTTCTATACCGCCCGTTTTTATCTCGCTGTTTACGCTTTCTCTTTGGCGGACAGTTCCTTTTACAAGCAGAACGTCCTCGCTCCTGACGGTCTTTGCCTTTTCAAAAACAGCCTTATCTGTTGTTTCGTTAAATGTAAGCTGTACAATTCCCGTTCTGTCGCGCAGGTCTATAAAGATAATTCCGCCCTTGTCGCGTACTCTCGCAGTCCAGCCGCCGACAACGACTTCTTTCATTTCGAGCGTGACTTGTGCGCACATACAAGTTCTTTTAAGACCGCCCATAGTGTCCATTTAAAATATCTCCTTTGATTTATTTTTTGTCATATAAAAATATTATAACATTATCTGTCGATTTTTTCAATAGGAAAAATCATTTTTTTATATCAATAATGTAAACTTTTATACAAAAATTTTTTGCTCAATGTGAAAAATTTTTACAACAGCAAAAGTTGCCCAAAAATGTCACTTCATCTACAACATGAAATTTATTCTTTTTGGCATAATTTTCAAAAATATCAGTAGACAAATAAGAAATAATGTGGTATAATAAATTATGTGTATGTAGGTAAAACACATACTGTATACAAAATGAAAGGAAGTTTTAAAAATGACTGTAACTGTTGATACGCTCATAGGCGAGATACTTGATGAAAACGCTCAGGCTGTCGCTCCTATCCTTATGGAAATGGGAATGCACTGCCTCGGCTGCCCTTCGTCAAGAGGCGAATCTATCGGAGAGGCATGCATGGTACACGGAGTTGACGCTGACGAAATAGTCAAGAAGATCAACGCCGCAATGAACAAGTAATTGTTTTCTCTGGACAACAGGCTTAAAACAGCGTTCGAGCTGTGCAGGGCGGGAGTTATCGCCGCAGACGTCGGCACCGACCATGCACGGCTCGCCGCCAAGCTGGCGCTTGAAAAATCGACAAAGGTCTACGCGTCTGACGTAAAGGACGGTCCTCTGAGAGCCGCGAAAAGAACTCTTTATGAGCTGAACGTAAAAAATGTTGAACTCGTAAAGAGCGACGGTCTGGAAAAAATTCCTTATGCCGATGATGTTATAATATGCGGAATGGGCGGGGAGCTTATCGCAAGGATAGTTGAAGAATGCCGCTTTATAAATGAAAATACGCATTTTATTCTACAGCCCATGACCAAAGCCGATTTTCTCAGAAAGCACCTGTACGGCGCGGGTTTTGAGCTTTTGGAAGAACGCGCCGCCGAGGATTCCGGGAAGATCTATACCGTTATGCTTTGGAGATTTTCGGGAGTAAGTCGGGAAATTGACGAGATAACGGCGCTTTGCGGGAAAAACCGCGACAGGAGATACCTCGGGAAAATTGCCGAAAAGCTCTTAAAAAACGCGGTGAATATGGAAAAGTCTGCGGAACATTCCGAAAGAGCCGCAAAGCTTAGAAAAACAGCGGAGAAGATATTGCTAAGAATTGAAAATGAAAATCAGTGAAATAATCAGATTTCTTGACGGCGCCGCGCCGTTTTCGACTGCGGAGAGCTTTGACAATGTAGGCTTGCTCGTAGGGTCGGAGGATACGGAAGTAAAGAGGATAATGTGCTGTCTTGACATAACGCGCGCGGTTGTGCTTGAAACTGCGGAAAAAGGCGCGGAGCTAATCGTTTCGCACCACCCCGTTATTTTCAGCGGGCTGAAGAACATACCCTCGTGGAGCCCCGTAAGGCTGCTTATTGAAAAGAATATCGCCGCGATAGCCATGCATACGAACTTTGACATAGCGGACGGCGGCGTAAACGACGCGCTCGTAAAAACTTTAGGCTTTGAAAAGCTCGAAACGCTCGAAGTTACACAGCCCGACGGCAAAGGTTTCGGGGCAGTGTGCAAAACTCCGAAGGAATTTTCGCCGAGGGAGCTTGCACTCTATTGCAGAAAGAAACTGGGCGGTTGTGTAAAGTACAGCGCGGGTCTTGATGAAACGGTTATATCGCGGGTGGCGGTCTGCTGCGGCGCGGGCATAGATGAAAAAGTTATGCGCCTCGCGCAGGAAAAGAACTGCGGCGCGATAATATCGGGAGATATAAAGCACAATTTCCGCGTCGAATCCTTAGACCGCGGCATTGTGCTGATCGACGCGGGACATTACAGCACCGAGATAGCCGCAAAAAACGTTCTCAAAGAAATGCTTTCTGTTCAATTTCCGGACATCTGCGTTTATGCCTCTGAAACTGAAACAGACCCGTTCTCCTATGTCTGACTTTTGCACTTATGCGAAGGGGTGAGGGATTTGTCGCTTGACGGTGTGCTTTTGCACTATATAAAAGAAGAACTTTACTCTCTTGTGGGAGCAAGAGTTGAAAAGATATACCAGCCATCGAGAGACGAGCTTGTCATTGCACTTCGTATTCTTGGAAAAGGACGCGTTTCGGAAAAGCTGATATTCTCGGCAAATCCCGCGAGCGCTAGGGTGTGCCTTACAAAATCGGAGTTTGAAAATCCCCAGTCGCCGCCTATGTTCTGCATGCTCATGCGAAAGCATTTGCAGGGCGGAAAGCTTATAGACATAAGACAGGACGGTCTTGAAAGAATACTGAACTTCGATTTTGAATGTATAAACGAAATAGGAGATGTTGTTATAAACACGCTCTGCGCGGAGATAATGGGGCGCTCGGCAAACATCATTCTTCTGCGCGGCGAAAGGGTAGTAGACAGCATAAAGCGCGTTTCCGACAACGAAAACCGCAGGATACTACCGAACATCATATATGAACCTCCCGTGCGTCGGGACAGGCTCAACCTTTTTGAGACCGACCCGCGAGATATAGTCGCAAAGCTCGAAAACTCCCACGACAGGCTTTCAAAGGCGCTGTCGGAGGTTTTAGAGGGCATTGCTCCCGTGTTTGCGAGAGAATGTGCGTTTTATGCGGTGGGAGATACCGACGCGGTCTGCTGTGAATTGAATGAACAGCAGAAAGCGCGGATGTGCGAGATACTCGGTATTGCAGCACATTCGCCTGTGTTCACGGAAATTGCCGACGAAACGGGAAAGAAAAAAGAGCTTTCGTTTGTGGATATAAGGCAGTACGGAGAGAGCTTTAAGAGAACATTTTTCCCGAGCGCGAACGAGCTTTTAGACGATTTCTATGCGGACAACGACGAGGGAGAGCGCCTGAAACAGCGGGCAAGGGATCTTCTTAAAACCGTAAACAGTGCCTATGAAAGAGCACAGAGAAAAGTTGAGATACGAAAGAAAGAACTATCGGAATGCGGTGAGCGCGAGAATTTCCGAGTGTGCGGCGACCTTATAAGCGCGAATATTTACCGTCTTGAAAAGGGTATGACAAAATGCGTGCTCGAGGACTTTTACGGCAGAGGAGAGCGGGAGATAGCTCTTGACCCAAGGCTTACGCCCTCGCAGAATGCGCAGAAATACTACGCGTCTTACAGAAAGCTTTGCAATGCCGAAAAAAAGCTTTCCGAGCTTATAGAAGAAGGAATGGGCGAGATAAAATACCTTGACAGCGTTCTTGACAGCATAACCCGTGCGCACAGCGACAGAGAGCTTTCGGAGATACGCGCCGAGCTTTCCGAGCAGGGATATATACGCGGAGCAAAAATAAAGCCCGTGAAATTGTCCGAGCCTATGAAGTTTATATCCTGCGAAGGTTACGAGATCTTAGTAGGCAGAAATAATAAGCAAAACGACGTTCTGACATTGAAAACGGCGGGCGCTGCGGACATCTGGCTACACACAAAGGATATCGCGGGTTCGCACGTAATTATACGCACAAAGGATAACGGCACGCCGCTTACGGAAAGAACCATTCTCGAGGCGGCACAGCTTGCCGCGTATCATTCAAAAGCGCGCTCGTCTTCTAAAGTGCCGGTGGATTATACCATGGTAAAGTTTGTAAAAAAGCCTGCGGGCGCAAAGCCCGGAATGGTCATCTTTACCAACAACAAAACGCTTTATATAACTCCGAGCGAGGAGATAATAAATACAATAAGGGAAAGAGGACAAAATAAATGAGAAAAGAACTCGAAAAGACATACTCTCCAAAGGATTTCGAGGAGCGTATTTACAAAAGCTGGGAAGAAAACGGCTGTTTTAAAGCGGAGGTTGATCCGAAGAAAAAGCCGTATACTATAGTAATGCCCCCGCCAAACGTTACGGGACAGCTCCATATGGGACATGCGCTCGACTGTACGCTACAGGACATTCTCATTCGCTTTAAGAGAATGCAGGGATATTCTGCGCTTTGGCTCCCCGGAACGGACCATGCCGCTCTGGCTACAGAGGCTAAAATTGTTGCGGCAATGAAAGAAGAGGGTCTTACAAAGGACATGCTCGGACGAGAGGGATTCCTTGAAAGAGCGTGGGACTGGACACATAAATACGGAAACCGCATAAAGGAACAACAGCGCAAGATGGGTACTTCCTGCGACTGGAGCCGCGACAGGTTCACAATGGACGAGGGCTGTTCAAGGGCGGTCCAGAAGGTATTCATGAACCTTTATAACAAAGGTCTTATCTATCGCGGCGAGAGAATAATAAACTGGTGTCCGAACTGTAAGACTTCCATTTCGGACATTGAAACGGAATACGAGGAGCAGGACGGCTTTTTCTGGCATATAAACTACCCGTTTTCAGACGGGAGCGGCTGTCTTGAAATAGCTACTACTCGTCCCGAAACGCTTTTGGGCGACAGCGCCGTAGCCGTAAACCCAAAGGACGGACGCTATACGGACATTGTCGGAAAGATGCTTAAACTTCCGCTCACCGACAGAGAAATACCCGTTATTGCAGACGACTATGTAGATATGGAGTTTGGAACGGGCTGTGTTAAAATAACACCCGCCCATGACCCGAACGACTTTGAAGTTGGAAAGCGCCACAATCTGCCTGTTATCCATATGATGAACGACGACGCGACAATAAAAGAAGGCGTCGGCGGAAAATATGCGGGCATGGACAGATATGAGGCAAGAAAGGCAATGGTAAAAGACCTTGAAGAACAAGGTCTGCTCGTAAAAGTAGAACCGCATAAGCATAATGTTGGCACCTGCCAGCGCTGCGGAACAACGGTAGAGCCTACCGCGTCTTTACAATGGTTCGTTTCGATGAAAAAACTTGCAAAGCCCGCTATTGACGTTGTAAAAAGCGGGGAGCTGAGATATGTCCCTAAGCGTTTTGAAAACAGCTATCTTTACTGGATGGAGAATATCCGCGACTGGTGCATTTCGCGTCAGATATGGTGGGGTCACCGTATACCCGCGTTTTACTGTCAGAACCCCGAATGTAGGCACACTGAGATTACTCTCGACAATATCGACAAGTGTCCGAAATGCGGCGCGCCCGTAAAGCAGGACGAGGATACGCTCGATACATGGTTCAGCTCGGCATTATGGCCTTTTTCAACTCTCGGCTGGCCCGAAGAAACCGAGGACTATAAGTATTTTTATCCGACTGACACTCTCGTAACCGGCTATGATATAATAACGTTCTGGGTTTCGAGAATGATATTCAGCGGCCTTGAACATACGGGACAAAAGCCGTTTAAAGATGTTCTTATACACGGACTTGTCCGCGACGAGCTTGGGCGCAAGATGTCTAAATCTTTAGGAAACGGCGTTGACCCGCTCGATATAATAGACAAGTACGGCGCGGACGCTTTAAGACTTACGCTCGTAACGGGAAACGCTCCCGGAAACGATATGCGCTGGTCGGAAAAGAAGGTCTTAAATTCCAGAAACTTTATAAACAAGCTCTGGAATGCGTCAAGATATATCCTCATGAACCTTCCCGAAGACTTTGAAAAACCCGTGCTGCCGAAAGAACTGCCTATCGAGGATAAGTGGATATTGTCGCTCTATAATGACCTGATAAAGAATGTAACGGCAAATCTCGAGGCATACGAACTGGGAGTTGCTGTAGGAAATCTCTACGACTTTATCTGGGATATTTTCTGCGACTGGTATATAGAGCTTACAAAGCCGAGAATAGCCGCGGGAGGAGAAACGGCGCTTGCGGCGCAGAATGTTCTTGTTTATGTCATGAGAGGCATTCTGAAAACGCTCCACCCGTTTTTGCCGTTCGTAACGGAGGAAATCTGGCAGTCTATGCCGCACGGCGACAACGATACGTTGATGCTTGCTAAATGGTGTGAATATGACGAAAAACTTTCATTTGCGAAAGAGCAGGAGGACTTCTCGCGTATTGTCGGGGCAATAAAGGCGGTACGCGTTCAGAGAAACGAGATGAACGTTCCTCCGTCAAAGAAAGTGTCGATGTTTGTTGAAACAAAGTTTACGGAGCTTTTCAGGAGCGCGGAGCAGTTTTTCGCAAAGCTCGCGGGAGCGGGAGAGTTTAAGGTTTCCGAAAATGTTGAAAACAGCGAGGGCACGGTAACTGTCGTAACTGAAAGCGCGAGAATATTTATGCCCATGGGAGAGCTTGTGGACAAGGAAAAGGAGCTTTCAAGGCTCGAAAAGGAAAAGAAAGCCGCGCAGAAGGACATAGACTTCCTTTCGGGAAAACTCAACAACCAAGGCTTTTTGGCAAAAGCTCCCGCCCAGCAGATAGAAAACGAACGGGCAAAGCTCAAAAAGGCAGAGGAAAGAATGGCAAAGATAATCGCGTCAATAGAAGGGTTAAAATAACTTTTGCAATAATTGATTTTTATTTTCAGGAGGAAATTATGAAAGAACTTACGCTTGTTGTTCTGGCGGCGGGAATGGGAAAAAGGTTTGGAACAAGAATAAAACAGCTTGAACCCTTAGGTCCTAACGGTGAACTTCTTATTGACTATTCGGTACATGACGCTGTAAGAAGTGGATTTACAAAAGTTTTGTTTATTATCAGACATGACATCGACGAGCTTTTCAGAAACACGATAGGCGCGCGCGTTGAAAAGTTGATTAAAACGGAATATGTCTACCAGACGGCAGATTTTATCCCCGTGAGAAAAGGAGAATTCAAGAGGGAAAAGCCTTGGGGTACGGCGCAGGCTCTGTGGTGCTGTAAGGACGTATTAAAAGAGGATTTTGCGGTAATAAATGCCGACGACTTTTACGGAGCGGAGGCGTTTGATTCGCTTTCGGAATTTTTCAAAGCGCCAAAGACCGACGGTTGCTCGGTAGATTTCCTGCTTAAAAACACCCTTTCCGATAACGGCACCGTAAACAGAGGCGTCTGCAAGACCGACAGCGAAAACTGCCTTACGTCCGTTGAGGAAACAAGACAGATCTCGCGCGGCGCTGACGGAGTTATACGCGGAAATTACAGAGGAGAAGAAAGAATTCTCCA
>CANRLW010000027.1 GCA_947631575.1 uncultured Clostridia bacterium
CCCGCTGTCGGGCTCGATTATTTCAAAGCCGTATTTTTTCAGCGTTTCAATGTTATCCTGAGTTATCGGGTTTTCGAGCATGGCGGTGTTCATAGAAGGCGCTATAAGTTTTTTGCATTTTGCCGCGAGGACAGTAGTCGTCAGCATATCATCTGCAATTCCGTGCGCCATTTTTGCGATAACATCGGCTGTCGCGGGAGCTATAAGAATTATATCCGCCGCCTTTGCAAGAGAGATATGCGCTACGTCATACTGAAAATCGCGTGCAAAGGTGTCCACTACGCACCTTTTCTTTGTGAGCGTTTCAAACGTCAGCGGAGTTATAAATTCCGTCGCGTTTTTCGTCATTATCACATCGACTTCCGCGCCCGCTTTTACAAGCATACTTACGGTATCAGCCATTTTATAGGCGGCTATTCCTCCGCTTATGCCTACAAGAACGCGCTTTCCTTTGAGGTCTTGTTCCATATTCACCGCTCCATATCTTCAAGCAGCCCGTGCTTTTCATAGTTTGCGATACGCGTGGGCTTGTTGTTTTCGTCCACAAATACAACTGTCGGTTTATGAACTGCGGCCTCCTCGGGAGTAAGCTGCGCATACGCCATAATTATTACCTTGTCGCCTACGCTCGCGCAGCGCGCCGCCGCGCCGTTTAAGCAGATCATTCCGCTTTCGCCGGAAATGACATAGGTTTCAAAGCGCTCGCCGTTGTTTACATTTACGACCTGCACCTTTTCATATTCAAGTATCCCCGCCGCTTTCATAAGCTCTTTGTCAATGGTTATCGAGCCGACATAATCCAGCTGCGCCTGTTTTACCGTTGCACGGTGGATCTTGCCTTTAAGCATTTCAAGCGTCATTTTAGTCCCCCTGCTATAAAGTTGTCTATAAGCCTTGTTTTTCCGATATACACCGCCATTGCCACCAGAACGCCGTTTGTTATTTCAGTTACGGGCTGCATTGTAACGCCGTCTACTGCTGAAACATAATCTATCTTTGCAAGCGGTTCGGCGGTTATTATTGCTCTCATTTCCGAAAGCACCTTTTCGCTGTCGCACACTCCCGACTTTACAAGCTCCTCGCCGCGGAATACTGCCTTTGACAGCACAAGCGCCGCTTTGCGTTCTTCTGCGTTAAGATAGGTGTTGCGCGATGACTTTGCAAGCCCGTCACTTTCGCGCACTATAGGACATCCGATTATCTCTATCCCGTAGGACATTTCTTTTACCATTCTGCGTATTATCGCAAGCTGTTGAGCGTCTTTCTGACCGAAAAACGCCTTGTCGGGAGTTACGATATTGAACAGCTTTGAAACGACAGTGCAGACTCCGCGGAAGTGGATAGGGCGCGTTTTTCCGCAAAGCTGTTTCGGCATTTCGTCCAGTATCTCGACATAGGTCGCGGCGTTCGGCTCGTACATTTCCTCTACCGACGGATAGAAAACCAAGTCGCAGCCATGTTCTTCGAGCAGTTTGCAATCATGCTCAAAATCGCGCGGATAGCTCTGAAGATCCTCGTTCGGGGAAAATTGAGTAGGGTTTACAAAGTCCGAAACGACTACCTTTCCGCACTCGCTCCTTGCCTTATCTACAAGGCTCGCGTGACCCTCGTGGAGATAGCCCATTGTCGGGACTAATCCTATGCTCTGCCCCTTGCCGCGCCATTTCTTTACATATTCTCTGACTTCTTTTATTGTCTTTGCAATTATCATTTTTTTACTCCTCTCCAATGTCCTTATACTCGCTGTCCAAAACGCTTAGAAATTCGTCCGAACAGTCGCTCTTTGGGTAGGTATGCTCCGCTGACGGGAACTCTCCCGCTTTTACCTCTTTGTCATATTCCGAAACGGCGGCTTTCATCTGCTCGCCGATCTCAGCAAACCGCTTTACAAATTTCGGCGTGAAATCGGACATTCCCATCATATCCTGATATACCAACACCTGACCGTCACAGCCTGCGCTCGCACCTATGCCTATGGTTATCATGCGCGTTTTCTTTGTGATAAGCTCCGCAAGTTTAGGGGGAACGCACTCTAAAACCACCATAAACGCTCCTGCTTTTTCTACGGCAAGAGCGTCCTCTAAAACGCGTCTTGCGTTCTCTTCGCCTTTGCCCTGGACTTTAAATCCGCCAAAGCTGTTTACGGACTGCGGCGTCATTCCGACATGAGCGCACACGGGTATGCCGCAGGCGGTTATTGCGGATATCTGCGGGCAGACTGTTCTTCCACCCTCGAGTTTTACCGCGTTTGCGCCGCACTCTTTTATTATGCGTCCTGCGTTTGTGACTGCCTGTTCTACGGATACCTGGTAGCTCATAAACGGCATATCCACAACAACAAACGCATTTTTACAAGCGCGTCCGACACTTCTACCATACACAATCATCTCATCCATTGTAACAGGCAGCGTGTCCTCATAGCCCTGCATTGTCATGCCAAGGCTGTCGCCGACAAGTATTGAATTTATTCCAGCATCATCGAAAATGCGTGCGGTCGAATAGTCATAGCAGGTTATCTGCGATATTTTTTCGCCGCGTTTTTTCATTTCCGCAAGGGTAGTTACAGTATTTTTCTTCATTTTTGATTACCTCCCATAAGCAATTTTTCAAGCTCGGAATAATCGGTATCGGGATTTTTCGCGCGGGCTGTTTTTATAAGTCTTTCGGACACCGCACGGTACATTTCTTTTTCGGCGGCTGTCGGAAAACAATCGAGGTGTTTTTTTACGGTCTTTATATCGTTGCGCTCGACAGCTCCCGAAAGCGCCGAGGCAGGACCGTATTTCAGAATGTTCTCCGTATTCTTCCGAATCAGAGGCGTAAGCGCCGAAAGCGCGCTTTCTCTTGTAAATCCGCACTCTGTCAAAAGCTCAACGCTCTCGTCCATTAGCGCGCACACAAGGTTGCTTGCTATAGCGCAGGCGGCATGATAGCGCGGCTTTGATTCGGGGCTTATGATCTGGACATTTAAGCCGAGGTTTTCGAGGAAACTTTTCCAGTCGGAAAGATGTTCTTCGTTTCCCTCAATGCAAAAAAATGCACCCGCGAGATCTCCCCCGGAGCTTTCAGCTCCCGAAAAGGGAAATAGCGGATGTACAGAATATCCAAAAGCCTTGCGTCGGCGAATATCGGGAAACGCCTCAGCCGCCGTCATCACTCCACTGCAATGACATATATGCCTGCCCTCAATATCGAAATTTCTAAGCTCGTCATAGACCGAGCCTATTGCCGCGTCGGGAACAGTCAAAAAAACCGCGTCGCTCTCTTTTACCACTTCTTCGGGTCTTTTGAAACATTTAGACCCGGTAAACTCCGAAACCGCGCGCGCCGAGCTTTCGTGCAGGCTGTAATAGCCGGTCACACAGCAACCGCTGTCCGCGAAAAATTTTCCTAAAGAGCTCCCTGCTTTTCCTGCTCCGATAAAACCAATGTTCATCGCATCTCCGCCTTTCTTTTAAATGGCGGCGCGGGATGTTTCCGACTGCGAAACGGGAGTTGGCGATAATATGTCGGTACAGTTTCCGATAAACGGAATACCATCCGCACTGATATCTCAACACTTATATTATATCATACTTACAGACGTTTGTCAATAGGCAGAACATAAAATATACGGTGCCGTTATATGAATGAAAAGGCGGTTTTCATCACCGCCTTATTTCATCTCTTTTGCAAGCGTTGTAAGCAATTCAAGCTGTTTGGGAGAAAGCGGCTTTAATGCCGCGACAGCGTCAGCAAGCTTATTCGGACTTGTCACATTTTCATCAAAGAAATCTTTTGGTTCAACTCCTAGAAACTCGCATATATAAAGAAACATCTGCATGGACGGCATAGCTTTCTTGTTTTCGATATTGTTGATGTAGCTTTGACTTTGCCCGAGACTAAGGCTCATATCTCTTGCGGATATGTTCTTTTGAGTTCTAAGCTTTGCTATCCTGTCCGAAATAAAATCCGCATCTATCATTCAGATCACCACCTACATACAATTATAATATACGCAGATGAAATTTCACCTATACATTGTTTCAATTTGTATTGACTTAACAACTATTTTTAGGTATAATTGAAACAGATACCTTTTTTAAATTGATACGGACAATTGAGGAAACAGATGATGATAAAAATTTATACCGTAAGTTTTTTCGGACACAGGTATATTGAACAAGACGCGGAGATAGAGAGCCGACTTGACAGATTATTACATGAGCTGATAACTCAGAAAGAGTATGTTGATTTTCTCATAGGACGGGACGGAGAGTTTGATATGATAGCCTCCGCCGCCATAAGGAGAGCGGTTAGCAACTACGGATACGGAAACACTCACCTCACGCTTGTACTGCCATATATGAAAGCCGATTTTCGCAACAACGAAAAAAGCTTTCTTGAATATTATGATGAAGTCGAGATATGCGAAAAGTCCGCAGAGGCTCACCCAAAGTCGGCTATACTTATACGAAATCAAAGCATGATCGACCGCTCCGACCTGGTGATATGCTGTATAAGTCATAAAAGCGGCGGCGCTTATAAAACAGTTCAATATGCAAAGAAAAAGGGGAAAAGGATATTGAACATAACGGAGGAGATATGAGAGGGGCTGTCGAAAAAAGGCTATTAAATGATGTTCACAATTTAAAATTATTGTAACAAAACGCTTGACAAAAACGGGAAAATGTGTTATACTATCATAAAGCAGACGGCTGTATTCAACGAGGGCAATCGGAGCCCAATGTCTTTATACAGTTCTTCTGCTTTTTATTTGGTTGGTGTTATTCTTAAAAAGGAGAAAACTATGTACAGCGTTTCTTTTACAGGGCATCGTCCCGAAAAACTGCCGTATTTCTGCGACGACGACCCTATGCTTGTCGATATGAAAGAAAGACTTAAAATACAAATAGAAAAGCTCATCGCCGAAGGGGCTGAGTGTTTTTACAGCGGAATGGCAAGAGGCGCGGACATATGGTGTGCGCAGATTGTAATTGAACTTAAAAACAAATATCCCGACATAAAACTTTCAGCAGTAATTCCATGCAAAACTCAAACGGAAAAATGGGACGAAACAAGCACAGCCGTTTATAACGATATTCTTAGTAAATGTGATAAAACTATCTACATAAGCGACAAATACACGAAAACCTGTATGCTGAAACGAGACCGCGCGCTTGTGGAGCTGTGTGATGTGCTGGTAGCGGTTTTTGACGGCACAAAGGGCGGCACGAAATACACGGTTGAATATGCTCAAAAAATGCACAAAAAGGTTATAATAATACCCCCTATGTAAATCAGGCTGTAGAGAAAGCCCGAATAAAATCACCTTGTTCCGAATATAATGGACAAGGTGATTTTTTTGGACATTCTGTTATTTCTGAACAACAATATCGTCTGGGGCATACCCATGCTCTCGCTTATGGTTTTTACGGGAGCATTTTTCAGCGTCAGGACAAAGTTTTTTCAGATAAGAAAATTTCCCGAAGTTTTAAGGTCAACTGTTTTTTCAAAGCGCGAAAGCCGCTCGGAAGGACAATCTACGCCCTTTGAGGCAATGTGCCAGGCGCTTGCGGCAACTCTCGGCACCGGCAATATTGCGGGAGTCGGAACGGCTCTTTGTATAGGCGGAGCGGGCGCGGTATTCTGGATGTGGGTATGTTCGGTTCTGGGAATGATGACGGGATTTGCCGAAAATGTACTCGGATTTTTGTACCGCAAAAAAGACAAAAGCGGCGAATGGCACGGCGGCGCGATGTACTATATCCGCGACGGGCTTTCAAAGAAAAAACCGATAAGAAAAGCGGCAAAGCCTCTCGCAATGGTTTACGCATTATTATGCACACTCGCGGGTTTCGGAATGGGAAACGCCGCGCAGATGAACTCTGCGGCACAATCTCTTAAAATAAGTTTCGGCGTTCCGGAAATTTTGACGGGTATTGTTCTTTCGATACTTTGCGCTTTCGTTATTTTCGGCGGTAAGAAACGCGTTTGGTCTTTCTGCTCAAAAATTGTGCCTATAATGTCGGGATTTTACATCATAGGCTCGTTGTATATCATCATTGCAAATATAAGAAATCTTCCCGACGCGTTTATGTGCATTATCGAAAACGCTTTCGGTCTTTCACAGATAGGCGGAGGAATATTCGGCGCGACCGTAAAAAACGCAATATCGACGGGCTTTAAGCGCGGGGCTTTTTCAAACGAGGCGGGGCTTGGAACTTCTGTTCTTGCACATGCTCAAAGCTCTGTCAAAAGTGCAAAAGTCTGCGGAATGTGGAGCATTTTCGAGGTGTTTTTCGATACAGTTATTATGTGTTCGCTGACGGCTTTTGTTCTGCTTTCGGGGAAATGCACGCTGCCGACAGCGGATATTGCACTTCGCTCTGTTGATAACGGAACAAGCTATTTCAGGATAACCGAAAGCGAAAAGCTTATAAACAATGGAGTTGAGCTAAAAGAAGAACTACGGTGTGTGAGCGTTTACGGAGAGGAGTTTTATGTTTCCGCGCCAAAGGGCGTTTCATACTCAAATCTTTATGAGATAAGCGCGGAGTTTTCGGAACAGAAGGTCATTTCTGCAAAGATAAGCGCTGTCTCGGGAGCGGGTCTGGCTAACTTTGCGTTTTCGGAAACATTCGGAAAAGCCGCCTCGGGAATACTTTCGATACTTACGGTAATGTTCGCGTTTTCTACCGTTATCGGCTGGTCGAGTTTTGGTGGAGAGGCAGTTTCGTTTTTATTCGGGAAACGTGCGGTAATGCCGTTTCGCATTTTGTTTACGGCATTTTCGGTCGTCGGCGCGGTTATTGATCTGAGAGTTGCATGGGCAGTATCGGATTTACTGAATGGGCTTATGGCGCTGCCTAATCTTTTGGCTGTGCTTATTCTCTCAAAAGAAGTTATACATGTCGTCAAAGAGCGAGATACTGTTTCAAATCGTCAATAATGGCGTTTGCGTCGCTTGTCCCGAGGTCATAAACCGCCTGGAGTTTTTCAGGATCTTTTTCTATCCTACTTATTTCGGGAGTATGCGAAGGACGGATAACAAACGCTCTGCCGTCTTTTTCCCACTGTCTTAATTTTTCAACGGAGCTGTTATACTGTTCGTGACGGATTTCCATTCTTTCGGCTATCTTCGGATATTTAAGACCGCTGAGCTTTGCCATAGCCTTGTTCATAGGTTTTTTTTGATAGTCTGCCGCACGCGTAAGAATAACGACTATCTTTTCACAGCCCTGCGAGCTTAGCCACTCAAACGGTATGCTGTCGGAAATGCCGCCATCGAGGAACTTTCTCCCGTTTATTTCAACGGGCTTTGATACAAACGGCATTGAACCCGATGCTCTGAGAGTATCCATTTGCTCGAAAACGCTGTTTATTTTCACATATTCGGGCATTCCGCTTTCGACGTCGGTCATTACCGCGTAAAACTCCGTGTCCGACCGTTTAAACTTTTCATCGTCAAACGGATCTAGCTTTCTCGGAACTCTGTCATAGGCGTATTCCGTACTGAAAAAATTTCCCTCTTTGAAAAGCGGGATAAGCCCCATATAGTATTTGTCGCTGTTATATTTCTTGTTATAGCGGAGCGCTCTCCCCTTTTGTTCGGACAGCAGATTTACTCCGAAAAGTGCTCCCGCAGATACGCCGACAATGACGTCGAATTTTATGTTGTTATCCAGAAATGTATCCAGAACGCCTGCGGTGAACATTCCCCGCATCGCTCCGCCCTCAAGTACAAGACCTGTTTTCATTTTTCTCCTCACATCAGAACCGCCGCAAAACAGTGCGGCGGTTCTTGTTCTTTCAGCTTTTGTTTTCCTTTTCGACAATATTCTCTCCGCAGTACATCTGCCTAAGTTTCGGCTTTTCTATCTTTCCCGTTGCGTTTCGAGGAACTTTTGCGAAGATTATCTTTTTCGGGCGCTTATAGCGCGGCATTCCAAGACAAAACTCGTTTATCTCGTCTTCCGTGCAGCTTATTCCCTCTTTAAGTTCTACTATAGCCGCCGCTATCTCTCCAAGTCGTCTGTCGGGAAGTCCTATAACGGCAACGTCCTTTATCTTGTCGAACTTTGCCATAAAGTTTTCTATCTCAACGGGATAGAGATTTTCTCCACCGCTTATTACAACGTCCTTTTTGCGGTCAACAAGGAAAATAAAGCCGTCCTCGTCCATTCTCGCCATATCGCCCGTTCTTAGCCAGCCGTCCTGCAAAACCTCCGCGGTCGCCTCGGGATTGTTATAATAGCACTTCATAACTCCCGGTCCTTTAACCGCAAGCTCTCCGACTTCGCCCTGCGCCACATTTTCGCCGTTGTCGCGGATTATCTTTACTTCCCAGCCATAGCCCGCTATACCTATTGCGCCGACCTTATGTATGTTTTCAACTCCGAGATGAACGCACCCCGGACCTATACTTTCGGAAAGTCCGTAGTTAGTATCATACTGGTGGTTCGGGAAATATTTCTTCCACCTGAGTATAAGGCTCTGCGGAACGGGCTGTGCGCCGATATGCATAAGCCGCCATTGTTTCAGTTCATAGTCGGATATATTCAGCTTTCCGTTATCGAGCGCCTCGAGAATATCCAGCGCCCACGGCACAAGCAACCATACTATCGTGCATTTTTCGCGCGATACCGTATCGAATATCGTTTCGGGACTTACACCCTTTAGCAAAACCATTTTGCCGCCGACAAGCAGACTTCCGAACCAGTGCATTTTCGCGCCCGTGTGATAAAGTGGCGGTATGCAAAGAAAAATGTCGTCATGCGTCTGGCTGTGGTGGTTATGCTCGACTTTGCAAGAATGCATAAGCGCGCGGTGGTCGTGGAGGATAGCCTTCGGAAAGCCTGTTGTTCCCGATGAAAAATAAATAGCCGCGTTGTCGTCATCTGTTATTTTTATATTCGGAGAAACGCTCGGACAGTTTGCAGCAAGTTTATCATAATCCTCCGCAAACGACGGGCAGTCGCCGCCAACATAGAACAAAATACGGTTTTTGCTTATTTCCTCGGCAATAGTTTCAACGCGCCCTATAAACTCGGGTCCGAATACAAGCACGTCCGTTTCTGAAAGATCGAGGCAATATTTTATTTCTTCCGAGCTGTACCTGAAATTCATCGGCACGGCTAATGCTCCTGTCTTAAGCACGCCGAAATATATCGGCAGCCACTCGAGGCAGTTCATCAGAAGTATCGCCACTTTATCGCCTTTTCTCACTCCCCTGCTTATAAGCAACTGAGCAAAACGGTTAGCTTTTTCGTTGAACACTCCCCACGTTATCTCCCTGCGGTATTGGAGCGAGGATGTCGGCTGGATAAGGTCGTAATCTTTCCAGAGCATACGGCGGTTTTCCTTTATCTGAGGGTTTACCTCGACAATACTTACCTCGTTTCCGTATTTCTCGGCATTCTGTTCAAGCAATTCTGTTATCGGCATGGGGTTTGCTCCTTTAATTTATTATTTGCAAGTATACAGTGGACAATGGACAGTGTACAGTTTCGGTGTCCGCCTTTCGGCGGACAATATCCGGATTGTTTTTAGACCATAGGAACACAAGCAACCTTTAGATTTGAAAACAATCTAAATAATCCGCAAAGCGGATACCTTAACTGAATACTGTCCCCTGTATACTGTATACTTGCTTTTTATAAACTCACTCGGTAATAACTTTGTACATCTCCGGGCGTCTGTCGCGGAACACTCCCCACGAAAGTCGAAAATCGGCTATTTCATCGAGGTCGTATTCACTTATCAGAACAGTTTCTTCCTGTTCGGCGCTTGTCTTTATCGCGCCCGTTTCATCGGTCATAAAGCTGTGACCGTAGAACGAAAGCTCGCTTTGCTGAAACCCGTTGTCCACATCGGGCGTTATTTCTTCAACGCCTATGCGGTTTGCCGCGATAACGGGCACTAGGTTCGCCGCAGCGTGACCCTGCATACAACGCTGCCAGTGCGCGCTGCTGTCACAGTCAAGTATAGGCTCGCTCCCTATCGCCGTAGGATAAAGCAGAAGTTCCGCGCCCATAAGCGCCATACACCTCGCCGCCTCGGGAAACCACTGGTCCCAGCAGATGCCTGCGCCTATCTTTCCAAAGGAAGTATCCCAGACTTTAAACCCCGTGTTTCCGGGAGTAAAATAAAACTTCTCCTGATAAAAATGGTCGTCGGGGATATGCGTCTTTCTGTAAACTCCGAGCAGCTTTCCGCTGTCCAGAACGGCTATGCTGTTATACAAAACATTTCCGTCGCGCTCAAAAAAGCTTATCGGCATAACGACAGAAAGCTTTTTTGTCACTTCTAAAAACCGCTTTACGGCAAGATCGTCTTCTGTCGCAAAAGCAAGCTTGTAGCTCTCATAACGCCTTTCCTGGCAAAAATATCTCGTCTCAAAAAGCTCGGGAAGTAGCACAACATTTGCGCCCATTTCAGCAGCTTTTTTCGTAAGCTCCACAGCTTTTTCAACAGACTGCTCCCGCGTTTCGGGAACGCTCATCTGTATCGCCGCAACTATAACCTTTCTCATTCCTTACCCCCGACACTACAGATATTGTTCAAACAAGATCTTGTCCAAAATACGGAAATACTCCGTGTCCGACTCGTTCCATGTGATGTCGGAAGAAGTCATCTCATAGCTTATTATAAACGTTTTTCCGCTCTTTGCCTTTACCTCGTGGTGCATTACGGAAAGAACGCCCTGTCTGCACAACGCGTCATACGCCTTAGATGCCTTCATGTCGAAATAAACGACCTTGCTTATAAGCATAACGCCGTTTTCATAAGTCAACTCAACGCGCTTGTCATACAGATAGTCTATGGTGTCTTCAATAAGCTCCTTGCTGAGAAGATTGGTTCCTACCTGCATTACCGCCTCGCGGTCGGTCTTGTTGTAAATAATTATCCTATCTATCGCAAAATAATCTCTTATATCGTTTAAAATCTGCTCGAAAGAAAAATCCTCGCCGACAATTATCTTATTCGCTATGCGGCAAATGACCTCGCTCTTTTCCATAGCCCTGCCGCCGAGAATGCTTTCATTTCTTACTCCCGATTCGAGCAGCTTTTCAACGGTGCCGTGTTTTGTCGGCTCGTATACGATATAGCGGTTCTTGCCTTTTTTCTTTGCCTTATACAGCAGGCAGTCCGCGAGCTTGAACATCGTGTCATAATTCCCGTCGTAATCCTCGGGGAACACCGAAACGCCGATAGAGGTCGTAACGCAAAAGCCGTTCAACGCCTCGTTATAGCTCGCGTATACCATATTCTTTATCCCGCGCAGAACGAACTTCAGGCGCTCTTTATCCTCGAAATTATCGAACACAAGAAGGAACTCGTCGCCGCCTATTCTTCCCGCTTTGCCGAAACCCTCGACCTGTTTTTCTATTATAGCCGCGCAGCGCTTTAAAACCTCGTCGCCCTTTGCATGACCGAAATTGTCGTTTACAAGTTTAAAATCATCGATGTCTATTATCGCAAGCGCCGTAGGCTGGCGCAGGTCGTTTATACGCCTTTTGGCATAGTTCGTGATATTTTCTTTCATAAACAAGCCCGTGAGCTGGTCGCGGTTATTGAGCTCGTGAGAAGAATTTTCTCTCGGGTCTGCCATTCTTCCGACGGTCATTATATGAACGTCGTCCGAGTACACCGCGCTGCCCGTTATGACAAGCTTTTTAGTCTGGTTTTTCTGGACGAATGTACATTCAATACTTCTTACGCCGTTTCTAAGGTCGGACAAAAGCTTTGAAACAGCCTCCGCGCTGTTCTCAGACAGTTTGTCAAGAAGTTCGTTTTTCCAGTTGTCCGCGCTTGTAATTCCGAGAATGTCCTTTCCTATGTCATAGCGATAGCTCGTGACCATATCAGTCTTTTTATCATAAGAAAAATATGTGCAGTCATTCTGAGCTAAAAGCGCGTCGGACTCCTTTTCCTTTATCATAAGCTCGTAATATCCGTTAAACAGCCTGTTGAGCTCTATCATTCTGACGTTTATAAGGGGTGTGTCCTCTTCTCTGCGGATAAGCTGGGCAGCCATAAGGATATCGCTCCCGTCGGTATTTTCGACGGTAACGACAAATGTCTGACCGTATGCCTTATCCTTAAAAGCCTTGTCGAGGACGGCTATGGAATTTTCCGTAAACAGCCTGTCGGCGGTTATATAGAGCCTCGGTCCGAGAAATGCATAAAGCGCGGCATTTGCCGAAACAAAGTCATATCCCGGTACTTTATAAGAAAACTCAAAAATTCTTTCCGATGAATTGTCCATATTTTACCTCTGTTTATCTGTCTGAATAAAAAATAGGGATCTGCTGTGTAATGCAATGGATATTTCCGCCGCCAAGGAGTATGTCGCGGGCATATACGGGAACTATCTTCCTTGTCGGAAAAAGCTCCGATAAAGTCCGCCTCGCAGACTCGTCGGCATTGTCGCCGAAAAACGGCATTATGATCGCTTTGTTTGAAATATAGAAGTTTACATATGACGCCGCAAGACGTTCTCCGATATTTCTTACGGGTCTAAAATTGCAGGTGTCGAGCCCCTCGCAGTCTTCTTTTGTAACAAAAACGGGCTTTGGCAAATAAAGCTTATGAACCTTTATCCTGCGCCCTTTTGCGTCAGTTTCGTTTTCAAGGATTTCAAGAGCGCTTTTTGAATAGGCGTACTGCTCGTCGCTTTCGTCGTCCGTCCAGGCAAGCACGACTTCTCCGGGTTTTACAAACGCGCACATATTGTCGATATGCTCGTTTGTTTCATCGCCGCTTATCCCGTTTTTAAGCCATATAACTTTCTCCGCTCCGAGCGCGCCTTTGAGCTTTTCCTCGATTTCCTCTTTGGTCATATCGGGGTTTCTGCCCTTGCTTAGTAAACACGATTCGGTAGTTATGACCGTGCCTTCTCCATCGGTATGCACAGAGCCGCCCTCAAGAACGAAACCGCTGTAATCGTACATATCAATGTCATAGAGGTCGCAGAGCTTTCTCGCCATTTTGTCGTCCTTGTCCCAGGGGAAATAAAGCCCATCGTAAAGCCCGCCCCAGGCGTTGAAGCTCCAATTTATACCGCGGATACCGCCTTTTCCGTTTACGACAAAGGTCGGAGCATAATCTCTCGCCCATGCGTCGTTGTTGCTCATTTCGACGACTCTTATCCTCGGCGAAAGCATAACGCGGGCGTTTTCATACTGCTTTTCGGAGGCGCATACCGTAAGTTTTTCGCTTTCGGCTATTGCCTCGCATATCTCGCGGAAAGCCTTTCTCGCGGCATATCCCCCATAGCTCCAGCTGTCCGAGCGTTCGGGAAATATCATGATACAGCCATAATGCTCGGAAAACTCTGCGGGCATATAAAAGCCGTCGCCGCCCGGCACAGAATTTAAAACATTCATTATTTATATAATTTACCTTTTGAAAAAACTATTACACTTAATCATTTTACATTATAACACATTATTGCGGAAAAGTCAAGTTGCAACTCTCAATAGATAATGTACAATTTGTACAATATTTAACATTGTAAACAAAGAATATTTTGTAGAAGTTTAAGTTATTTTGTTGTTGACAAACAACATAAAATATGATAAAATTAGGTTGTGGCTTGGTTTATTACTTATTTTATTCTGGAGGTATTTACATGAACTCAAAACAAATGAGCATTACCGCTCTGGTTTGCGGTATCGTCGGCATTGTAGGTTCTTTTATCCCTTATGTAAGCTATGTTGCCCCTCTCGCTGCTATCGCGGGCATTGTTTTCGGCGCTCTTGCGCTTGACCGCTTTAAGAAAGGCGACGAGTCGGGTTCAAAAGGACTTGCTATTGCAGGTCTAGTTATGGGTATAGTTTCGACGGCTGTAGCTGTTATCGGTTTCATTTGCGCAATTTGCGCTTTGTGCGTTACTTTAGGATTTATCGGCGAACTTGCAGGTAGTTTACAGTAATAGTTACATATCAAAAAAGTTTAACCCTGCCTTTGGGCGGGGTTAATTTATATTCAGACTTTACAGTCAGGAGTTTTTTATGTTTCCGGGTTTTACTTTTGATCTCCCCGATTTTATGCCAAAAGACGAGTTTTTTCTAAGCTCGTATGCGCTGTGCGCTATCGCGGGGATCTTTACGGCTTGTCCGCTCGCGATACACCATTTCAAAAGGCGCACTGGCGACGATATTTCGCTTATCTTTGTTTTTCTGTTCGGCGCTTTGGGAACGTTTGTCGGTATGCACATTCTTTACGGCATAACAAACATTCAGTATTGGGGATTATTGTTTAAGGCGACGGATTTTATTGATTTCATAAAGCGCTTTGCGATGATATTCGGAGGCTCGGTCTTTTACGGCGGGCTTATAGGCGGACTTATCGCGGGAGGAGCGTCAGCAAAGTTCCAGAAACTTCCGATGAAAGACGTTACGGACTGCTGCGCGCCTGCTATCGCTATCTTCCACGGCTTCGGGAGAATAGGCTGTTTTCTGGGCGGATGCTGTTACGGAGTAGAATGGGAACACGGCATAACGTTTACAAACTCGCTTATTGAAAGCGCGAACGGAGTTCCGAGAGTTCCCGTACAGCTTATAGAAGCGGGCTTTGAATTTCTGCTCGGCGCGGTGCTTTGGATATTGCTCTCAAAGAAAAAGCTCTACGGGAGACTGCTGTGCGTTTATCTTATCTCCTATTCAATTGAAAGGTTCATTATCGAATTCTGGCGCGGGGACGAATACAGAGGACATCTGTTCGGATTTTCGACCTCACAGCTTATCAGCATAGGATTTTTTGTAGGAACGATAGTTTTCCTGCTCTTGAAATATGCGGGCAAGAAAAAGCAGAAGCCCGCGACTTGAATGAATATAAACATAATAAAAACACCGCTTTTTAACTAAGCGGTGTTTTTGTTTTATATCATTGAACATTATAGCTTTCCGAGGCTATTCTGAAACAATCGTTTACAAGAGGTTCGCCCAGTTCCCTGTATGAACCGTCGGAAATGGTCTGTATCTCGCTTTCTTTTGCGGCATTCAGGCTTTGCGTCAATTCTTCGAGAGTGTCGAGCGACCTGAAGTAACCATGGATAGTGTTCATCTTTATGCAATAAACGACGATCATTATCATTCCCACAGCCAACAGCGCCAGCCCTATCAGAAGAAATCCTGCCGCGACATTTTCAAAATTGACTTCCTCCGCCAACATTCCGAGGAACACCGCAAAAAATATTGAAACAACGAGCTTTGGAGCAGAAAACTGTTTCTTTACGATAAAGCCTGCTATTGTTCCGAGAATTAAAGCTAAAGCGGGTATTCCCCAAATACTTGCACCGCCAAAACCCACAATTGCATATGAAACAAGAATTACTCCCGCAGTAATAAGCCGGACGCAGATCTTTGAAGGATCAAACGGCGCGTCTACCTTATCGCCGCTGAATTTAGGAAATCTAACTTTTATGTTGTCTCTGTGATCCACCATACGCTTTAGCGCGTCAGCCTGCTCGGTAGTTGAGTTTTCGTCATAACGCGCGAATACTGCCTTGAAATCGTTTGTGACGATTTCGGCTCTATCGAGCTTTTGAGATACCTCGTCGAATTTTTCGGCGCTGTCCTCATAGCCGTTTGTTTCGGCAAAAAGGTCTTTTGCGACCTTGAGCTGTTTTACGGTCTCGGCATTTTCATAGAGCCTGTTCGCTCTGTTATACATTGTCATTATGCCGTATTTTCTGAGGTCACAGCCGAACTGAACGGCGTTTCGGTAGTTCGGGGATTCGGTTATATCGACATACAGCTTTCCGAGATCTTCCTCACGCGTGCAGCGGTATTCTGCAAGCAGTTTTCCGAGATAAGCACGTCCGTTTCTGGGATCTTGGTCTAATACTCTCTCGCAGAACCTGTCGGCGTTTTCAAAATCACTGCTCGAAAGAAACATAAACGCGCGTTCCAAAAGCGCGGGGATATTCAGCGCAGCAGCAGGCGCAGCGACCGCCGCGGCTGTTTTTCCCTTGTCCTTCGGAATTATCTTTCCGATGCCGTGGAGAAGGTCCTGAATAAAACCTATCTTCCCCATATCCTGCCCCTGTAGATTTTTAAACTCGCGCGGCATATCATATGCGTCAATGTCAGCATAACAAGGGATAAGGAATTTCGAGCTGTCGGTCTTCATCATATCGAGAAATCTGGTCCACTCGTTCTTTACCCAGACAGCGTTAAATCTCTCGCGGTGAGTTCCTACTACAAGCATGACTTTTGAGGAAGTGAGCGCCGCGAATATGTAAGGCTCGTACTGCATGCCAAGCTTATCTTCGAGCGTTATTCTGGAGAAAAAGACCTTATAGCCTTCGCGTGTTAAAGCATTATAAATATCCTGAGCAAGGACGGAATCCTTTGTGCGCTCGTTGTTCTCGTCAGTTTCCTTATAGCATATAAACACGTCATAAGGCGTTTCGTTCTTTACTATTTCAAGGATATTTTTCTGTAGCCTGTCTATTTCCTTTGCCTCGGCATAGTAGATGTCGCGCGCTTCGGGAGTTGCGTATTCGTTTGCCTGTTCAAAGTTTTCATAGTCGAAAATGCTTTCAACGGCGGTGCGGTGGCAGGTAGGCACTTTTCTTCCCGTAACGGGGTCGTCGACATATTCTATTCCATACTTACACAGGCACAGACCCCAGTAAGCCTCGGACTCTTCGGGAAATTCGGCAACGATATTTTCATAAACGCTCGCCGCTTTATCAAAATCGCAGGTAGCGCGGAGGTGGTTTGCTCTTGTAAACAGAGCGGTCTTTCTGTCGTCGTCAAACATAGGCACGGTTTGTTTCGTGCCGCAGTATGGGCATTCGCAGATATTCGAGCCCTCGATTATGTCGAGTTTACCCATACACATTTTACATTGAAAAACTGCCATATTGCCTCCCATAATAAATAATCACACAGATGTATTATATCACAATATGTTTTGATTGTCAATAAATAATTTACCGCAAAATGATAATAGCCGAAATGAGGTTTTTAATTTGTAAGGTCTTGACAATGTGCATTAAATATAGTACAATATAAGCGTAGTGTTTATTGCTGTCAAAATCTTTGACAGCGGCATTTACAGAATGGAAATGGTGATATTATGAAAATGAAAAAAGTGCTTTGCGCTGTATTGGCGGCGCTTTGTCTGGGAGGCTGCTCCGTGACCGAGGATAATTCTTCAAACGGAGAAAAAATCGTTGTTACGATGATATACACGGACGACCTGCCTAATTTGGAAAAACTTGTGGAATCTACATATGACAATATCGATCTTCAAATTGAAAGAAATACGCCCGCGACAATTGACGGAGAGATAGAACGCCGCCTGAGAAACGGTCACGGGACAGATATCGTTACTTCTACCCTTGCAACGGGCGATGTGCTTAACTATCTTGCAGACCTGAGCGCGGACGAATATATTTCGGCATATCAGTCGGGAATAATGCACAAGACCTCAAAAGACGGAAAAAACCTTTTTATTCCCCTGCCCGCGCAGTATTACGGGTATATCTATAACGCTACGCTCATGCGCGAAAATGGACTTTCTGTTCCCACTACGCAGGAAGAGTTTCTGAATGTGCTTAAAACGGCTAAAGAAAAAAACATAGGCACAGACGAAAACGGCGCTGTATTTTCTGTGGATGGAACACCCGCGCTTACGGCGGTGTTTGTACTTGCAACGCAGATACCCGATTTCTTCGGGCTTGCCGAGGGCATAAAATGGATGGACGATATGAAAAACGGAAACGCTACTTTTAAGGATTCGCTTGAGGGCTGTATTGACCTGCCGCTTGAAATGGCTGAAAAGAAGTATATGGAAACTACTCAGTTTACGTCTGTTTCAAACGCCGCGCCCATACTCGAAAAAATGACGAAAGGAAAACTCCTTATGGCGTTTGACAATGTTACAATGCTGGACGATATACGAAAAGAGAGCAACTATGAATTCGATATGCTCCCTGTATTCAGCACCGAGGGAAATCCCGCATGGACGGTCTCAAACCCGACGGCTTTTCTCGGTATAAACAAAGAACTCACTGAAAGCGGAAATGAGGCTCGGCTTGACGCCTGCCGCAAAATACTTGCGCTTATTTCTACTCCCGAAGGTCAGGCTGCCTTTATACAGGACAACGGCGCGGGATATTCTTATCTTACGGATTATGATTTAGAACCGGAAGTCGTTCCCGACGGGATAGAGGATTGTATAGAAAACGGATATAACTACAATATTTCTATACCGGCTGATTTCATGCGTTATTTAGGAAATCGCTGCAACGCTGTTATTTGCGGGCAGAAGACTGTAGACGCCGCATTTTCGGAGATAGATGATTATTATATGAATAACGGGAGCGAGCAGACCGCGACGCTTATAGGCACAATAAATCATGATATGATAGTTGAGAACTATAACGTCCGTCTGGGAGAAACAGTTATAGGAAATCTTATCTCCGACGCGGTTAGAGAAATAACCGAAGTTGATATTGCCGTAGTAAACGGCGGTTCTATAAGAGGAAGTCTTTACAAGGGCGATGTTTACAGCTATGACCTTGATTATGTCTGCCCGTATCAAAACGAAATAATCGTTCTTGAAGTAAACGCGGACGTAATAAGGAAAATGCTTTCAAACGGTCTTTCCGCTATGATACAAAGCACAAAGATACCCGGAGGAAGATTTCTGAATGTTTCGGGAATTAAATATTCGTTTATACCTCCTACGGATAATTCTCCCGCACAGCTTGCAGAAGTTACTCTTCCCGATGGCTCGCCGCTCGACGAAAATAAAACATATACCATTGCCGTAACGGATTATATGGCGGGAAGAAGTGGATATCTTGACAACAACGGCGACGGATTTACAATGCTGAATGTTTACAGCGACGATACCCCAAAAGCCGAAAATGTAAAGCTCGTTCGAGAAACGGGCCATACGTTACACAACATTCTTGAGCAATTTATACGCAGTCACAACAACGAGGAAATTACTTCGCAGATAGAAGGAAGGATCACATCGGTGAATAACAATGGGTGAGGATCAGAAAAAAAGAGTATCGCATACACGGTTTTATATCGTGCTGGTTCTGGCTATCGTGCTTGTGTGCCTGCTGGTGTATTGGCTTATTGTATCAGCCGCAGGGATAACGGCTGATTTCACAAAAAACATGAACACTATGTATTTGCGTGAAATGACAAACCTTACGCAGGCAAACTTTAAATCCGGACTTTCTATGAGATACAGCGGACTTAAAGCCGTAGCGGAAAGCGTAAACGCCGAGGACACTGAAAACCTAGGAACACTGAAAAGGTTTATTTCTGCGGCGGAGGATAACAACGACTTTGAGTTTTTTGCATTTGTTGACGAAAACGGCTTTTACTACAGCGAGGACGGAAAACGCCCTGCTGCCTCAAAACTTAGCTTTCTTGCGGATCTGCTTTCGGGAAAGGACAAGCTTGTTTCTTATAACGAAACGTTTGTTGACGACAATATGATAGTTCTTGGAACGCAGATAACGCCGATAAAGTATGACGGAACGAACATTATCGCCGTTATCGCGGGATTTACGGCTGACTCTATCGGACAGCACCTGTTTCTACGCAGCGAGGACGGACAGACAAACGCAAGCATTGTAAACAAAGACGGGAGCTTTATAGTCTATAATACTTATTTCTCCGAATTACCGAAAGGCAGTAACGTCATTTCAAAATTCAGGGAATACGCCGAATTTGACGACGGCTTTTCACTTGAACAAATTGAAAGCGACTTTAAGAACGGAAATTCGGGAATGGTCGTGTTTAAAGCTGTGGACGTACATATGTGCATGTACTATTCGCCGATAGAAGGCACGGAATGGTATATGCTCATGGAAGTGCCGTATGAAGTCGTTGACGAGATGACAGAGGACTTAAGCGGACGGCTTAATACAAATGCTATTGTTATGATGGCGACAGTAATGGCAATAATAGTAGCCATTTTCGTTATTTATTTCATAAATCTGCGAGCGCACTCAAAGCAGCTCGAGGCTGCCCGTGAGTCGGCTGAAACAGCAAAAAGAGCCGCAGAACAAGCGAGCCTTGCGAAAAGTGAGTTTCTCAGCCGCATGAGCCACGAGATACGCACGCCCATGAACGGAATTATAGGTATGACCGAAATTGCCCGCAGAAACTCTGACGATCCTGAAAAGGTGGACGATTGTCTGAAAAAAGTTTCGCTTTCATCAAAGCACCTGATGTCGCTTATAAATGACGTGCTGGATATGTCGAAGATAGAGAGCGGAAAGATACAGCTCAAAAATGAACTTTTCGACCTGAGAGCTTTTCTTGAAAATATTGAGAACATTTACAGCGTTCAGGCGGAAGAAAAGGGCATTGAGTTTAAAATTTCACTGTTCGGGAATATTGACGCACTTATTGGCGGCGATTCGCTGAGGCTCAACCAGATACTTACAAACCTGCTTTCAAACGCTTTTAAGTTTACTCCGAAAGGCGGAAGGGTAGTTTTAAACGTAAGCGAGCTGAAACACGAGGGAAATACCATTCTGCTGCGGTTTGCAGTAAAGGATACCGGCGTAGGTATAAAGCAGGAAAACCTTGAAAAGATATTTGAGGCTTTTGAGCAGGAAAATGCCGAAGTTACGCACAAGTACGGCGGCACGGGTCTGGGGCTTTCCATTGTCAAGAAATTTTCCGAGCTTATGGGCGGTACTGTTAAGGTAAGCAGCCAATACGGCAAGGGGTCGGCGTTTGAAGTTGAACTGCCGTTTACCGTTACAGGAAAGTCGGATACGATAGAATGGAAAACGGAAAGCGACAACTCCGATAGGACTTCCGACAAAAAGATATACGATTTTAACGGAAAGCATATTCTTCTTGCAGAGGACAACGAGCTTAACCGCGAGATCGCCACGGAACTTCTCGGAGACGGCACAGGAGCAATTATAGACGAGGCCGACGACGGGCAAAAGGCTGTTTTGCTTTTTGAGCAAAGCGAAATAGGCTATTATGATCTGATACTTATGGACATTCAGATGCCTGTTATGGACGGCTTTGAGGCTACAAGAATTATTCGCGCCATGCAGCGCCCCGATGCCGCGACCGTTCCTATCTTTGCAATGACCGCCAACGCCTTTGCAGAGGACGAAGAAAAAAGCCTTCAGGCGGGCATGAACGCCCACCTCTCAAAGCCTCTGGAAATTTCCGCTGTCCTCGCGGCAATGAACGAGATACTTTTCAGAGGTAAGAAATAAAAGATAAGAAGTAATATTTTACGCCCCCGAAGAAACCTTCGGGGGCGTAAATTCTTTAAGAGTATCAACTATCTGTTAAGCCTGTTTTTTCTTGCGGAGCATTACCGCAACACCGACCGCCGCAGCTGACAGCAACATTATCAGCAGTGCGTGGTTATTCACGCCTGTTTCGGGTTGAGGCGTTGTAGTATCGGCATAAACTATCGCATATGTCGAGAATTTATCGGTCGAAAAAGTGATTGTATCAGCACTATCGTCTATATCATCAAGTATTTCGGCGTCTTTCCCGTGCAGACGGACTACAGCAAACTTCCTGCCGTCCGCTTTAAGATCGTCGGGAATTTCAACAGTGATATTGACAGCATTTGAAAGCTCGGTTATTTCAAATGCTTTCTCGCCTATGTATTTTGTGATATCTATATTGACATATCTGCCGATCTCGTATGTGTCTTTAATTGCTCCCTCAATAAGAGCCTTATTCTCGGCTGTAACGGTATTATCAGCATTTTCAACGGTTATAACTACCTTGATATCCTCACCGTTTTCGCGTGCCGCTGTATCTTCGTCCGTAAGCACAGCGTCTTCAATAGCCTTTATCTCATCTTCGGTAAGCTTGATAGCAGGAGCATTCTCGCCCGATTCGGGTATTACATTAAGATTGCCCATAGTTGCGGGAATGATCTTGCCTTTTTCAACTATCTCGCCGCACTCGGTACATACTAGATCGCCTGTATAGCCGTCATTTGTAGCAGTTGCGGGCTTATAGCCGACAAGCTCGGTCTTGTGGTATCCCTTTGCGGGAATAGCTACGCTTTCCTTTACAGCGTCGCACTTTGAACAATGAACAGACTTGCTGCCGTCTGTCGTGCAAGTAGGCTCTTTGTCAGTTGTGTAATGGTCTTCCCATGTGTGACCGTTTGCCGAAAGGCCGCTTGTTTCCTTAATTCCGCAGACATCGCAGGTTCTTTCCTGTGTGCCTTCGTCGTCACAATCGGGCGATGTAATTGTTTTCCATTCG
>CANRLW010000028.1 GCA_947631575.1 uncultured Clostridia bacterium
TACAATAGCTCTCACCTTTTTAACATTAGGCTTATAGGTTCTGTTGCTGCGTCTGTGAGAATGGGAAACCTTAATTCCGAAAGCGACGCTTTTTCCGCAAATATCGCATTTTGCCATTATAATACACCGTCCTTTCGACCAATAACTTTTTTTAACTGACAAAGTATATTTTAACAGAAATCGCCCTAAATTGCAAGTGGTATTTACACGATTTTATTATTTTCGGCATTTTCAACAAAACATTGGCTTATTTTTATTAAAATGTCACAAACCCGACTTTCTTGTATACCTTTGAAAGAGTCTTTCTCGAAACCTTAAACGCCTTTTCAGCGCCCTCTTTCATGCATTGCTCAAGATAGCTCTTGTCCGCAAACACTCTCTTAAATTCGCTCTGCATGGGCGCTAACATATCCGCTACGGATTCTCCTACCGCCAGTTTGAATTCTCCATAGCCCTTGCCCGCAAATTCGCGCTCTATTTCCTCAAAGCTCTTGTCTGTAGCCGCGGAGTAAATGGACATAAGGTTTATTATGCCGTCCTTGCCCTCGCGCGCGCATATCTCCGTTTCACTGTCCGTAACTGCCCGCTTGAATTTGCGAATTATCGTGTCGCGGTCGTCAAGTACCCACACGGATGCATTAGCGTTCTCGTCGGATTTTGACATCTTCTTTGTCGGGTCTTGCAGCGACATGACCTTAGCGGTGGATTTGGTAATGTAGCCTTCGGGCATTGTAAATACATCACCGTAAATGCCGTTAAAGCGCTGAACAATGTTTCTCGCAAGCTCCAAGTGCTGTAACTGATCCTGCCCCACGGGAACATAATCCGCCTGATACAGCAGAATGTCCGCCGCCATAAGCACGGGATAAGTAAACAGTCCCGCGTTTATATTGTCGGGGTGCTTTGCGGACTTGTCCTTAAACTGTGTCATTCTCGACAATTCTCCGAACTGCGTATAACACGACAATACCCACGATAATTCCGCGTGCGTGGGGTTATGCCCCTGCACAAAAAGAACGGACTTTTCGGGGTCAAGTCCCGCCGCAATAAGCAGCGCATAGCTTTCCTTTATCTGCCCGCGCAGCTTTACGGGGTCTTGTCTTATTGTGATAGAATGAAGGTCGGCAATTCCGAAAAAGCAGTTGTAGTCGTTTTGCATTTTTACCCAGTTTCTCATAGCGCCGAGATAATTTCCGAGGTGCGGCGTGTTGGTCGGCTGGATAAGGCTAAGCATATTCTTCTTTTGTTCGTCCATGATTATATCCTTTCAGTTGTTTCAGGCTGTCGATAAAACCCCATCTGCGTCGTCAGCAGCACTGCGGCAGGCACAAAGCCTAGCCGCAGTGCTGCTTTCTAGCATCTGGGGCTTTCTCGACAGCCTCAGATTAGGTACTTCGGCTTATTTCAAAAGTTCAGTCGCAGCTTTTCCGAGAATTTCACAGCCCTTGTCGATCTGCTCGTTTGTAGGTGTCGAGTAGTTCAGTCTGAATGAATGTGAAATTTCAGCCTCGTCAGCATTAAACGCGTTTCCGGGAACAACAGCGACCTTGCGCTTTACTGCCTCAACGCAGAACGCGTTCATGTCGTACTTTTCGGGGAGCGTCGCCCAGATAAACAGACCGCCCTGCGGCTCGGAGAGTTTTATGAAATCGGGGAGCTGCGCTTTGAGAGCGTCCTTCATGCGGTTGTATTTCAGGCGGTAGATTTCCTGCAAGCCCTTTATATGCTCGTTAAAGTCAACTGTCGTTAAAAATCTGTAAGCCAGCATCTGCGCCCAGATGTTGGTATGAACGGTAGAGGTCTGCATTCCTACGACAGCTTTTGAAACAAGCTCCGCGTCCGCGCAGAGATAGCCTACGCGAATGCCGGGGGCGAGGACTTTCGAGAATGTTCCCGCATAGATAACGTTTTTGCTGTCGTCAAGCTCTTTATAGCAGGTAACGTCCTCTCCCGCAAATCTTAGCGCGCCGTAGGGGTTGTCCTCAAGCACATAAACTCCGTACTTTTTCGCCAGCGCAAGAACGGCTTTTCTGCGTTCAAGCGTCGTGGTCTGACCCGTGGGGTTCTGGAAATTCGGGATAGTGTAGATAAATTTCGTGGTGGGGTTTGCTTTGAGGATATTTTCAAGCTCATCGGGCAACATTCCGTCCTCGTCCATAGGAACGCCTATAAGCTTTACGCCGTAACTTCTGAAAGCATTGAGCGAGCCGATAAACGACGGATTTTCGCACAAAATAACGTCGCCTTCGTTGCAAAGAATCTTAGCGGTAACTTCAATCGCCTGCTGTGCGCCCGAAGTGACTACGACCATATCTCCGTCTTTAAACAGATTTTTCCCGCGCAAGTCCTGTTCAAGCCACGCGCGGAGCTTGGGATAACCCTCTGTTACGGAATACTGAAGGGCGTTTATCGGTTCTTCTCTGAAAATGTCCGCGGAAATTTTCGCGATAGTATCAACGGGGAACGCCTCGGGCGCGGGATTTCCCGCCGCAAAGCTGATGACCTCGGGGTCTGCCGTAAATTTAAGTATTTCTCTTATTGCCGAAGGCGCAAGATTTGCCACCTTGTCTGAAAACGGTTTTAACATTCTTTCTACCTCATTTTCAATTTATTACAGTAACTCTGCACTTTAGATTATACCACATTATTTAAAAAATGTAAATAGGTTTTCTTTTAATTTACAAAAGCAAGCCTGTTGACAGTTGACAGTTTACAGGGTACAGTATTCAGTAAAGTCCGAAAGGCGGTTCTTTTCAAAGGTTGTTTCTCTAAATAACGTTCATTCGCCCTAACCCCCTGACCCCCTTCCCCGATGGGGAAGGGGGAAGTATGCGGGGGCTGCCGCCCCCGCGACCCCTGTTGGCAGTATACAAGGCGCAGGGCGCTGGCGCGCCCTGCGCCCGCTCTTTCAGAGGTTAGACCATGAGGGAAAGCGCGTTTGACACCAAAGGCAGAGGGGCGCGCAAATCGGGCGTGTGAGTTGAGGTCAGGAACGAAAAGGGCGATTTCGTGGGAGTGCCTTTCGGATATTACTGAATACTGTACACTGTACCCTGTCAACTGCCAACGGGGGCGCGGGGGCGGCAGCCCCCGCACTCTCCCCCTTCCCCATCGGGGAAGGGGGCAGGGGGATAGGGCTGTAGTCAGTTGACAGTTTACAGTGGACAGTGTACAGCATTGGTATCCGCCTTGCGGCGGATAATATTTAGATTGTTTTTAACTTATAGGTACACGAGCAAAACTTTTATGGTAACGCTCAAAAACGTTTCAGTCAGATAACAATCTAATATTGTCCGCCTCAAGGCGGACACAATTGCTGTACACTGTACCCTGTCCACTGTATACTTGCAAATTGTACATTTCGCACTCGTAGTGCTGAACATTTACATAGTTGGTACGGTAAACAAACAACTTATCGCACTTTTTTAAATTGCTATTGACAACTTGAAATTATTTGTGTATAATAGTAATTGTGGAGAGTTTTTTCTCTATAATTTTGTAAAAAAAGGAGATTTACTATGGCATTAACACAAAACCAAAACGTCCTGAAGTGGATAGAAGAAATGCAGGCGCTCACAAAGCCCGACAAAGTTGTATGGATAGACGGTTCTAAGGAGCAGCTCGACGCTCTCACGAACGAGGCTCTTTCTACGGGCGAGATGATAAAGCTCAACGAGGAAAAGCTCCCCGGCTGCCTTTATCACCGTACAAAGCCTAACGATGTTGCGCGTGTTGAGGACAGAACATTCATCTGCTCCCGCAAGAAAGAGAATGCGGGCCCAACAAACAACTGGATGGATCCCAAAGAAATGTACGCTATGCTTACTCCTATGTACGACGGAGTTATGAAAGGCAGAACAATGTATATTATCCCGTATTCAATGGGACCTATCGGTTCGCCTATCGCAAAGGTCGGCGTTGAGCTTACGGACTCTATCTATGTTGTTCTCAATATGAACATTATGACAAGAATGGGCGCTCAGGCGTTTAAGAACCTGCCCGACGATTCAAACGATTTCGTTCGCGGACTTCACTCAAAGGCTGATGTAGATCCCGAAAAGAGATATATAGTTCAGTTCCCCGAAGATAACACTATCTGGTCTATAAACAGCGCATACGGCGGAAACGTTCTTCTCGGAAAGAAGTGTTTCGCGCTCCGTATCGCGTCTTATCAGGGCTGGAAAGAGGGCTGGATGGCTGAGCATATGCTTATACTCGGCGTAAAGAAACCCGACGGCGATATAAAGTATATAACCGCCGCATTCCCGTCAGCCTGCGGAAAGACCAACCTCGCTATGCTTATCCCGCCCAAAGCTTATAAGGACATGGGCTATGAGGTATTCACTGTCGGCGATGATATCGCTTGGATGAAACAAGGTCCCGACGGCAGACTTTACGCTATTAACCCCGAAAACGGTTTCTTCGGCGTTGCTCCCGGCACTAATGAAAAGTCCAACTACAACGCTCTTGAATGTACAAAGAAGAACACTATCTTCACAAACGTTGCTATAAACCTTGATGATATGACCCCGTGGTGGGAAGGTTTGGACAAGAATCCTCCCGAAAACGCGGAAGAATGGAAGGGCGCAAAGGTAAACGGCAAGGAATTTACGTCTGTTATGGGCGCTGATGGAAAGCCTCAAAAGCTCGCTCACCCGAACTCACGCTTTACCGCTCCCGCTGTAAACTGCCCGTGCCTGTCGTCCGAGTTCAACAACCCGCAGGGCGTTCCCGTAACCGCTATGATTTTCGGCGGCAGACGCGCCTCTACAACTCCGCTTGTTTATCAGTCGTTTGACTGGGTACACGGAACATATATGGGCTCGGCTGTTTCTTCGGAGACAACTGCGGCTGCTACAGGCGCGGTAGGCGTTCTTCGTCACGATCCTATGGCGATGAAACCCTTTATCGGATACAATGTCGGCGATTACTGGGCACACTGGCTCGAAATGGGCGAAAAGCTCGGCGACAAAGCTCCGAAGATCTTCAATGTAAACTGGTTCAGACAGGACGAAAACGGAAACTTTATGTGGCCGGGATTTGGCGACAACATGCGTGTTCTCGACTGGATCATAAAGCGCTGCGAGGGCAAGGTTGACGCTGTTGAAACGCCTATCGGCTATCTGCCGAAGGCTGACGATATCAACCGCGAGGGCATTGAGGACGAGGTTTCCGAGGAGACGATGCAGAAACTTTTGTCTGTTGACGTTGACCTCTGGAAGAAAGAGATCGCCGAAATGCGCAGATATTATGATGAAGATATCAAGGCAAAGGGCGGCAACATTCCTCAGAAACTCTATGAAGAACTCGATATGATCGAGAAGAGACTGAACAAGTGATCTCTTCATAAACAAACAAAAGACCCCCGATCGTGAGATCGGGGGTTTCTTCAGTATACAATTGACAGTGGACAGTAGTCAGTAAAAGTTGTATTGAGCGGCGGACAACATTTAAAATCAAAACCGCCAAACGGGCGGCGCATTAAAGTTTTTTGAAAAGGGAGTCCAGAGGGAAAAAATTTTTTTCAAAAAATTTTTTCCCTTTGGTCGCGGCAAAGCCGCGAAACGGCGTTAGCCAGGCGCATCAGATTCAATGCCTTCGGCATTGAATCTGGGGTGTGGGGAAAACAAGAGTTTTCCCCACATTTCCGTTTTAAAAACCGTGTTTTTAAAACGGAAATCTTACAGAGATGTTTTGGGCGGGGAACAACCTTTAAAATGTGTTATCTATGAGCGGGAAAGAAGTTGGTCAAGATTTTCAAAAGTGATAAATGAGAGAACTGCATTTCGGCTGTTACTGCATACTGTACATTGTATACTGTCAACTGCCAACATGGCGGGTGCAGGGCGCGCAGCGCCCTGCAATTTTCCCCCTTCCCCTTCGGGGAAGGGGGTTAGGGGGATAGGGCGAGAGAGCGTTATTTAGAAGTAAGATGTTAGAGGTAAGAGGTAAGAATTTTTCCCCGCTCTTTTGTAAATCCATTTTTTAGGCAGTTCCACGCTCAAAACCTCTCTATAGGATTGCCTTTTCAAAGCATGGCTTTGAAAAGGCAATGCGGGGAAAACTCTTGTTTTCCCCGCACCCCAGATTCAATGCCGAAGGCATTTAATCTGATGCGCTGTTTTGCCGATTGCGGGGGCGCTGCCCCCGCGCCCCTGCCAGAGGGAAAAAATTTTTTGAAAAAAATTTTTTCCCTCTGGACTCCCTTTTCAAAAAACTTTTGTGCGCCCGCCCGTTTGGCGGTTTTGATTTTAAACGTTGCTCGCCGCTCAAAACTAATTCTAACCTCTTACATCTTACCTCTTACCTCTAAAAGGTTTTTCCCCCCTTGCGCTCTTAGTTCCTTATGTTCAGCAACCTCTTCGCGTTCCCTGCGAAAATATTCTTCCGCTCCTCGTCCGTGTACAACGGGTTAAGCGCAAGCTCGCCTATGTACATTGCGGGTGAGCAAATGGGAAAGTCCGACCCGAACAAAAACCGCTCCGACCCGCACATATCTATCCCGTGCCTTAAAACTCCGTGACGGAAAATTCCCGTTCCCGAAAGGTCAAGATAATAATTCTCGCTCATCTTCATTCTCTCAAAGTGCCGCTGCGGGTTCTCGCCGTCGCCGGGGTGCGCCGCAACGAACGTAACCTTCGGGTGCTTTTTTACCATTTGGTCAATCTGGTCATTGTCAATAGTGTGGAAATTTACGATCATGTCATACATCTGCGCCACGTCAAGTATCTCGTCAAATTCCCCGCAGGAATAGTCCGACCATTCGCACATATACGGCACAAGCTCGCCTATAAGCTTTACGCCCTTTTTGCTCATCTTTTCAATTTCCTCGCAGCTCTCGCGGACGTACTTCGGGTGAACATGAAAACCCGGAGTGTAAAACCCTTCGTATTGCTCGGCAAGCTCCAGCGCCGTCTTGTTTGAAAGCGCTATCTTGTCCCAAAGCGTCGAGCCTTCGGGAAACTCCCTCAGCAGGCTCAGCGCCGACCCGCAGATATGCGAAATACCCAGGCTTTTCAGATATTCGGGAGTATTCTCCGCGGACATACCGCAGTATTCCTTGTGCCTGCAAATGTTCTCTTCGGGAACTTTAAAAGGGTGCGTATGAAAATCAATTATTTCAAATTCCATTTCTTCTCCTTTTCACCGTATAAACTCCGTGCCTTCGCATTTAACCGTAAAATATTTCAGATCTTCTCCCGTTAAAAGCGCGTGTATCTCAAATCCGTTTTCGGCTTTGTATATCTCGTCATACAGCCAGAACGCGTCAATTAAATCTCCGTCCTGCTCGACTATTTCGGCGTTTTTGAATATAACGCCCTTGCAGTCGGTAAAGCCTCCCGTGTTAAATCTAACGACAATATCCCCGCCGTCTTTTTCGACCGCCGTTATCTCGCAGTCGTGGAGGCTCTCTTTTGTAAATTCGGGCATTTTTTCGCCGAACTCGCGTTGTTCTTCTTCCATAAGCTCGGTCATCGCCCGCTCGGTCTTTTCTTCATTTTCCTTGCAATAATTTTCGATAAGCCATTTAACTTCGTTCGTGCAATAGTCCAGCGCCAACACCCTTATATCCGCGACCTTTTCAAGTATATAACCGGGCAGCGACCTTTCAAGCAACTCTATATTGTACTCCTGAGCCTTGGCAAACTTTGCCTTTATGTCTTCGGGATCGAATTTCGGCGGAGTAAATTTTTCGCGGGCTTTGTTGTATTCGTCTAAGGTCGCAAAATCAAGCTGGTCGAAATAATCCTCAAACCTTGCTTTCGACGATTCTTCGGCAATTTCAAGCTGTTCTTTTTCCCTTTGCCCGTAAACATAATTGTAAAACTCCTCGGAAAACTTTTCCGCTCTTTCGTCCGCCGTTAAAAGCAGATGAAAGCCCGTTTTCTGCGTCAGTTCATACCATTCTTTTGTACAGTATTTCATTCTGTTCACCTATATAGTAAATTAAATCATCGGCAAGGTCGGATAGTAAAACCGCCGCTTGGTTTTCATTTCTTACCTCTTACCTCTAATCTCTTATCTCTATTTTTGCATAATTCATTCAATACACACTGTCCGCACTTCGGGTTTCGTGCAATGCAGACCTCTCTCCCGTGCCATACGAGCCTATGACAGAACAACGCGCCCTCGTCGGCGGGAATTATCCCGCGGAGCTGCTTTTCTACGGACACGGCGTCCTTTCCCTCTGCCAGACCAAGCTTGTTTGTAATGCGTATAACATGCGTATCGCAAACAATCGCGGGCTTTCCGTAAAGGTCGCCGACAATTAAATTCGCGGTCTTTCTTCCTACTCCCGAAAGTTTTACAAGCTCCTCTATGCTGTCGGGAACGGTAGAATTATAAATATCCCTAAGCTGCCTGCACATTTCCACAATGTCCTTAGCCTTTGTATGAAACAGCCCGCAGGACTGTATGTACTTTTCGACTTCGGAAA
Source organism: uncultured Clostridia bacterium (assembly GCA_947631575.1). GTDB lineage: Bacteria > Bacillota > Clostridia > Oscillospirales > Ruminococcaceae > CAG-115. Next base: position 8,438 of record CANRLW010000028.1, read on the forward strand.
CGTCCGCCTCTGCAAACGCCTCTATTGTCGGAAATCTTTCAAACAGCGCGGGCGTAACTATATTAACGCGCTTGTCGGTGCATTGTGCAGACAAGCGCGTAGCAATAAGCAGTTCGTGCGGCTTTTGATATTCGAGCGCGCACTTAACGTTGGGATATTCTTCTCTGAGCCGCTCGATTATCTGAGCGGCAAGCTTTTTCTTTGATACAGCCAAATCAGTTGTCCTCTTCTTCCATTATCCGAACGGCGCGGATCTTCAGTATGTTCCTGTCCTCAACCTGCAAAACAATGAGCTTTACTCCCTCATATTCCACAGACGGCGGCACAAGGTCCGCTCCCTCGGGGATATATCCGAGCTTATCCGTCACAAAGCCCGCGATAGTTTCATATTCGTGACCTTCGGGAAGTTCAACGCCGAACTCTCTGAAAACGTCCTCGGGGTCAGCCTCTCCCGAAACGTCATAGGTATTTTCGTCAATGCGCGTTATCTCGCTCTTTTCGTCGTCGTATTCGTCCTGGATATTGCCCATAACCGCCTCTATTATATCTTCGAGAGTGACAATTCCCGCCGTTCCGCCGTATTCGTCCACTACGACAGCCATTCCCGCCTTAAGCTTGTTCATGGTCTTGAAAATATCCGAGCAGGGGCAAGCCTCGGGAATAAAACTTACGTCGCGCAAAAAGTCCTTTATCTTAAAGTCCGAAAGATCCTGTTTTCCGATAAGACACAGCAGGTCTTTTACAATAATGATACCGACTATCTTGTCGATAGTCCCTTCATATACGGGTATGCGCGAAAAACCGAGGTCGAGCGCGGTGTAAATAAGGTCGTCGAGCGTAGTTTTGTTTACGTCAACTCCCACAATAGCCGTTCTGTGCGTCATAACGTCCGCAGCGTTCAGCCCCGCGAACTCGAAGATGTTGTTTATCATCTGCGCGGAATCTTCTTCTATGCCGCCTTCATCTTCATCTTTAGCCAAAGCGTCTACGAGGTCCATAACCTCGTCTTCCGTAACGTCGGCATAGTTTGCCCCCAGCGCTTTTTTCAAAAGCGCAGAAAGCCCCTTTTCAAGCCAGATAAGCGGCGCGAGGAAAAACCTCGCTGTTTTGTGTTCGTTTTGCTCGGAACGTTGAACGTCCGTACTTCGGGCACCATCTGAATCCATATAGAATTTCGGAAAGGAACTTTTTCTCTCAAACCTGTTTTTGACCCTCTAGGTTTTTTGCCGATCAAGGCAACACGCTAGAAGTTAGAGGTTGGAGGCTAGAGTTGGAAACCAAGCCTTGTTCTCTCATTCGACGGTTTGAAAATATCCTTTCATTTTACTCCTTTCATATTAAAAATAATAATTATTTGCAGGCGGGAGCGTTCCCGCCAAATTTCAAATTATTCCCCGAAAAATAATCTCCTGCCGTTTTGGTTGGCAATTTCAATCATTTCTTCGGTCGATACGCCTTTTATCTCCGCCATTTTCGCGGCGGTGTATTGTATCATCGAGCTGTCCGAGCGCTCGCCCCTGTGCGGTTCGGGAGCCATATAAGGGCTGTCCGTTTCAAGAAGTAGCCTGTCTATAGGTATTTCCTCGCATGCCTGAACCGCTTTCTTCGCATTCTTGAAAGTAAGCACACCCGTAAAGCCTATATACATACCGAGCTTTATTACTTCCTGAGCGGTTTCCGCCGAATACGAAAAACAGTGCATAACGCCCCTCGGCTTATATTTTCGGAGTATCTCCATAGTTTCCGCGCAGGCGTCGCGCGAGTGTATAATTACGGGCAAGTCCAGCGCTTTCGCCATTTCAAGCTGTTTTATGAAAACATCGCGCTGAACTTCCTTTTCGGGCGCGTCGTCATAGTGATAGTCAAGACCTATCTCCCCGAGAGCGATTACCTTCGGCATTTTCAGCAATTCTAAGAGCCGTTCTTCCCAGTCGCTAGGCAGCTTTCCCGCGTCCTCGGGGTGAATACCCGCGGACGCGTATACCATTTCATATCTCTGCGCAAGAGCTATCTCTTCTTCCGATGCCTTTAAATTGCAGCCTACCGCAATAATGCGCTCTACATTCTTCCCCTTCAGACCGTTTAAGACTTCTTCTAAGTCCTCGGGGAAATCCCTTTTTAAATAGTGCGCGTGAGTGTCAAAAATTCCCATTATCTTATTGTACTACCATTCGGAACATCTTTGTCGAGGAACAACACCCTCACATCATCTTCTCCCGCGTCACACGCTAAAATCATTCCCTCGGACAATTCTCCGCAGAGCTTTGCGGGAGCTAAATTCGCCACGAAAACTATCTTCTTTCCGACAAGATCTTCTGGCTTATACCATTTCGCAATTCCCGAAACTATCTGCCTGCCCTGTCTGCCGTCGTCAACGGTGAGCTTTAAGAGCTTTTTCGCTTTCGGTATCTTCTCGCAGGCGGTGACTTCTCCGCTCCTGAGCTTTATCTCAGCGAATTGGTCGATGTTTATAATGTTAGCTTTGTCAAGATCCTCGTCCTCGCGTATGGTCTTTTCGGGCTTTAGAAGGGCGTTCAGCTCGTCAATTTCCTTTTCAATGTCAATTCTCGGAAACAGCACTTCTCCCTTTTTAACTGTAACGTCAGCGGGAAGTATTCCGAATGTTCCGAGCGTGTTATATTCAACATCTTCCGCTTTCGCGCCTATCTGCTCGAATACCTTCGGCATTGTCGAGGGCATAAACGGCGAAAGCAGCGCCGAGCATATTCTTATTGTTTCAAGCAGGTTGTACAATACAGCCGCAAGACGCGCTTTTCTGCTCTCGTCTTTTCCGAGTTTCCACGGCTCTGTTTCGTCAATATACTTGTTGGCTCTGGAAACAACTTTGAATATCTCCTCCAGCGCGTTTGAAAGCCGCGCCTCTTCTATCATAGGCGAAACCTTTTCGCAAAGCGCCTTTGCCATTTCTATAAGCTCATTGTCGAGCGGTTCTGCCTCGCGCTCTGTCGGGAGTGTTCCGCCAAAATACTTGTCAGCCATTGCGACCGTTCTTGAAACAAGGTTTCCGAGGTCATTCGCAAGATCCGAGTTTATGCGGTTTATCATAATTTCATTCGAGAAATTGCTGTCCGAGCCAAACGGCATATCCCTCATTATCTGATATCTCACCGCGTCAGAGCCGTAGCGCTCCGCGAGAATGAACGGGTCGATAACGTTGCCGACGGATTTTGACATTTTCTGCCCGTTAAAGTTTATCCAGCCGTGACCGTAAAGCCTTTTCGGGAGCGGAATTTCCAGCATCATCAGCATAATTATCCACACAATGGAATGAAACCTGACGATTTCCTTCGCCGTCATATGCATGTCCGCGGGCCAGTATTTGTCAAAATCGTCATAGGCGTCGTTTTCATAACCCAGCGCGCTTATATAGTTCGTCAGCGCGTCTATCCAGACATAAACAACGTGCTTTTCGTCAAACGTAACGGGAATTCCCCAAGTAAAAGAAGTTCTCGAAACGCAGAGGTCCTCAAGTCCCGGCTTTATGAAATTGTTCACCATTTCATTTACGCGGGATCTCGGAGTAAGATAGTCGGTTTCGGTGAGGAATTTTTCTATTCTGTCGGCAAAATCCGATATCTTCAGGAAATACGCCTCTTCGTGAGCGTCGATAACGGGTCTGTGACAGTCGGGACAACAGCCGTTTTCGTCAAGCTGGCTTTCCGTCCAGAAACTCTCGCAGGGCGTGCAGTACTTTCCCGTATACTCGCCCTTGTAGATATAGCCCTTGTCGTAAAGTTTTTTGAAAACGGACTGAACGGTTTTTATGTGATAGTCATCGGTCGTGCGTATAAAGCGGTCATTGCTTATTCCCATAACTTTCCAGAGCTTTTTGAAATTGTCAACTATCGGGTCTACATACTCTTTCGGGGTTATGCCGAGGTCCTTTGCTTTCTGCTCGATCTTCATTCCATGCTCGTCCGTGCCCGTAAGGAACATAACGTCATATCCCTGCATACGCTTGAACCTTGCGATAGTATCACAAGCGACGGTCGTATAACAGTGACCGATATGAGGATTTCCCGACGGATAATAAATGGGAGTCGTTATATAAAACGTCTTTTTTTCCATAATTTTCTAATTGCACCTTTCTTTGCGGTTGTTTTTGAACCCAGACTGTATAAAAAGTTCTACTTCAGACTGTAGAGAAAGTCCCAGATGCACGTATTGTGCAAGCACAACACTGAAACGGTGCTACGGCTAGGCTTTGTGCCTGCCGTAGTATGCCGCCGCATTATCCGCCTTCTGCGGATAACGCTACGCAGCAGATGGTGCTTTATCTACAGTCTGAAAAACTCCTTAAAACCGCATAATACTTATACATATTATAGTACAAATCCGTAAAATTTTCAAGGGCGGAGAAATAAAACAAGAAAATTTTACATTTTTCATAAAAAACACTTGATTTTTTTGAACATTTTTAGTACAATATATTTAGACGCAAAAAAACGAGGGTTTAAACTGTGCAATTTGCTGATTAGACCCCGAGCGTCCGGAACAAGAAGTATATTTACGAAAGAGGTAAAAGAAATGTCAAACAGGCTTTTCCAGGGCATCGTGCACCAGATGAGAGATGCGGTAAACAGAGTTGTCGGCGTTATCGACGAAAACGGAACCACTATCGCATGTAGTGATTTGGGAAAGGTCGGGAACAACGGGAACGACTTCTTTGCGATCGAGCTTTCTGATTCTCACGAGGTCTTTATTCGCGAAGGATATACTTACAAGCCGTTCGGCATACACGTAAAACCCGACTACGCCGTATTTGTCGAGGGAACGGACGAATATGCGTCCAGATATGCAAACGTTATAGCCGTATCGCTGTCGAATATCAAACAGTATTATGACGAAAAATATGACAGAAACAATTTCGTCAAGAATATCATTCTCGACAACGTTCTTCCCGGCGACATAAGCGTAAAGGCGAGAGAGCTCCACTTCAACGGCGATATCGGCAGAGTTGTCTTTCTTATAAGCGTTATCTCGTCAAACGACGTTTCGGCATGCGACGTTATACAAAACCTGTTCCCCGACAAGAACAAGGACTTTGTATTCAACATCACCGAAAACGACATCGTGCTTGTAAAGGAAGTCAAGAACAACATCGACGTAAAGGATCTCGAAAAGCTCGCTAGGAGCATTTCCGACACGCTTTCGGGAGAGTTCTTCACAAAGGTGAATATCGGCATAGGTACGCCTATCATCGGTATCAAAGAGCTTGCGCGTTCATTCAAGGAGGCGCAGACGGCGCTTGAGGTAGGAAAGGTATTCGACACAGACAAGAATATCGTTTCTTATGATAACCTTGGTATTGCAAGGCTTATTTATCACCTTCCTACGACGCTGTGTGAAACGTTTTTGAAAGAAGTGTTCAAGAAGAACTCGATAGAGTCGCTCGACCACGAAACGCTGTTTACTATCCAGAAGTTTTTTGAGAACAGCCTGAACGTTTCCGAAACGTCCAGAAAGCTTTTTGTACATAGAAATACTCTTGTTTATCGCCTTGACAAGATCAAAAAGCTCACGGGACTTGACCTGAGAGAATTCGACCATGCTATTATTTTCAAAATAGCGCTTATGGTAAAGAAATACCTCGCGGCTAATCCCACCAAGTACTAATATAAAAAAGGCAGAAATAAAAGTTCGGCAAAGCATTATAAAGTTCGCAGCCGCGGGGGCGTTGCGGCTGCGGATTTGCGTTTGTTGATATCAGAGATATTTTTTGGGGGAATAAAAATGGTAGAAATGAAAAACGTCAACGTTCGCTACTCGGGGGGAGTTGACGCGCTTGTTGACGTAAATCTCCGTATAAACGACGGAGAATTTGTATTTATCGTCGGAGAAAACGGCGCGGGAAAATCGACGCTGATGAAACTGATGATGAGAGAAATTGTGCCGTCCTCGGGGAGAGTATTTGTAAACGGCTATAATCTTTCAAAGCTTAAAGGAAACAAAATCGCAAAGTTCCGCCGTTCTATCGGCGTTGTATTCCAGGAGTTCAGGCTTATACAGGATTTTTCCGTATATGAAAACGTAGCGTTCGTTCTGAGAATAGCCGACCAGTCTGGAAAGTACATAAGACAAAGAGTGCCTTATGTTTTAAATCTTGTAGAGCTTAACACCAAAGCAAAAAGCAAAACCAGAGAGCTTTCGGGCGGCGAACAACAGCGCGTCGCTATCGCGAGAGCGCTTGCAAACGACCCGGGACTTCTAATTGTAGACGAGCCCACGGGAAACCTCGACCCGCGCCATTCTATGGAGCTTGTGGGACTGCTGAAGGAAATAAACAGCTGCGGGACGACCGTTATTATGATAACTCACGAGCATGAGCTTGTACAATATTTCGGAGGAAGAATAATAAATTTCGACAAAGGCTCAATTACTTTTGACAGGGTGATCGGAGGCAGCGATGAAGACCAGTAATGTAAGTTACCTTGTTAAAAAAGGAATAGGGTCGGTCTGGAAGAATTTCATAATGTCGTTCGCCAGCTTTTGCATACTGCTTGTAAGCTTGCTGCAAGTGAGCATTACGGTGCTGTTTATGCTTAACATAAACATCATTATGAAAAACATCGAAAACACGAACGAAATAACGATATTTGTCGAAAAGGGCGCTACAGATGCGCAGAAGGACCACATAAAGAGCGTTCTCGAAAGCGACAATAACCTTACGGACATTGTGTATAAATCCGCAGATGAGGCGCGAAAGGAATTTGAAGAGAGCATGGGCGAGGCGTCGGACCTGTTTGATTATCTTGAGGAAAACCCTATGCCCGAAACATTTCTTGCGAGAGTGAGCGACCTTACAAAAATAAAATATTCCGTGGAGAGCATAGCGAGCATAGACGGAGTAGAACAGGTCAAAGCTCCGTATGATTTTGCCGCTGCGCTCATAAATATAAGAAATACGTTTTCGATAATCATTATAGCTATACTTGTGACGCTTGTGGCGGTGAGCGTAGTTGTTGTGTCGAATACGATAAGAACGAGCGTTTTCGCGCGCCGCGAGGAAATTTCAATTATGAAATACGTCGGCGCAACAAACGGCTTTATAAAGCTCCCGTTCTTTGTGGAGGGTATGTTTATAGGCGTACTCGCGGGAGGCGCGGCGTTCGGGCTGACATGGTTCATCTATAATTCGGTATTTTCACTGTTCAGCGCGGAGAATTTTTCGCTCTGGCAGATGTTCGGATTTTTCAATCTTATTCCGTTTGAAAATATCATGTGGATAGTGCTGGGAGCAAACTGCCTTGTGGGAGCGTTGCTCGGCGCAATAGGAACGGTAGTAAGTACGGGCAAATACTTAAAGGTATAAACCTGTATTCAGAAATAACCGAAAGGTTGTTCTTTTCAAACGTTATTTCTCTCAATAACGCTCATTCGCCCTATCCTGCTAGAGGTTAGAGGTTAGAGGTAAGAGGCTAGAGTTTAAGCCGAAAGGCTGTCTGTTGAATATGGCGAACAAAAAGGGGTAAGGGCTGAGGCTCTGACTTTTAAAAGGCAGTTTTTCTAAATAACGCTCATTCGCCCTATCCCCCTGCCCCCTTCCCCGAAGGGGAAGGGGGAGAATGCGGGGGCTCCGCCCCCGCAACCCCTGTTGACAGTTGACAGTGTACAGTCGACAGTATGCAGTAACAGCCGAAAGGCTGTCTGTTGAATATGGCGAGGAAAAACGCAACGGTCTGAACTCTAGCCTCTAGCCTCTAACTTCTAACCTCTAAACGGGTGGGGCGCGGGGCGCGCCAGCGCCCCGAAACTACCCCCTTCCCCATCGGGGAAGGGGGTCAGGGGGATAGGGCGCGAGATCGTTATTTATGGGAAATATCGTTTGAAAAGAAAGTTGGTTCGAGGTCTTACATCTTACCTCTGACCTCTTACATCTAAAAGCAGAAAAATAACGGTTAGGGGCTAAGTACATCTTACTTCTAAATTCTAGAAGAACAGGTTGGGCGAGCAAAAAGGCGCAAGGGTTTAAACTCTAGCCTCCAGCCTCTAACCTCTAACATCTAAAAGCGAGGACTATTTTGAACAAAAAAATTTCATTGGGCGTGGCTATAAGCCTTATAGCTATAGGCTGCGCGATAACATTTGTTCTGACGTGGACAATATCTTTGAATATCTATAATTCAAAGATAAGCAGCGCTCAGAAATATGACGGAGCATACGATAAAATTCGGCAGATGGACGCGGTAATACGCAGCAACTATATCGGAGAGATAGACGAAGAGGCTGTTAAAAACGGAATACTCAGCGGCTATGTAAACTCCATAGGCGACGGAAACGCCACCTATCTTACCCCGACCGAATACTACCGCAAACAGCAGATAGAAAGCGGCGTTGTTACGGGCGCGGGCTTTGAGGCATACGAGGACGGTTCGGGCTATCTCGTTATATCGTCCGTCTATAAAAACAGCTCCGCGGACAATAACGGTCTTATGCCGGGCGACGTTATAACCGAGATAGACGGCAGAAGTGTCACGCAAATGGAACCCGGAGCAGCTCTCGATAAAATTTCGGGAGAAATAGGCACACAGATCACTATAGGTTATCTCCGCGACAGCGAAAGCTACAGCGTAAATCTCATTCGCCAGCAGACGGAAATTGAGTCCGTTACGGAAGAAATGCTTGAAAACAAGGTCGGTTATATACGCATAAGCGCGTTTAATCAGAATACCGCCGAGCAGTTTTCGCGTTCGCTGAACACTGTCCTTTCAAACAAGGCGACGGCGCTTGTAATTGACATAAGGCAGAACAAAGGCGAGGTATTCTCGGTCGTAAAGCCTATGCTGAACCGTATCCTGCCCGCGGCTGTCGCGGCAAACGCGGAGTATAAAAACAATGTCATAAAGCCGCTTATTGAAACGGACTCGGAAAGACAGCTCGATATTCCCATAGCTGTGCTTTTGGATTCGGGGACTTCTTCCGCGGCGGAGTTGTTCGCCATTGCGCTTAAAGACGAGGGCAAAGCGACGCTTATCGGCACAAGGACAAGCGGAAAAGCAACCGTTGTGACTACATACGAATTTCCCGACGGAGCGGCGCTCTCCATTTCGACCGCGAAGGTCGTTCCTTCAAAGTCCGCCTCATATGACAAAACGGGAATAAACCCCGATTATGTCGTAGAACTTCCCGCGGGAATGTATGTAGACTATGTGGAGCATGACGCCGACACCCAGCTTATAAAGGCGCTTGAGATACTCGGCAACGGCACAACAAATTAAAATGAAAGTTTCAGCGCTTTTGCGCGATAATTAAAAACAAACAACAGGAGGATAATTATGAACAAACCTATTACAGTTCTGACGAGAAAGGGAGAAGAAAAACTTAAGGCGGAGCTTAACGAGCTGCGCTCGGTACGCCGCCGCGAGGTAGCGGAAAAGATAAAAGTTGCGCTTTCGTTCGGCGACCTTTCGGAAAACAGCGAGTATGACGAGGCGAAAAACGAACAGGGTATTATCGAGTCGAGAATTGCCGAGATAGAGGCGACGCTTGCTCATGCGCAGGTAATCGACGACGATGATATTTCAACCGAGAAAGTCGGCATTGGAACGACCGTTAAAATTCTCGATGTTGAAATGAACCAGGAAATGGAATTCAAAATAATCGGCACGAAAGAGGCTGATATAAACAACGGCAAGATGTCCGATGAAAGCCCCATAGGCGCGGCAATCATGGGTAAAAAAGTAGGCGACGTTGTAGACGTAGAGGCGCCCGTAGGAGTTATACAGTTTAAGGTTTTGGAAATAAGAAAAGAAGACGAGGAATAATTTTAAATGACGGAAAATAACAACGAAGGATTAACAGAAGTTACGGAAATAACGCAGGAGGAGCTAGACGAACAGCACAGAGTGCGCCTCGAAAAGCTTGCCGCGCTTAAAGAGGCGGGAAACGACCCGTATACTATCACGCAGTATCCCGTTGACATTCACAACAGCGAGATAAGAGCGCGCTTTGAAGAGCTTGAAAACAAGGACGTCTGCATTGCGGGACGTATGATGACCCGCAGAAACATGGGAAAGGCAAGCTTTATCGACATTCGCGACAGCTCCGACAGAATGCAGGTCTATGTTAGAATAGACAATGTGGGCGAGGAAACCTTCAAGGCATTCAAAAAGTGGGACTTGGGCGATATTGTCGGAATAAAGGGCTTTGTCTTTAAGACAAAAATGGGAGAAATTTCCGTTCACGCAAGCGAGATAGTTCTTCTTTCAAAGTCGCTCCTGCCGCTGCCCGAAAAGTGGCACGGCTTAAAGGACAAGGAGGAGCGCTACCGCAAGCGTTATCTTGACCTTATCGCAAACCCCGAAGTAAAGGACGTTTTCGTAAAGCGCTCGAAGATACTTTCGGAAATAAGAAAATTCCTCGACGGTCATGGCTATGTCGAGGTAGATACGCCCGTGTTGTTGCCTATAGAAATAGGCGCGTCCGCAAGACCGTTCAAGACGCATCATAACGCGCTCGACATTGATATGTACCTGAGAATTGAAACCGAGCTGTATCTGAAAAGGCTTATAGTCGGCGGCTTTGACAAGGTTTACGAGGTCGGCAGGATATTCAGGAACGAGGGCATGGACGCCACTCATAATCCCGAATTTACGTCAATTGAAATGTATCAGGCGTACATCAACTATTTTGAGATGATGGATCTTATAGAGGAATTATACAGGACGGTTACCCTAAATGTCTGCGGCACCGATACGGTTGAATATCAGGGTCAGCAGATAGCCGTAGGAAAGCCGTGGGAGCGCCTTACGATGATAGACGCGGTAAAGAAGTACGCGGGCGTTGATTATAACGCATGGGAAACCGACGAGCAGGCGAGAGCGTGCGCGAAGGAAAAGGGCGTAGAGGACGGCGTAAACGCAAATTCGACAAAGGGCGACGTACTTATAGCGTTCTTTGAAAATTTTGTAGAGGACAAGCTGATACAGCCGACTATTATCTATGATTATCCTGTGGAGAACTCTCCGCTTGCAAAGCGCAAGACGGACGACCCCGCGTTTACTCAGCGCTTTGAGTATTTCATAAACGGAACGGAATTCGGAAACGCGTTCTCCGAGCTTAACGACCCTATCGACCAGAAAGAGCGTTTTGTAAAGCAGGTAGCCGCAAAGCGCGCGCAGGGAGGAAACGACGCGCAGGTTGACGACGACTTCATAACCGCGCTCGAATACGGACTTCCCCCAACGGGCGGTCTGGGATTTGGATTTGACAGGCTTGTAATGCTGCTGACAAATTCCGCGAGCATAAGAGATGTGCTGTTGTTCCCGACAATGAGACCGATAAATGATTGAGGATAAAGCGAAAATCGTTTGAATTTAACCGAGGGAGTGATTATATAAAGTTTGCCATTTCATACAGTTGCGGAAAGGACAGCACTTTGGCGCTCCACAAGATGTTGGAACAAGGACATGAACCCGTGTGTCTGGTCGTTATGGTAAATGAGGAAGTAGGACGTTCCTATTTTCACGGCGCTGACAGCACAATGTTAGAGCGTTATGCAAAAGCTCTGGGACTTCCTATGATAGCCTGCCCGGCGAATGGGGAAACCTATCGGACAGCATTTGAAACAGGTTTGTCGAAGTCAAAAGCAATGGGCGCTGAAGCGGTCTGTTTTGGCGATATTGATATTGAACAAAACCGCAAATGGGAGGAAGACCGCTGTAAAGCTGTCGGATTGTTTCCTTGTTTTCCGTTGTGGCAGAAGGCGCGGGAAGATATTGTTTATGACCTTATTCGGCTCGGCTATAAATGCCTGATTAAAAGCGTTAATCGGAGCGTTTTGCCTATGGAACTCTTGGGAACATTTGTTGATGAAACGTCAATTTCAGTTATGAAATCGGCGGGTATTGATATATGTGGAGAGAATGGAGAATACCACACCCTTGCTGTTGACGGACCGGTTTTTCGGGAACCTTTGGAATTTCAAATCGGTGATAACATCGAATTGGGAGATTATGCGATAGCAGATATTAAATAA
>CANRLW010000029.1 GCA_947631575.1 uncultured Clostridia bacterium
CGGCGGCACATAAAAGTTTTGGAAAAAGGGTCAAGGGGAAAAACCTTTTTCAAAAGGTTTTTCCCCTTGCGCTCTTTGTTCCTCATTCGAACACCGCGAACAGTGCGGTGTGATTAAAGTGCTTTGTTCCCATTTGTTCGCCGCAGCAGGAAAATCCTATATAATTCGGAAATTCCTCCGACAGCCTTTTCTGATAGTCCTCTATAGCGTTTTCGCTTTCAAAAAGTATCGTTCTCGCAAGACAGTTGAACAGCATAACAAGCGACGGCGCGGGGTTCTCTCTCTTTATTTTCTCAAACGTTTTCTCGGTTATCTGCTTGTAATCTCCCACCGTCATTACCGAAATGTCCGTTCCCTCGTGTATCCTCGCGAGGTTTTTCAGACTCCCGTTAGCTCCGACCTCGTAGATCGCGGTTATGTACGTTTCATCTCCGACGCGCCTGCCCAAAGGATAGTAGAAGAAATACTTCTTTATATCGCCTATCGGAACACCAAGTTCCTCCGCGTATACCTCCGCGGCAGTCTTTTCGCCGAGCCGCATTACCGTCCTCGAAACGCTGTTCGCTTTCGTCGTCGGAAATTGCCTGCCCGTCAGCGGAACGTAGATATTCTCACGATAAAGCCTTATCGCGCCGCCGAGGTTTTTTATCAGCATAAACACACAGCCGTCCGTATAAACTTCGCCGTTCAGCGAAACATATCCCGTCTCCGAGGTGTTGTCGTTTGCGGCAGTTCCGCCTATTATCGGTATGCCCTTTCTCAAAAGAACGCTGTTTAATACAACTAGCGCGTATTCTTCATAATTCTTATACGGAACGGTAAACTCAACGCACACCGTGTTTTTCGTGTCGCTTATCTTGTTTACACATTCCTTAACTCTGTCGGCATATGTAAGAGCAAACTCATTCGCTTTCGGGATAACGTCCGCGCTTATTTCAATCCCGTCTTCTATCGCCATTGCATACAGAACGTTTTTCTCCGTTCCTATGCTGCCCCACAACCTGTATGTTGAACAGCCTATTGAAACAGCATTCGGAAACTGTGAATGTATAAGTCTCGAATATTCGCAGAAATCATATTCATCAGAAAAGAAGATGATAAGTTTCGGGTCGGAAAAATCCTTTACCGTTTCTTTTACGCAAAGCTCGGCGCTTTCCTTGTTTCTCCCGACACCAAAACAGCATTTCATCATTGAAAAGCTCCTTTCTCTGACTTTCGTTTAATCAAGAACATAGTCCTTGTGCTTTATTCTGTCGATAAACTCGCTTTCCGACAACGGTCTGTCAAAAATAAAACCTTGTACAAGGTCGCACCCAAGACTTTCTATAAGCTCAAACTGCGCGTTTGTTTCAACGCCCTCGGCGGTTATCGTAAGTCCTAAGTCCTTCGCTATGCTGATTATGCCTTTAAGTAAAAGATAACTCTTGTCCTTTTCGCTGACGGGCGCATCGGGAATAAAGCTCTTGTCTATCTTTAAAACGTCAAGATTTAACATCTTCAACATTCCGAGCGAAGAATAACCCGTTCCGAAATCGTCTATCGAGGTCTTTATTCCGAGATTTGCAAGACCGTTTACAACGCTGCTCATAACCCCTTGGTTATACGAGTTTTCGCCCTCTGTAAGTTCAACTTCAATATAATCGTGAGGAATACCATAGCGGTCTATAACTTCAATTATCTCCTCTACAAGCTTGTTGTTTGTGAGGTGACGCTTTGAGAAATTGACCGATATCGTCACAGGCTCAAGCCCGTTGTCCAAGAGCATTTTCAGCAGCTTGCAGACTTCTTCAAGCATAAAGAAATCAAGCGTGCATATACAGCCGTCCTGTTCGAGAATTGAAACAAAGCTGCCCGGCATAAGATCTCCCGTGCTTGTACGCCAGCGCACCAACACTTCCGCGCCGTGGAGCTTTCTGTCTTTAACGCCGACTTTCGGCTGATAAACTACATAAAATTCTCTGTCGCTAAGTGCCTTGTGAAATCCCGAAAGGATTATTTTCTTCTGTATAAGATTAAGGCTTGCCTCCTCGTCATAGAGCTTGTACAGCGTGCGGTTTTCTCTTGCGCTCTGATATGCAACGTTTGTGTTCAGCATAATGTCTCCTATGCTGTACTTGTCCGTAAGCCTTAAAGCTCCGACAATTGCCCCGAACATAAACGTAAGCTGCCTTCCGTCTTTTTCGTAGAATATGACCATATTCTGGAGCAGGTCAAAAAAATAATCGAGATTGTCATTTAATATAAGTGCAATGAAATTATCTCCGCCCGAGCGCGCGACCATTTCTTTTTCGGTAACTGCCTCTGCGACTATCCTGCTGTATTTTTTAAGGACCTTGTTTCCCTCTAAATATGTAAGAGAGCGGTGGACGGATTTAAAATTTCGTATATTGAAAAAGATAGCGGTATAGTCCTCCGCTTTGCCCGCGTCTAGTATTTTAGAGGCAAAGCTCATAAACGCTTTTGTGTTGGAAATGCCCGTCTGAAAATCAATGAGCGAGAGTTGTTCGCATTTAAGCTTAAGAATAAGGCTGTCGAGGATATAACTAAGCTGTCTTAAATCAATTTCAAGAATTTCCGTTTCTTCATCGGAAAGCCCTTTGTCGTTCGTGTAAACTAAAAATTCTACATTGCCCTCATCGGAAAGGTCATAAGAAAACTTTATCGGTTCGCCTTGTCCGTTTTCTCCGTAAACAGAAAAGCTGTTTCCAAAGTCCGAAAGCTCCTGCGGTACGGACAGAACACAATCGACTTTTGTTATTCCCAGCTCCTCGGCGACAAAGCCTACAGCCCTGCGGGTTTCTTCAACAAACCCGCCGAAGTCGGAAATATGAGCGTTTTTGATGTCTTCAAAAAGGCTTTTCTGACCCTTTTGATTTATGTTCATCTCTACCGCCCCCTTTTCATGAAAGCATTTCCACATTACTAATATAAATTATACCACACATTAAGAAAAAAGTCAACAGTAAATTATCAAACAATTACATATACAAATAGTTCAGCTTGTATAAAAATCTATTTGTGGTTTTTTTTCAAACGCTATTTTCCTCAATAACCCTCACTCGCCCTAACCTGTTAGAGGTTAGAAATTAGAAATAAGAGGTAAGAAGTCAAAGGTAGTTTTGGAGATAAGGTGATTTGTTTTGCAGAGAAAGAGGCTAGAGGCTAGAACGCTTACGAAAATCGGATAACCTCTCCTCTAAAACTCTAACCTCTTACCTCTAATTTCTAACCTCTAAAAGGGCGCGCCCTGCGACCCGCCTTGCGGGGACTCCGTCCCCGCAACCCCTGTTGGCAGTATACTCATTGTCTGACTTTGGTGAATTACCATACAACACTGATTAGGCTTTATATACAGACTGAATAGTTATCGGTGTTTTTCGGGGGCGTCATATTTTTTATAAAAAAACTATTGACAAATTATGGGCGGTATGGTAAAATTAAAGTGCCACACAATTGAATAAATTTAATTAAACACGGTACTTTTACTATGGTAAAAGCGCTTGCTCTTTTAGTACCCGTGTTTAATGGTATTTCAATTGTGTGGCAGCAATTCGGAGCCGGCATTTTTACAAGTGCGCGGTTTCGGCTGCGCACTTTTTTTATTTTGCGGGAAAATTGCGCGGCAAAAAAATGACCGCAAGGAATAAGGAGGATCAAAATGAAAATCAGAAAGCTAAGCGCAATTTTACTCGCAGGCGCACTTATGGCAACGCCTGTTATTGCATCAACTCAGATGGCTTCAGGTGTTGAATGGGAAGCAAACGCGGGAGGCGGCGATGTAACTATTCCTTTTGACAAAATCAAAGCAGACTACAAGGACGAAACATTAGCTTATAGGCTGCGCGATGACGGTACTTATGCAGTTTTTGCTGCTGCGGACGTTGAGAACCTTGTCATACCTAATGAAGTAAACGGAAAAAAGGTTGCTGTTATCGCTCCTCATACATTCGACGACAATAATACAAAACTCAAAACTTTAAGCATAGGTAAAAATATTATTTACATAGAAGATATCGACGATATGGATTGTGGCGAATTGGAAGGCGAATGGTGGATGCGTTTGCCCAATTCGCTTGAAAGCATAACTGTTTCCGATGATAATGAAACATTTTGCTCTGAAGACGGAGTACTCTACAACAAAGATAAAACGTCAATTGAAAAATATCCAGCAAGCAAAAAAGGTTCAAGCTATACTTTCCCAAAAACAGTAAAGTATATTTCGGATAGAGCATTTTGCGGCAATAAAAATCTTTCAGAAATTGTTATACCGGACGGAGTTACATATTTAGGGACTTATATGTTTGGGGGTTGCACAAATCTTAAAACCGTCACTATTCCCGCAAGCGTAGAATTTTTGGAAATGGGTATTTTTGAGGGCTGTAACCTTACTAACGTATATTATAAGGGAACAGAAGAACAATGGAAAGCAATTGAGTGGCACGATGTACGTCAATGGTGGGGCGGACCTCGGTATACAATGGGAACTCCTGCTGAGGAATACAAAAAGGATTACACATATGAGGAAAATTCTTTAATAGAAGTACTTATTGGAAATGCAACTATGCATTATAATTCAACAGGCTCAACAACCGAAAGCTCCGACAGCGAAGCAAGCTCTGATAGCGAAGCATCTTCCGACAGTGAAGCAAGTTCAGACAGCGAAGCTTCCTCGGACAACAGCACCACCGACAGCAATTCAAGCAACAGCGGCAGCACTACAAGCCCCGACACCGGCGTAGCAGGCATTTCGCTGACTCTCGGCGTTATCGCTCTTGCAGGCGCGGCAGTTGTTATTTCCAGAAAGAAACACTGATAACTTCAGATGTTTTCATATTACCCTTCTCCAAAACGCACGCCCAAACGAAAGTTTGGGCGTGTCATTTATTATTCACGACAAATAAAACGCGGGTCTTATGCAGACCCGCGTTCGTGTTTTTAAATCAGAATCCGAAATAACGCTTGGTGTTGTTGTAGGAAATGTCCTGAACTATCTCGCCGAGCAGTTTTTCATCATCGGGATATTCTCCGTTTTCTACCCAGTTTCCGAATACGTCGCAAAGTATTCTGCGGAAATATTCGTGACGAGGATAGCTCAAAAAGCTCCTTGAATCCGTGAGCATTCCGACAAATCCCGCAAGATAACCGAGGTTTCCGAGGGAGGTTATCTGCTCCGTCATTCCAACCTTGTTGTCGTTGAACCACCATGCCGAGCCGTGCTGTATCTTGCTTACAGCCTCGCTGCTCTGGAAACAGCCAAGAATGGTGTCAATTGCCTGGTTGTCGTTCGGGTTAAGGCTATAAATAATCGTCTTGGGGAGCGACTTGTTCATTTCAAGAGCGTTCAGGAAGTCAGCCGTTTCGCTCGACGGCGCATAGTTGTTGATACAGTCAAAGCCCGTGTCCGGACCAAGCTTGTTGAACATAGGCGTGTTGTTGTCGCGCTTACAGCCATAGTGGAGCTGCATTACCCAGTTTCTCTTGTGGCACTGGTCGCCCATAAACATCATAAACGCGGTCTTGAACTTCTTTACGCATTCGGGGCAGGACAGCTCTCCGCTCATCTTCTTCGCAAAGATCTTTTCAATTTCCTCGTCGCTTGCGGGCGCATAATAAACGTATTCAAGCGCATGGTCGGAAACGCGGCAGCCCATAGAGCTGAAGAAGTCCATTCTGTTTTCAAGAGCCTTTTTAAGGTCAGCCCAAGATGCGATTTTAACGCCGCTTGCAGTTTCGAGCTTTTTCATATAGTCGGCAAAGTCGGGCTTTTCGATGTTCATTGCCTTGTCGGGACGCCATGCGGGATATACCTTTACGTCAAATGTGGGATCTTCGGCAATTTTCTTGTGCCATTCGAGACTGTCAACAGGGTCGTCCGTTGTGCAGATAACTTCAACATTCGACTGCTTTATGAGGTTTCTTACGCTCATGCTCTTATCAGCAAGTTTCTTGTTGCAAAGCTGCCATACTTCCTCGGCGGTATCACCGTTTAAAACGCCGTTATAGCCGAAGAAACGCTGAAGTTCGAGGTGACTCCAGTGGAACAGAGGGTTTCCGATACCCTTTGCGAGAGTTTCAGCCCACTTCTGGAACTTTTCTCTCTCCGTAGCGTCGCCCGTGATATACTTTTCATCAACGCCCGCCGAGCGCATAAGACGCCACTTATAGTGGTCGCCGCCGAGCCATACCTGAGTAATGCTCTCAAACTGTCTGTCCTCGGCGATTTCGCGGGGATTTATGTGGCAGTGATAGTCAATGATAGGCATCTTTGCCGCATAATTGTGAAACAGCTTTTGCGCGGTCTCTGTCGAGAGAAGGAAGTTCTCGTCCATAAATTTTTTCATTTTTAATACCTCACTTTTTATAAAATAATTAGGCATTTTTATTGTATAAAAATTTCACGAAAAAGTCAACAGGAATTTCAATTTTTCAGTTACTTGTCACAATTCTTTTGTATATATGCACAAATGTCATTGACGTATTGACAAAATGAACGATTTAAGTTATAATAACATCATGGCATAATTTAAAGAAACGATTTTTATGATGTGCAATTGTTGAATAAAAAAATCGTGTCGAAAATTATGAAGTCGTTATTCGACTTCTGCATTGCATTTTTGATTTTGCGGAGAAATGCAAGGCATTAAAAAAATCCGCAAACAGAAAGTGAATGGTAAAATGAAAGCAAAGAAATTATCGGCAATTTTAGCTGCAATAGCCGTACTCACGACTTCAACGGCAGTTACTGCTCTGGCGGCTGAAAGCTCACAGACCGAAAGCGCAAACGAAGACCTCGTTATCGAGGGAAATGCCGTAACGGGAATAACCGAAAAAGGCAAAGCGGAGAAGAAGATAGTAATCCCGGAGGGAATTACAGAGATCGATTGCAGGCTTAGTCAGTGCGAAAACCTTGAAACTTTGGAAATTCCCGCGAGCGTAAAGACAATAAACAGCTTTGGTCTTTTAGGCTGTAAGTTTCTTAAAGAAGTAAATGTCGCGGAAGGCAACGAGAGCTTTTCTTCCGCCGACGGAGTGCTTTTCAATAAGGACAAAACGGAGATTTTAGCGTATCCTGCGGCTAAAACCGAAGATACATTTACTATCCCCGAAACCGTCGAGGTCATAGGCTTAGGCGCGTTTGGCGACTGTGTAAATCTGAAAAATATTATAATACCGGGCATTATTTCCGAGTTCGTTACGGGTTCAATTAGCGGAAACTCCGTTTTGACTTTTTCGGAGGGCATAAGCGATATTTATTATGTAGGCTCGGAGCAACTGTGGAGAACTATCTCGAATATTGAAAACGTTGTCATCGGCGCAAACACTACGGTACATTTTAACTACGGGAAAGAAACCGACAGCAATTCTAGCGACTCCGAAACATCATCTGATGCTGAAACTTCTTCCGATACGGAAACAAGTTCCGACAGCGAAACAAGCTCAGACACCGAAACATCTTCCGACAACAGCACCACTGACAGCACAACCGACAGCACCACTGAAAGCACCATTGACAGCACCACCGACAGCAACTCCGGCGGCACCACCACAGCCCCCGACACGGGCGTAGCAGGGCTTTCGCTTACGCTCGGAGTAGTTGTTCTTGCAGGCGCGGCATTGCTCATATCAAAGAAAACACGCTGATAATATCAGCCGCTTTAAAAAAGTAAACACACCCAAGTTTTTACTTGGGTGTTAGTCTGTATATAAAGCCATATTATCCAAACATCAAAAATCTTTATCTCCAAAACAACCTTTGATTTCTTACATCTTATTTCTAACATTTAAAAGGGCGAGGCGCGGGGCGCGCCAGCGCCCCGCATTCTCCCCCTTCCCCCTCGGGGAAGGGGGCAGGGGGATAGGGCGAGTGAGCGTAATGTAGAAAAACTACGTTTGAAAAGAACCACAAATAGGTTTTTATACAAGCTGACACCCAAGTTTTTACTTGGGTGTTTTTTTTGTGCGGTTACATGACCGCCGCGCTGTTTAATTCACGGAAAAAGGCGCGCGGGAAATTATCAAAAGGTCTTGACAAATAAAAAAGTTTATGGTACAATTATGGTACTATACCGGTTAAAACGCCTGTGCTGCAACGACCGTAGCCGGCATTTTAAAAGTGCATAGTTTCAGCGCCGCGCTATTTAATTCGCGGAAACTGCGCGGGACATAGCAAAAGGTATTGACAAACAAAAAAGTTTGTGATACAATTACAGTGCGACATAACTGAATAATTACCTCTATTGTGTGTACACTTTTACCATGGTAAAAGTGCGCTCTATTTTCGTACACTTATAGAGGTATAGAAAAGTTGTGTCGCAGCAATTCGGAGCCAGCATTTTTACAAGTGCGCGGTTTCGGCTGCGCATTTTTTATTTTTGCGGGAAATTGCGCAGCAAAAATAACATACCGCAAAAAGAACGGAGGAAATTTAAAAATGAAAGTGAGAAAACTTAGCGCAATTCTTCTGGCAGGCGCACTTATGGCGACAACGGCAGTTACTTCATTTGCCGCAGAGGAAAGTTCTCAAACGGAAAGCACCGACAGCGAGGACAGCACCGAGAGCATAGTTGACGAAAGCGGAAACCTCAAAATAGAGGGAACGACTGTAACGGGAGTTACGGAGCAAGGAAAAGAGGCTAAAGAGATAAAAATTCCCGAGGGTGTGACAAAAATCGGCGATGATGCTTTCAGTGGTTGTACTAACCTTGAAAATGTAGATATTCCCGATAGCGTAACAGAGATTGGCTATGCTGCTTTCAGATTCTGTGAAAATCTTACAGAATTGGTTTTAGGCAATGGCGTGGTCAGCATAGGCGGGGGAGTTATAGGTTTATGTGATAACCTTAAAAGCATAACGTTCGGTGACAGCTTAAAGGAAATTGACAGTGAATTTTTCGCTGATAATAGTAGTTTGGAAAGTATAAATGTTACGGAAAATAACGAATATTATTCTTCCGAAAACGGAGTGTTATTTAATAAGGACAAAACGGTTTTAATTAAATATCCGTCCGCAAAGAAAGATAAATCATATACAGTTCCCGAAACCGTAACTTCTTTAAAAGGCGGTTTAGGTTCTATGGTAGTAGCATTTTACGGAACCATAGATTCGCCGTATCTTGAATCTATAACACTTCCCGAAGGATTAAAAGAAATACCGGCTTTGGCATTTTCTGGCTCGGGAATAAAATCAATTATCATTCCCCAAAGTGTTACTTACATAGGAATCTCGGCTTTTGATCACTGCGACAATCTTGAAAGTATAGTTATCCCCGACGGCGTGACCACTATAGACGCAGCTGCTTTCGGTGCTTGCAAGAATTTAAAAACCGTATATATTCCCGCAAGCGTAACAAAGCTTGGTGAAGATATTTATGACGTTTTCATGATGTCAGATAATATTACCGATATATATTATTCAGGCACTGAGGAACAATGGGCAAAAATAGAAAACATAGAAAACAACCATTTCCCCGAAACCGCAACAATTCACTACAACTACGTTGCTCCCACAGAAACCGACAGTTCGGACAGCAATACGTCCGACAGCGAAACTTCCTCGGACAACAGCACCACCGAAAGCACCGACAGCGAAACTTCCACCGACAGCAACTCCAGCGGCACAACCACAACTCCCGAAACAGGCGTAGCAGGTCTTTCTCTCACGCTCGGTGTTATCGCCCTCGCAGGCGCGGCAGTTGTTATTTCAAGAAAGAAAACACACTGATTTTTAAACCTCTTTCCAAAAAAGCGGCTCACGGATTAAAACCCATGAGCCGTTTTCTATTATGTGCAAGTTTTGCCGAGTTTTCGAAACTCGCATTTCTCCCGCATATTGCAATTATCGCACGACTTTTCCGAGCCGACTTTCTTTTCCCTCGACAGCCCCGCCACGCCTACAATAGATTTTGTCGGGGCAAGGGTATTCGCGGCGGTCGTTGAAATTCCGATCTTCCTTGTCGCGTCTGCCGCCGCTATAAGCTTAGGCAAAACTTCAAGCGGAAAATCCCCATACCCCGCGCCGAAAACCCATGTCGCCGAAAAGCCCTCGTTTTTTTCCGCAAGGTCTTTTACCGCACTGTCGCTTATCTGCTCAATATACGCGCTTGCCAGTGCGTCGCTCACCAGCATTTCAAGCGCGCTCCTGACGCTCATCTTCGCTATAAATTTATCGCAGTCCGCCGATAGTGTAGAGCAGACAATTGCCGCCTTATCGCAATTTGACAGATGTTTTTTGATATCATTTCCCGAAAGCTCAAAATCACATCCGCTGAGAAACAACCCGTTGTCCCTTATGATATCAAAAACCCGCCATATAAACTTCGGCTTTACCGCTTTAAGTAACTCCTGTTCAATTTTATCGACAGCCTCGGCGGTCTTTTCGTCGACATTCTCCGAAAAAGGCTCGCGAAAACCCATATATCTGTATGCGTTTTCGCGGTCAATTTTTATTTCATTCATCAGTCGTTTATAAATCCCGTAAGCGGCGAGCTAGCTGACGCTCTGTCAAGAACCCTGCCAAGTCCCGCAAGATAAGCTCCGCGCCCTGCGTTTATCGCATTTTTGAAAGCCTCCGCCATTTGAACAATATTTCCCGCAGTCGCAATGGCGGTGTTAGCCATAACAGCCGCCGCGCCCATTTCCATAGCCTCGCAAGCCTGCGACGGTCTGCCAATGCCCGCGTCTACGATTATCGGAAGGTCGATTTCTTCTATAAGAATACGGATAAATTCCTTTGTGGAAAGTCCCTTGTTCGAGCCTATCGGAGCGGCAAGCGGCATTATAGCCGCCGCGCCCGCGTTTTTCATATCGCGCGCCGCATACAAGTCGGGGTACATATACGGCATAGGCGTAAATCCTTCTTTTGCAAGCAATTCACAAGCCTTCGCCGTTTCATAGTTGTCGGGGAGAAGATATTTCGAGTCGTGAATGACTTCGATCTTTATAAATTCTCCGCAGCCTGCCTCGCGCGCAAGCTTTGCTATTTTTACAGCCTCTTGTGCGTTTCTTGCTCCCGATGTATTCGGAAGTAATGTAACGCCCTTCGGGATATGTTCGAGAATATTCCCCGTAAAGCTGTTAACTCTGCGCAGCGCAAGCGTTATTATCTCCGCGCCCGCGTTCTGTACAGCCGCGTTTATAAGGTCAAGATCAAACTTTCCGCTGCCTAAAATAAACCGCGAGTGAAATTCTTTGTTGCCTATTATCAGTACGTCTTCCATTTCTATTCCTTCTTTTGTTTATGATTTTATAACGCTCGAAACGCTTTCGCATATTCTGCGTGCAATAAAAGGATCGTTCATTGTGTAAAGGTGAACTCCGTCAACACCGTGTGCCGCAAGGTCAATTATCTGATCCGCCGCGTATGCAATTCCCGCGTCGCGCATTGCATCGGGCTTTTCGCCATAACGCGCGATGAGCTTTGTAAACTTTTCGGGTAGCGACGCTCCGCACATCGTTATCATGCGCTTAATTGAATTTGCATTTACGCAAGGCATAATTCCCGCCTCGATAGGAACGTTTATGCCTTTAGCTCTTGCCTTGTCGAGAAATCTGTAGAACGCGTTGTTGTCAAAGAACAATTGAGAAATAAGGTGTTCCGCTCCTGCGTCTACCTTTATTTTCAGATTGTCAATGTCCTCGTCAAGATCGTTGCATTCCGTATGCCCTTCGGGATAACAAGCCCCCGAAAAAGACATATTGCTCCTTGCTTTCATATACGAGATAAGGTCGGACGCATGGAGAAAATCATGCTGCGGCTCAACGTTGGGTATAAGATCGCCCCTAAGCGCCAGAACGTTTTCAATTCCCGACTCGGTAAACTCCTCAATAATACGGTCAATATCCGTTTTTGTGGAGTTTATGCAGGTGAGATGAGCAATGCTCGTCGTGTGATATTTTTCTTTTATTATGGACGTAATTTCGCGGGTCGACGCTCCCGGAAGACTACCTCCCGCGCCGTATGTAACGCTTATAAAGTCGGGATGAAGATCAGAAAGACCATCGAGCGTTTTGTATACGGTGTCAATAGAACTGTCCTTTTTCGGCGGGAAGATCTCAAAAGACAGAACGGTTTTTCCGCTTTTAAATAACTCGGGTATCCTCATTTGTTGTCTTCCTCCGCTTTCTTCATGGCTTTGAGAGCCTGCGCGAGCTGGTCGGGGCACGAGGTAGGTCTCATGCCGCAGTGTATCCCTTCGAGCCTTTTTATTACTTCGTCTACGGGCAGTCCCTCTACGAGCCTTGCAATTCCCTGAAGATTACCGTTACAGCCGCCTAAAACCTTGAGGTTTTTTACAATATTGTCCTCAACGTCAAAGATCATTTTCTGAGAGCAAACCCCTCTCGGTGAATATTCATAAGTCATTTTATTTTCATCTCCTTTTTATTTCTTTAAATCAATTGTTATTTAACCAGCAGTCGGCTACTGCCTTTGCTACCGCGTCCGCTACGCTCTTATCAAGCGCCGAGGGGATAATGTATTCCGGCGAGAGCTTGTCGTCGGTTACAAGCGCCGCAATTGCCTTCGCCGCCGCCAGTTTCATATCCTCCGTTATCGCCTTTGCCCTTACGGAAAGCGCACCCTTGAATACTCCCGGGAAAACAAGAACGTTGTTTATCTGATTAGGATAATCCGAGCGCCCCGTTCCTACAATATACGCTCCGCTTTCTTTTGCGAGGTCGTAGGTTATTTCAGGGTTGGGGTTAGCCATCGGGAACAAGATAGGCTTTTGAGCCATTGACTTTACCATTTCCGGCGTAACGAGATTCGGCTTTGAAACGCCCACAAATGCGTCCGCGCCTTTAAGCGCGTCTGCTAATGAGCCTTTTATGTTGTTCTTGTTCGTCAGCTTTGCAATTTCCGCATGAGCGGGGTTTTCGTATTTGTCGTCACGGTTTATTATTCCGCAAAGGTCAACCATTATGAGGTTTCCTATTCCGAGATTGAGCAGGAACTTTCCTATGGCAATTCCCGCCGAACCCGCGCCGTTTATAACTACGGTTATGTTGCCGAGCTTTTTTCCCGCGCACTTTACGGCATTTATAAGTGCCGCGCCTACTACTATTGCCGTTCCGTGCTGGTCGTCATGGAAAACGGGGATATCGAGCTTTTCTTTCAGCTTTCTTTCAATTTCAAAACATCTCGGCGCTGAAATATCTTCGAGGTTTATTCCGCCGAAACTGTCGGAAATAAGCTCGATGGTTCTTACGATTTCGTCCGCGTCTTTACTCTTTACGCAAAGAGGGAACGCGTCAACGCCGCCGAATTCTTTGAATAAACAGCATTTGCCTTCCATGACCGGCATTCCCGCGAGACCGCCGATGTCGCCAAGTCCCAACACAGCCGTTCCGTCGGTTATTACCGCCACAAGGTTTCCTTTTCTCGTGTACTTATAGGCAAGGTCGGGGTTTTTCTGTATTTCAAGACACGGCTGCGCTACTCCGGGAGTATACGCGGTCGAAAGGTCCTCGCGCGTTTTTATCGGCGCGCGGGATATGACCTCAATTTTTCCCTGCCATTTTTCGTGCATTTCGAGTGATTTTTCTTTTATGTCCATTTTTTATCTCCTTATATCGGGCTTTAAATACAGTCCGTAATGTTCTTATTCGTCAGATATATTTACTCGATTCTCTGATACTTAAACTGTTCATTTCCTTTTTGTGCTTTTCTATAAAAGATCTCACCCATTCGGGGTCGGTTTTTGAATATTCTCTGAGCGCCCAGCCTATCGCTTTATTTATAAAAAACTCATCGCTGCCAAAACAGTTTGTTATTATCTTTTCAAGTAATTCGGTGTCGGTCTTATCCTTCAAGCCGAGCTGATGTTCAATAGCCGTTCTTCTGACCCAGAAATTTTCATCTTCCGACCATTCGACCATAAGCCCCTTTATCCTGTTATCTCTAAGACCTACATTCCCTATGACCTTGCATAAAAAATCTATCGTATCCCACCATGACTTATTTGTTATGTAGTTCTTGATTTTCGGCATATCATCAAAGGTCACATATTGTTTCATAAACAAAAGATAGTCCGAAACCAGATATTGAAACTCTCTGTGCTCGTCCTCAAAGCATTTGTCGAGAAGATCCCAGTCAATTACGCCTTTGCTTTTTTCGGCTTTAAGAAAGTCCTTGTAAATCGTTTTTCTTTTCGGCGTAGCTATGCCGTAGAATTTAAACTGATTTCTCATATATGCCGACATTGAAACGGCGTTTTTATCGTCCTTGTTTATTTCAAATGAATTTTTAAGCTCGGCATATTTGTCCGTCTTGTTTTTCGGCATTGTCTTTCCTGCCATAAAAATTATTCCTCCAGGGGAATTATTTTTCTAAGCTCATCTTCGGGAGTGGTGAGCGAGCCTATCTGTATGGCATAGTGGTTGTAAAACCCGTGGAAGTCTGAGCCGCCCGTTTTTATGAGCTTGTATTTATCGCAGATGTCCGAGATTTCCTCGCGGTATTTTTCGTCCGCGCTCGAATGCCAGACCTCCGCGCCGTCGAGTATTTTTTCCTTCGCAAGCTCTTCGATAAGGTCAAGGCTGTCAAATACTTTCGGGTGAGCAATGACCGATATTCCGCCCGCGGCTTTTATCATTGTAAGCACAAATCTCACATCGGGGTAGAAGTCCGCCTCGGACTGCACCTGCTCGGCGCACAGTCCCTCGTCCGCGTCAAATATCTCGTCATATACATTTCCGTAAAGCTCGGTCGTATATCCGTAGTCCATGAGCGCGTGCATTATGTGGCATTTGTATATTGCCTTGCTCCCCGCAGAATAGCGCAGTATGCTTTCGAGTGTAATGGGATATTTTTCAAGCACCTTCATCGCCAGGTTCTTTCCGAGTTTCATTCTCCCTTCGCTTGTCCTGAGACACAGCCCTTCGAGCCTGTCGGGCTTTTTCGGCATATAGCAGAGGATATGTACCTTTTTGCCTCTGGAATGGTCGAAAGCGGAAAATTCCACAGCGGGTACGACCGTAACGTTATACCGCTGTCCCAGTATCGAAGAGCGCGATAAAGATGCAAGACTGTCGTGGTCTGTAATAGCTATGCAGCGCACATCGTCCCTGTCCGCCTGTCTTATGATATCGGAAATTCCGAGCGAACCGTCCGAAATGGTAGTATGGCAATGCAGATCTGCTTTCATAAAAGCCTCCCTTTTCCATAACAAAAAATAAAAAGAATAAAATTAAAGTCATAAGACTTTTTGCACACGCTTTTGCGTTGTATTGACAATTATTGCCAAATTTATACAGTACGTTTTTTATAAAACATACATTTATATTATACTACATTTTGACGTCTTTGTCAACATAATTATTATAAATGCTGGGGAACAATAAAAATATTTTAAAAAATTGTTGATTTTTCGGAGGTAATATGTTATAATTTCTTTGACTGTATAAGTTGAATTTTATTTTTTCAAAAGGGGGATTGGGAAGTGGAGAAAAAGCTGTCTTTGTATGGGTTCAATAATCTTACGAAAACGCTGAGCTTTAATATCTACGATATCTGCTATGCAAAAAGCGAGCGCGAACAAAAGGATTATATCTCGTATATCGACGAACAGTATAATTCCGAACGCCTTACGCGTATACTGTGTGATGTCACGGAAAGGATCGGCGCGACGGTCCTTAATATTTCCAAACAGGACTATGACCCTCAGGGCGCGTCTGTAAACGTCCTTTTTGCGGAGGGCAGGATCGACCCGACGCATATCGACGAATCCTGCAATAAAGGAATGGGCTTTTTTTCCAACATGAACGGCGAGACTATCCATGCTCATCTTGACAAGAGCCATATAACCGTTCATACTTTCCCCGAGTATCACCCTGACAAGGCAATATCCACTTTCAGAGTAGATATTGACGTTGCGACCTGCGGAGAAATTTCCCCGCTTAATACTCTCGATTATCTTATCGGTTCTTTCGATTCGGATATAATTATAATAGATTACCGCGTAAGAGGCTTTACGCGCGACGTTTCGGGAAAGAAGTTCTTTATTGACAACAACATTACTTCCATTCAGGACTTTATCGATCCGAAAACTCTTACAAGATACGACGCTATGGACGTAAACGTCTACCAGTCCAACATATTCCATACCAAAATGCTCATAAAGGAAATTGAACTCCAGAATTATCTTTTCAATACCGATGTTTACGAAATTCACCCGCAGGAGCGCCTTGAAATTACAAACAGCCTGAGGCGCGAAATGATCGAAATATTCAGTGGAATGAATATTTATTGACCGATAGACAGCTTTCACAGAAAGGCGGTGTGGAATTTGAAACTCGACCAGACCCGCGCTCCGCTCTATGAGGCAATGAAAGAACACCGCTTAAACCGGGTTGTTCCGTTTGATGTTCCCGGACACAAGGGCGGGAGAGGAAACGCTGTGCTTTCCGATTTTCTCGGAGCGGACTGCCTTAAAAACGACGTAAACTCCATGAAACCCCTCGACAACCTCTGCCACCCCGTTTCCGTGATAAAAGAGGCACAGGAGATCTGCGCGGACGCTTTCGGCGCGGAAAACTCGTTCTTTATCGTAAACGGCGCAACAGGCGCAGTCCAGGCAATGATAATGTCCGTCTGCAAGGCGGGCGAAAAAATAATTCTTCCCCGAAATGTCCACAGAAGTGCGATAAACGCGCTCGTGGTTTGCGGGGCTGTTCCTGTTTATGTAGATCCCGGAGAAAATAAACAGCTCGGTATACCTCTCGGAATGACCCCCGAGGCCGTAGAAAAGGCGATAGAGGAAAATCCCGACGCAAAAGCCGTTCTTGTAAACAACCCTACCTATTACGGCATCTGCTCGAATTTAAAGGCAATTGTCGATATTGCTCACAGACACGGGCTTATGGCGCTTTGCGACGAGGCTCACGGAACGCATTTTTATTTCGGAAAGGATCTTCCTCCGAGCGGCATGAGCTGCGGTGCGGATATGTGCGCGGTGTCTGTTCATAAAACGGGCGGAAGTCTTACACAGAGCGCTGTTCTGCTTATGGGAAAGAATGTAGATCCCGACTATGTTCGCCAGATAATAAACCTCACACAGACCACAAGTGCCAGTTATCTGCTTATGGTGTCATTAGACCTTGCGCGGAGAAATCTTGCGCAGCACGGCGCGGAGTTCTATGAAAAGACCGTCAGCTTTGCCGACTATGCAAGGAGCGAGATAAACAAAACCGGCGGATATTATGCTTTCGGCGAGGAATTATGTAACGGTGCGGATTTCTACGCATTTGACCGAACAAAGCTTTCCGTTCATACAAGGGAAATAGGTCTTGCGGGAATTGAAGTTTACGACCTGCTCCGCGATGAATACGGAATACAGATAGAATTCGGCGATATAGGAAATATTTTAGCGATAATCACGGGCGGCGACAGGGCGCTTGAGATAGAAAGGCTGCTTGGTGCATTAAGCGAGATAAAGCGTCTGTATTCAAGATCACCCGTCGGACTTTTCGACCATGAGTATATAAACCCCATAGTCGTTACAACTCCCCAGCAGGCATTCTACGCCGAGCAGGAAACAATGCCGATAGAAAAAACGGCAGGCAGAGTTTGCAGCGAGTTTGTCATGTGCTATCCTCCGGGGATACCTATTTTAGCTCCCGGCGAGCGGATAACCGAGGACATTCTAGATTATATAAAGTTCGCTAAAGAAAAGGGCTGTAACGTCACGGGCTGCCGCGATATGAAGGTAGAATATCTCCAAGTTATAAAATAATGGGACGCAAGAACAACACCCGTATACAAAAATACAACTACAAGCGCAAAATGCGCGAATACAACAGCCGCAGCAAGCTGTTCAACGGCAACATTCGCAGCCCCGGCGAGTTTATATTTATCTGGGCGCTGATTTTCGCTTACATAGTCGGAATGTGGATATTCTTGATGAGTATGGGACTTCATAAGAGCGACTACACGCAAGCGGAGCTTTCGTTTGAAGGAATATCCCGCAAAAACGACAGTATGGTATTTACGCTTTCGGGAAAGGAATATACCGTGTGGGCGAGCGCCTGCGACATTGACGGAGTGTTGTCGCTCAAAGAGGGCGACAGGCTGTCGGTGATAACCGCAAAGGATAGCCTTATAAGCGCGGAATTTGGCGGCAGGACGCTTGTTGACCAAGCGGCGGTAGAAAAAAGCGACGCCGAGCAAAAGCAGACTTGCTCGATAATTTTCGGCATTTTTGCGGCGCTCTGGGCGGTCTTTGTCGGTTTTTCGGTCTGGGTCATGTGCAATGCGCACAAGTTACCTAGGTGGCTTGTACATCTGTTTGTAAAGCCGAGCTATATAAACCGACCGCCGAAATAATTAGATGATTAGATGATTAGATGACAAAAACGCCGTTTAAACGGAAAGGAGTAATTTGTGGAGCTTTGGTTCACGGAAAATCACACCTCAGGCGTGAAATTCTCGATTAAAATAAAAGAACATTTAGTGTCCGAGCAGAGCGAGTTTCAGAAAATTGACATTCTCGACAGCTTTGATTTCGGGAAAATACTTGTGCTGGACGGCTGTCTTATGCTGACCGAAAAGGACGAGAAGATTTACCACGAGATGATAACCCATGTTCCGCTCAGCGTTAATCCGAATATCAGGCGCGTTCTTGTTATCGGTGCAGGCGACGGGGGAACAATCCGCGAGCTTTGCAGGTTTAAGAGCGTAGAGCATATAGACATGGTCGAAATAGATAGGCGCGTTGTCGAGCTTTGCAGGGAATACCTCCCGCAGACTACCTGTTCGCTCGACGACAAGCGCGTTCATATTTATTATGAGGACGGTCTTAAATTTGTCAGAGGCGCGGAAAATGAATACGATTTAATTATAGTAGACAGCACCGATCCTTTCGGTCCCGGCGAGGGATTGTTCACAAAAGAGTTCTATGGGAATTGCTATAAGGCACTGAAAGCGGACGGAATACTTGTAAACCAGCACGAAAGCACGTTCTATGACGAATACGCCCAGGCAATGAAACGCGCTCACAGCCGTATAAAGTCGTTTTTCCCGATAGCTCTTGTCTATCAGGCGCATATCCCGACATACCCCTCGGGGCATTGGCTGTTCGGCTTTGCTTCAAAGAAATACCACCCCGTTGACGATTTCAACGCCGAATGGTGGCTTTCGCAGGAACTCAAGACTTACTATTACAACCGCTTTGTGCATATAGGCTGTTTTGCGCTTCCGCAGAATGTAAGAGATGTCCTGCGCGAAACAAAGGGAGCGGATTTATGAGAAGCGCTGTCACAGAAGCCAAAGGAGCGGATCTATGAAAGTGACCGACAGGAAAACGGGGATTATATGCACCGTCATAACCGTAATTCTGGTCGGAGTGTTTTTCTTTCATACCGTTGTTTCGGGATTTTCGGAGCTTTTCGCCGAGCCTGTTGAACAAGGCAAAGGCGTAAACGGCGATATTCAGGAGTATTACGCCGTGTATGCGCAGGAAGT
>CANRLW010000030.1 GCA_947631575.1 uncultured Clostridia bacterium
TTTTTTTCAAACGCTATTTCTCTTAATGACGTTTATTCGCCCTATCCCCCTGACCCCCTTCCCCAAGGGGAAGGGGGGAGATTGCGGGGGCTGCCGCCCCCGCGCCCCTGTCGGCAGTTGACAGTGCACAGTGTACAGTATGCAGTAGTGGTTTTTTTCAAACGCTATTTCTCTTAATGACGTTTATTCGCCCTATCCCCCTGACCCCCTTCCCCAAGGGGAAGGGGGAAGATTGCGGGGGCTGCCGCCCCCGCGCCCCTGTCGGCAGTTGACAGTGTACAGTATGCAGTAGTGGTTTTTTTCAAACGTTGTTTCTTTCAATAACGTTAATTCGCCCTATCCCCCCGCCCTTTTAGAGGTAAGAGGTTAGAAATAAGAGGTAAGAAATTCGTGGAGCTTTTGGGGGATAAGGCTTTTGATGTTCGGGGAAATAGGCTAGAACATTGACAAAAAGCAAAAAACCTTTCCCCTAAACCTCTAACCTCTAACTTCTAACCTCTAGAAGGGGAAAGAGTCTTTAGAGAAAGCCCGAAATTGTTTTACCGTCACTTTTTTTGCCGCTAAGTTTTTTTAAAAATAATTGACATTTTTATTACATTATGGTACAATAATGGCAGAGGTATTTTATATACCGCTCGAAAATAAACACAACAAGGAGGACATTTTATGGCTAAGTTTAAATGCAAATTATGCGGAGAAATTTTCGACGCACCCAACCGCGCGGAGGCTGTCTGCCCGAAATGCAAGGCGACAGGCGACAAACTCGAAGAAATTGCTCCCGGAAATCAGAACAAGTACGCGGGAACAAAGACCGAGCGCAACCTTGAGGCTGCTTTTGCGGGAGAATCACAGGCTCGCAACAAGTACACCTACTTTTCTTCCGTTGCAAAGAAAGAAGGCTTTGAGCAGATAGCCGCGATATTCACCGAAACCGCCAACAACGAAAAAGAACACGCCGAGATCTGGTTCAAGGAGCTTTGCGGAATAGGAACGACCGCGCAGAATTTGCAGGCTGCCGCGGAGGGCGAAAACTACGAGTGGACGGAAATGTACGAGGATTTCGCAAAGACCGCCGATGAGGAAGGTTTCCATGACCTTGCCATGAAATTCCGCATGGTAGGGCAAATTGAAAAACGCCATGAGGAGCGTTATCGCGCATTGCTCAAAAATGTGGAAATGCAGGAAGTTTTCAAGAAAAGTGAGGTCAAGGTCTGGGAGTGCAGAAACTGCGGACATATCGTTGTCGGCACAAACGCGCCCGAAGTTTGCCCCGTCTGCAATCACGCGCAGAGCTATTTCCAGCTCGCTGCCGAGAATTATTAAAATGAGGGGAAAAGCCCTCTGATGATGCGATAATAACAAAAGGGGAGAAGTTCACTTCTCCCTTTGCTTTTATAAAAACCTGTTTGTTGTTCTTTTCAAAAGTTGTTTTTCTAAATTACGATCACTCGCCCTATCCCCCTGACCCCCTTCCCCGATGGGGAAGGGGGAAGAGAGCAGGGCGCTGGCGCGCCCTGCACCCGACCTTTTAGAGGTTGATATTAGATGTAAGAGGTAAGAAATTAAAGGTTTTTGATATTTGGAAAACGGTTTTATAAACAGACTACGGGGAGAAGTGAACTTCTCCCCGAATTTGTTATTGCTTTTTTTCTTCTTGACAGTGTCCGCAGCCGTTGCACCCCTTACAACCGCTGCACCCGGAACAACCGCCCTTGTCCTTAAACATTTTCCTTGCAAGAAAGAAAAGCAGGACAGCCGTTGCCGCGCCGATAATTATTGTAGATAAGTTTTCCCAAATAAACTCAAGCATAAAAACCTCTTGCCTTAAACTTTCACTTTCTCCGTCAGTGTCTTGCTTTCCTTATACGGTCTGACGAGCATAAATATCATAAACGCCAGCACTATGACCGCAAATATAAGCCCTACGGGATTTACCGCGCCTGTGAACAAAAGCCCGAACTGATATATCATAAGCGATATCGCATAGGCGAACACACATTGATATATTACCGCAAACGCCGTCCATTTGGCGTTGTTCATCTCGCGCTTTATTGCGCCTATTGCCGCAAAGCAGGGAGCGCACAGCAGATTGAACACAAGGAACGAATATCCCGCCAGAGCGCTCATTCCCATAAAGTCAAGCACTCCGAACACTCCGACAACTTCTTCTTTCGCTACAAGTCCCATTATCGTAGCAATAGCCGCCGTTGCCTCGCCAAAGCCCAGAGGCGCGAATATAAAGCAGATAGCGTTTCCGATTATTCCAAGTACGCTGTCCGAAAGTTCAAGCTCCGTGCTGAATCCGAAACCGCCGTTTGGCAGATTTCCGAAAACCGAGCCTGCCCAGATAAGGACGGACGAAAGAAGGATTATCGTTCCCGCTTTCTTTATAAACGACCAGCCGCGCTCCCACATCGAGCGCAGAATGTTGCCGACGGTAGGCAGGTGATAGGCGGGAAGTTCCATTACAAACGGCGCAGGCTCTCCCGCAAACATCTTTGTCTTTTTGAGGATAATTCCCGAAACGATAATTGCCGCAACCCCTATGAAATAAGCGCTCGGCGCTACCCACCATGCGTTTTTGAAAAGCGCGCCCGCTATAAGCGCTATTATCGGCATTTTCGCGCCGCAGGGGATAAAGGTCGTTGTCATTATTGTCATACGTCTGTCGCGCTCGTTTTCGATAGTGCGCGACGCCATTACTCCCGGCACTCCGCAGCCCGTGCCTATAAGCATGGGGATAAACGATTTTCCCGACAGCCCGAATCTTCTGAATATCCTGTCCATGATAAACGCAATTCTTGCCATATATCCGCATGATTCAAGAAATGCAAGGAAGATAAACAAAACCAGCATTTGCGGAACAAATCCGAGAACCGCGCCTACTCCCGCTATAATGCCGTCAATAATCAGACTTTGCAGCCACTCCGCGCAGTTTACCGCACTTAGCGCATTTCCGACAAGCACAGGCACTCCCGTTACCCACACGCCGAAATCTTCGGGCGCGGGAAGTCCTTCCATAGGCTCTTCTACAAGCGCCATAACGTCAAAACCGCTTTCGGCGAGGCTGTCGCCGTATGAACCAAGCGCCTCGTCAAATGCCCCGAAATCCTTTTCTTCAACAGCTCCGAGGATTTCTTCAGCGCCTACTACGTTTGCGTCAGCCGCCGACTGTACAAGATTTTGCAGTTCATCGGTGAAAATGTTCTCCTCTGCATAAGCCGCGGTCGCGTCGTCAAATTCCGCCGAGCCTATCCCGAACAGGTGGAATCCGTCGCCAAAAAGCCCGTCGTTCGTCCAGTCTGTGACCCATGTTCCGACAGTCGTTACCGAAACGAAATAAACTATAAACATAACGACCGCGAAAATCGGCAGCGCGAGTATCCTGTTCGTGACGATTCTGTCTATCTTGTCCGAAACGGAAAGCCCTTTTGCTTTGGTTTTGCGGCAACCTTTGAGCATTTCCGAGATGTATATGTAGCGTTCGTTTGTTATTATGCTCTCGCTGTCGTCGTCCATTTCCGTTTCACAGGCGACAATGTCCGCCTCGATATGCGCTTTCTTTTCGGGAGTAACGCCCAGCGCCTCATAAACCTTTTCATCGCGCTCGAACAGCTTTATTGCATACCAGCGCTGACGGTCCTCGGGCAGGTCGTGTAAAACCGCCTCTTCGATGTGCGCGATCGCATGTTCTACACAGCCGCTGAACTTGTGCATGGGAACGGTCTTTTCCTTTGACTTTGCCGCCTCAACGGCAGCCTCCGCCGCCTCTTTTATGTTCGTTCCTTTAAGCGCCGATATTTCAACTATCTTACAGCCAAGTTCTTTTGAGAGCTGTTCGGTGTTTATTTTGTCGCCGTTTTTCTTTACAACGTCCATCATATTTATCGCGCATACAACGGGTATGCCGAGTTCTACGAGCTGTGTTGTGAGATAGAGGTTACGTTCAAGGTTTGTGCCGTCGATAATGTTAAGCACCGCGTCGGGGCGCTCGTTTATGAGGTAGTTTCTCGCTACGACTTCTTCGAGGGTATAGGGGGAGAGCGAGTAAATTCCGGGAAGGTCGGTTATGATAACGTCCTTATAGCCTTTGAGATGACCTTCCTTTTTTTCAACGGTAACTCCCGGCCAGTTTCCCACAAACTGATTAGAGCCTGTGAGGGAGTTAAAAAGCGTGGTTTTGCCTGCGTTAGGATTTCCCGCAAGCGCGATCTTAAGTTCCATAAGCTTTGTTCCTTTCTTGTGTTGTCATGCTTTGCGTTAGGTTTAACTAACCGCATAGCAAAAAATTAAACCGTTTCGATCATTTCCGCGTCGGCTTTTCTGAGTGAAAGCTCATAACCGCGGACGGTAACTTCAACGGGGTCGCCGAGGGGCGCGACTTTGCGGACGTAGATATTTACGCCTTTAGTAATGCCCATATCCATTATCCTGCGCTTTACAGCGCCCTCGCCGTTGAGCTTTTTCACGGTCACGGTCTGACCGACAGCGGCGTCTTTAAGTGTTGGCATAGTTGTTCCTCCTTCATAAGTATTTTTATGCCCGTAGGCGGTCTGCTGTTATAACACAGCAAGTATACAGTGTAAAGTGTAAAGTATTCAGTAATGGTGTCCGCTTACGCGGACAGTATAAGATTGTTATCAAACTTAAACGTTTTTGCGCGCAACAGTAAAAGTTTAGCTCGTGTGCCTGTTTACTAAAAACAATCTAAATATTATCCGCCGCAAGGCGGATACCATTACTGAATACTGTACCAGCGTTGCACGCGAAGCGTTCAATGCGTATACTGTATACTGTATCGCGCGAGATTAAAAAAACGTAGTGCAACCAAACAACTTTATTAAACCGACCACGTCAGACGATTATCTTCATCGCCATCTCGCGCGATACCGCCACCCTTGCGCCTTTAACGTTTACGATAACATTACCGCCGTTTTCGCTTATAACGGTAACGTTTCCGCCAGCGACAAACCCCAGCGACTCAAGGAATTTCCGTGTTTCGGGCTTTCCTCCGACTCTCTTTATTATGTTTTCTTCGCCTGCGCTCGCCAGTGTCAGCGGCATCATAACTTCAGCCTCCTACTCATTATGTTAGAATAAACTAACTTGTTCTCAATAAAAATGTTAGTTTTCACTAACCTTTATTATTTTACTTCAATTTCTCCTAATTGTCAATAGCCGTAACTAACTTTTACCGTGAATTTTCCGAATTTCGGCAATGTTCACAGAAACAGGAGTTAGAATATACTAACTGTATTGTAATTTTGAACAAAAAAATTCAACGCAAAGGCTTGATAAAAAGTTTGATATATGCTATAATAATTGCAGAACGATTGTAGCTTTTATAAAAAACAATTTGGTGATTCTTTTCAAAAGTTGTTTCACTAAATAACGTTTACTCGCCCCATCCCCCTGACCCCCTTCCCCGAAGGGGAAGGGGGAGAGTGCGGGGCGCTGGCGCGCCCTGCGA
Source organism: uncultured Clostridia bacterium (assembly GCA_947631575.1). Taxonomy (GTDB): domain Bacteria; phylum Bacillota; class Clostridia; order Oscillospirales; family Ruminococcaceae; genus CAG-115. The sequence continues at coordinate 5,471 of CANRLW010000030.1, forward strand.
CCCGCATCTCTAGAGAATAAGAGGTAGGCGTCCAAGCCTTAGTATAATAACAGAGTGATTTTTTACGTTTATGTCCGCACACGTCTGCAAATATTTTTTCATTTTGCTCCGTGTGATAATGTAGGTGATGAAAAAATGAAAAAAATTATTTCAGCCGCGGCGTTATTGCTTTTGCTTTCGGCAATTACGGGCTGTGATATTCCTGCCGAAAATAACAGCTCTGCCAAAAGCAGCATTTCTGCCGCAATTGACAGTGAACAAAAGGAAAACAATTCGGACAGTGAACAAATAAACAGCACGACAGTCCCCGAAACGCCGCCCGAACCGAATGGAGGTGAACAAATGGACCTAATTCTTACAATAAACGGAAAAACGCTTTCGGCAAAATTCGAGGACAACGCCTCCGCGAAAGCTCTCTGCGAAAGGCTTTCCGAGGGCAGCCTTACAGTAACGCTAAACGAATACGGCGGGTTTGAAAAGGTAGGAGAGCTGGGTTTTTCACTTCCGAAAAGCGATGAAAGGATAGAAGGGAAGGCGGGGGATATCCTGCTGTATCAGGGCGACAACATAACCGTTTTCTACGGCTCGAACGAATGGAGTTACACAAAGCTGGCGACGATTGTTGACGTTGACGGCTTGAAAGACATTCTGGGGAGCGGGGACATAACAGTTACGCTTTCAATAGAATAGAAATTTGTCCCGCCCTGTTGGCAGTTGACAGTAGACAGGGTACAGTAATCAGTAACAGCCAAAAGGTAGTTCATTTATTGATCACTTTTGAAAAACCTTAAAGAACTTCTTTCCCGCATTAAGAAAAATGCAATTCTGAGGTTGTTTCCCGCTCAAAACATCTTTGTTGGATTGCCGTTTCAAAGCACGGCTTTGAAATGGCAATGCGGGGAAAACTCTTGTTTTCCCCGCACCCCAGATTCAATGCCGCAGGCATTTAATCTGATGCGCTGGCTTACGCGTTTGCGGGGGCGCTGCCCCCGCACCCCTGCCAGAGGGAAAAAATTTTTTGAAAAAAATTTTTTCCCTCTGGACTCCCTTTTCAAAAAACTTCTGCGCCGCCGCCCGTCAGGTGGTTTTGGTTTTAACGTTGTCCGCCGCTCTGAACAGTTTCTAGACTCCAGCCTCCAGCCTCTAGCCTCTAACCGGTGCTCCCAAACCCGCCGTTTCTTTCTGCCTCTGCGTTATCGGAGAACGTAATGCCGTACTCGGTGAATATCCCCTGGGCAAAGCCGCTCCCTTTGGGAATGAAAAGCGTTTTTCCCTCGGTTGAGCAATTCGTGACCTTAATCATTATATGCCCTTCATTGTCCGAGAAGAAATAATCGCTGTCGATAATACCAACGGTATTGTCAAGCTGAAGTCTGTACTTAAACCCAAGCCCGCTCCTCGGATATATCGAAAGCACCCAGCCTTCATTTATCTCCGCTCTTATTCCCGTCGGAACTTTCGCCGTTTCGCCCGCTTTAAGCTCAATGTCATACGGCGCGAAAAAGTCATAGCCAGCCGAGCCTTTAGTAGCGCGCGTCGGCAGCTTTATCCCGCCGTAGATCTCCCCAGCGTTTTCCTCTTTACAGTCCGCTTTGAATTGCTCCAAGCTTACTTTATGAAATTCGGCGATACGTTTCATTTTTACTATCTCCTTAATAATGTTTAATTTAAGTCAAGTTTAAGACTGTATAGAAAGATCCGGATCACAGTCTTAATCAGGCTCGCAAAGTCCTCTCCACAAATCCGCATACCTTCCGCCCAGTTTAAGCAGCTCGGCATGTGTTCCGCGCTCGATTATCCTGCCATGTTCGAGTACCATTATGGCGTTCGATTTTCTGACGGTCGAGAGCCTGTGCGCAATGACAAACGTCATTCTGTTTTCCATAAGCGCGTCCATTCCTTTTTCAATATGCTGCTCGGTGCGCGTATCTACCGAGCTTGTAGCCTCGTCAAGAATAAGTATCGGCGCTTTGGAAATTGCCGCTCTTGCAATGTTCAAAAGCTGTCGCTGACCCTGTGAGAGATTAGCTCCGTCGTTTTCAAGAACCGTGTCATACCCGTGTTCAAGCTGTTCAATAAACGAATGTGCGGAGGCAGTCTTTGCCGCCTCAATAACTTCCTCGTCCGTTGCGTCAAGCCTGCCGTAGCGGATATTTTCGCGAACCGTTCCCGTGAACAAGTGCGTATCCTGCAATACCATCGCAATATTCGACCTTAAAAATCCTCTGTCTATCTTTTCAATATCAACCCCGTCAATAGTTATCCTGCCGTCCTGAATGTCATAAAACCTTGAAAGCAGGTTTGTAACGGTGGTTTTACCCGCGCCCGTCGAGCCTACGAACGCAATTTTCTGCCCCGGCTTTGCATGCAGCGTTATGTCATGCAGTACCGTCACATCGGGCGTATAACCGAAATTTACATGTTCGAGGACAATGTTTCCCTCTATCTTGTCCATTTTTACGGTTTCCTTGTCCTCTTCCTCGGGCGGCGTGTCGAACACCTCGAAAACGCGTTCCGCTCCCGCTAGAGCCGCAAAGACGGTGTTTATCTGCGTAGCGACTTCGTTTATCGGGCGGTTGAACTGGCGCGTGTAATTGAGCGAAACTGTAAGCCCGCCTATATCAAACGCCCCTTGCGCCACCATAATTCCTCCCACGCAGGCAGAAATTGCATAAACCATGTTGCAGAGCTGGTGTGTTACGGGACCCATAATTCCCGAACGGAACTGCGCCTGCTCCTGTGCGGAGCGGAGCTTGTCGTTTAGATAAGTGAACTCGTCAATTGAAATGCTCTCGTGATTAAAGACCTTTACGACCTTTTGTCCCGAAATGACTTCCTCCGAAAATCCGTTCAACATTCCGAGGCTGTGCTGCTGTGCGCTGTATGCCGAGCGCCCTTTTTTCATTATTAACCTTGTCAGCAGCATAAGAACGGGCGTACTTATAATAGTGATAACACCGAGAATGGGATTTGTAATGAGCATTAAAATTATCGTTCCCGTTATAGTCAGTATTCCCGAAATTATCTGAATAAGAGTTGTGTTCAGCATTTCTCCGACCGTGTCCGTGTCGTTTGTAAAGCGCGACATGATATCGCCCACGGAGTTTACGTCAAAATACCTCACGGGCAGGGTCTGGAGCTTGTCGAAAAGCTCTCTCCTCATTCGTACAAGCGTTTTTTGCGAGGCTCTGAGCATAAGCCGCTGTTGCGCCCATTGGGTTATAACGGATATCCCGTAAATAATTGCAAGGAAGATAAGCCACGCCCCAAGCCCCTTCAGCCTGTCCGAAAAGTCGGGGTTATCCGCGTCAAAATAAATGAACTTATTTATTATCGGGCGCAGAAGATAACCCGCCGCAAGGGTAGACACGGTGTTTAATATCGAGCAGACGAGCGCGAAAATAATAAGCCCGCGTTCTTTTGAAACGTATTTTATCAGCCTTATTACCGCCGCTTTTGTGTCGCGGGGTTTTCCTCCCGCAGCCATAGCGCGCTCACGCCCCGCGTTTCTGCCGAGGTCGATTTGTTTTTTCTTTGCCGAGGAATATTTCATTCTGCTGTATTTTTCTTCAATACGAGCGGCTCTTTTTTCGTTCATTATACCGCCTCCTCGTCGTTGTCGTCCGTCTGGGAAAGATAAATTTCACGGTATGCCTCGCATGACTTTAACAGCTCCGCGTGCGTTCCCATGCCCGTAATTTTCCCGTCGTCAAGAACTATTATCCTGTCCGCGTCTATGACGGAAGAAATTCTTTGCGCGATGATAATTTTAGTTATGTCGGGCAATTTTTCACCCAGCCCGCGCCTTATTTCCGCATCTGTCGCCGTGTCAACGGCAGAGGTCGAGTCGTCAAATATCATTATCTTCGGCGACTTTAACAGCGCCCTCGCTATGCAGAGCCTTTGCCGTTGTCCTCCCGAAAGGTTCGTTCCGCCCTGTCCTATTTCGGAGTTATAACCGTCGGGGAACGATGTTATAAAATCGTGAGCGCAGGCTATCCTGCACACCTTTTCAAGCTCCTCGTCCGCTGCGTCCTCGTTTCCCCAGCGCAGGTTTTCCGCTATCGTTCCCGAAAACAGCGTGTTCTTCTGAAGTACCACCGAAACGCACTCGCGAAGTTCCGAGAGCGCAAGCCCCTTTACATTCTCCCCGTCAACGAAAACTTCTCCCTCGTCCGCGTCATAAAGCCTCGGTATCATTGAAACGAGCGTTGTTTTTCCCGAACCCGTAGAGCCTATAATTCCGACGGTTTCGCCTGAGTTTATCTTAAAGCTGATGTTGTCGAGAACGGGCTTTTTCGCGTCCTTGAAATATCTGAACGTCACGTTCTTAAATTCTACAGATCCGCTTTTTATTTTATAGTCCTTTGCGTTTTCATCTGTTATGTCGGGAACGGTGTTTAATACTTCGGAAATTCTCTTGTCCGAGGCAGCGGCTCTTGTGCCTTGAAGGAAGATGTTCGCGAGAAAGTTCAGCGCCGTGAGCACCTGCGAAAGGTATGTAATAAACGCGGTGAGAGTGCCGACTTCCATAGAGCCTATCATTATCTGCCTGCCCGCCGTCCATACTACCGCGAGGGTCGTTACGTTTACGGCGAGCGCCGAAACGGGCTGCATAAGTATCATGACTTTAAGCGCTCTAATGCTTTTTTCCATGAGGGCGTTATTTATTTTTGAAAACTTTTTTCTTTCAAAATCTTCCCTTACAAAGGATTTTATAACTTTAATGCCCGTGACAGATTCGCCAACGCCGGTATTGAGCGAGTCAATATGCTCCTGCATTACGGTATAGCGCGGAGAGGCGGTCTTTATTATCAGAAAAGTCGCCAGCGCCAAAACGGGCATAACGATAAAAATTACCCAGGCAATATCGGGACTCAGCGCAAACGACATAATAAGCGCGCCGATAAGCATAACGGGACTTCTGAAAAATCCGCGAAGGAGCGACTGCATAAAGGTCTGTATCTGGGTAATGTCGTTGGTGACGCGGGTGATAAGCGAGCCGGTGGAAAACCTGTCGATGTCCGAAAAAGACAGCGTCTGGATCTTGGCGAATACGTCGCGCCTAACGCCTGCGGCGGCTCTTGCCGCGCCTCTTATTGCGAAGAATGCGCCCAGGACTCCTGTAGCCAACATTCCTATGGCAATAACGAGCATAATAACGCCGTTCTGGATTATAAACGGGATATCCCTGTTTGCCGCGCCTTTGTTTATGATGTTTGCGTTTATAAAGGGAAGGATAAACTCGCCGCTTGCCTCAAGGATCATAAACAGCGGTCCTAATATAAAGCAGACAATGTTTTTCTTAACGTGTTCTTTGTACTTTTTCATTCATGTTGACTCCTTTTTAGAGGATAGAATAAGTTTTGAGCGGTGAACCGCGTTTCCTTTTAGAGGTAAGAGATAAGAAGTAAGATGTAAGAATAAGTCTTGAGCGGCGAACCGCGCTTTTTTAAAATAACCTAACGAGCGTACGCATTAAAGTTTTTTGAAAGGGAGTTTGAGGGAAAACTTTTTTTTCAAAAAAGTTTTCCCTCAATAACGCGTCAGCAAGCGCATCAGATTAAATGCCTGCGGCATTGAATCTGGGGTGCGGGGAAAACAAGAGTTTTCCCCGCATTGCCGTTTTAAAAACCGTGTTTTTAAAACGGCAATCCTAGGAGAGGTTATGAGCGGGAAAACGCCTTTGATGCGTAATTACTATGAGAGGGAAAGAAATTTCACTCCGCCTGTATAAAAACCCATTTGTTGTTCTTTTCAACCGTTGTTTCTCTCAATAACACACTCTCGCCCTATCCCCCTGACCCCCTTCCCCGATGGGGAAGGGGGAAGTGTGCGGGGGCTACCGCCCCCGCGCCCCTGTTGACAGTTGACAGTAGACAGGGTACAGTATGCAGTAATATCGGAAAGGAAGTTACCCGCCTGATTTACGCGTTTTCCACCCTTGGCGTTGAACGCGCCTTTATGGAAAGCGGGGAGAGCGCCTACTGCTCCTTTTGAACTAACCCCTAAACGGACGGCACACATCTAGAAGAGCGGGTGCAGGGCGCGCAGCGCCTATTGCCATTTGGCGGGGCTGCGGGGACGGAGTCCCAGCGCCTATCTGCATTTTTTAAAATTTCACCCACCTTTATTATAACATTATTTTCGGTCAAGGTGTGAAATTTTCTGCAATTTTTCATTTTCGGGTATATAAACCCTGTTGAAAATTTTTGTGCAAAAATGCCTTTGCAAAAAATTAAAAAATGCTCTATAATAATAACAGTGAGTAGCTTTAAAAGCGTAAGTCCAACTTTACGGACTTGCGCTTTTTTATTTTTATCGGGAGGTTTTTAAAATGGACAATTATTTAGGTGAAGAGAAAATAGGAAAGTTAATGGCGAAATACGCCGTGCCGTGCGTTATATCGCTGCTTGTGGGGGCGCTCTACAACATCGTTGACCAGATATTTATTGCGCAGGCGGATTATTTAGGCTCTTTCGGAAACGCCGCAAATACGGTAGTTTTCCCGCTTACGGTGATTGCGCTTGCTGTTGCGGTAATGATAGGGGACGGGTGCTGCGCGTTCGTCAGTCTTTCGCTCGGCAGAAAAGAACCCGCCGACGCCTCAAAAAGCGCGGGGAACTCGATATTGCTGACCGTTATTTCATCGGTGATAATAACGCTTGTCTATCTCATTTTCAATGAGCAGATAGTGGTTATTTTCGGCGGCACGGTCAATGAACAGACATTTGCCTATTCAAAAGAATACTTTTTGTGGATAAGCCTCGGCATACCGTTTTATATGTTCGGTCAGGCAATGAACCCGGTTATTCGTGCGGACGGCTCGCCCAAATTCGCGATGATATCAATGCTTTCGGGCGCGGCAGTAAATATAGTGCTTGACCCGATATTTATTCTTGCGCTGAAATTGGGAATGACAGGCGCGGCGATAGCGACAGTTTTAGGACAGATAGTGACCGCGGCGCTTGCGGTTGTTTATCTTTGTCACACTAAAACAGTATCAATTGCAAAGACCGATTTTAAGCCTTCGGCGCGTGTCATAAAGAAAACGCTTATGCTTGGATTGTGCAGTTTTCTTTCACAGATATCGCTTGTCGCGGCAATGGCGGCAATAAATAACATGATAAGAAAATACGGCGCGCTTGATGAAATTTTTGGACAGGAAAGATATGCGCAGATACCTATGGCGGTAGTCGGGATAGTTATGAAGTTTTTCCAGATAGTGATATCTGTCGTTGTGGGAATGGCGGCGGGCTGTATTCCGATAGTAGGCTATAACATGGGAACAGGGAACAGGGCGCGGGTCAAAAACTTGTTCACAAGGCTAATTATCGCAGAATCAATAGTCGGCTTTGCGGCGCTTATAATTGTTGAGGTTTTCCCGAATGCGCTTATAGGCATTTTCGGTTCGGAAAACGAGAGCGTTTATTATACGGAGTTTGCGTTGAGGGCATTCAGGGTTTACCTTTGCATGATAGTGTTTGCGTGTGTAAATAAGGCGGTGTTTATATTCCTTCAGGCAATGGGAAAAGCTGCCGCGTCAACAATGCTCTCAATGGTGCGCGAGATAGTTTTCGGCGTTGGGCTTGCGCTGCTGCTGCCGTTGTTTTTCGGACTGGACGGAGTTTTGTATTCAATGCCCGTTTCGGATATCCTTACGGCAATTATCTCGGCGATAATCATTGCCCAGACTTATAGACAGCTTAACACGGACAAAGCGATTAGAGGCAAGAGGTTAGAGGTAAGAGGGAAGAAGATGTTTTGAGCGGCAAAGCACTTTTTCGTTCAAACAACCTAACGAGCGTGCGCACGAAAGTTTTTTGAAAAGGGAGTCCAGAGGGAAAAACTTTTTTGTCAAAAAAGTTTTTCCCTTTGGTCGCGGCAAAGCCGCGAAACGGCGCTAGCTAGGCGCATCAGATTAAATGCCTTCGGCATTGAATCTGGGGTGCGGGGAAAACAAGAGTTTTCCCCGCATTGCCTTTTCAAAGCCGTGCTTTGAAAAGGCAATCCTATAGAGAGGTTTTGGGCGTGGAACCACCTTAAAAGTGCAATCACATTAGAGAGAGGAAGAAATTCCGCTCCGTCTGTACAAACGCCCATTTGTTGTTCTTTTCAAACGCTATTTTTCTGAATAACGCACACTCGCCCCAACCCCCTAACCCCCTTCCCCGATGGGGAAGGGGGAAAGTTCGGGGCGCTGGCGCGCCCCGCGCCCCGCCTCGGGGGCTGCTGCCCCCGCTGCCCCCGTTGGCAGTTGACAGGGTACAGTGTACAGTATGCAGTAATAGCGGAAAGGCTGTTCTTTTCAAACGCTGTTTTCTCTAAATAACGCTCACTCGCCCTATCCCCCTGACCCCCTTCCCCGAAGGGGAAGGGGGAGTATGCGGGGGCTGCCGCCCCGCGCCCCGCTGTTCTAAATGTGTGCCGCCCGTTTAGGGGTTAGTTCTTGAGGAGAAGTGGGCGCTCGCCCCCCCTTTCCTTAAACGCGCGTTTGACACCAACGGCAGAGAATGCGCAAATCTGGCGCGTAAGTTGGTTTGGAGTTGAGAAGGCGCGGGCGGACAATTGCCTTTTGGGTGTTACTGACTACTGTACCCTGTCTACTGTCAACTGACAACAGGCGCTGGCGCGCCCCGCGCCCCGCCTCGGGGGCTGCCGCCCCCGCTGCCCCCGTTGGCAGTTGACAGGGTACAGTGTACAGTATGCAGTAATAGCGGAAAGGTGGCTCTTTTCAGGCGTTATCTCTCTAAATAACGCTCACTCGCCCTGTTGGCAGTTGACAGGGTACAGTGTACAGTATGCAGTAATAGCCGAAAGGCTGTCCTTTTCAAACGCTGTTTCTTTCAACAACGCTCACTCGCCCTAACCCCCTGACCCCCTTCCCCGATGGGGAAGGGGGAAGTATGCGGGGGCTGCCGCCCCCGCTGCCCCCGTTGGTGGTTTGTGAGGGCGCTGGCGCCGCCCTGCACCCGTTTCGGGGCTGCCCCTGTTGGCAGTTGACAGGGTACAGTATTAAGTAAGAACCGAAAAGCAGTCCGCTGAATTTACCTCATAAAGAAAAAGAGGTAAGGGTTCTTACCTCTTACCTCTAATTTCTAACCTCTAAAAGGGGTTGCCATAGTTATTAAATCTCGCCTAATTACTTCATTTCCGCAATAGCCGCCTGTGCCGCCGCAAGTCTTGCGATCGGAACACGGAACGGTGAGCAGGAAACATAAGAAAGTCCTATCTTATGGCAGAACTCAACGGACGAAGGATCGCCGCCATGCTCGCCGCATATACCACAGTGCATTTCGGGACGAACTTTCTTTCCGAGCGTAACAGCCATTTCCATAAGCTTTCCAACGCCCGTCTGGTCGAGTTTCGCAAACGGATCGTTCTCGAAGATCTTGGTGTCATAATAAGCGCCGAGGAACTTTCCTGCGTCGTCACGCGAGAAACCGTATGTCATCTGCGTGAGGTCGTTCGTGCCAAAGCAGAAGAACTCCGCCTCTTTCGCAATATCGTCAGCCGTAAGCGCCGCACGCGGAATTTCTATCATCGTGCCTACTTCGTACTTCATGTTGCTGCCCGCAGCCTTTATTTCCTCATCAGCTACGGAAACAACAATGTCCTTTACAAACTTCAGTTCCTTAACTTCGCAAACGAGCGGGATCATTATTTCCGGAACAAGATTCCAGTCGGGGTGAGCCTTCTGTACATTTATTGCCGCGCGAATGACCGCTCTTGTCTGCATCTTCGCAATTTCGGGATAAGTTACCGCCAGACGGCAGCCGCGGTGACCCATCATCGGGTTGAACTCGTGGAGCGAGGAAATAATGTTCTTTATCGTTTCAACCGACTTGCCCTGCGCGTCTGCAAGTGCCTTTATGTCTGCCTCTTCGGTAGGAACAAATTCATGAAGTGGCGGGTCGAGGAAACGAATTGTAACAGGGTTGCCCTCAAGTGCCTCATAGAGCTTTTCAAAGTCGCTCTGCTGCATGGGAAGTATCTTGTCGAGAGCCTTTTCGCGCTCTTCTACAGTGTCCGAGCAGATCATTTCGCGGAACGCCGCAATTCTGTCCGCCGCAAAGAACATATGCTCCGTACGGCAAAGACCGATACCCTCTGCGCCCAGCTCTCTTGCTTTCTTCGCGTCGGTAGGTGTGTCGGCATTTGTGCGGACTTTAAGCTTTCTGTACTTGTCAGCCCATGCCATTATTCTTCCGAATTCACCCGCAATCTTCGCGTCAACTGTCGGTATAATGCCGTCGTAGATGTTGCCCGTAGAGCCGTCAATTGAGATAGGATCGCCCTCGTGATATGTCTTGCCTGCAAGAGTGAACTTCTTGTTCTCCTCGTCCATTGCTATATCGCCGCAGCCCGAAACGCAGCAAGTACCCATTCCGCGCGCTACAACAGCCGCATGCGAGGTCATACCGCCTCTTACCGTCAGGATACCCTGAGCAGCCTTCATACCCGTAATGTCCTCAGGCGAAGTTTCAAGACGTACAAGAACGACCTTTTCGCCTCTTGACTTCCATTCAACAGCGTCGTCCGCGCTGAATACTATCTTACCGCAAGCAGCTCCGGGAGACGCTCCCAAGCCCTTTCCAACAGGCGTAGCAGCCTTCAGAGCAGCCGTGTCGAACTGCGGGTGAAGAAGTGTGTCGAGGTTTCTGGGGTCTATCATTGCGACAGCCTTCTTCTCGTCGATCATTCCTTCATCAACGAGGTCGCAAGCTATCTTCAGTGCAGCCTGAGCCGTTCTCTTACCGTTACGGCACTGGAGCATATAGAGCTTTCCGTTTTCAACGGTGAACTCCATATCCTGCATATCTCTGTAATGGTCTTCAAGAATACCGCATACCTTTACGAAATCCGCATATGCCTCGGGGAACTTGTCCGCCATCTGAGCTATAGGCATAGGAGTACGAACGCCCGCAACAACGTCCTCGCCCTGTGCGTTGAACAAAAATTCGCCCATAAGTTTCTTTTCTCCCGTAGCGGGGTCGCGCGTAAATGCAACGCCCGTGCCGGAGTTGTCGTTTAAGTTTCCGAATACCATCGGCATTACGTTTACCGCAGTTCCCCAGCTATAGGGAATATCATTGTCGCGGCGGTATACGTTTGCACGCGGGTTGTCCCAAGAACGGAAAACAGCCTCTATAGCGAGCTTGAGCTGTTCTACGGGGTCGGAAGGGAAGTCCTTTCCGAGCTGTTTCTTATACTCAGCCTTAAACTGCATAGCCAGCTCTTTAAGGTCCTCGGCGGTAAGGTCAACGTCGTATTTAACGCCTTTCTTCTCCTTCATCTCGTCGATGAGCTGTTCAAAATACTTCTTTCCGACTTCCATAACAACGTCGGAGAACATCTGTATAAATCTTCTGTAAGAATCGTAAACAAATCTTTCAAACTTAGGGTCGGGGTTTCCTGCGATCATAGCCGCGACAACGTCGTCGTTCAGACCGAGGTTAAGAATTGTGTCCATCATTCCGGGCATTGATGCTCTTGCGCCCGAACGAACGGAAACCAACAGCGGGTTTTTAAGGTCGCCGAATTTTTTGCCGTTTTCTTTTTCCATCCAAGCAACGCCTTCCATTGCTTGTGCCATGATTTCATCATTGATCTTTCTGCCGTCCTCATAATACTGAGTACAAGCCTCTGTTGTGATAGTGAAACCCTGCGGTACGGGCAGACCGATCTCGGTCATTTCAGCCAGATTTGCGCCCTTGCCTCCGAGCAGGTTGCGCATTGTCATATTACCTTCTTTAAAGGTATAGACCCATTTTTTTGCCATTGGAATATTCCTCCTGATAAGTTATTAGACTCGAGAACCAACCGTCAAAAACAGCTTGTCCCAAACTCTGATAACTATTATAACATAAATCTCACAAAATTTCTATAGGATTTTTAAATTTTTTTGATAATTTCAGCAATTTTTTTCCCTGTAATTTCATAACACACTATTTTTTCCCACATAAGGGGGAAAGTTGCGGGGGCTGTTGGCAGTTGACAGTGTACAGGGTACAGTATGCAGTAAGAGCGGAAAGGTTGTCCTTGTCAGAGGTTATTTCGCACAACAACGCACACTCGCCCCAACCCCCTGCCCCCTTCCCCGAAGGGGAAGGGGGAGATTTGCGGGGACTCCGTCCCCGCTGCCCCTGTTGGCAGTTGGCAGTAGACAGCGTACAGTATGCAGTAAGAGCGGGAAGGTTGTCCTTGTCAGAGGTTATTTCGCACAACAACGCACACTCGCCCCAACCCCCTGCCCCCTTCCCCGAAGGGG
>CANRLW010000031.1 GCA_947631575.1 uncultured Clostridia bacterium
GGTCGCGGGGCGTCTGACCCTCCACCATTTCACCGAAACCGTGGCGGCAATGCGCCACCGCCAACAGTGGTCGCGGGGCGTCTGACCCTCCACCATTTCACCGAAACCGTGGCGGCAATGCGCCACCGCCAACAGTGGTCGCGGGGCGCTTGAACCTCCACCATTCCACCGAAACCGCCGCCGCAATGCGAACACCAACAACGGGGGCGCGGGGGCGGCAGCCCCCGCACTCTTCCCCCTTCCCCTTCGGGGAAGGGGGTTAGGGGGATAGGGCGAGATAACGTTATTCAACGAAATTGCGTTTGAAAAGAACAACCTTTCGGTTATTACTGAATACTGTACCCTGTCTATTGTCAACTGCCAACAGGGCGAGTGAGCGTGATTTAGAAAAACAACGTTTGAAAAGAACAACAAATAGGATTTCGCACGTTGTATTCAGCGGACAGCCTTTCCTCTAAAATTCTAACCTCTTACCTCTAATTTCTAACCTCTAGAAGGGGAAGGGGGTTAGGGGGATAGGGCGAGATAACGTTATTCAACGAAATTGCGTTTGAAAAGAACAACCTTTCGGTTATTACTGAATACTGTACCCTGTCCATTGTCAACTGCCAACAGGGCGAGTGAGCGTGATTTAGAAAAACAACGTTTGAAAAGAACCACAAATAGATTTCTATACAGAAGTGATATCATTTTGATATCTTAATAATATTATACATTGTATTTTAAATTTTGTCAATATCATTTTAAAATTTTTTTCAATAATCTCTTGACAAACGGGAAAAATTGTGTTATCATACATTTGTAGTATAAACCTACTATGTTAATAGGTAATACAAGCACAACCGCGCATTATTGCGGAGAATAAACACTGACGAGCGCATTATTAAGAAAATGCTCGACAGTGAATGTACGCGCGTTTATGCATTGTATTATTGAAATTAAAAAGAAAAGAGGAAAGTGTATGAGGCAAATTTATCTTGATAACGCCGCGACAACGCGCGTTAAAGATGAAGTCCTTCGGGAAATTCTCCCGTATTTTACAGAGGACTATGCAAACCCGTCGGCAATTTATTCTTTCGCTCAAAAGACTTCTCTTGCGGTCGAGGACGCAAGGCGAAAAGCTGCGGAGCTTATCGGAGCAAATGCAAACGAAATTTATTTTACCGCAGGTGGCAGCGAGTCCGACAACTGGGCGCTTAAAGCCGCGGCAGAGGCTTATAATTCAAAAGGTAAGCATATCATAACGAGCGCGATAGAACACCATGCAGTTCTTCATACCTGCAACTATCTTGAAAAACAGGGGTATGAGGTGACCTATCTCAAAGTTGACGAATACGGGAAAGTTTCTCCCGAAGAGCTTAAAAAAGCCATTCGCCCCGATACAATTCTGATAAGCATTATGACCGCGAATAATGAGATAGGAACTATCGAGCCGATAAAGGAGATAGGCAGAATAGCGCACGAAAATGGAGTTATGTTCCATACTGATGCGGTTCAGGCATACGGGCATATTCCGATAGACGTAAACGAGATGAATATAGACATGCTTTCCGCGAGCGGGCATAAGCTCGGCGCTCCTAAAGGCACGGGGCTTTTGTATATCCGAAAGGGCGTAAAGATACGCTCGTTTATCCATGGCGGCGCACAGGAAAGAAACAGGCGCGCGGGTACGCTGAACACGGCGGGCATAGTCGGACTCGGAAAAGCCGCGGAGCTTGCAAAAGCGCAGATGCAAAGCAGAGCGGAATATGAAACAAAGCTGAGAGACCACCTCATTTCCCGCGTGCTTTCCGAGATACCGTATTCAAGACTTAACGGCGACCCGAAAGACCGCCTTCCGAATAACGCGAACTTCTGTTTTAGGTTTATAGAAGGAGAATCAATGCTGATAATGCTCGACAGGCTCGGAATATACGCGTCTAGCGGCTCTGCCTGTACGTCGGGTTCTCTCGACCCGTCGCATGTTCTTCTTGCCATAGGACTTCCGCATGAAATAGCGCACGGCTCTTTAAGGCTCACGCTCTCCGAGGAAACGACCTTAGAAGATATAGATTACACCGTAGACGAGCTAAAAGGCATTATAAAAAGACTTCGCGATATGTCGCCGCTCTATGCGGACTTTATTTCAAATAAGAAAGGGGCATGAATTTATGTACAGTGAAAAGGTAATGGATCATTTTACAAATCCGAGAAACGTCGGAGAAATTGAAAACGCCAGCGGCGTAGGAACAGTAGGAAACGCAAAGTGCGGGGATATTATGAGGATATATCTTGACATTGACGATGACGGGATAATAAAGGACGTAAAGTTCAAAACGTTCGGCTGCGGAGCGGCTGTCGCTACAAGCAGCATGGCGACGGAGCTTGTCAAGGGCAAGAATGTACAGCAGGCTCTCGAAGTCACAAACAAAGCCGTTATGGAGGCGCTCGACGGTCTGCCGCCCGTAAAGGTGCACTGTTCACTTCTTGCGGAAGAGGCGATACACGCGGCTTTGTGGGATTATGCACAGAAAAAGGGAATAAAGATAGAGGGTTTGGAAAAGCCGCCGCAGGATATAGCGGAGATCGTAGAAGAGGAAGATTATTAAACAGTCGTTTTATTGTCAATATTTTGTTCACCGCCTTGTAGTTAATGAACAAAAATTTGAAATAAAATTCGGCAAAAATTAACGATGATTTTTCGGGCAATATCGGTTATAATGTTCATAGTAAAATAATTGTATGAACAGGTGATACGATATGCCCGAAAAAGTTTATATAGCCATAGATTTAAAGTCGTTCTATGCGTCGGTAGAGTGCGTAGAACGCGGACTTGACGCGCTTTCGACAAACCTTGTGGTAGCGGACGAAAGCAGAACGGAAAAAACCATATGCCTTGCGGTATCTCCGTCGCTTAAAGAATACGGCATACCCGGGAGACCGCGCCTTTTCGAGGTAGTAAGCAGGGTAAGAGAAATAAACGCCGCCCGAAAAAGGCAGACTCCCGGAAAGATGTTTTCGGGAAAGTCGGTCTTTAAAAAAGAGCTTGAACAAAATAAGTTCCTCGCGGTAGACTACATTGTCGCGCCGCCGAGAATGTCGCTTTATATTGCCTATAGTGCCAAGATATACAACATCTATCTTTGCTATATCGCTCCCGAAAATATCCATGTTTATTCCGTGGACGAAGTGTTCATTGACGCGACGGGTTATCTTAGAACTTATAAAAAAACGCCGCGCGAGCTTGCGATGATGCTTGTAAATGAAGTGTATAAGGAAACTGGCATAACCGCAACCGCGGGCATAGGAACAAATCTCTATCTCGCAAAGGTCGCTATGGACATTCTCGCAAAGCGTATCCCCGCAGACAAAAACGGCGTAAGGATAGCAAAGCTCAACGTAATGAGCTATCGAAGAATAATGTGGGATCATAAGCCGCTCACGGATTTCTGGCGCATAGGACGCGGAACGGCAGACGCTCTCGAAAGAAACGGAATGTTTACTATGGGCGACGTCGCGCGCAGGTCTTTGGAGGATTACGGGCTTTTCTTAAAGCTGTTCGGCGTAAACGGCGAGCTTGTGGTAGACCATGCGTGGGGCGAAGAGTCTTGTACAATTGAGGCAATAAAAGCTTATAAGCCGCGTTCTTCCAGCCTTAGCAGCGGGCAGGTATTAAGCGAGCCTTATCCGTATGAGAAAGCGAAGATCATAGTCAGTGAAATGGCTGACGATATTGCCATAGACCTTGTGGAAAAGCGCCTTATAACGGGAAAACTGACGCTCACTATCGGCTATGACACGGAAAATGTTTCCGACCTTTACGGCGGGGAATACACGTTCGATTTTTACGGCAGACCTATCCCCATTCACGCCCACGGAACGATAGACCTGCCGCGGATAACTTCTTCTTCAAGGCTGATAAAACAGGCGGCTCAGAGCCTTTTTGACAGGATAATAAACGAAAATTATACGGTGCGCAGGATAAATATAACCGCCTGTAATGTTGTTCCCGAAAGCCATGAAAATAATTTTTCCGAACAGCTTAACTTGTATAACGAAAATTCAGCTCCCTATGACATCGAAAGGGAGAGGAATATGCAGCGCGCAATAATAAGCATAAAGAAAAAATACGGAAAAAACGCCGTCATAAAGGCAATGGACCTTCAGGACGGCGCAACGCAGATAAGCCGTAATTCACAAATAGGCGGGCATAAAGCGTAATAGGCACTGTTGTGGTTCAAACGCACACGAACGCAGTTGACAGTGTACGCATTGAACGCTTCGCGTGCAACGCTGGGTACAGTGTACAGTTATGGTATCCGCCTTGCGGCGGATATTATTAGATTGTTATCGGACTGAAACGTTTTGAAATGTACCGTAACGATAGGCTCGTGTGCCTATCGTCTAAAAACAATCTAAATTTTATCCGCGAAACGGACACCATAACTGACTACTGTCCACTGTACACTGTCAACTGCCAACAGGGCGAGAGTGTGTTATTTAGAGAAACAGCGTTTGAAAAGAACCACAATCGGATAAAATATCATTCCAAACTACGATAGTAGTATAAGTACATTTTCTGAACGGAATTTTCCAGAAAATAATAATGTTTTATATACGGGATAAGCAGTATAAGAAACAGCGCGGTAAGTATCAGCACTCCTATCATTTTTGTAGAAAGATATATAGAAAGCCCTATAAGGAAAAATACACCGAACGACATCGTTACAATAAGGTGTATAAGCCTTTCATGCTGATAGAATTTTATCCTCTGCAACAGCCGCAGACGAAACTTCTCATATTCTTCGGGAGTATGTTCGGTTTTGAAAAATTGTTCCAAAAGCGCCAGATATTCTTTAATTTGTTTCGTCATTTTCAAATTCCTCCAGTTTCTTCAGGGATTCTTCCCATTCTTTCATAGCAGTTTCCTGCTCTGCCTGAAGTTCGCTTATTTCGGTATAGAGCGCCATTGTCCGCTCGTATTCTTCTGTGTTATTAAGTTCGTCGGTTTTCTCCGAAATAAGAACGTCTATTTCTTCTATCCGCTTTTCAAGCCGTGAAACTTTGGTGTTCAGCTTTCTGCGTTCGCTCTCGCGCTCTTTCTTTTGCTTGTAGTCAAGCGCGCTCTCCGAGATCTTCGGCTTTTCCTCCGACACGGAAGTTTCTTCGCGGTTGTTTTCAAGATAATAGTCATAGTTTCCGAGGAAGTTTTTAGCGCCGTTTTCCGACAGCTTGTAAACGCGGTCGGCGAGCTTGTTTATAAGATAACGGTCGTGGGAAATTATGAACAGCGTTCCGTCATAGTTTAACAGCGCATTTTCAAGAGCCTCGCACGAGTTTATGTCAAGATGGTTTGTCGGCTCGTCAAGCAGCAGAAAATTCGCTCCCGAAAGCATCAGCTTTAATATTGCGACCCTCGCGCGCTCTCCTCCCGAAAGCGCGCTTATTTTCTTGAAAACGTCGTCGCCCTTGAACAAAAAAGCCGCAAGCGCCGTTCTAACTGCCGTTTCGGTCATTGTCGGGTATTCGTCGTGTATTTCTTCCATTGCGGTCTTTTCTTCGTGAAGTCCGCGCTGTGCCTGGTCGAAATATCCGAACCTTACTCTTGCGCCGAATTTAAAGCTCCCTCTGTCGGGCAGATATTCACCTGTGAGTATGCGGAAAAGAGAGGTTTTTCCCGAACCGTTTGCGCCTATAAGAAAAACGCGTTCTCCTTTTTTTATGTCAAGATCTACATTTTTAAACAGCGTTTTTCCCTCAAACGAAAGCGCTAAATCCTTTGCCTCGAGAACGTCATTCCCGCAGCCGTCGTCACAGTGGAAAGAAAACTTTATCGCCTCGGGAGCGTCTTCGGGTCTTTCGAGAGTTTTTTCTATCCTGTCTATCTGCTTTTGCTTAGACGCTATTGTGACATAGTTGTGTGCCTGGTTCCAGCGCTTTTGCTGTTCAATTATTCCCTCAACGCGGTTTATTTCTTTCATCGCCGATTCGTATTCTTTAAGACGGCGTTCGGCGTCCTCTTTTTTCAGTTCAAGAAACCGCGTGTAATTGCCCTTATAGCATCGTATCTTTTGGTTTTCAAGCTCAATGGTGCGGTTCGTTACTTTGTCGAGAAAAAACCTGTCGTGCGAAATAACGATATAAGCGCCCTTATAATCCAGCAGGAACTTTTCGAGCCATTCGACCGATACAATGTCGAGATGGTTTGTCGGCTCGTCAAGTAAAAGTAAGTCAGCCTCCGACAAAAGCAGCTTTGCCAGCTGCAATTTAGAAAGCTGCCCGCCGCTAAGAACGCTTGTTTTAAGCGAAAGATCACTTTCCGAAAACCCAAGCCCCATAAGCGCCGCGGCCGTTTTGCTTTTGTACACAAGCCCGCCGTTTCTCTCAAATTCTTCCGAAAGCCTTGTTTGACGTTCTATCGTTTCTTCGCTGTGGTCGCCGTAGTCTATTCTGTCATGGATACCCGCAAGCTCAAGCTCCATATCCTCAAGCTCGCTGAAAACAGTCAGCGCCTCGTCAAACAGAGTCTTGTCGGTGTTCTTAAAAGCAAACTGCTCCATAAACCCTATTTTACAGCCCGACGCTGTCACTATCTCTCCCATATCGGGGGAGAGCTTTCCCGTTATGAGCTTTAAAAGCGTGGTTTTTCCGCTCCCGTTTACGCCCACAAAACCTATTTTATCTTTTTCGTAAACTTCAAAGCTGACGTTTGAAAACAACGTCCTGTCAGCAAATGAAATTTCAATGTTGTTCAGTCCAAGCAGCATAATTCCACCGTTCAAACAAAAAGCACACCCTAACCTTTTTTGTCAGTATGTGCTTTTTGTAATTTTTTGAGCTTTTTTATCAGTTCTGTTTAAAGAGCTTTTCGGGAGAGTATTTCGTATCTACCAGATAGGCGTTCTTTTCAACAGAGTAGTTCTGCGCATAAGCGTCAAGGTAGTCGTTAAATTCATCGCCCTTCATTTCCGTAAGAACAGCCTCGTTGTTTTCTTCCTGCCAGTGGGTGTTCTTGGAGATGTCTTTCAGGACTACAACATAAACGCATTTATCATTCGTGCTGGGGAATGAAACCGCTGTATCGTAAACCGTGCTTGTGGTGATATAAGCGAGAAGATCCTTGTCTATTGAAGAAGTTTCGCCTTCCTTCTGGAAAACGCTGTAGGTGTCCTCGTCCTCAAGCTTTTCAACCTCTACCTCGTCTACCTTTTCTTTTACGTATTCTTCAAGAGTTTTTCCTTCAACGGGGTTTTTGTTGTATTCCTCTGTTGCCTCTGCCTCTGCCATTTCTTTCTTGAAGTAAAGCTCGCATTCATACTGAACGTCAACAAACTTCTCTCCGTCGTTCAGATCGTTTGCAAAGCCCGACGCGAGAGTATTAAGCTCATCTATTCTCGATTCGTCTGTAGTAGCATTTCCGCTTTTGTCGTTGTAGGGAATAGAGATTATCTGCGCCGAAACGTATGTCTTTGTGATGTAATCTAAAATATCCTTGGCGGCTACGGCTTTTTCTCCGTCCTCTCCGTACATCTGCATAAACAGCTTTGATTTAAGACTGTTTACTTCATACAAAAGTTTCATTGTCTCGCGCGAGATACCTCTTTCTTCATAATATTCGCCGAGCGTGTTAAAGCCGTAGTATAACTGATACAGATAGTTTTCGGTATCCCACATCTCTTTTATAACGTTGTTTATCTCGTCTTTGTCTTCATCATCGAGCGTTATGCCCTTTTCAGCCGCCATTCTCTGAACGCCCACAAATTGTCTTATAAGCCTGAGTGTTTCGCTCTTTACCCAGTCCGAAGAAGATTTGTTTTCAATAGACTGAGTGAAGAAATCAAGCGAAGAGCTGCTGGTGGCAACGCTTGAAGAACTGCTACTCGAAGAAGAGGAGCTGCTCGACGCGTTAAATATCTCGTTGAGCTTTTGATTTGCGGTTTCATAAGCGTCCTGCTGATAGTAGAGATAAACTCCGTTTCTTATGTCCATTCCGTCAACCTTCATGATATAACCGTTGTCGGCGCAGCCGCAGAGCGATAATGCGAGGACTCCCGCCAGAACTCCGGAAAGTATCTTTTTGGTCATTTTTTTCATGGTGTATTCCTCCATAGTATTTTAAATACGATTTTATTTTTACACGAGCCGTTCTTGTCAGTATATTTCTTCCGACGTGAACTGAACGGCGATAAGCGTGTTTTTCCCTTCATTATGGTCAACAATGTACTTCATTGTTTTCTCCGCCTCTGTTTCTAATCCCATGTTATTTGAAAGGAACAGCAGCGCGGGCAGATAATATTCCACCGTCAGCGTATAGACTCCGCCGCTTTCGGACATATCCGTAATTACCGGAACATAGTTGAGATACCTGAGATCTTTTCTACAGGTGTATACGTGCTTGTCCGAATCATAGACAAAGCTCATATCCGTTGCTCCGACCGTCCTATGTGAAATGCCCTCGGACGAGCCGAAAAGCTCCTTGCATGAAAATTCAACGTCATATTCCGAAATAATAAACTCTCCCGTTTCCGAAAGGTTATAAGAAGAAGTGTCGTGGTTTAAAAGAATGTTCCAGATAGAACAGTTTATCTTTGAATAGTTTGAAAGCTCGTCGAGGTTTTCAAACGGCGCAATGTCGTTTGCCGTTACGGGAAGTAAAAACTTTGTAAACTCATCTTTGAGCGGGTCGGTACTTATCGAGCTTTTTATTGAGTTCACCGCAAAGACTACCGATGAAACAACGCCTATTGCCGCGAACAAGAAAACAACTATCGCAAAAGCAAAGTAAAACCTCTGTTTTTTAACGCTTTTCAGCTTTTCGGCGTTTCTGTCGGGAACTTTTTGCAATTCCGCTTTGGCGTTTTCTTCAGCGGAAACTGTCTTTTCCTCTGGCGTATTGTCCTCGGAATTTTCTGGAACTGTCTTTTCCTCTGCCGTATTGTCCTCGGAGTTTTCTGGAACTGTCTTTTCCTCTGACGTATTGTCCTCGGTGTTTTCTTCAACAGGAACTGTCTTTTCTTCTGCCAAATCAGGTTTGCTGTCGTGAATTTCTTCAACGTTTTCTTCGGGAACGCTGTTTTTTGTTTGCTCTATGTTATTCTCAGGCTTTGGAACGTTTGTGGTTTTTGTCTGAGGGGAACGATTCGCTTTATTTTTCTTTTTCTTTGACATAACTTAACCTCTGATTTGTCCGCAGCCGCTAATAAGATACTTATACGAGGTAAGCTCTTTAAGTCCCATAGGACCTCGCGCATGGAGCTTTTGTGTAGAAATGCCTATCTCTGCTCCAAGCCCGAACTCAAACCCGTCGGTAAATCTTGTCGAGGCGTTTACATAAACCGCCGCCGCGTCTACTTCACTCTGGAACTTTTCGGCGTTTTCGAGCGATTTTGTTACTATGCATTCGCTGTGACCCGTGCCGAATCTGTTTATGTGGGAAATAGCCTCGTCTACGCTGTTTACGACCTTTGATGAAAGTTTAAGATCAAGAAACTCCGCCGCATAATCCGTATCATCTGCGATTTTCTCAACGCTTATGCACTTTGCCGTTTGCTCGTCGCCGACTATCTTGACTTTGCCTTTCCAAAGCTCGTCAAGCTTTTTAAAGAACGCCTCGGCTATGTTTTTGTGTACAAGTATGCTTTCAATAGCGTTGCATACCGAAGGGCGCTGGGTCTTTGCGTTGTTTACTATATTCACCGCCATATCAAGGTCGGCGCTTTCGTCTACAAAAACATGGCAGTTTCCCTCTCCCGTCTGTATAACGGGGATAGTTGCCTTTTCAATAACGGTGTGTATAAGCCTTCCGCCGCCGCGCGGGATAAGAAGGTCAACATATTTATTAAGCCTCATAAGCTTTTCTGCGGTCTCGTGAGAGGTGTCCTCCACAAGCTGAACGCAGTTTTCATAATCACCGTATTTCGCCAGAACGTTCCTCATGATATTTACGAGAGCCTTGTTCGAGTTTATCGCGTCAGAGCCGCCGCGCAGAATTACCGCGCTCCCCGCTTTAAAGCAAAGCGCCGCCGCGTCTACCGTTACATTCGGTCTGCTCTCAAAAATTATTCCTATAACGCCGATAGGCACGCGCTTTTTTACTATCTTCAGACCGTTTTTAAGTTCGCCTCCGCCTATGACTTCTCCAATAGGGTCGTCAAGAGAAACGACCTTCATCACGCCTTCTGTCATTGCGTCAATGCGCTTTTCCGTAAGCGTCAGCCTGTCCAGCATTGATTCGCTCATTCCGTTTTTGCGGGCATTTTCAATGTCAATACCGTTCGCGTCTATAATAGCGTTTTTGTTTTCAGAAAGGCTCTTTGCTATGTCGCAGAGAATGTCGTTTTTAAGCCCCGCGTTCATTTTAGAAAGCAGGGGAGCGGCGTTCTTCGCGTTCTGTCCGAGTGTTTCAATATATTCCATGTTCCTGTCCTTTAAAGAATGTACACTTTGCGTTTTCCGTTTCAAAAAGATCATACAAGATCCGCGGGTCTTTGTTTCCGACAATTACAGTGTCAATACCCGATTCCGTGGCTATCTGAGCTGCCTCTATCTTTGTGAGCATACCGCCCGAGCCGAGTATACCGCCCGAGCCCTGCGCCATTGAGATAATTTCGGGAGTTATGCGGTCAACCTCGGGAATAAGCTTTGATGTAGGTAGCGATGGGTCGTCGTCATAAAGCCCGTCTACGTCCGTGAGAATAACAAGCAGGTCGGCTTTGCAGAGAGTAGCCACTATAGCCGAAAGCGTGTCATTCTCGTCAAAGTCAAGCTGCTTTATAGAAACGACATCGTTTGCGTTTATGATAGGTATGACATTAAGTTCAAACAGCTTGTTGAATGTATTTATAACGTTGTTGCGGCGGGTTTCGTTGCTTATAACATCTCGCGTCAGCAAAAGCTGGGCAACCTTGTGGTTATACTGTTCAAAGCTCTCGGAATAGAACTTCATAAGCTCGCTTTGCCCGATAGCCGCGCACGCCTGCTTAGAGGGTGTGTCCTTCGGTTTCTGGAGAAAACCGCCCTTTGCCGCGCCGACGCATTGTGCGCCGCTTGTGACAAAAATAATTTCCTTTCCCGAATTTTTAAGATCCGCCAAGACCTCGACAAGCTCGCGGCTTTTGCGGATATTAAGGTTTCCTGTTTCGGGATAAGCGAGAGTGCTGCTGCCTATTTTAATGACAACTCTTTTTCTGTCAGCAAAGCAAGGCATACTCTATACCTCATTTCTTTTGATATCATACAACTTTTATTATAACAAAATCTCTCTGAAATTTCAACACCTTCTGAAAAATTATCATGAAATTTTTATCTAAAAGCTAAAATCCGGAATACCGCTAATAAAAATTTATGAAAAATAGATAAAAAACTACTTGCAAAATTATGAAATTTGTGTTACAATTTAGAGGTTAGAGGCATTCGCCCTATCCCCCTGACCCTGTTGTCAGTTTACAGTATACAGGGTACAGTATTCAGTAACAGCCGAAAAGCTGTTTGCTTAATAAATGCAAAAAAGGGCTGAGGTTAAAACTCTAGCCTCTGGTTTCTAGTTGGTTCAAATTCTTACCTCTTACCTCTAGAAGTGCCGAATATTTATTTGGGAGAAATTTTTGATGGACAATATTTGTGAACAGATAGTTTTAAAATCGAGGACAAGCGGTGACAGGACAAAAGCCGTGCTTATTATTCTTGGAATGGCGGTGCTTTCGGCGGTGCTGCTGTTTCTGGCGTTTATAACTGGGTTTCTTGTGTTTTTGCTTGTTGCTATTGCGGGAGTTGTCGGAGGAATTTATCTTCTCAACGGCATCGAGGTTGAATACGAGTATATCGTTACAAACAATGAGCTTGACATTGACAAGATAGTTGGCAGAAGAACCAGAAAACGCATGATAACCGTTGACCTTTCAAAAGCCGAGGATCTATGCGTTTATTCTGCCGAAAATGAACCCGAATCGGACACGACAGTATTTGCCACAACAGGACTTGAAAAGGACGCTTATTATCTGTTTGTCCAGCACAGCGATTATGGAAAGGTCGGCATTATCTTCAATCCAAATTCGAGGACAAGAGAGGCTATGATTCGCGAATTTCCCTATGCCCTCAGAACAAAACTAAGCGCAACCATTGACAATAAAAACACTGACAGTGAAAGCAATGACATTGAAAACACTGACGGTGAAAATCAGTAAGAGCGTAATATATAGAAAAGCATGAATTTTACAGATAACAGCACACTCAGGCTGTAGAGAAAGCCCCAGATGCTAGAAAGCGTGGCTGCGGCTAGGCTTTGTGCCTGCCGTAGACACGCTGACGACGCAGATGGGGCTTTAGCCTGTGCAATTCCTGTTTTTTAGAAAAATGAGTGAGGAGAGGTGGTTCTATGAAACGTCTGACCATAAGCATGGCGGCTCATGTTGACGCGGGCAAGACCACTCTTTCCGAGGCGCTTTTGTTCTACGCGGGGGAGATACGAAAGCGCGGGAGAGTTGATAACGGCGACGCGTTTCTTGACACCGACTCGCAGGAGCGCCAGAGAGGTATAACCATTTTTTCAAAACAGGCAATATTAAGGCTTGACGACGCGGAATTTACGCTTTTAGACACCCCCGGACATGCCGATTTTGCGGCGGACGCGGAGAGAGCGTTTGCGGTGTCGGATTGCGCGGTGCTTGTGATAAGCGGCATTGACGGAGTTCAAAGCAGAACGCGCACTATTATGAGCCTTCTGGAAAGAGCCGAACTTCCCGTATTTACTTTCGTAAACAAAATGGACATTTCGTATAAGAACAAAGAGGAGCTTATAAAAGAGCTGCGCGCGCTCGACAGGCGGTTTGCCCATTTTTCGGATAATTTTTCGGAGAATATTTCCGAAACCGCCGCGGAGTATGACGAGGAATGTATGAACAGCTTTCTCGAAATCGGAAAAGTGCCCGAAAGTAAAATAGCAAGCGCCATAAGAAACAGAAAAATTTTCCCGGTTATGTTCGGTTCGGCGCTTAAAAACGAGGGCGAAGAACAGTTTGCGGAGCTTTTGGCAAAATATGCCGAGCCGAAAGAAATTTACACCGGCTTTGCCGCGCAGGTCTTTAAAATAACCTCCGACAAAAACGGCGTAAGAGAAACGCTTTTAAAGATAAACGGCGGAGAAATTCGCGTAAGGCAGGAGCTTGGCGGCGAGAAAATAAGCGGACTCAGGATATACAGCGGCGCTAGGTTTACTCCCGCAGAGGCGGCGTTTGCGGGGCAGGTCTGCGCCGTCACGGGGCTTTCAAAGACCTATGCGGGACAGTGTTTCGGAGAGCAGAAACCGCCCAGAGAACCGACGGTAAATGCCGCGCTTTGCTGCACAGTGCTTTTCGGCGAGGGCGTAAATATTCCCGACGCATATTCAAAGCTTAAAATTCTCGAAGAAGAAGACCCCCAGCTGAGGTTTTCTTTTTCACATGGAGAAATAAACGTCCGCGTTATGGGAGAGATACAGCTCGAAGTGCTGAAAAATATCATAAAGGAGCGTTTCGGGCTTAACGCAGAGTTCGGCGACAGCAGGATAACCTATCTTGAAACAATAACCGCCCCGGTAGAAGGCGTTGGACATTTTGAGCCGCTGCGGCACTATGCCGAGGTGCATTTGCTTTTAGAGCCGCTGCCGAGAGGGAGCGGGGTGGTGTTCGCGCGGGATTGCCGAAATCTTGACGAAAACTGGCAAAAGCTCGTTATGTCCGTCCTGCGCGAAAAAACGCATATCGGAGTTCTTACCGGTTCGCCCATAACGGACATAAAGATAACCCTGAAATCGGGCAAAGCGCACCTAAAGCATACCGAGGGCGGAGATTTCCGCGAGGCGGCTTATAGAGCCGTGCGGCAGGGCTTGGCTCTGGCAAGCTCACAGCTATTAGAGCCGTTTTATGAGTTCACTTTGGAGATACCGCAGACTTCTGTCGGGCGTGCGCTTTCCGACTTGCAAAGAATGGGCGCGGAGTTTTCTTCTCCTCAGACAGCAGGCTCAAACGCGCTTGTCGAGGGAGTTTGCCCCGTTTCGGAAATGCGGGATTATCAGAAAGAAGTTATAAGTTATACTCACGGAGAGGGAAGACTGTCCTGCATTATAAAGGGCTATCTTCCTTGTCATAATGCCGAGGAAGTAATAGAAAAAACAGGCTATGACTTTAACGCCGATGTGGAGGAGACCGCCGACAGCGTTTTCTGCTCAAACGGCGCGGGGCATATCGTAAAGTGGGACGAAGTGCCAAAGCATATGCACCTTGCGAGCATTTTCGCAAAGCCGCGCGAGGTCACGGAAACCGAGATAAATTCCTATAAAGCCCGCGTTGCTACGGACAAGGAGCTTATGGAAATTTTCGAGCGCACCTATGGGAAAATAAACAAAGGAAAGTCCGACAGGACAGCCATGCGCCGCGACAAGGTGATTGAAAATGCCAAAGAAACAAAAGAGCCGATAAAGCTGAAAGAATACCTGCTTGTAGACGGCTATAACATTATATTCGCGTGGGACGAGCTGAGGGAAATTGCCGAGCGCAATATGGACAGCGCGCGATTAAAGCTGATAAATATTATGTGCAATTATCAGGCTTTTCGGCGCTGTGAGCTTATTCTTGTGTTTGACGCTTATCGAGTAAAGAGCGACAGGGAGATAGAAACCATAGGCGGGATAACCGTTGTTTACACCAAAGAGGCAGAGACCGCCGACGCGTTTATTGAAAAGACGGCTCACATTCTTGCAAAGGACAGGCATGTATGTGTTGCCTCTGACGACAGAATTGAACAGGTCATTATCGCGGGCGGGGGAGCGGAGCGCGTTTCCGCGGAGATATTCAGACTTGAAACCAAAGAAGTTGAAGAGTCGATAAGGGATATTCTTGAACATCTAAATAAATGAGGGAATTATGAACATTGAGCCTATCGCGCATATTGAAAACGATTATAAGGAAAAGTTCGGAATACCGCGCCAGAGCGGCATTGTCGAGCTTAATTCAAGGATAGTTTTCGAGCCGAAATTTTGCGACAAGAACGCTCTGCGGGGATTGTCCGAATTTACACACATCTGGCTTATCTGGGGATTTTCCGAGGCAAACACGAGCGGCTTTTCGCCGACAGTGCGCCCGCCAAGACTTGGCGGGAATATGAGGAAGGGCGTTTTTGCGACGCGCTCGCCGTTTCGTCCGAATTCTCTGGGACTCAGCGCGGTGAAGATAGCGGAGATATGCGATGATTGTTCAATTATTGTAAGCGGCGCGGATCTTATGAACGGAACGCCTGTTTACGATATAAAGCCGTATCTGCCATATACGGACAGTATTCCCCAAGCGTCAAACGGCTGGGCGGAGGAGTTTATAGGGAAGACGTCGGAGGTCGTATTTCCGAAAGAACTGCTTTTGAAAATACCCGAAGAAAAGAGAAAAGGTCTTATGCAGATACTTGCACAAGACCCGCGCCCACAGTATCAGGACGCCCCGGAGCGCGTTTATACAATGTCGTTCGGAGATTATCAGGTGAGCTTTCGGGCAGAGGGGGATACGATAACGGTTACGGATATAAGCCGAAATAATTCTTGAGCGGCGAAGTGCTTTTCTGCTCAAACCACTAAACGAGCGGGCGCATTAAAGTTTTTTGAAAAGGGATTCCAAAGGGAAAAAATTTTTTTCAAAAAATTTTTTCCCTTTGGTCGCGGCAAAGCCGCGAAACGGCGCAAGCCAGCGCTAAAGGGTGTGGGGAAAACAAGAGTTTTCCCCACATTGCCTTTTCAAAGCCGTGCTTTGAAAAGGCAATCTTAGGAGAGGTGCTGAGCGGGGAACTACCTTAAGTGTGAAAAAACCTTTGAGCGGGGAAACAAATGCGTCAGGCTCTATCAACGGCTTTTCCGTTAGCCTATAGGCGCATACCCGAAACAACGTTCTCTCATTTATCACTTTTGAAATAACCTTAACGCTCTTTCTTTCACGCTCAAATGTAAATTCATTTTTAAGGTAGTTCAACGCTCAAAACATCTCTATAAGATTGTCATTTCAAAGCATGGCTTTGAAATGACAATGCGGGGAAAACTCTTGTTTTCCCCGCACCCTTTAGCGCTTGCTAACGCGATGGGGGCGCTGCCCCCATACCCCCGCCAAAGGGAAAAAATTTTTTGAAAAAAATTTTTTCCCTTTGGAATCCCTTTTCAAAAAACTTTAATGCGCCCGCTCGTTAGGTTGTTTTAAAATGAAATGCGGTTTTACGCCCGTAACAGTTTTTAACCCAGTGCATACCGGCAACTATTTCAATATCCTCTCATCGCAATACTCGCAGATGTAAATATCCCCATACTTAACAAAGCTGTGCGGGAGGTATTTTTCCGTCTGCGTTACGCATTTGGGGTTTGTACAGCAGACGTCGTTGTGGATTTCGCCCGTGAGCAGCGGCTTTATGCGCGGTGAAGAAAACATTGTTTTAAGTATCAGCGCCATTCTGACGTACATTCCGTTGTTCGCTTGCCTAAAATAAGCGGCGCGCGGGTCGTCGTCTACTTCCGTTTCAATTTCGTTTACGCGCGGCAGAGGGTGCATAACGATCATATCCTTGCGCGCATATTGCATTTTCGATTTTGTAAGGCAGTAAACGTTTTTCTGACGCTCGTATTCTTCGTCACTGTCAAAACGCTCGCGCTGAATTCGCGTCATATAAAGCATATCGAGCTGTCCTATACATTCGTCAATCGTTTTGACTTCCGTAAACTCGCACTTGTGGGAAATAAGAAAGTCCTTTATATAAGAGGGAAGAGCAAGCGCGGGCGTTGAAATAAGCACGAATTTGTTGTTCGGATAGCAGGCAAGCGCTTTTACAAGAGAATGTACCGTTCTCCCGTATTTAAGATCTCCGCAAAGCCCTACAGTTAAATTATCCAGCCGCCCAAGCTCGCATTTAAGCGTTAGTAGGTCGGTCAGCGTCTGCGTCGGGTGGAGATGTCCGCCGTCGCCCGCGTTAATAACGTGACAGTTGGCGTTCAGCGCCGCAGCTTTTGCCGAGCCCTCTTGATTGTGGCGCATAACCAGAATGTCAGAATATGTGCTGACGATTTTAATTGTGTCTTTAAGATTTTCACCCTTTGCAACAGAAGAGTTGCTTGGATTGTCAAAGCCTATTATATTCCCGCCGAGGCGTATCATAGCAGCCTGAAAGCTCATCTGTGTTCTTGTGGACGGCTCGTAGAAAAGCGTAGCCATAATTTTTCCCTTGCACTTTTCCGAGTATTCTTCGGGGTTTGCCTTTATCTTTTCGGCAAGTTCCACAAGCTCGTTCCATTGTGCTACCGAATAATCGTCCATATCGATCAAATGGTTGAATTTATTTTCCATACAAAACTCCTCCCGCAATTCACTATTAACAATTATACCAAATTTCCCGTCGGATTTCAAGGGTTTTTGTAAATAAAAGTTGTATTGAGCGGCGGACAACGTTTTACAACCAAACCACTAACCGGGCGGCGCATTAAAGTTTTTTGAAAAGGGAGTCCAGAGGGAAAAAATTTTTTTCAAAAAATTTTTTCCCTCTGGCAGGGGCGCGGGGACGGAGTCCCCGCAAACCCTTTTTAGCGCTAAAGGGTGCGGGGAAAACAAGAGTTTTCCCCGCATTGCCGTTTCAAAGCCGTGCTTTGAAACGGCAATCCTATAGAGAGG
>CANRLW010000032.1 GCA_947631575.1 uncultured Clostridia bacterium
TCAAGATTAAATCCGACTTCGTTATAATTCAGTCTTACTTTTCCGTCGTCGAGGAAGTCAACTTCTATCTTTATATCCTTTTCATCATAATCGCACCCGAAGATGTTTTGAAAAAGCTCGCGGATAATTGATTCTCGCGGATAGTCGTTCGCCAGATTTACCGCGTTTATCGCTCCTCTGCCCGCGTACATATTGTTGAAATAATCCTTGAACGACGAATCGTCCGCCTCGCCGCTGCGGATCTTCTGTTCTATCTCCTCGATGACCGCTTTTATTCCCTCTTTGTCGCCCGCGGTATTTCTCTCAAAAAAATCTCCAAGGAGCCTTGTAACTGTTTCGCTGCTTGAGCTCATATATTCGCCTCATTTCTCCGCGCAGGGCACCTGCCTCGCGGTAGTTATTGTAAGCTAAACTTTATTTAGCGTCAGATCCCGTCATTAAATATCCGTATATATTCTTTGAACTGATATCCCGAATTTCTCTGCTTTTCACGATATTTCCAGATACCGTACATAACCGGATATTTGATACAATCGTTAAGCTCGCTTACTGCGTCTTTTATCTTTATGTGGAATCTCTCGTCATTCTCCATTGCGTCGACCTCTGCCTTTGCGTCTTCAAGACCCTTTACAGCCTCGGACGCAAACGGCTGGTTCGAATAGGATTCGTCGGAGAACGACGCCGCCATTTCGTTTCGGTTAAGCGCTTTTTCGAGCTTTCCGCTGCTGCCTACAAGGCACAGACCACTCAATGCGTTCATTGCCTGAGCTATCTCCGCCGCCGTCGAGCTGTCGCTTATGCCGAGCAATGCGTAGATCTTTGCGAGATTTTTCTCCGCAAAATCAACGAGCTGCTTTGTATTTGTAAGACTGTCGTCATCTATAAGCGAATAGTCGCCTCTTACCTTCTTTATGAAATCAAATCCCGCGTCAGACTGTTTTGCGTGATCTCTTATGTATTTAAGAGAGCTTACGAGATTTGCCATAAACGAGCCTTTTTCCTTTATATCGAGGAGGATATTTCTTGTCGGAAGTCCTCCGCAGAATCCCTCGCCAAGACTTCTGTAAAGGTTCTTTTCAAGAATTACCGTATCGAAAGCCTTGTTTGAATCGCGGAAGATAACAAACTTTCTGTCCTTCTCGCGCGCAAAACCGTGGCGGGTCATTCTCTTTTCAAGCACCGCCGCAGAAGTCGGAAGTTCGTAGTTTATTATGCAAGTGACCGACTGCATACCTTCGCCTGTTGTAGAAAGGTTATCCATACCGATGATAATGCGCGGTCTTTCGTCAACGTCCGTATCAACAGACAGCTTTTTAATGATGACCTCGGGCGTTATCGTTTCGCCTCTCTCTACAAAGACTGCACTTCCGTAAAGCGCGGAAAATACTTTTCTTAAGTATTCTATCGTCTTCTTATGGCAGCAGTAGATTATAATTCTCGAATCCTCGTCCTTTAAGATCTCCGAGCTGTATTTCAAAAGCGCCTCAAGCTTTTTGTCAAGCTCCGCCAGGTCTTCAACGTCCGAGCGCGTAAAGTATGACTTCATGTATATCTTTTTCTGCCTGTCGAATTTATCAACGTCATACTGCTCGAAAATATTTCCGCCGTAGGTGTATGTCGGAAGACCCGAGCGCACGTCTACACGCCGTCTGAACGTGTTTATAACAGATTCCTCAAAGCCGTAATCGAGGAAAACAACTTCTCTTTTATAATCATCAGAATAAACCAGCGGGTCGTAATATCTCATGACCGCGCTGTCGTTGTTCAGCGAACAAGCCGACGCGTCAAGAGCCATAGAGCTTGCGGCATAAGCCTTTTCGCTGTTGGCAAGAACGCTCTTTATAAGCTCCGCAAGGTTGTTTTTATCATCGTCGGATTTTGCGGGGAACGGTGCGTTTATAAGCAGTTTTTCCGTTTTCCATACGATATGCTTTTTATAGCCTATGTAGTCGGGTACTCTGTTGTTAAGTTCCTCATCAATTATAATAAGATCCCACTTTACATTCTCGCTCGCCTTGCGTCTCAAAATATTGCCGTCGGAAAACAGCGTGCTCTTTGACATAAGGAACAGCCCTGCGCCCTGTTCATCAAAAAACAGCAAAGCGTTCTGCGCGCCAGAAACCATCTTAAAGTCCGCGCCTATGCTTGTTATAAGCATTCTGTACCAACTGTACACTTCGCTTTCTGCCGTGATGACAAGGATATTCGGATTTTCCTTTTCAACAAGAACATCATATACGCTGAGCGCGCACTTTACATATTTTTCCGAGCCGAACTCTCCGCAGTTAAGCGCAAAGCCGAACTTTCTAAGTTTCTCCGCCGCGGCGAGATTAGCGGCGGACAAATTCTGTCCGACGAGCGGAATCCATTTAAAATTGCCCAATATAACGCACCTCCGAATTATTCGCTATTTACAGTGCTAAACTATAGCTGAACTGTAAATGAGCGCAATTTGCTATCTTTAATTATACACCAAATCCGAATTTATTACAAGTACGTCAACCCACATAAAACTGTCAAAATCTAAAGCCAAATTTTTGTGCATAATAGACAAGATGTGATTAAAAAAGGAAAATATTGTTTAATTTTGTGAATATTTTACAGAAAATATTACTTATTTTTAATAGATAAGGAAAAGCCGCAGAAAATTTCATAAAATTACCATTGAAAAAAAATGTGAAAGATGATACAATATTTAATGAACGGAGATGAAATATTCAATGTTAAAAGCAATTTTATCGAGAAAGAACATACTCGATTGCAGCGATTATATTTCGTGTGTTTCGGATCTTTTGGAAAATGAGAACATTCTGAAATTGAGGGATTTCAATCACCACATAGGAACAACGCGCTATCAGCATTCGCTGAATGTGTCGTACTATAATTTCCTTTTGTGCAGGTTTTTTGGGCTTGACGCAAAGAGCGCGGCGCGGGCGGGACTTATGCACGACCTTTTCTATTATGACAGAAAAACGCATGAAAAAGCCGAGGGTGAAAAGTCGCATATTTCCCAGCACCCAAAAACGGCTTATCTGAATGCAACGGAGATGTTTTCAATAAACGAGCTTGAGGGCGATATAATAGTAAACCATATGTGGCCCGCGACAATGCACCTGCCAAAGCACAGAGAAACGTTTGTCATAACGTTTGTGGATAAGTTCTGCGCGGTGGCGGAAGTTGCGGCAAGCGTGAAAACAAGGCTGAGGCACAAACACTAAGATATGCAAGGGGGATCTTTTTGAAAAGGGATTCCCCTTCTTGTATGTAAAGTCAAATTTCAGTCTGTCGATAAAGTCTTTTGACGGATAACACTCTTATCTTCGTTTCTCATTAAGCAATAATTCTGAATTTCTTCCTTCATTCCCTCTGTCAATTCCTCCTTTTCCGCACGAAGTGCGAGGATGATTGATGACTTTGGATTGATGACTTTAGATTGATGACTTTAGATTGATTTACTTTAGATTTATTACTTTAGTTTATATATATAGGAATTTTGATTTTTTGAAAACTAGTTTTTAATTTTTCAGCAAACTAGTTTTTAACTTTTCCGAAAACTAGTTTTTAATTTTTCAGCAAACTAGTTTTTAACTTTTCCGAAAACTAGTTTTTGATTTTTTGAAAATTGATTTTCGATTTTTTAACAAATTGAATTTCAGCTATCTTACATCTTATCTCCATAAGCGTTCTTCATTCAACAAAACTTTTTAGAAAATTTTCACAGAAAAATGTGGAAATTATTACTTAAATATGTTATAATAATCTTTAGCTGAATTTTTATGAAAAGGACTGATAAAAATTTTTGAACGGAAGACCATAGCCGACGGAGTAATGTTTTCAAAGATAACCGACCCGCGCTATAAGCAAAACCGATTTTTCATCTCCCTCTTTACCGACATTTCCAAGATACCGCGCGGTGACGCCGCTCTTGCGGCTTATGAATTTACAGAGTGCTGCGAAAGATACCCCGAATACAAACAGCTCTCCTCCGCGCTGCTTGACCTCTATGATGCGTCGCTGTCATCTCAGACGGCATTGTTCTGCGGTGCAAGGCGTACCGACGTATGGGCTGACACTATAGACGACAGATACGCTTTGAACGGCGAAAAGCTTGAACATGAGCTGGCTGTGCTGTTGTGCGACTGCATTTTACGCCCTTTAGCAAGTGACGGTATGTTTGACGGGAAAACCGTTGAAATGCTCCGCGCGCAGCTTATTGACAACATTGACAGCGTAATAAATGACAAAGCCGTATATGCCGCCGAGCGTGCCGCAAGGACCGCATTTGTCGGCGAATCAGCAGAGTTTCCCGCGTCGGGCACTCGCGAAAATGCCGAAAAGATAACCGCAAGATCCGCTTTTGACGCATACAGGGAAATACTCCGCACCGCTCGCATTGAGATATTTGCGGTCGGCTGTTCGGATTTTTCCGAAAGCGAAAAGATCTTTGCCGAGGAATTTTCAAAGCTCGACAGAGGCGATATTTACAGTTTTGATTCAAGACCGTCCGCATTAAAGGACAAGCCCGCCCATGTTGAAGACGAGCTCGATATGCAGCAGGCAATTCTAAGAATGTACTTCAAAGCTCCCGATATGGACGACCGCCCGGCAAATGCTCTGTTCTCGAATATTCTCGGCGGAATGACAACTTCGAGGTTTTTTGAAAATATTCGTGAAAAAAGGGCGCTTTGCTATTACTGCGGCTGTCATTCCGACCGTTTCAGCAAAACTCTTTTCTGCTCCGCAGGCATTGAACCCGCAAACGCAGAACTGACGAAAGACGCAATGATAGCAGAGCTGAACGACATTTGCGAAAACGGCGTTTCACAGGACGAACTTGAACGCGCAAAGCTCGAAGTGCTGAATACTCTTACTTCAATATACGATAGCTCTTTCAGTATCTCAAGCTGGTATCTCTCCCAGATACTCGACGAGAAATTTATATCTCCCGAAGAATATGCCGAACAGATAAAAGCCGTATCGCCCGAACGCGTCCGCGATGCCGCGCGGAAATACAGCCTCGATACGGTCTATCTGCTGAAGAATAAGGAGTAACCCAAAAAATCATGATCGAAAAAATTTACAACGACATTATAAAAGAAACGTGTCTTAAATATGTCTGCTCTTGCGGGACGGAAGTATATATGCTCCCTATGAAAGGGTGGAACACCGCTGTTGCGCAGTTTACGGCGCGTTTCGGCTCTCAAGACAACGCGTTCTCCGTCGGAGGCAGGCTCGTTGAGATACCCGACGGCACGGCGCATTATCTCGAACACAAGCTGTTTGAGAGCGAGGAAAAAGACGCGTTTTCGCTTTTTGCCCAGACAGGTGCGTCCTGTAACGCGGGAACGAGCTTTGACTATACGCAGTATTATTTTAGCTGCGCCGACAATTTCAAGAAAAATCTTGAGATACTTTTAGGTTTTGTAAGCGAGCCTTATTTCACGGAAGAAAACGTTGAAAAAGAGCGCGGCATTATCGGGCAGGAAATTACAATGTACCGCGACAATCCCTCGTGGCGCGTTTTTACAAACCTTCTTGAAAGCGTCTACTCGAAAAATCCCGTTCGTCTTGATATTGCGGGTACAGTCGAAAGCATTGCGAAAATTACTCCTCAAACGCTTTACGACTGCTACAACGCTTTTTACAGCCCGTCGAATATGTTTTTATGCGCGGCGGGAAATATTGACCCCGACGAAATAGCAGAGGTGTGCGAGAGAAAGCTGAAAAAAGCGGGAACATTTGTTGCGGCAAAGGCCGTGGACTTTGACGAGCCGTATGAGGTGAACAAAAAAATAACGCGTTTGTCCATGCCCGTTGCAAAGCCGATATTTGAAATAGGCTTTAAGCGCCCCGCAGTATACAAAGAACAGGAGATAAGCGACTATATTTATTACAATATCCTGCTCGATATGATATTTGGAGCATCGTCGGAATTTTATGAAAAAATGCGCGTAAACGGCATTCTTAATGACGAATGGTCTGTAAGCGTATTTAACGGGCGCGGGCATTTCTTCCTTGCGGCGCGCGGAGAAAGCGAACAGCCCGAACAAGTCCTCGAAAGCATGAAAGAAACTTTCAGACACTATAAGAAAGACCCTCCCTCAAAAGAACTGTTCGAGCGCGTAAAAAAGGCGACATATGGTTCTCTTGTAAAGGAATTTGTAAATGTCCGCTCGGTATGTAATACCCTCTCGGAGGCTGTCTTGTCGCGTGTTTCACCGTTCTGCGCGATAGAGCTTACGGCGGCGGCAGATTATGAAACTCTTCTTGAAAAGCTTTCGGATATTGACGAGGAAAACGCAAGCATTTCGATAATTGAAACGCTTTAATGACAACAAAGGAGAACTCAGATGGATCATTTAGTTTCGGTTTCCGCAACGGAAAAGATAACGGTTGAATTTCCGAATTTGTTTAACGGAACAGAGATAACCTATACAAGAGGATTTGAAGTCTTCGGGCTTTCTATTTTCTGGTACGGGATACTGATAGCGTCGGGAATACTTATAGCGTATCTTTATGCTACGTTTCGCTGTGACAAAGTTTTCGGACTTCCGAAGGGAAGATTTTTCGATGTGGTGTTTGCCTCGGTCATCGGAGGATTTTTAGGGGCAAGAATTTACTACTGCGTATTTACCACTCTTGACCCGAATTCAAGCACAAAATACGATTTCATAACTACCTTTACCAAGATACACGACGGCGGTCTGGCGATATACGGCGGAATAATCGGCGCGCTTTTAGTGGGCTTTATAATGTGCAAGATAAGAAAGCTGAACTTCTTCGCGACCTGCGATATTGCCGCGCTCGGTTTTCTGATAGGTCAGACCATAGGCAGATGGGGGAATTTTATAAATCAAGAGGCTTTCGGCTCGGAATGTGACAAAGACTGGCTCTTTGCAATGAAAGGCACTATAATAGGCGATACGCCCGTTCACCCCTGCTTTTTATACGAGAGCGCATGGTGTCTGCTGGGATTTATACTACTGCATTTCTATTCAAAGAAACTCAGGAGCTTTGACGGTGAAATTATGCTGCTTTATCTTTCATGGTACGGGCTCGGACGGTTCTTTATCGAGGGCAACCGCTCGGACAGCCTTATGGCGGGAAGTCTGAAGATCTCTCAGATTGTGGCGGCGGTGTGCTTTATATGCGGCATTACGCTGTTTATTGTTTTCAAGATCATCACAAAGAAAAAGAACATTCCGCTCTATTTAAACACCGAACGTTCCAAAGAGCTTATCGCAAAGGAAAAGCAAGACGAGCTTAACGCAAAGGCAAAGCGTGAGGCTAAAAAGAACAAAAAAGCTCCAAGCATTCTTGAAGATAATGCCCAACCTATCCCGAGACCCGTTGAAAAAACTGCGGACGACCCCGAAACGGAAGAAGTTGTTTCCGATGATAATTCAACAATCGACACCACAGAAACGGAAGAACCTACTTCGGACGACACTTCAACAGACGACACCGCGGAAACGGTTGAATCAACTTCTGACGACAATTCAACAGACGACATCGCGGAAACGGAAGAACCTACTTCGGACGACACTTCAACAGACGACACCGCGGAAACGGTTGAATCAACTTCTGACGACAATTCAACAGACGACGCCCCGGAAGAGGACAAATAAAACAACAAGGGAAACCATACTAAACGGTTTCCCTTTATTGTTTATGTCAGCAAACGACCTTTCCTCCAAAACCACCTCTGTATTCTTATTTCTTACTTCTAACTTCTAGCTGCTTACCTCTTACTTCTTATCTCTTACATCTAAAAAAAGCTCCCGGACTACCGTTCGGGAGCAAATTATTCTGAAACCGCAGCGGGGAGGAAATGGAAGGAGATAAAAACCAAGAAGTATATGTAAACCCGCGCGGTTTCGAAAAATGGAAGGGGTGAGGACCGGTCAAAAGATACTGTTAATGATCAATGGAACATTTTCCGTGGAGAAGAGTGGAATGTTTTTTAGGATCAAAACCGAGATTATTGCTTTTTCGTCCTCTTGATATTATTATAATCATATCTGTTCTTAAAGTCAACATTTATTACAAAACTGTAATTATATTGTAATTATTTTGAAAGATTTTCTAAAAATTGCAGATCGTATAAAAACTAAAATCACAGATTGCGAAAAAGTTAATGTAAATTTTGTTTTTCAGTCTGTATAAGAGAAAAAGCAGTTTTCCGCATAAAACAAATTCCGGATTCTTTCTTTGAAAGCTAAATAACTTTTCCTTCCAAAAGTTCCCCGAATTTCTTACCTCTAAAAGGGCGGGTGCAGGGCGCGCCAGCGCCCTGCATTCTCCCCCTTCCCCGAAGGGGAAGGGGGCAGGGGAATAGGGCGAGATAACGTTTGAAAAGAACCACAAATAGGTTTTTATACTATCTGAAAA
Organism: uncultured Clostridia bacterium; assembly: GCA_947631575.1. GTDB lineage: Bacteria > Bacillota > Clostridia > Oscillospirales > Ruminococcaceae > CAG-115. Next base: position 8,392 of record CANRLW010000032.1, read on the forward strand.
ACAAAATGTAATTTTTGTTTCTGTAAACTATGTGAAAAAAGTATACAAATACTATACAAATAGGTAGTTTTTGTAGAAATTGCACAAAAAATAGTGAAAAAAATCTCTTTAAAATGTTATAGGTAATTATTGAGAAATTCTTGATAACTCTAGACTTTTTTTAAAGGTTGTGTTATAATAATATAGTATGGATGTGGAACGTTTATATTGTTTCACAAATTTATCTCGCAAAAAACCGCAATAACGCGGAAAAAACAAGGAGGCTACATAATGGCTTTTAAAAAGAGTGCGGTTCCTTTTTCGGGAACGCCCGAACAGGAAGAACAGCTCAGAAAGGTCATCGCTCAGCACAAGGACGACCCCGGTGCGCTTATGCCCATTCTTCAGGGCGCGCAGGAGATCTACGGATATCTGCCGATAGAAGTCCAGCAGATGATCGCAGACGCAATGGAAATACCGCTCGAAAAAGTTTACGGAGTGGTCACTTTCTATGCGCAGTTTTCCATTAACCCCAAGGGCAAATACAAGATCTCGGTTTGCCTCGGCACGGCTTGTTATGTAAAGGGATCGGGAGATATCTACACAAAGCTCCAGGAAAAGCTCGGCATTTCAGGAGGAGAAATAACGTCCGACGGAAAGTTTTCGCTTGACGCGTGCCGCTGTATAGGCGCGTGCGGACTTGCTCCCGTTATGACGATAAACGAGGAGGTCTACGGAAGGCTCACGCCCGATGATATAGACACTATCCTCGCAAAATATAACTGATAGAAGGGAAAGTTTACGAATGAACGTTATTAAAACAATCGACGAGCTGAACGCCATAAAGGCGAAGTACGCCGACGTAGTAGGCACCCGCATAGAGGGAAAGGAAAACGGCGTCCGCGACGTTCTGGTGTGCGGCGGTACAGGCTGTACCTCGAGCGGCTCTATGAAGATAATCGACGTACTTAAAGAAGAAATAAAGAAAAACGGTCTTGAGGACAAGGTAAATGTTATAAAGACAGGCTGCTTTGGTCTTTGCGCGCTGGGTCCTATCATGATAGTTTATCCCGAGGGTACTTTCTATTCAAAGACAGAGCCTGAGCATATCCCCGAAATTGTTGAACAGCATCTGAAAAACGGTCAGCCCGTAAAGAAATATCTCTATGCCGAGACAGTAAGCGGCGACGAGATAAAGTCACTCAACGAGACCGCTTTCTACGCTAATCAGCACCGCGTGGCTCTGAGAAACTGCGGCGTTATAAGCCCCGAACATGTAGAAGAGTACATAGCGCGCGACGGCTATCAGGCACTGTATAAATGCCTTACGCAGCTTACTCCCGACGACGTAATTGAAACTATACTCAATTCCGGACTTCGCGGACGCGGCGGCGCAGGTTTCCCCACGGGAAAGAAATGGATGCTGGCGAGAAATCTTGTAAAAGACGCTGATCAGAAGTTTGTATGCTGCAACGCCGACGAGGGCGACCCCGGAGCGTTTATGGACCGCTCGGTACTTGAGGGCGACCCTCACACGGTCATTGAGGCAATGGCTATAGCGGGATATGCGATAGGCGCAAATCAGGGTTATATTTATGTAAGAGCGGAATATCCTATCGCAGTTGAGCGTCTTAAAATTGCCATAAGCCAGGCAGAGGAAATAGGAATGCTCGGCGACGACATTTTTGGAACGGGATTCAGTTTCCGCCTCGGCTTAAGACTTGGCGCAGGCGCATTCGTATGCGGCGAAGAAACCGCGCTTATGACTTCTATCGAGGGCAACCGCGGCGAGCCGCGTCCTCGTCCTCCCTTCCCCGCTGTAAAGGGTCTTTTCGGAAAGCCCACTGTACTTAACAATGTTGAAACTTATGCGAACGTCTGCCAGATAATCCTTAACGGCGCAGACTGGTTCGCGTCTATGGGTACGGAAAAATCCAAGGGAACAAAGGTATTCGCTTTGGGCGGAAAGATCCACAACACGGGTCTGGTTGAAGTTCCTATGGGAACAACGCTCCGCACTGTTATCGAAGATATCGGCGGCGGCATTCCGAACGGAAAGAAGTTTAAGGCTGCGCAGACAGGCGGTCCTTCGGGCGGATGTATCCCCGCACAGCACCTCGATATCCCGATAGATTATGACAACCTTATTTCTATAGGTTCTATGATGGGTTCGGGCGGACTTATCGTAATGGACGAGGATAACTGCATGGTCGATATCGCGAAGTTCTTCCTTGACTTTACGGTTGACGAGAGCTGCGGAAAATGTACTCCCTGCCGCATAGGCACAAAGAGAATGTACGAAATGCTCGAAAAAATAACCAAGGGCAACGCGACAATGGAAGACCTCGACAAGCTCGAAAAGCTCTGCTATTACATCAAGGACAACGCGCTGTGCGGACTCGGACAGACTGCGCCGAACCCCGTACTTTCCACAATGCGCTATTTCAGAGATGAATACGAGGCTCACATAAAGGAAAAGAGATGTCCCGCGGGCGTCTGCAAGTCACTTCTGAACTTTACGATAGACAAGGACAAGTGCGTAGGCTGCGGACTGTGCGCAAGAAACTGCCCCGCTACTGCTATCACTAGAACGGACTATGTTGCTCCCGGAAAGAAACTCGCGGCAATGGCTATCGATTCGCAGAAGTGCGTTAAGTGCGGAGCTTGTATGGACAACTGCAAGTTCAACGCTATCTCAAAGGGATAATTCCAACCATTTAAAATTGAATTGAAAGGAAAAATTCTGATGGTCAATATTAAAATAAACGGCGCGGAATATCAGGTTCCCGATGATTCTACTATCCTTCAGGCGGCAAGGATCGCGGGCATAAAGATCCCGACGCTGTGCTATTTAAAGGATATAAACGAGATCGGCGCTTGCCGTATCTGCGTTGTTGAGGTAAAGGGCGCAAGATCGCTCGTAGCCTCGTGCGTTTACCCCGTAAATGAGGGAATGGAGATCTTTACAAATACTCCTAAGGTCGTTGAAAGCAGAAGGACAACTCTTGAGCTTATCCTCTCCAACCACAACATAAGCTGCCTTAGCTGTTCACGCGGCGGAAACTGCGAACTTCATGAGCTTTGTAACGAATACGGAGTTGACCCGCATAAATTCGAGGGCGAGAATCCGACGCCCGAAATAGACTACAGTGCTACGCATATGTACCGCGACAACTCAAAGTGCATACTTTGCAGACGCTGCGTTGCTGCATGCGGAGTGACACAGGGCATAGGCGTTATCGGCGCAAACGAGCGCGGATTTGCTACTCAGATAGCGTCGGCGTTTGATATGGATCTTGCCGATACGGCGTGCGTTTCTTGCGGACAGTGCATTACGGCTTGTCCTACGGGCGCGCTCAGCGAAAAGGACGACACGGCAAAGGTGCTTGAGGCTATTGCTAATCCCGACAAGCTTGTTGTTGTTCAGGCTGCTCCCGCGGTACGCGCATCTCTCGGCGAGGCGTTCGGTTTACCGATAGGCACAAACGTTGAGGGCAAGATGATCGCTGCTTTGCGCAGGCTCGGCTTTGACAAGGTATTTGATACGAACTTCTCGGCTGACCTTACCATAATGGAAGAGGCACACGAGTTCTTAGACAGAGTTCAGAACGGCGGAACGCTCCCGATGATAACTTCATGCAGTCCCGGCTGGGTTCGCTACTGCGAAAACTACTTCCCCGAGTTTATTCCTAACCTTTCTACCTGCAAATCGCCGCAGCAGATGTTTGGCGCTGTCGTAAAGACATATTATGCAAAGAAACAAGGCAGAAACCCCGAGGACATCGTTTGCGTTTCGGTAATGCCCTGCACGGCAAAGAAGTTTGAAATAGGCAGAGACGACCAGAACGCGGGCGGAGTTCCCGATGTTGACATAGCTATAACAACACGCGAGCTTGCAAATCTCATAAAGAGAGCGGGAATTATGTTCAATGAGCTCCCCGATGAGCAGGCAGATTCTCCTCTTGGAGGATATACGGGCGCGGGAGTTATCTTCGGCGCAACGGGCGGAGTTATGGAGGCTGCTCTCAGAACAGCAGCATGGAAACTCACGGGCGAGAACAACGACGCTCCTGTTGATTTCAAGGAAGTACGCGGAGTTGAAGGTGTTAAGGATGCTACCTATGAAGTAGGCGGAAAGACAGTCAGAGTAGCCGTAGCAAGCGGACTTGCAAACGCGAAAAAGCTCTTAAAGGACGTAAAGGCAGGCAAAGCAAGCTATGACTTTATAGAGATCATGGCGTGTCCGGGCGGCTGCGTAAACGGCGGCGGACAGATAATCCAGCCCGCGTCGGTACGCAACTTTACCGACATTCGCGCAGAGAGAGCGAAAGTTCTTTACGGCATAGACGAGAAATGCGAACACCGCCGTTCTCACGAGAACCCCGATATCCAGAAACTCTACAGGGAGTTCTTCGGCGAGCCTAATTCTCACAAGGCACACGAAGTTCTTCATACAAGCTACAAAGAGCAAAAACTTTACCGCTAATAAAAATTCTCCCCGAAATGAAAGTTTCGGGGAGATTTTTTTAACCCTGTTTTAATTGCATACAATTGCCTCCCCGAACTATTCGTTTCGGGGAGGCGTTTTCTGTTATTATTACTTTGCGCTGAATGTGTATGTTGTTGTAAAACAAACTTCCTCGTCGGCATTTAATACGCAGCTCGGGAACTGCGGCTTGTTCGGGCTGTCGGGGCAGAACTGGCTTTCAAAGCAGAAACCGCCGTATTGAGGATAAACATGACCGTTCTTTCCCGGCTCTTGATTAAGACCTATGCCTACATAGAACTGCATAGCGGGCATATCGGTGTCCATCTGCATGATAATTCCGTGAGTAGGCTCGTATGCATAAGCCGCCGTCCGCATTTCTCGTGTCATACCGAGCAGGAAGTTATGGTCATAACCCTTCGGAAGGCGACCGTTGTCCATTTCGGTGCGTATAGTTTTCGGCTCGCGGAAATCAAACGGCGTTCCCGCAACGTCCGCTATCTCGCCGGTAGGAATAAGCTCGCTGTCAACGGGAGTATACTTCTCGGCGTTTATCTTTATAAGGTGGTCTTTTATGTCGCCCACGCCCTCGCCTTTAAGATTGAAATAAGCGTGGTTCGTTATGTTTAAAATAGTGTCCTGGTCGCATTTCCCGAAATACTGTATTTTCAGACCGTTCTGAAGAAGAGTGTATTTTGCTTTAAGATAAAGGTTTCCGGGGAAGTTTTCTTCTTCATCGGGGCTTTTATATCCAAAAGTTACATAAGGCTCGGGTCCGTCCTCGATATCGTCTATTGTCCACATTCTCTTTCCGAAACCGAATGTTCCGCCGTGGAGGGTGTTGTTGCCGTCATTTTTCGACAGCTCAAAAGTCCTTCCGCCAAGCGTAAATTTTGCGCCGCCGATACGGTTTGCAAATCTTCCGACAGTTGCGCCGAACGCCGAGTTTCCCGCCTCATACTGCTCTACAGAACCATATCCCAAAACTACATCGACAGGCTGTCTGTTTCTATCCAGAACGGTGAGCGACTGAATTGCCGCGCCGAAGTTTGTTATGCTGACGGACAGACCGCCTCTGTTCGCAAGCGTTGCGAGAAAGCATTTATACCCCTGAAAAAAACCAAACTTTGTTATCTCGGTACTCATAAAAAACCTCCAAAGAATTCATAAAGTATTTTAAGACCGTACAGCGCCCTAATTTCAAAAAGCGCCGCCTGCCCGAAATTCATTTCAAGCGTTACTTGAAAAAACTCTATTTAAATCATATCACATTTAAGAAATAAAGTCAATAATTTTGCGAAATTTTTACGCCCTGAAGTTCAAGAAAAAATTCTCTCGCAAATCTGTCTGTCATATTGCATACACAGTCTGTTGCGAAAAGGAGTCTGTAATAGCACTGTTCTGAGTCGGTTTTTCCCTCGCAGGCTCTTCGGCATATTTCGAGATAATTTTTCGACAATACCTCGATCATGTCCCTGTCAAAAACAGTCATTTCGTCCGTATCGAACGACAGCGCCGCAGATGTTATTTTATCGAGCAAGAATGAAATAACGGAGCTTTCGGAAAGCTCACTTCTTATTATTCCGTCCGAGCGGAAGGCGTATCTGTATGCAATATCCCCCAAAGCGAAACACAAAACGCTGACGGACGACCTTGAAAGCAGCTCCGTTCTGAACTCGCCGCTCATAATGCTTTCATAGTTGTCGCAGAACGCGTCTGCCGCGGCGTACAGCATTTTTGTCTGAAGCTTTATTATCCACCTCGAAACAGCCGCCTTGTCGGGGGAATCCATGTGGAGCTTTTCGGCTGACTCGCGCGAATTCATAAGCATAGTTACTGCGTCCGAAAGAGCCTCTCGTTCGTCAGGATTTTTGCATTTACCGACATATTTTTCGCTTTGCAGCTCGCGAATAATGATGTCATATGACAAAAGTCCCTTTTCTACCGCGTCTTCTATATCGGCGGTCTTATAGGCGATATCGTCCGCGCTTTCGAGAATGAAGGTCAGCGGGTATCTACAGCCTGTCGCTCCTGTCTTTTTCGTGATCTTTCCGAAAAGCTCCTTTTCGGAAACATAATACCCCATTTTCTTTCTGCATATATCGCCGCAAGAAGTGTCGATCTCCGTCGAGCCTACGGGGTATTTGACAATGGTATTCAAAAGCGCGAAAGTAAGGTTCATTCCCGTTTCCATATCCATAAGGCAATGCAGTCTTGAAAGCACTCTCAATGCCTGGGCGTTGCCCTCGAAGTTTAAAAAGTCCGCTTTCATCTCGTCTGTCAAAAGCTCGGCGGCAGGAATGCCCTTAAACTTTAGTCTTTGCAAATTATCCTTGAACCACTGTCTTATAGAAAACTCGCCGAAATGCCCGAAAGGCGGATTTCCTATGTCATGTACAAGTCCCGCGCACTCCAGAATATCACAGCAATTTTCTCTAACGCTTTCATCAACTCCCGCCTTCCCCGTTTCAATAAGGCGTGTGAAAACAGTATCTCCCAGACTCCCCGCAAAGGAGCTTACTTCGAGAGAATGAGTAAGCCTTGTCCTCACAAAATCTCCTCTGTAAAGCGGGTAGACCTGGGCTTTGTCCTGGAGCAGTCTGAAAGACGCGCTCCCTATTATCCTGTGATAGTCCTTTCTGAACTCCGAACGTATATCGCGGCTGTTTTCAGAATTGCTCTTGCGCTCGCGCTCGGAGCATAAAAGTTTTTCCCATTTAAGCATAAATTCACACTCAACTTTCCGAAAATCTGAATAATTATTTTCCTTGTGTCAATAATACGAATACAACAAAAAATCAACTTTTTGGGAGGAATTTTTATGTTAGTAAAACGCGGTGAGATCTATTATGCGGACTTGAGTCCCGTTGTCGGCTCGGAACAAGGCGGTATAAGACCCGTGCTTATCGTTCAGAACGATATCGGAAACAAGCACAGCCCCACGGTAATTGCCGCAGCTATCACAAGCCGAAAGGAAAAAGCCGGTCTTCCCACGCACATTTCCGTTACGGGTTCTTCCTGCGGGCTTGCAAAGGACTCGGTAGTGCTGTTGGAACAGGTCCGTACATTGGATAAAAGACGCCTTAAAGAGCGAATGGGCGAGCTTGACAGCGCGTCTATGCATGAGGTAGACAACGCCCTATCCACAAGTCTCGGTTTATAATTTTCCGCGCCCCTGCATTTGCGGGGGCTTATTTTTCGCTTTCGGGCGTTCTGTATTCGTGCTTTTCGAAGTATCCGATAAGCTCTTTGTTATCGTCTCTCAAAGCTACCATATAAACATCTTTGTTTTCTTTGGGGTTGTGATAGGTGAACATAATATTGTTTTCCGCGCTCTGTTTAAACCATTCTACGACTTCGCGTATTTTTTGGCAGGAACACTCGTTGTGGCAATCCATAATGCTTTTGCCCGTAAGGTCGCCGTGCTTTTTATACCGCTCTTTCGCGGCGGGGTTCATATAAATGATAATGTCGTTCATGTCGCAGATAACAACAGCGCACCTGTCCTGCTCGACAATGCTCTTGAAATAAAAATAAATGTCCTGCATAAACTCTCCTTAGTGAACATCATACCAGGTTTTTCCGATCTTCGATTCTGCGGGCAGCGGCACGGAAAGCTTTACGGCGTTTTCCATTTCTTCTTTGAGAATTTTCGCCGCTTTATCTGCCTCATTTTCGGGGGTTTCTACTATAAGCTCGTCGTGTACCTGGAGAATAAGCTTTGATTCGGGCAATTCAGCCTTCAGCCTTTTATATACTCTGACCATGGCTATTTTTATTATGTCCGCCGCTGTTCCCTGAATGGGGGTATTCATGGCTATGCGCTTTCCGAGGGCTTT
>CANRLW010000033.1 GCA_947631575.1 uncultured Clostridia bacterium
CATAAAACAGAAAAGGGTGAAACAAGCGTGTTTTTGCCGTTTTCGGAATTTTTAAAAAGCTCTGTGGCAAAGTCCATGATCCCCGCGTTGTCGCTAAGGTCTATGTCTGTTTTAACTTCATTTGCCGTTATGCCGCTCATCAGGTCTTCGGCGCTTACGCTCATCGCGCAGCCGGTCATTGATAGTGCAAGAATGGTGCTTAAAATAATTGCAGAAAATTTTTTCATAATTCATTCCTCCTTTTTTATTTCAGGCTTTTAAAAGCACACTCTGAGTTTTTATTATTATGCTTTCATAAACAATACTTTGTAATTATGTAAAAGTTTCAAAAATTTCGCTCTATTTTAAATATTTTTATTTAAAAAAAGGTAGTGACAAACAGCGTTACTTATGGTATAATAACAATTAGGAAATATCATGGCGTAAAAGTTTAATAGGTCAACAAATAATTGCTCTATGATATTCCGAATTTTTTTAAAAACAGGAGGCAGTAAATGAAAGAATACGGTATCGTTGACAGCGTAGAAAAGCTTGAAGAAACGATCGCAAGCGTAAGAAAAGCTCAGAAAAAGTTTGCCGAGTATACTCAGGAGCAGGTAGACAAGATCTTTCTTGCCGCTGCGACCGCGGCAGACAGGGCGCGTATCCCGCTCGCAAAGCTTGCTTATGAGGAAACGGGCATGGGCGTTGTCGAAGACAAGGTCATCAAAAACCACTATGCGGCGGAGTATATCTACAATGCCTACAAAGATGTAAAGACCTGCGGAGTAATAGAGGAGGACAAGGCATACGGCATAAAGAAAGTCGCGGAGTCGATAGGCGTTGTCGCGGCGATAATTCCTACCACAAACCCCACTTCCACCGCAATATTCAAAACCCTCATCTGCCTTAAAACACGAAACGGCATTATCATAAGCCCCCACCCACGCGCAAAGAAATCTACCATTGAGGCGGCAAAGGTCGTTCTTGAGGCGGCTGTTGAGGCAGGAGCGCCCGAGGGAATTATATCATGGATAGATGTTCCGTCGCTCGATATGACGAACCTTCTTATGAAAGAATCGGACATTATCCTTGCGACAGGCGGTCCGGGAATGGTAACGGCGGCTTATTCGAGCGGAAAGCCCGCTCTCGGCGTTGGCGCGGGAAATACCCCAGCTATAATCGACGATACGGCGGATATCCTGCTTGCGGTAAACTCAATTATCCACTCAAAAACTTTCGACAACGGAATGATCTGCGCGTCTGAACAGTCTGTAATTGTCCACAAAAATGTTTATGAGGAAGTAAAGAAAGAGTTTATAAACCGCGGCTGTTATTTTCTCAAAAAGAACGAGATAAACAAAGTCCGCAAGACCATAATCATAAACGGCGCGGTAAATGCAAAGATCGTTGGTCAGTCGGCATATAAGATAGCAAAGCTCTCGGGAGTCGATGTTCCTGCGGGAACAAAGATACTGATAGGAGAAGTCGAGAGCGTAGATATTTCGGAAGAATTTGCACACGAAAAGCTCTCCCCTGTTCTCGCCATGTACAAGGCAAAGGACATTCAGGACGCTTTTGAAAAGGCAGAACATCTTATCGCAGACGGCGGATATGGTCATACCTCGTCTATCTATCTCAACGCGCAGACGGAAAACGAAAAGCTCCTCGAATTTGCGGAGCGCATGAAGACCTGCCGCATACTTGTAAATACGCCGTCTTCTCACGGAGGAATAGGCGACCTTTACAACTTCAAGCTCGCTCCCTCGCTTACGCTGGGCTGCGGCTCGTGGGGAGGAAACTCTGTTTCAGAAAACGTAGGTATAAAACACCTGCTCAATATCAAAACCGTTGCCGAGAGGAGAGAGAATATGCTGTGGTTCAGAACTCCGCAGAAGATCTTTATCAAAAAAGGCTGTCTGCCTGTGGCTCTTGAGGAGCTTAAAGGACACAAAAAGGCTTTTGTCGTTACAGACAGTTTCTTATACAAAAACGGAAATGCCGACCCTATTTTCAACAAGCTCGATGAAATGGGAATACAGCGCGCGGCGTTCTTCGATGTAGAACCCGACCCTACGCTTTCCTGCGCGATAAAGGGCGCAGAGCAGATGAGAGCGTTCGAGCCGGACGTTATTATTGCTCTGGGCGGCGGCTCGGCAATGGACGCGGCAAAGATAATGTGGGTGCTTTATGAACACCCCGATGTTGATTTTGCGGATATGGCTATGCGCTTTATGGATATAAGAAAGCGCGTGTACACGTTCCCGAAAATGGGCGAAAAGGCATATTTCGTAGCTGTTCCGACCTCTGCGGGAACAGGCTCGGAGGTAACTCCCTTTGCCGTAATAACCGACGAGAAAACGGGCGTTAAATATCCGCTCGCAGACTACGAACTTCTGCCGAATATGGCGATAATTGACACGGACTTCCATATGACTGCGCCAAAGGGACTTACAGCCGCATCGGGCATAGACGCAGTAACTCATGCGCTCGAGGCTTATGCGTCGGTTATGGCTACGGATTATACCGACGGTCTTGCACTTCAGGCTCTCAAAGTTATATTCGAGTATCTGCCGATCGCATATAACGAACCCGACAACGTAAAGGCGCGCGAGAAGATGGCTAATGCCGCGACAATGGCGGGCATGGCTTTTGCAAATGCATTTTTGGGAGTATGCCACTCTATGGCTCACAAGCTCGGCGCTTATCACCACTTGGCTCACGGTATAGCAAACGCACTTCTTATTGAAGAAGTTATGCGCTTTAACGCCGAAGAAGTCCCCGCGAAAATGGGAACGTTTTCACAGTATGCATATCCGCATACCCTTTCGCGCTATGCTGAGATAGCCGATTATCTCGGAGTAAAGGGAAAGACCGACGCAGATAAGCTCGAAGGTCTTATAAAGCTCATAAACGACCTCAAAGACAAGATCGGAATTAAAAAGACCATAAAGGACTATGGAATAGACGAAAAGGTATTTCTCGATACACTTGACGAGATGACCGAAAATGCCTTTGACGACCAGTGCACAGGCGCAAACCCGCGCTATCCGCTTATGAGCGAGATAAAGCAGATGTACCTTAATGCATACTATGGAAAGAGAAAGTGAGGGACGAAATATGAATTTGGATAAAGTTATTGCCGTTAGAAACACAAAGACCGTTTACCGCGACGGCGACAAGTGCATAAAGCTTTTTAACGAGGATTATTCAAAAGACGACGTTTTAAACGAGGCGCTGAATCAGGCGCGTATCGAAAAGACAGGGCTGAATATCCCGAAGATAATCGAAGTTACGACCGTTGACGGAAAATGGGCGATAGTGTCCGAATATATCGAGGGAAAAACGCTTTCACAGCTTATGAAAGACGATCCCGCAAAAGCGGGAGATGCGCTCGATATGCTCGTAAATTTACAGCTTGAAGTTCAGTCGAAAAAATCGCCGCTCCTCAACAAGCTGAAAGACAAGATGCACAGAAAGATAGACGAGGCGGATATTGACGCAAACACACGCTATGACCTGCACACACGCCTTGAGGGCATGCCCAACCACAACAAGGTCTGCCACGGCGATTTCTGTCCGTCAAATATCATCATAAAGCCCGACGGCACGCCTTTTATCATAGACTGGGCGCACGTTACACAGGGAAACGCCTCTGCGGACGCGGCTAGAACGTATCTCGTAATGTGGCTTTCGTGGAATGAGGAGCTAGCTAACCGCTATCTTGACTTGTTCTGCGAAAAGAGCAGGACAGATAAACGCTATGTTCAGAAATGGATGCCTATTGTCGCGGCATCTCAGTCCGTAAAGGGAAAACCCGAAGAACGCGACTTTCTGCTTTCGTGGGCAAATGTCGTAGAATATGAGTAATAAGGACGGTATAGTATGTTAGTGCAGATTTGCGTTGGAAGTTCCTGTCATCTGAAAGGCTCGCAGGATATTGTAGAGCTTATGAGAAATGCCGTTGAAAAGCACAAGCTCGACGGCTATGTAACGCTTGCAGGGAGCTTCTGTACAGGAAAATGCAACCGCGAGGGAGTTTCCGTTACTATAGACGACGAAGTTTATACCGGCATAACCCGCGAAAACTTCAACGAGTTTTTTAGCGAAAAGATCCTTAGCAGCTTTGAAAGAGGAATTTAATATATGCAAAATTGTCTGACACTGAAAAAATCAAATTGCAAAAACTGTTATAAATGTATCCGCCACTGTCCCGTTAAATCAATAAGATTTTCGGGAAACCAGGCGCATATAATCAACAACGAATGTATACTCTGCGGACAGTGCGTTGTGGTTTGTCCGCAGAATGCAAAGGAAATAGTGAGCGAAGTCGAAAAAGTAAAGGTGCTTTTGCAGAGCGGAGTACCCGTTATCGCGAGCCTTGCGCCGTCATTTATCGCGAATTACGGCGGCGCAGGCATTGAGGCGCTTTCCGACGCACTGAAAAAACTAGGCTTTACCGATGTGGAAGAAACGGCGATAGGAGCTACTATTGTTAAAAAAGAATATGAAAGGCTCCTGAAAGAAGAAAAGCGAGATATAGTTATTTCTTCCTGCTGTCACTCGGTAAATCTGCTGATACAGAAATATTTCCATGCGGAGCTTAAATATTTAGCGGACGTTCTTTCTCCCATGCAGGCTCACTGTATGGACATAAAAAAGCGCGTTCCCAATGCAAAGACTGTTTTCATAGGTCCTTGTGTTTCCAAAAAGGACGAGGCGCAGTACTATGACGGTATGGTAGACGCGGCGCTTACGTTCGACGAGCTTTCGGACTGGCTGCGCGCGGAGAACATAGCGATTGAACAGAAAACCGACTCAAACGAAAAGAGCCGTGCGCGCTTTTTCCCGACGACGGGCGGCATACTAAAAACAATGGACCTTGACGCGGAGGGTTATACCTATCTCGCGGTAGACGGCGTGAACAGCTGTATAGCGGCGCTAAAGGATATTGAAAGCGGAAAGATACATAAGTGCTTTATAGAAATGTCAGCCTGCAAGGGGAGCTGTATAGGCGGTCCGGCTATGGAGGTGCGCTCGGCAGTCGGAGGTACGCTTGCCGTGGCGACTTATGCGGGCAAGGAAGATTTTGAGATAGCAAAGCAGGACACAAACGATCTGAGAAAGCTGTTTACGCCTATCGAGCTTAAAACACAGCAGCCCACCGAGACCGAGATAGCGTCGATACTTCGTCAGATGGGAAAGTTCAAGCCCGCGGACGAGCTGAACTGCGGCTCTTGCGGATATAACACCTGCCGCGAAAAAGCAGTCGCGATATACAACGGAAAGTCGGAAATTTCGATGTGTCTGCCGTTTCTCAAGGATAAGGCGGAGAGCTTTTCGGACAATATCGTAAACAACACCCCGAACGGTCTTATTGTCGTTAATGAAAATCTCGAAGTTCAGCAGATAAACAATGCCGCGCGGAAAATTATGAATATCCGCTCTGCGTCCGATGTGCTTGGAGATCAGGTAATAAGGATAATGGATCCTAAGCCGTTTATTGAAGTAATGAATTCGGGAAAAGATCTGCGCGATGTAAGGACTTATCTCGCGGAATACAAGAAGTTTGTTAAATTCACCATTGTTCACGACCACGAATATCACATTCTTATCTGCATAATGCGCGATGAAACAATGGAACAGACCGAACGCCAGAAGAAAGAGAACATAAGCCGTCAGACCGTTGAGATAGCGGACAAGGTAGTTGACAAGCAGATGAGGATAGTTCAGGAAATAGCGTCGCTGCTGGGAGAAACTGCCGCGGAAACAAAGATTGCGCTTACGAAGTTGAAGGAGTCGATAACCGATGAATAATCTGTGCTGTGAAGTCGGATATAAAAGCATAAACCATTTCGGCGAACAGCTTTGCGGCGACCATGTGGACGTTGTCGAACAGGGAGAAAATTCCTCGGTCATCGTTCTTGCGGACGGCTTGGGGAGCGGCGTTAAAGCAAGCATTCTCTCTACCCTCACCGCGAAGATAATTTCAACGATGATGGCTGAGGGGCTTTCGCTCGAAGACTGCGTTGAAACGATAGCGGCGACACTTCCTATTGACGCACAGCGCGGAGTTGCCTATTCGACATTTACCATTATCCACCTTATCGAAAACCAAGTTGCGGAGCTTATTCAATATGACAACCCTTTGATTATTCTTCTGCGCGACGGGAAAAATCTTGACTATTCGCGCACGGAAACCACTATCGGCGGAAAGAAAATATACAGCTCCACGGTAAAGCTGCGCGAGAATGACGTTTTTATTGCAATGAGCGACGGCTGCCCGCACGCGGGCATAGGCAGAGCGTATAATTTCGGCTGGAAACGCGAGGATATTATTGACTATATGGAGGCGATAACGGCGGGAGGTTATACGGCAAAGACGCTTTCGACAATGCTCGTTGACGAATGCGACAAGATCTACGGTCACGAGCCGGGCGACGATGCGACAGCGTGTGTTGTTAAAGTGAGAAAGCGCGAGCCTATGAACATTCTGTTTGGTCCTCCGTCAAACCGCGCGGACGGTGACAGAATGATGTCGCTGTTTTTCTCGAAAGAGGGAAAGCACATCATCTGCGGAGGAACGACATCTACTGTTGCGGCGAAGTATTTAGGAAAACCGCTGCGCCCGACTCTCAACTTTGAGAGCTCGGACATTCCGCCGACAGCGGAGCTTGAGGGCGTTGACCTTGTGACGGAGGGCGTTATAACCGTAAACCGTGTGCTTGAATACGCGAAGGACTATCTCGAAAAGAACGAGAGCTATGAGGTCTGGGGCTTTAAGCGCGACGGCGCGTCGCTTATATCGAGGCTTTTATTTGAGGAGGCGACGGACATCAACTTTTATGTCGGCAGGGCGATAAATCCCGCCCACCAGAATCCCGAGCTGCCGATAAACTTCAACATCAAAATGCAGCTTGTTGAGGAGCTTTCGGATTGCCTTAAGAGAATGGGCAAAAGGATAAAGGTGAGCTATTTTTAAGGGTAATGTTGTTCGTTTGTACATACAAGTGTGTACAGTAACGGCAGAACGTTCGTCAGTTAAATAAACGTATAAAAAAGAGGCTAGAGTTTAAACTCTAGCCTCTAATTTCTAATCTCTAGCCTCTATTCGCATTGCGCTATAGTTGTAATGCACTTTCTCGGACAAGCCGCCGCGCATGCTCCGCATCCGTTGCACTTTGAATAGTCGATAGACGCATGGTTGTCGTTTACTGTTATTGCGCCGTTCGGGCACTTCTTCTCGCAGATCTTGCACCCTATACAGCTATTCTGGCAAATTGCCCTTGCAACCTTTCCGGGATCTTTTGAAGAACAGCGCACATCGACTTTCTGCGCCGCGGGGTGAATAACGATAAGCCCGTTAGGACAAGCCTTTACGCACTTTCCGCAGGCTACGCACTTCGACGGATTTACCACAGCCACGCCGTTTATTATCGAGATAGCGTCGTTATCGCAGACGCTAACGCAGTCGCCGTATCCGTCGCAGCCCGTGCGGCAGTTCTTCTTGCCGTTGTAATAGCGCTCTACAGCCTTGCAGGAGGGTGTTCCGATAAAGGAATATCTGTCCTCGACCGCCGTTGTACAGCCGTTGCAGCGTACAAACGCCACTTCTTTTTCCGTTTCGAGAGCCTCTTGTCCCATTATTGCGGCAATTTTCTTCGCCGCGTCTGATCCGCCCGGCTTGCACTTGTTGTTGGGAGCGCCGCTTTCAACTACCGCCTTTGCATAATCCGCGCAGCCCGCATATCCGCAAGCGCCGCAGTTTGCATTAGGGAGCGCCTCGGTTATCTGCGATACTCTCTCGTCAACCTTTACCGCGAGCACCTTTGAGCCGACAACGAGCAATACGCCCGCGACTGCTCCTATTGCTGCGAAAATTAAAATGGGGAGAATGTAAATCGTAAAAATATCCATCTTTAAACCTCCTCAGACAGCTCCGAAAATGCCGTCAACCAGACCTCCGAAACCGACAAACGACAGCGAAACTATCGACGCCGCAACGAGGGTTATAGGCATTCCCGAAAATGCTTTCGGAACGGGGCAACGTTCAAGCCTGCCGCGTACTCCGGAGAAAATAAGCATTGCTATCATAAATCCAAGTCCGCCGCCGAGCGCACAGATAATTGCCTCTCCAAAGTTATAACCGTTCTCGATATTGAGGAGCGTAACACCCAGAACTGCGCAGTTTGTGGTGATAAGAGGAAGATATACGCCGAGCGCCTTATAAAGCGCGGGGATATATTTTCTAAGTACCATTTCTATAAGCTGAACAAACAGCGCGATTATAAGGATAAACAGTATAGTGTTCAGATAGGTCAGCCCCATAGGAACAAGGAACAAATGGTAGAGCGGATATGTAACAGCCGTTGCAAGAACCATTACTATAGTAACAGCGCAGCCCATTCCGAGAGAACCGCTCGTTGTCTTTGAAACGCCGAGGAACGGGCAAATTCCGAGGAATTTAGAGAGGACGAAGTTGTCCGTGAGTATTCCCGTGAAGAGAATTATCATCATACTTTTTGCAAGTTCCATTATTTATTCTCCTCCTTCTTCTCGGTATTCTCCATTTTCTCTGCGGGCTTTTCAAGACTTATACAACTGTCTCTGTTAGGACAAGCCGCGCAGCCCGTAGCCTCGGGAGGCTTTCTGTTTGCGATCTTGTTTACAAGAGCTATTACACAGCCCAGTACGAAAAATCCGCCTGCGGGAAGAATAAACAGCGTCATCGGCTCCATGATGGGAGGGCAGACCTGAATTTCAAAGCTCGTTCCCGAAAACCAAGTTCCACTTCCGAATATCTCACGTATCGAGCCGACTACAAACAGCGCCAAAGTAAATCCTATGCCCATTCCTGCGCCGTCAAGAGCAGATGAAAGCACGTTGTTTTTAGAGGCGAACATTTCCGCTCTGCCGAGGATTATACAGTTTACCGTGATAAGCGGCAGATAAATTCCCAGAGCGTCATAAATGCTCGGCAAATATGCCTGCAATATAAGCTGAATGAGCGTTACAAAGCCCGCTATAATGACGATATAGCTCGGAAGTCTTACCTGCTTAGGGATAACCTTTTTAAGCAGCGAGATAACGACGTTTGAGCATATAAGGACAAATGTCGCCGCCGCGCCCATTCCTATCGCGTTAAACGCCATTGTCGTAATGGCGAGCGTCGGACACATTCCGAGCAGTGTAACGAGCGTAGGATTTTCCTTTATAAGACCCTTGGTAAATTCCTTCATATAGCTCATTTAAACTCACCTCCGCACTTTTCATACGCTTTAAGCGCGATATTTACGGCGCTTGCAACTCCCTTTGAGGAGAATGTCGCTGAAGTAACGCCGTTTACTTCGTTGTCCGCCGGATTTGATTTGTTCTTTACTATTACTACCTCGCCCGACTTGCCTTTAAACAGATCGAGGAAAGCGGGGTCGTTTGTCTTTGTGCCGAGTCCCGGGGTTTCTTCTCCTACGGATACTACCGAAACGCCCGCGACTTTGCCGTCCTTAACTCCGACCATAATGTCATAGCCGTTTTTATAGCCCTTTACGACTGCCTCAAAAGCAAGAGAGCCATCTTTGTTCTTTATGACCTTTGTTATCTTTGAAAGGTCGCCTTCGCTGAACATATCCTGCCATTTTTCCGCAGGAACAACTTCATAGTCGTCTTTTGTTCCGCCGTAAATTTCTGTGACTGCGGCAGCCTGCTTGTCGGTGACAATGTTTGAAGTGTCAACATATGTGGCGTTGTACACAACTATTACAAGTCCCGATATAAGCGCCGCAATAAGCGCAAGGACGATAACGGGTTTTACTTTATCCATTCTTTTCGCCCTCCTTTTTCTTCTTTTCGGGAACAAGCGCTCCAAGAGGCTTAGGAACGGTAAATCTGTCTATCATCGGAGTAAGGCAGTTCATAACGAGTATTGAGAACGAAACGCCCTCGGGCATTGTCGCAAACTGTCTTATGCCGAATGTAATAAGTCCGCAGCCTACCGCGAAGATTATCTTGCCCTTTGTGGTAACGGGCGTCGTCGAATAGTCTGTTGCCATGAATATAGCTCCGAGTACAAGACCGCCGCTCATAAGCTGATACAGCATATTTGTAAAGTCAAAGCCGTTTTTCAGCAGCGTGAGTATTGCGACTGTGCCGATAAAGCAAACCGGAGTTTCAAAGCGAATAACGCCTCTGGCGAGCAGGTAAATGCCGCCTATCAGAAGAGCCAGTATGCACGTTTCACCAAGACAGCCTCCGCGAAGTCCCAAGAACATATCCAAAAGCGAGTATGTACCGGTTATATCCTCTCCGCCTGCCATCATTGCAAGAGGAGTAGCGACCGTTGTCGCGTCAACACTGTTTTTCCACGATGCAAGAGGAGCAGCCCATGTCGTCATTGCCGCAGTAAACGAAAGCATAAGCGCAATTCTCGCGGTAATGGCGGGGTTTGCGAAGTTCTGTCCTATTCCTCCGAACAGGCATTTTACAATAACTATCGCTATAAAGCAGCCTATGACCGCCATATATATGGGAAGGTCAACAGGCAGGTTGAACGAAAGGAGCATTCCCGTAACTACAGCTGACATGTCGGAAATAGTGCGCTCTTTCTTTGCTATAATGTTGAACAAAAGCTCAAAAACAACGCAGCATGCACAACAGATGACCGTAAGCACGAGCGCCTTTATGCCGAAAATTATCGTGGCGGCAATAAGCGCGGGACAAAGCGCAATTACGACATCGAGCATTATGTTCTGCGTCGTGCGCGAACTTCTTATATGAGGCGATGCCTCAACAAACAGCTTATTCATTCCGACCACCTCACTTTGCTTTAGCTTGCCTTAAAAAGTCCTTGGCAAGCTGATTTTTCTCGGCAAGATTGCGCTTTGCGGGACATACAAAGCTGCATGCGCCGCAGTTCATACAAAGATTTACCTTTAGTCTTTCGAGCGCCTCAACGTCTCTCGCGTCATACGCGCTTTCAAGCTCTGTAGGCATAAGATTTAAAGAGCAGGCTCTGACGCATCTTCCGCAGCGTATACAAGCCGTTGTCTTTCTTTCGACGGTATCCGCAAAAAGCAGAACGGCGTTGTTTGTTTTCGCCAGCGGCGTGTCGGGGTCAAACGCGCAGTTCCCCATCATCGGTCCGCCGAGAACTATTCTGTCCGGCTGTTTTCTGACGTCAGCAAAGCCAA
Source organism: uncultured Clostridia bacterium (assembly GCA_947631575.1). Lineage (GTDB taxonomy): Bacteria > Bacillota > Clostridia > Oscillospirales > Ruminococcaceae > CAG-115. The sequence continues at coordinate 11,166 of CANRLW010000033.1, forward strand.
CTACGCTGTGTAAAAGCGTTCCGATAGGCACAAAGAAGTTTCCGGGAGAATTTACAATATTTCCGTCTATCGTAATCCTGCGCTTTACAAGGGGAACGCCTGTCTGTATGTAGCTGTAGATAAATCCCGCAGTCGAAACGTTCATGACCATACAGCCTACATTTGACGGCAACATTCCCTCTTTAACCACTCTGCCCGTAAGAGAATGTATAAGAACTTTTTCCGCGCCCTGGGGATAAGCTCCGGGGAGTTTCTTTACGGAAATGTTATTATACTTCGCGCAAAGCTCTGTAAGCTTTGCAATAGCCTTGGGCTTGTCTTCTTCTATTCCTATTATAGCCTGCGGAATTTCGAGCATTTTCATGATGAGGTCTATTCCCGCCAGGACTTCGTCGGAATTTTCCATAAGCTCGCGATAGTCGCTCGTTATATACGGCTCGCACTCCGCGCCGTTTAAAAGCAGATAATCTATCTTATCCTTTGTGGCGAGCTTTACATGTGTAGGAAATCCCGCGCCTCCCAAGCCTACCGCTCCGCTCTCGCGGACGGCTTTAATAAAGTCTTCTTTTGTGTCAGCCTTTGGCGGCTTTAAGCCTTCGTACATTTCGTCCTTGTTGTCATTTGTTATGACAACTGTTTTGCACAGCCTTCCGCCGACGTTCATAACGTCCTTTATTTCCTTTACTGTGCCGCTTACAGAGGCATGAACGGGCGCGGACATAAACGCCTCGCTGTCGCCTATCTTCTGCCCCACCTTTACATAGTCGCCTACTTCAACACACGGCGTACAAGGCGCGCCGATATGCTGTGCCATGCTTATGGCGACTTCTTCGGGTGAAGGGATCTTTCTTGTCGTCTCCTCGGCAGACGCGCTGAAATGCGGGAGCTTTACAGAATGGAGCTTTGACAAATCTACCAATCCTTTCTTAGTTTTTTCCGCCGCAGAACCTCGGCGGTATTTCAGCATAAAGCCGCCGATAACCTTACGGCGGCTTATTTGCAAAAAATTTCTATTGAATTTTACATCTGAATATTGCCGATATCGCCGCTCTTAACAGTCAATTCGCCTTCGCCGCCGTCAGCGGGAGCGTCATCATCATGTTCGATAGGCTTTACGTCCTCAACGACTTCTTCCTCGTCCTCTGCTTTTTCGGTTTCGGGTTCTTCAGCGGGAGCGTCGGAATAGTTGTCCTCATACCATTTTGCCGCCATCATCGGGCTTAATACAAAGTCGAGAACGTTGCTTTCGCCGTCGTAGACATTTTCGGTTATCGTAACGCCGTTTTTATCGGGCTCGCAGATGTCGTATGTAACCTGCTTGCGGTATTTAACGCGGCAGTACATAAACTCCGGAGGGATAGTGTCCGTCTGTGATATTTCGTCGAGCCATACAAACGGCGACATACCGCCTATGCTGACATCATCGAATATCCAGCCTGCCGCAGCCGCTGCGTCATTGTGGCAAAGGTAGAGAGCAAAGCTGAACTTCTGTTCTTTCTCGCCATTCATAATGCCGATAGAGAAACGCTTTACCTCAAAGCTGTTCAGAACTCCCGTCGCATATCCGCAGAACGGGCAGACGCCGCCATAGCCGTAGAGCTTTGCGTTTACGTCGCGGGCAAAATAGTTTCTGTATGCCTTTCCGTTTTCCTTTTCATACTTCGCTATCTTTCTCACTTCAGCCCTCAGATAGTCGAACTCTCTGCGGGTCATTGTGGGAACGGGCTTGTAGTAATAAGGCAGTTGGTCGGACAGGATAATGTTCGGCTCTTCCGTTCCGGAATAGAGCATAAACAGCCTGTTCTGATTTGAGTTTGTGAGCAGGAACTCTACAAACGACGCATACTGGGGCTTTGTCATGCCGTCGCGGAGAATAACGAACTTGTCTGTCTTTGCGCGCTCAGCATCGTCAATAGGCGCGTCAGTGCCGACGATCTTCATGAGCTTGTTGTTTTCGTCAATGAGCGCTATCTTATCCATGCCGAGGTCACAGATATAGATCTTTTCAAGCTGCGCGGCAATTTCGGAAGTCGAATTGCACTCGGGAAGTGCCGCCTTTAAATCTGCAAGATCAAGCGCAAACCTTCCGGGAGTATATGCAAAGTCGAAACTCTTGTTGTTGAACAGTCCGCTTTCAATAAGCGAGTAAACGTCGCCGACAATTTCGAGAAGTTCCGAGTTTGTAATTGTCGGGGGTATCATAAACTGCTTTCCGTATACCGAGAAACGATAGCGCTTATTTATATCGAGCGCAAGCGTAACGTCTCCGCCCTGTGCCTTTATCTCCTTTAAGAACGTAACGGTATCCTTTCCGTTTGAGAAAGAGTTTACCATAAGAGTTACGACCTGGTTAAAGATCTGGTGGTTTTCAAAGCGCATCTCGTGCGCCGCGAGAACGTCATAAGCCTTCTTCATATTGCCGATGTTTATCTTCGATATTTCAAAGCTTATGTTTGCTGTTCCCGAAGTTACCACAAACTGGAAATACTTCATCGAAATGCGGTAGTCATCTCCAAACATTTCGTCGATGACCTCAAACGCCTGTGCGAGAGCGTTTTCGTCCTGAACCGAACCGTTTACGATGCATTCGTTGAGCTTTAAGCTTATTATGCTCTTAAAGGTCGAGCCAAGCTCGTAGTCCTTTACCTTCTTAGAGCCGTATGACGGCATGAAATACTGGTGACCGTCCAGATAGAAACAGTACAGATATTCCATACCGCCCTCGTCGGTTCCCAAAACGTCCCATTTATATCTTGCGATAAGAACATGGCTGTCGTCCTTGCCGTACCAGTTGTTCATCTGCTCAAGGTCGGTATACAGCGCCTTTGCCGCACTTCCGTCCTCATGCTCTTCTTTTGTAACGCCGGCTCTCTCGCTGAAATATCCGTTTTTCCTCAGTTCGCTGAACTGAACGGGCTGTTCGCTGTGCGGGAACAGGATAGAAACGCTGTTTCCGAAACGCTCGCGAAGTCCTTTTGCGATCTTGCTGGTCGTGACATAATTATAGAAGAACTCAAAAACATACTGTCTCGGGCGGAGCATATAGCTGTTCTCCAGATCGGGATTAGGCATAAGCTCAATAACAAAGAGCTTTTTGTATTCGTCCGCGACATAGAGTATGCCTCTTTCTATCTTCTGAGAACATTCTTCTACAGAATCATATTTGATACCCGAACGGTTGTTTGTAATATATTTATTCGGGACAGACACAAAGAATGCCGAAAGCTGTTCGTCTACAAATTCCTTGCTGTCGGAGCGTACAAATCCCGTAAGCTCGAATGTCGAGAAATAATTGTACTTTGACATAAGAACTTTTCCCGCCTCGCGCTTTGCGTTTGAAATAGCAAACGGGATAAGGTATGTAAAGCCGTCATGCTCGGAATGGATAAAGTCTGCGACGCTCTTTCCGTTTTCAAGGAAACGTACTTTCGTTATATCGCTGCCCTCGCGGCGGTTGTTGAAGAGCCTGTAAACGACCTCGCCGCGGCCGTAGTTAGCTATCGCGATATTGAACGTGCGGTCAAAGCACTCTTCATCGTCAACTGCTTTAAGGTTCTTTTTCCTGATAAACGCAAAGCACAGATCCACCATATTGATGTAACTGCCCTTCTGCGAGCAGATAGTACGCAGATTTTCATGGAGCGTTTCCTGTTCATTCAAAGGAAGTGCGAACATGACCTCCGTGTTTTTAAACGGCTCGGCGTTGAGCTGAAGGTCACGCACCTTCAACACTCCGTCATCGTTTACGACGCGGAGACGATAGCTGTTCGACTTCATTTCAAACCAGTCAACGTTTAAAAATACGCTCTTAGCACCAAGACCGAAACGGCCCTCGCGCTTTCTGTCGCCCTCGTTGCGTCCTATCGAAAGATAATAGAACACCTGTTCAAGATTAAATCCGACTTCGTTATAATTCAGTCTTACTTTTCCGTCGTCGAGGAAGTCAACTTCTATCTTTATATC
>CANRLW010000034.1 GCA_947631575.1 uncultured Clostridia bacterium
CTTTAATGCGCCCGCCCGTTTGATGGTTTGAAAATTAAATGTTGTTCGCCGCTCAAAACTTATTCTAGCCTCTTGCCTCTAAACTCTAGCATCTAGATGCTTACTTTGACATAATCTCACAGATCTTATTCGAAAACTCCACGGGATTTTCTATCGCCATTCCCTCTATAAGAAGTGCCTGGTCATAGAGCAATGCGGCGTACTCGCCCGCCTTTTCCTTATCGGTACTGTACAACTCCTTCAACTTAGCGAAAATAGCATGGTTCGGATTTATTTCAAGCACCTTTTCGGCCTTCGCGTTCTCCGCGTTCGGCATTGCCGACAGCACTTTCTCCATTTCAACCGACAACATACCCTCGCTCGTAATGCACACAGGGTGGTTCTTCAACCTCTGCGACAGACGGACAGCCTTTACCTTTCCGCCAAGCTTTTCGGTCATGTAATCGAAAAGCGGCTTATTGTCCTCCTGCTCCTTCTTTATCTCCTCTTTCTCCTCGTCACTTTCAAGCCCTAAATCATCTGCCGATACTGACTTGAACTCCTTGCCCTTATACTCATGCATCATCTGAAGGCAAAATTCGTCAACATTGTCCGTGAGATAAAGTATCTCATAGCCCTTATCTCTTACCCTCTCGGTCTGCGGCAGGCTTTCAATTCTCGTTATGCTCGACCCGCTTGCAAAGTAAATATACTTCTGCTCGTCAGCGTTTTCGGCATTTTCATTATTGTTATTATTATCGGCATTCTCGGCGTTATTTTCACTGTTTTCCTCTTCAACCTTTACGCCTTTCATTCTCGAATAATATTCGGCAAGAGTTGTCGTGCCGCCGTTAGAGGTCTTGAACAAAAGAAGATCCTGCAATTCGTCCTTGTTCGTACCATAGCTTTCGTAAATGCCGTATTTAAGCTGAACGCCGAACTGCTCGAAAAACTTTTCGTATTTCTCTCTGTCATTTTTCAGGCACTTTTTCAGCTCGTTCTTAATCGCCTTTTCCACGCTCTTTGCGATAATTTTAAGCTGTCTGTCATGCTGGAGCATTTCACGTGAGATATTCAGCGACAAGTCCTCGCTATCGACAAGTCCCTTTACAAAGCTGAAATAATCGGGAAGAAGATCCGCGCACTTTTCCATTATCATAACGCCGCTTGAATACAACTGCAAGCCCTTTTCAAAATTCTTTGAATAATAATCATACGGCACTTTTTCGGGGATATAGAGCAGCGCGGAATATGTCGCCGTGCCTTCTGTCTTTGTGTGGATATGAAGTAGCGGATCGGAATAGTCGTAGAACTTATCCTTATAGAACTGGTTATAATCCTCGTCTTTAAGCTCGGACTTTGACTTTTTCCAGATAGGCACTTGGGAATTGAGCGTTTCGGTGACGGTTTCTTTTTCGTATTCCGCGTCTTTTCCGTCAACGCCCGTTCCCTCTTTCACCTTTTCATGTTCAACGTCCATTATGATAGGATAGCGGATATAATCCGAATAGCGCTTTACAAGCTCGCGTATGCGGTAGGTTTTCAGATAATCGTCATAGCTCTCCTCGTCGGAGTTGTCCTTTATTTCAAGGGTAATGACAGTGCCGTTTGTATCCTTTTCGGCATCGGAAATTGTATAGCCGTCAGAGCCTTCGCTCTGCCACATATAGGCGTTTTCCGAGCCGTAAGCCTTTGAAATAACCGTAACTTTTTTCGCGACCATAAACGCCGAATAGAAACCGACTCCGAACTGTCCTATAACGTCAACGTCCTCCGCCTTTTCGTTGTCGCGCTTAAACTCAAAAGAGCCGCTTTGCGCGATAGTGCCGAGGTTGTTTTCAAGCTCGTCCTTGGTCATGCCAATGCCGTTGTCGCTTATCGTAAGTGTTCTTGCGTCGCTGTCCGTTTCAATTTTTATCTGCATATCCGCGCGGGTAAGTCCTAAGTTTTCTTCCATAGACTTAAAGTACAATTTATCGAGCGCGTCCGACGCGTTTGAAATAAGCTCGCGCAGGAATATTTCCTTATGCGTATAGATTGAGTTTATCATCATTTCAAGCAAACGCTTTGATTCGGCTTTAAATTCCTTTTGTTCCATTTTTATCCTCTCCTGTTAATATTATCAAAATATTTTAGCACTCTCTTTCTTTGAGTGCTAATTACATTATACTACAATTTTTTGAAATGTCAAGCGGTTTGGGCGATAAATATAAAAAAATTTTGGGGCTTATAAGCCCGTATAAAAATCTAGTTGTGGTTCTTTTCAAACGCTATTTTTCTAAATAACGCTCTCTCGCCCTATCCCCCTGCCCCCTTCCCCGATGGGGAAGGGGGAATAATGCGGGGCGCTGGCGCGCCCCGCGCCCCGCCTGTTGGCAGTTGACAGCAGACAGGGTACAGTATTAAGTAATAGCGGGAAGGTTGTCCTTTTCAAACATAATTTCCCTAAATAACGTTCACTCGCCCCAACCCCCTGCCCCCTTCCCCAAAGGGGAAGGGGGGGTTAGGCGCGGGGACTTCGTCCCCGCGACCCGCTCTTTTAGAGGTTAGTTCTTGAGGGAAAGCGGGCGCTCGCCACATTTCCCTTAAACGCGAATTTAACGCCAAAGGCAGAAACGGGCAAATCGGCGAATATGTCTGGGGGTTGAGAGGCGCGGGCTGACAATTCCCTCCCGACTATTACTGTACCATGCCCCTGTAAACAGCCAACAAGGGGTTCGGGGCGCAGCCCCAAGGCAGGTGCAGGGCGCGCGACCCGCTCTTTTAGAGGTTAGTTCTTGAGGAAAAGTGGGCGCTCACCACGTTTCCCTTAAACGCGAGTTTGACGCCAAAGGCAGAGAACGCGCAAATTGGGCGAGTATGTCGGTTGGGGGGTGAGAAGGCGCAGGCGTGCTATTGCCTCCCGGCTATTACTGTACCCTGCCCCATGTAAACTGCCAACAGGGGTTCAAGGCGCAGCCCCGAAGCAGGGTGCAGGGCGCGCAGCGCCCTGCACTTTTCCCCCTTCCCCATTGGGGAAGGGGGTCAGGGGGATAGGGCGAGAGTGCGTCATTTTAACAAATAACGCCTGAAAAGAACCACATATAGGCGCTTGTACGTCATATTCAGCGGACAACATTTCGGCGGCAATTACTGACTACTGTACCCTGTACACTGTCAACTGACTACAGCCTTAATTTCCTTTTATTGACAGAAATATTTAAACAATTATTGCAAAGAATACTAAAAACAAAAAAGGTGAGGTAAAAAATTATGCCGAATTTCAAAAACCGCCAGAGCGCCGAGATATTGAACGCCGTCTACCGCAACGCCGAAATGGCATACGAGGCGTCTAACGATGTCCTCAAGGTCTGCAAGAACAACGACCTTTTCCGCGAGATACAGCAAGAGCAGACGCGCTATAAAAACGTTGCGAAAAACGCCAAGAGCGAGCTGTTAAAGCGCGGCGCATCTCCCGAGCAGGTGTCCCCCTTTGGAAAGGCAATGTCGAAAATGGGGATAGCGATGAAAACCATGAACAACCAAAGCGGCTCGAATATTGCAAAGATAATGTTCAACGGAACTTCTATGGGCATAATCGACATTCAGCACGCCGTAAACCGCTCTCACGGCGCAGAACAGCAGATCCGCGAAAGCGCGGAACGGCTTTTGGAGCGCGAGCGCGACTATTGCGAGAATCTTAGGAAGTATCTATGAGACCGCTCCCCGAACACATACCCTGCGATATTCAAGCCGGGCGGGGGAAGGCGCGCCGCAGGGCTGTGGAGTCAGCCGAACGTGAAGTAGACGCATAAAGAGGTCTAGTTAAATCGAGAGCATTCCCGTTCAGGGACGCAGTATACAGTGTATAGTGTACAGTACACAGTATCGGTATCCGCCTTACGGCGGATAGGATTTAGATTGTTTTTAGTCAATAGGCACACAAGCCGCCCTTAAAAAACGTTTTAGCTTGATAACAATCTAAATAATGTCCGCGCAAGCGGACACATTCTACTGTACACTGTCCACTGTACCCTGTATACTGCCTGCGTTTCCTCTATTGTCTGCCCCTGAGTGTGAAATAAGTTTTCCGAAAACTAGAACGTCGGAGCAGCGAACAGGCACGCCTCCCAGTCGGGTATATAGGGGAAATGGCGGATATAAAGCCTATAGCTGCTGTTTATTGAGTTTATGAGCAGCGGCAGTTTGTACATATCCTCGTTTCGGTGATAAAGGGCAATGTTGAGTTTCGGCGAAAAGGTTGCAATCGTGTTTTTTGCGCCGAGTATGGCTTGTTCTTCCGCGCCCTCAACGTCCATTTTTATAAAGCTCGCGGGCTTGCCTTTAAGCATTGAATCGACCTTCATCATCTTTACTTCTCTTGTGCCGAGGGCTGTTTGCTCCGCGCGGCTGCCTCTGCCCTTGTCCGAGGAGAAAAACAGTGTCGTGTCCTCGCTCCATGCCCCGCAGTTAAACGCCTCTATCCGCTTTTCATCACAAAGCCTTTCGCAGAGCTTTCGGAAATTCCTGCTATCGGGCTCGGCGGCATAGATCTTTTCAAAACGCCCGCCCGTTTCTTTTATGAACTCCGCCGCCGTGTCGCCGTTATACGCTCCCAGATCGACAAATGTTTCATTGTCGCCGAGCTTTAAAAAGCAGTAAATTTCCCGCGGGTCTGTTTGTACGCTGAAAAGATAATCTATCCTGCCGCTCAACTTATAGCGGATAATGTTTTCAAAGACCTTTTTCGACTGTTCATCTTCGAGAAGTGAGTATGCGGCTTTAAGCTCGCTGCGGTGTTGTCTTGCAAATGCCAAATCGAAAACGCCCTCTCCCACAACGGGAACATTCGGCGCGTAAAGTTCGTGTTTTTCCGATATTGCGACAATATGCGCCATAACGTCGGGCAATTGCGTTCCAAAGCACACCAGAACGATAAAGTCCTTTAATTCCTCTTCTATCTCGGACAGCTTTTTCACCTTATAGCCCAGAAAAATCTGTCCTCTTACAAACTCGTCGCTTGCCATTATGCCGTCTACCTGAACATTATTTTTATCAAGCACGGCTTTTACTTTTTCCGCGCCGTCGCCCATTCCGTAAAGAACTATCTTTTTATTTGTGCATTTCAGATGATCCCACAGGCAATCATTTATATCATCAAGAAAAAAGGACATAAGTTGTTTCCTTTCAAACTTTAAAATTATCTATAATTCGGACAGCCCCATTTGTTATTCTTTTCAAGCGTTGTTTCTCTAAATAACACTCACTCGCCCTATCCCCCCTTCCCCGAAGGGGAAGGGGGTCAGTCGCGGGGACTTCGTCCCCGCAGCCCCCGTTGGCAGTTGACAGTTTACAGTGTACAGTATGCAGTAATTGCGGAAAGGTTGTCCTTTTCAAACGCTGTTTTCTCTCAACAACGCTCACTCGCCCTATCCCCCTGCCCCCTTCCCCGGAGGGGAAGGGGGAGAGAGCGGGGACTTCGTCCCCACGACCCCTGTCAACTGACAACGGGCGCTGCGCGTCCTTCTAGAGGTTAGACCTTGTGAAAATCGGGGCTAGCGCCCCCCGTTTCCGTTAAACGCGCGTTTGACGCCAACGGCAGAAAACGCGCAAACGGGAAGGGTAATTTGGTTCAAAATTAAGAAGGCGCGAGCGGGCAACTGACTTTCCGATCTTACTGCATACTGTACCATGTCTCCTGTCAACTGACAACGGGCGCTGCGCGCCCTGCGACCCTGCCCTTTTAGAGGTAAGATGTTAGAGATAAGAGTTTGAGGCGAAAGGCTGTTTGCTGAATTTATGGTTTGAAAAGAGTTTTTTTACAGACTGTTATCAATAATTATTATCGCAAAAAACTTGTCGAGAAAAATTTGCATAATAAGCTAAAAACAGGCAAAACTATCAACAGGTTCAAGCAAACCACAACAAACCGAAAAGGAAGGAAAGAATTTATGAAGAATAGAAGACAGACCGACAGTCGTAAAACGAAGTGGGTAGCGGCGCTTACTGCGGCGGGCTCAATGGCGGTATGCGCGGCAGTTATCGCGGCTTACAGCATAGCCATGAAAAACTTTATACCGACAAACAACGACCCGAGCATTTTAGGCGTTGCAAGTCACAGTTCGCAAAGTTCCAAAAACGACGTTCCCGTTCAGAATACCGTTCCGAACGTCCCCAAGGACGAGAGTTCCTCCAGCGATAAGACCGAACCCGCAAATAAGCCTATAAATACGGTAAAAGGCAACATAATGCCTGTTGAGGGCGATATTGATATTGCTTTCAGCAACGGCGAGCTTGTAAAGTCTCCGACGCTCGGCGTCTGGAAAACTCACGACGGCTGCGATATTCTCTGTGAACTCGGAACGGACGTTAAATCAATGTCCGACGGCGTTGTAAAAGAGATCCGCGACGATGCGCTTATGGGTATCTATGTTATCATTGAACAGGAAAACGGGCTTGAAGTGCATTATTGCGGACTGGCAAAGGAACTTTCGATAAAAGCGGGAGCAAAGGTAGCCCAAGGCGAAATAATCGGAAAGACCTCCGACACCAACCAGTCCGAAATTCTCCAGCAGCCTCATCTTCATTTAGGCGTTAAGAAAAACGGAGAATGGGTAGACCCTGTTTCTGTAATTAGTTAATAACAACAATAAGCGCAAGGGAAATCCTGTTTTTCAGGGTTTCCCTTTTTTGCTCTCATTTTGAATAATCAATATACGCTATGTCCAAATCTACCGCTCCGCTTATTCCCGAAACTCTGCCGCTGCATGCATACTGCCACATGCCGTAGCTGCCTTTAAATGAGGGTTTTAATACGCCCCAGTGAGCGACCCAAAGTTCATAATCGGAGAGCTCTTTTGTGTCCAATTTATTATTGAGCCAGGACGCGCTCGAATATATCATAGGCTCATATCCCGCTTTCTTGATTTCTTCGCAGAATATGTCCGCAACAAGCGTCAGCTGCTCAACACTGAGTTTTTGCTGGCGGCTGTCCTCAATGTCCACAACTAAAGGAAAATCGGGCTTGTATTGCTTTACTATATCCAGAAAATATTTTGCCTCTGTTCTTGCGCTTTCGGCGCTGTTCGCGAGGCAGTAATGATAAACGCCGACCTTTATCCCCGCGCGCTGTGCCTCTGTTATGTTATAATCAAACGTTTCGTCGGTGTAATAATCCCCGACCGACGACCTCAAAACCGCAAAGTCTATCCCCGCCGCTTTTACCCTTTTCCAGTCTATTGCTCCCTGATAATAAGAAACGTCTATGCCGCGGAGCGTTTTTTTGGTTTCGCTTGTTTCATTGCTTTCGCTTTTTTCCTCGGCTCTTTCATCATAGACTCTGCCGCTTTTCGTAATGATAAACTGCCCGTCTTTGAATACGTTTACCGCTTTCTTTCCAAAGCTCAATTTGCCTGTATTATAGAGCCTTCCCGAAAGATAAACATACCCGTCCGCGGTCATTTTGGAATTTAGCGTTGTGCTTACGCTGCCTCTGATAAAAAGCCTTCCGCTTTCGGGAACAATGTAATTCCCCGAAAGCACAGCCTCCGCGCTTTTCGCAAAGGAAGTCGCGCCTTTGTTTTCATAAACGCCGCTGTTATAAAGGCTGAGTTTTCCGCTGAACGCAACTGTCGATTCCTCGCCGTTTAAAAATTCCCCCGCAATATGCACGTCAGAACTTTTTGTCGCGGCAAATTCTCCGTTACATTCTGCCTTCGATTTTTCCGACATGCGGAATGTTCCCGAAACGGTCGCCCGCGCGCCCTGCTCAATGACGAGCGTTCCTCTTATATCCGCCGTGCCTCCCGCGTATAGCTGAAACTCCGCGCCTTTTTTTATAAGCAGCGTGGTGCTTTCGGGGAACATTATCCCGTCATGTATCTCTACCGTGTCATCTATGTAGTAGTTTACGTTTTCTTCGGGTATGGTATCTTCCGTTACTTTTACATAACCGTTTTCGTCAACTTGCGGCTCTTGTTCTTCTTCCGCATAAGCTCCCGCCGTAAAGAACACCGAAAGTGCCGCGAAAATAATGAAAAAAGCAATTTTAAAAATACGTTTCATGGTACTCCAATTATGAACTTGTTATTTATCTCTTATGATATTTTCAACATCCGTCATATAATCGGGAATAATTCTTCCGTCTTCTATTATGATATCCCCGATATACTCCAGCGCATAGCCGTTTATTCTCTCCGTCAGCGTTTCAAAAAATACGCCTTCTCCGCGGCAATATCCCGCAACGTTGCCTTCATCATACATGACAAGAAGTAAGCCGCGCTCTACGTCCGAAAGCCTTTGAGAAAGACCCGCCCAGCCGGTTTTTTCTTCCGCCAGCGCCGTATAATCCGAAATTCTCTCGGAAAAATCGTCGTCGGAAACTTGCCTTGTCCTATCCTCTATGCCGCTTATGTCAATGCCTTCGTCTGCCGCCTGTTCTTCATAAAGCTCGCTTTCTTCTTCGGTTATCAGCTTTTCGGCAATCTCGTCAGCCTTTTGCCGAATGTCGGACAGTTTTGAAACATCGATTTCAACTTTCGGCGCGACATAGACAATTTCTTCCTCAAAGTCGTTTTTCTTGGTCTGTTTTTTCTTGGGGAATATCATGTTCTTGTCGCAAAACCTGTCAACGGCTCTTTCAATTGCTTTCTTAAATTCCTCGTCCAAAACCGCCGTTTCGGCTTTCTGACGGTTTTTTACGTCGTTTGCGAGCATAGAAACATTTACGGAAATTTTCCTTCCAAATCCTGTCCTTATGCGGAGATGTGATTCAATGCTTTTCAGTATAAAGCCTATTATCCCTCTTTGCGGTTGGAAAGAAAACTCCTCATGCGTCGGCTCTCCGCGCTTTATGCAATAACATTCTTCGGGGCTTATCCTGACTTCGCGAAAACCGTCCATTCTGTCAAGGTCAACTAATGCTCCCGCAAACTGCCGCCAGGTATGGTCTTTTTTCATCTGCCCGACAAGCAGGCTGTCGAGAGCTATTCCCCTTGCGGAAAAATAAACATAAAGCTCTTTTAAAACTTCTTCAAGCGCACCGTCGATAAGCGGCGCGGTCTTTTCCGACCAGAACGCGCTTTGTTTTATGTTATAAGCGGAATTGTCCGCAAAAAGCTCCAGTTTGTTTTTATAATCACCTTTTGAGATATCGACGGCGGCTTTTCTTTGTTCGTCGTCATCGCTCCTGAAAAGGTCGTCGGGCAGCTTTTCCGAAACATTATTATAAGCGTAAAAATCTTTGAGCCACCTCGAAAGGCAGATGTTCAGATATATCGCCCTGTTTCCCATATTTTCCCAAAGCTCAACAAGCTTTGAAAAAGCCTCGTTTGAAGAATGAACTCCTATTTTATTCAAAAGCTCGTAAACATATAAAAGCACATACGCCCTGTCCGCATCGTTATAAACGCCGCGCCTTACGTCTGTTCGCCATGTAAAATACGTTCTTAGCTGAGAATTTGACATGGCGGCATACATGGGCGTTGTCATTCCTAAAAATGCTTTTCTCGAAAAATCGTCCTCAACATCCGCCACATATTCGCCCTGCATGACAAAAGTTATTTCCGAACAGCGCTGTACAACACGACCGTTATACGGCGTCTGCTTTTTCATTCTCATTCCGAGAATGATTTCGTTTATCATCATATCATGCGGGGAAAGGTTTTCTTCTACCCTTTCGGGCGGGTAGGCTATGTCGTTGTCGTCTAGGATGAGTATTCGGCTTGTATCGGAACTTTTATCAAAGGACGCTCCGATTTTTTCCGAAACGTCTTTAACAACGCCGCGGACGGTTTTTCTGACCTCTTTTTTAATTTCTTTTTCCGCGTCGCGTACAACAAACTCGGCGGTATTTGAGATCAGCCGTTCTATCTGCTTTTTTATCTCCTCGATATTTTTCCCGCCGGTGTCAATAAATTTTTTAAAATTATCGGACATAATGTGACCGCCCTTGTAAATATAAAACTATACTTCCATATACGTTATCATTTTTTCCCAGTCATCGGGAAATCCCATATCCGAAAGCCTTATATCGCCGATACTTTTGTTTATAAGCCTTGAAACGGGTTTTACAACGCGCTCGTTCCAATGCTCTTTATTATAAAAACAGTGCTTTAAAATAATTATGTAGCCGAAAAGATCCGGCTCAAGCTCCATGGGGAAATCTCGGGGCGTTTTGGGGTCTACGGGAAATCTGCTCGCATAGAGCCTGTTATAATGCGCGCAGTAGTTTCTAAGCTCGTTCATGCAGAAAACCCAGTTATCAAGTTCGGAAGATGAACAGCCGTAATATCCCGTGGCAATGGCTTTTTTGTCGGCATTCTGCATTTCCTTGTAGAAAAACGCAAGCTGCCCGAATGAAAACAGCTCCACCATGACCCAGAGCGGGAACTTCCCGCCGTATTTCGTGTTATAGTGCTTTACAAAATCGCGGTCGGAGCTTGATTCTATAAGGTGGTTTATCCGAGCTATAAACGCCTGGTGGTTATGCTGGATACCAAAGCTCCCGCCGTTTAAATATCCGAGCGCGCCGTATTTCAGCGCATGAAAGTTTGAAACGACCGCTCTTAGTGATATTTCAAATTCTTCGAGAGCTGCCATAAGAATGCTGCGAAGTTTTCTGTCCATTTCATAAACGCGCATTATTTTATTGAAGGAAGTGCCTTCTTCATACTTATGCTTGCTAACGGAAAAAGGCTCGAAATAGTTTGAAAGGCGGTAGTAGTTTATATGCTTTAAGACTTCGCGCGCTTTTACTTCGTCCTCAAAGACGCAGCCGCGCTGTTTTAATATCCTTATCTGCTCGTTTATTGTAGCGGGCGCTTTTTCGCGCATAAATTCTCACCTCGGAAAAATTGCCAAAATACCCATGCTTAATCTGTCCAGTATTGCTCGCGTTCGTGCTTGCTCTCGCGGTTCATAAGAACAGATATGCTCTTTTTCGGGTCGCTCCCCTCAAAGCATATTTTAACGATCTGCTCAATTATCGGCACATCTACGCCGTTTGCCTTTGCAAGGCGAAAAGCCGTGCGGGCGTTGGTATAACCCTCGACTGTGCCGACCTGCGCTACTGCCTCTGCGGCGGGGACGCCTTTTCCGATGAGGTTTCCCGCGCGGAAATTGCGCGAATGGAGAGAAGTGCAGGTCACGATAAGATCGCCGAAACCCGCCATTCCCGTAAAGGTTTTCCAGTTTGCTCCGAGCGCAACTCCGAGGCGCGTTATCTCTGTCATTCCGCGCGTCATAAGAGCAGCTACGGTGTTGTCGCCGAGCCCCATTCCCCTCGCTATTCCACAGCCGAGCGCGATAGGATTTTTAAGCACTCCTCCAAGCTCGCACCCGCACACGTCGTCGTTTGTATATATCCTGTAACATTCGTTTGAGAGGGTCTGCTGGATATACTCGGCGGTGTCGTCGTCATAAGCCGCACATACCTCGGTCGTCGGAACAAATCTCGCTATCTCCTCCGCGTGGCATGGTCCTGTTATAACGGCAATCCTGTTGTTGGGAAGTTCTTCTTTCAGAAGTTCCGAAAGCCGTTTTCCCGTGCTTTCTTCCAAGCCCTTACTCGCGTTTACAACGACCGTCCGCGGGTCAATATAGTCCTTTACCGCCCTTATCGCCTCGCGGTAGAATGCCGACGGTATGCATACTACGACAATATCCGCGCCTTTTACTATCGTCGGATCTGAAGTCACGCCGAGCGCGTCCGGAAGTTTTACTCCCGGAAGAAGTCTTTTATGCTCCCTTTCGGTGCGGAGCTGTTCAGCCTCGGTTTCAAACTTTGTCCAGGTCGTCACATTATGACCGTATTTTGTGTACAATACTCCCAGAGCCGTTCCGTAGCCACAGCCAAGGATTGCTATTCTTGCCATGTTTATCCACCCCTGATTCACTTTTTATTTTAAAGGTATTTTTCCTCTCATACGAGTATACAGTGTATACTATTTCGATTTCTCTCCTAACTTCTTCTCCGTATGGCTCAACAGACGCTTGATATTCTCGTGATGTCTGAACACGATAAGTCCTCCGCAGAATGCGCCTATTATTGTGTTTATAATAAACGCGGGGTCGTGGTCAATCAGAAAACCGAAGATGAATGAAATGATGAAATAACACGACGACGCTATACAGCTGCCCAGAGAAACATATTTCGTTATTGCGACAATGACAATGAAAATCCCGAGCAGTATGCATGCCATTCGCCAGTCGTAAACGAAAATTGCCGAGATAGACGCCAAAACGCCCTTTCCGCCCTTAAAGCCGAAGTACAGCGGAAAACAATGCCCGACTATCGCCATAAACACCGCGAAATTTTCTACCCACGTCATTCCAAGCGCATGGTCGGTCGTGTCTATCCCTCCGACAAACAAGAACACCAGCCTTACTATAACGACCGCCACAGCCGCTTTTGCCACGTCACCCAGCAGGACAATTCCCGCCGCGCCTTTTCCCAGAACGCGCAGAGTATTTGTAAGCCCCGCGTTTCCGCTGCCCATGGTGCGGATATCCTTTCCCGTCTTTATCTTCGCGACGATTATAGAAGTGTTTATGCCGCTCAAAAGATAAGGTACGGCGAGCATAACTATATAACAGATCCAGATCATTTTTTAATTCCCTTTACGTTTTTTATTCTTCGTTTTTATCTTCACTTTCGGCATCTTCAGCGTCTGCGGGAATACCTACAATGTCCTTTAAAATCCTTTGGTCGGTTTCCTGCGCCTTTATCTGCTCTTCATCGGGTTCTTCGTCCTCAATTACTATGTCGTCGGGTATCCTCGACTTTATCTTTTCGGCTACAGAAAGCGCCTCTTCGTTTGTTTTAGCTTTAAGCATAACCTGCTTTTTGCCCGACGCGAGCCAGATTGCTTTTCCTATAACGGAAACCTCGCCTATCTTTGCATATCGGATTATACCGCCGCCGTCCGTAAACAAAAGCAGAAAATCCGACAGGAAAAATCTTCCGTTTTCAGACTTTGTTTCGTCAAATTCACTGAATATAGCATTGCGCTCTTTTTCGCTTATAGCGTACAAATGGCGTTCAAGGCGCGCGGGGCTTGTCTTTCGGGCGGTTATGAGGGTTTTTATTATTACTCCCGCAAAGACGACATAAAGCGCTATGAAAAGAACCGTCCACACAGCGCCGCCGAATATCGGCAAGTCCGTGAGGTCAAGTATAAAAAATACCGTTATTACCACAAACAAAGGCACACCTACCGCCAGAAATATCTTCAGCCATTTTTTCATATTATAGGCGCGGTATGCGCTGATTATCTTCTTCAATGTTTTATTCTCCTCTTTCTCTCACCGTGAGCTTTATCGGAGTTTTATCCAGACCGAAAGTTTCGCGTATCTGATTTTCAATATACCGCTGATAGGAATAATGGAACAGCTCCTTGCTGTTGCAAAAAACAACGAAATTCGGCGGGTTTGACGACGCCTGCGTCATATAGTAGAGTTTCAGGCGTTTTCCCTTGTCCGACGGCGGCTGTACGCGCGAGGTCGCATAACTTAACATATCGTTTAAAACGCCGGTGGATATTCTCATTGAGTGCTGTTCGTGCACTTCTTTTATAAGCTCAAAGAGCCTGTCCAGCCTTGAGCCGGTCTTTGCCGAGATAAACACAAACGGCGCGTAGCTCATAAACGAAAAGTCAACTTCGAGTTTCTTTTCAAACTCGCGCATTGTAGAGCCTGTTTTGTTTTCAACGGCGTCCCATTTATTCACGGCAATAACGCAGGCTTTTCCCTTGTCATGGGCGTATCCGGCTACCTTGCTGTCCTGCTCTGTAAAGCCCTCTGTCGCGTCTATCATAACCACGCAGACGTCCGCTCTGTCTATAGCCATAAGAGCGCGCAGAATACTGAAATGCTCGATATTTTCGACGATCTTCGCTTTTCTTCTCATTCCCGCGGTGTCGATAAAAACAAACCTGTCCTCGCCGCGTGTTACCTCGCTGTCAACAGCGTCGCGCGTTGTACCCGCAATATCCGAAACAATAGAACGCTCTTCGCCCGTGATTTTGTTTATAAGCGAGCTTTTCCCGACATTCGGCTTTCCTATTACCGCGACTTTTATTACATCTTCGTCATAAGGCTCAGGCTCATCGGGCGGCAGCACTTTAAAAACCGCCTCAAGAAGGTCGCCCGTGCCGTGTCCGTGTACGGCTGAAACTGCGACAGGCTCGCCAAGTCCCAAGTTATAGAACTCGTAAAATTCGGGCGGCGGCTCTCCTATGCTGTCGTCTTTATTTACCGCAAGGACAATGGGCTTTCCGCTTTTTAAGAGCATTTGCGCTACGTCGCTGTCGTTTGCGGTAACTCCCGCCGTAAGGTCGGCTACGAATATAATAACGTCCGCGCTCTCGACCGCAAGCATTGCCTGCTCTCTCATCTGTGCCAGTATGACATCATCTGTTTTCGGCTCTATTCCTCCGGTATCAACGAGCATAAATTCCCTTCCGAGCCACTCGCAGCGGCTGTATATCCTGTCCCTCGTAACTCCGGGCGTGTCGTCGACTATTGACAGTCTTTGACCGACAAGTTTATTAAACAAAGTGGATTTTCCGACATTCGGTCTTCCTACAATTGCGACTGTTCTCATTTTATCTTCCCCTTATATCTGTATACTCTTTAATTCTGAATCACTAAAACATCAACTTATAATTATACAATTTTATTATATCATATTGAACGGAAAAAATCAAGTACAACAAACACTTTTAGAGGTAAGAAATTAGAGGTAAAGGCTGTCCGCTAAATATGACGCACAAAAGCCCATTTGTTGTTCTTTTCAAACGCTGTTTTCTCTAAATAACGTTATCTCACCCTATCCCCCTGCCCCCCGTCAAATGGCTACGGGGCGCTGGCGCGCCCCGCACCCTGCCTCGCCAAGGGTACAATGCGCCCTTTGGAAAACCAAATGCGCGCCTTGCGGCGCGGTAGGACAGCGGAAACATTGTTCGGCTGTCGTCCGCCGCGTCAGCGGCGGCACATAAAAGTTTTGGAAAAAGGGTCAAGGGGAAAAACCTTTTTCAAAAGGTTTTTCCCCTTGCGCTCTTT
>CANRLW010000035.1 GCA_947631575.1 uncultured Clostridia bacterium
GCTCCGTCAGCGAATTCGTGGAGCGAATGCGACATCTCTCACCGCCGCTTCGGTCGGCGGTATCTCGCTCACGCTCCTGCGTGATGCTCTCAATTATCATCACTTCTGAAATTGTAAACTGGTACGGCGCAGTTATCGTGCTGGGAGTGCGGCAGTTTGGTGAAAATCGCTCTCAATAGTTATTACCAAAATAATCATGGCTTCGTTAAGCATAGCCTGCTAAAAAAATGAGTGGTTCTCGGATAGAGTATTTGTGCATAAAGGAGAATATCTCGGCGGTACTTAACGAATGGCAGAATAATTTGGTATTGATATGTAGAAGGTCATAGTTTCTCTGTATCATTAGTGGTAAAAGTGAAGCCAAACACACTGGAGCTTTTTGAAATTCCCCATAACATTCTGTCGAACGCAAAACTCTAATGAAACAGAAAGTTTGAGCGCAATACCAGTAGACAAACGGCTTTATTGCGCGCTATAATATTATCATCAGGTGTTGTCCTGAAATCCAAACATAGACAGGTGGTGAGATGAATGCGTGGAAATCTGAACGACAACCAGGCTAAGATCGACAACGCTGACAAGGCTGTGAGAGCTGCCCTTGAACGAAAGCGTAAGATCATCATGCAGAGCAAGCAGATCGCTTACGATATGCTCTCCGAGCTTTACGGCTTAGAGGGACAGGAGCTTGTTGATGCTGTGACTGCCGAACACGGTCTTATCCAGAAGTTTACCGACAGCGGTATGTCTTATACCGACATTGAGGGGCTGGTCGATAGCTCTGCTGACAAGTACGGCAAGCAGATGAGCTTTACTGAAAGCAATAATTCCTATTCGGAGTAACATATATTCCGACAACAAAACGATAGCTGTGATATGGGACGGCGCTTGCCGTTCCGCACAGCTATATCACACACAAACCAAAAGAGGGGCAGATAGAGAAAGCGATCCCCTCGCTCTAAAAGCATAGACAAAGAGAAGCTAAGGAGATACAGCTATGAATAACAATAATACTGCCGTAGAAAGAGATAAGGCAGGATTGGCTTTTGAACTGAACGAGAAGTATAAGGACTGCAAGACCGAAACACACGAGTACCTGATCGGTAAACAGAGGTGTGTCGTTGTACGTCACTACTGCGGAGATAAAGACCTGAATGAAGTGCTTTACCGCAACGCTTTTGAACGGGCTTTTTCCGAAGTAATGGCTCTGCACCGCAGACCTCAGACTACCTGAAAAAATTTCCGAAAGGTACTTGCTTTTTTCGGCATTGCGCGCTATACTTATAGCAATGTTGAATTAGGCTGCTTTGGAGGAAAGGAGTAGTAATGTTAGCAAAGCAGACTGATTATATCGTGGGGATATACCTGAGACTTTCAAAAGATGATGAGCGTGCAGGTGAATCCCTTTCCATAGAAAACCAGAGAAGAATTCTCACAAACTATGTCCGTGAACAGGGCTGGACGATCTATGATGAGTACGTCGATGACGGCATCAGCGGAACGTCCTTCGACAGACCGGGTGTGCAGAGAATGCTTGACGATGCCAAGAACGGCAGGATCAATCTTATCATCTGCAAAGACCTGTCTCGATTCGGACGCAATTACATCCAGGTAGGTCAGTATACGGACTACATTTTTCCGATGTACAATATCCGTTTCATCGCACTGAACGACGGCATTGATACGCTCGACTCTGACAGTGCCGATATGGATATGATGCCTATCCGAAATGTATTCAACGAATGGCACGCAGCCAACACTTCCAAGAAGGTCAGGGCTGTTATCGCCGCCAATGCAAAGGCAGGCAAGATGATGACTCCCTATTGCCCATACGGTTATGTTAAGAGCGATGATGAAATGCGTACTCCAATTATTGATCCGTATGCCGCAGGTATCGTCCGCCGAATCTTTGAAATGAGAGCATCGGGAGTCAAGCCTTTACAGATCGCAACGATGCTGAATGAAGAAGGTGTGCTGACACCATTCGACTACTATTACAAGCGTATCGGCAAGCCGAATCCCTACAATCATTCACATCTGTGGAGCGGCAGAAATCTCGAAAATATCCTGAAAAATCCGATATATATCGGGACGCTCGCTCAGCTCCGAACAACGACAGTGAGCTATAAAAATCATCAGCGTATTGACCGTGATGAATCGGAATGGGCGGTCATTGAGAACAACCATGAGCCTATCATTTCAAAGGAGATTTGGGATAAGGTCAGGGAGATCGAAAAATCCGTCAGCAGAGGAAAGCGTGACAAAAAGGGAGAACTTAGTCCTCTGTCGGGATTGCTTTTCTGTGACGGCTGCGGCTGGAAAATGCGGAAAGCAAGCACAGGTGGCGGCGGATATATCTGCGGATACCACAACCGCTTTGGCAAGAACTATTGCTCCACGCATTACATCAATCGTGGGCTTATTGAGGGGATCATTCTTGCGGATATACAAGAAATGTGTGAGCTTGCCAAAGATGAAAAGGCTGCAACAGCAGAGTTTCTCAGACGAAAAAGAGCGTTTATTGACGTTCAGAACATTTCCGATACCAAGCGTATGAAGACAGTCGGCAGCCGCCTTGCAGAGCTTGACAAGCTTATTCAGAGCGTGTATGAGGATAAGGTAGCAGGCAGGATCGAGCCTGATATGGCTTTTGATATGCTTGACAAGTATCAGGCAGAGAAGAAAACGCTGAAAGCTGAGTACGATGAAATGAATGCACGCTGCGAATCCGAAAGACAGGACGAGGAAGATGTTGCGGAGTTCATCAGCCGTCTGAAACGCTACGCAGGAGCGACAGAGCTTACCCGTGAGATGTGCCTTGACCTGATTGAGTACGCAACAGTCGATGAGAACAACAAAGGTCACAAAGACCGACCTCGTGTGATACACGTCTATTACAAGCTGATAGACAAACCGCTTACCAACAAAAACAGACTTGCCCTGACGTAATGTCAGGGCATACATAAAAATCATTTTTATCCATTTGGGATAGTTACCGTCGCAGCAGGTCTGTTCGTAGAAGTGATCTGCAATTGGCTCGACGGAGAACAGTAATCGGTGAGCCTACATAAAAAGTCCCCCTGAGTACCACTCTCAGGGGGATATTTTTGTGATGGTATGGAACTCTTAGCATTTTTCTATATCTCACGATTATATTATAGCATATTGAAAAGAATTTGTCAAGAGTTTTTTTAGTGAAAACAATAATTTCACTTATCTGCTTTCAGACTTCTTTGCCCTCAACAAGCGCCTTTGTATCACGCGCAATAAGAAGTTCCTCGTTTGTGGGAACTACCCAGACTTCTACCTTGCTGTCAGGAGCGGAGATTTTTGCAAGCTTTCCGTGGAGACCCTTGTTCGCATCCTTATCGAGCTTTATGCCGAGGTATTCCATATTCGAGCATACGTCCTCGCGCAGATCGTCGGAGTTCTCGCCGATACCGCCCGTAAACAGAACAGCGTCAAGTCCGTTCATAATTGCCGCATAAGAACCGATATACTTCTTTATCTCATAGCGGAGCATTTCAAGCGCAAGCTTTGCTCTCTTGTTTCCGTCAGCAGCCGCAGCGCCGAGGTCGCGCGCATCGCTTGAAACTCCCGAAACGCCGAGGAATCCCGACTTTTTGTTCATATAATCGCTCGTTTCATTGGGCGAAAGACCCATTTTATTCTGAATGAACGTAACAGCCGATGCGTCTACACTTCCGCAGCGTGTTCCCATAATAACGCCGTCAAGAGGAGTAAAGCCCATTGTCGTATCAATTGACTTTCCGCCCTCTACAGCGGTTATTGACGAGCCGTTTCCGAGGTGGCAGGAAACTATCTTCAGGTCTTTTATGTCCTTTCCCATAGCGTCCGCAAGAGCCTTTGAAACAAAGCGGTGTGATGTTCCGTGGAAACCGTATTTTCTGACATGATACTTCTCATAGCACTCATAAGGAAGTCCGTACATAAACGCCTTTTCGGGCATTGTCGCATGGAACGCCGTATCGAAAACGGCTACCTGGGGAGTACCGGGAGCGAGTACCTTTTTGCAGGCTCTGAGAGCCAGAGCGTTCGGGTGGTTATGAACGGGCGCAAGCTCTGAAAGCGCGTCTATTGCGTCAATGACAGCGTCATCTGCAAGTATCGTCTTTCCGAACTGCTCTCCGCCGTGAACAACTCTGTGTCCGACCGCAGAAATTTCGTCCATAGACTTTACTACCGCCGCGTCGCCCGTGGTAAGCACCTCTACCAGCTTTTCAAAAGCCTCGGTATGAGTCGGAAAATCGCAGTCTGTATCTACTACTTTTCCGTCAAACGTAGTGTGCTTGATGTGACCGCCGATACCTATTCTGTCGCAGTTTCCCTTTGCTATAACGCTCTCGTTGTCCATATCGAGGAGCTGATATTTAAGCGAGGAGCTGCCGGCATTGATAACTAAGATCTTCATTGTTTCAAATTTCCTTTCATATAATAAAAATAGCCACTATCATTTTAAAACATTTATTAAAAAAAATCAAGGGCTTTTGTAAAATTTTATTGATTTTATTTAAGAAATGTTGTAAAATATACTAAGTAAATTATTTTAAAAGAGGACAACTATGTATACGGCGGCTGTAATAGCGGAATTTGACCCGTTCCATAACGGGCATAAACACCTTATTGAAATGGCGCGTAAAGCGGGAGCAACGCACGTTTTATGCATTATGAGCGGGAATTTTGTCCAGCGCGGAGATGTGGCGATATTCGACAAATTTGCCCGCGCAAGGGCTGCTCTCGAAAACGGCGCAGATCTTGTAATAGAACTTCCCGCGAGGTTTTCGCTTATGTCGGCGGAGGGATTTGCAAGGGGCGCGGTCGGTATCTTATCCGAGCTTAATGTTGCGGATATGCTTGCGTTTGGGAGCGAATGCGGGGATATTGCGACTCTTGAAAAAGCGGCTGAGGCTGTAAGACAATGCATACGCTCTGAGAAATTCTATGAGCAGATAAAGTTCGGAAAGAGCTATCCCGCGGCTTTACAGCTTGCCGTAAAGGAATACTGCGGCGAGGATCTGAGCGATATCTTAAAAAGCCCGAACAACACCCTCGGCATAGAATATCTCAACGCGCTTGAAAAATTGAAAATCCGCATAAAGCCGTTTACCGTAAAGCGGACTGTTCCGCACGGAGAACAGGGCTTTGAAAACGGGGAATTTGCGAGCGCGTCACTTATACGGCAGATGATAAAAAACGGCGAGGACTATTCCGCACTAGCGCCCGTTATAAACGAGCCAACAGCTGATATTTCGCGGCTTGAACGCGCGATACTTTCAAAACTTAGATCGCTTTCCGAGGAAGAATTTTGCGCCGGGGCGGACTGTGCTAACGGTCTGGGAGAAAGGCTGTATAAAGCCGCGAAAAAGGCGGGAAACCTCGATGAGCTGTACTTCCTCGCAAAAAACAAGAGCATAACTTTAGCAAGGGTACGCCGAGCGGCGCTGTGTGTGTTTCTCGGCATAACGAAAGAATTTTCGCCGCCTGCTTATATTCGCGTTCTCGGAATGAACGCGCGCGGAAAGAAAATTCTTTCAGCGGCGAAATGCAGGCTGCCTGTGGACACTTCGCTGAAAGCGCTGTCAATGACCTCTTCCTTAGCGCACAAGCAGGCTTATAATGAATCAAGGCTCGGAGATATTTACGCTCTTGCGTTTGAAACGCCTATTCCTTGCGGCTATGATTTCACCGCAAAGCCGGTTATTATCCGAAACTAAATTGAGGTATTATATGAGCAAATTTGATGAACTTAGAACTAAACACCCGCTGTTTATCTACCACAGCTATGAGCTTTGCGAAAACAGCCTTACTTTCCACTTTCAGATAGACGAATATCATTTTTATCCGAAGTGGGAGTTTGACAAGAGCTATATGCAAGGGGAATTTTCCCGAATTCAGCTTGAAGAAGTGGCGTTCTCTCTCGGAATGGCGGAGCTTGTTTCATACTGGAAGTGCAGCTGCTGTCCGACTGTTGAAATAAAATGCAAAGGACTTTCCGAATGGCAGAAGGCTTGGTGGAAAAAGCTTTATTTCAACGGCTTGGGGGAATTTTTTTACCGAAACGGCATTGACGCAGAATTTGACAGCTTTATGACAATAATTGCTCCCGAAAGCAAACCGCTCCCCGAAATAAACAGCGTTTTAAACGGCGCGCTTGTTCCCGTTGGCGGAGGAAAGGACAGCGCGCTTACTCTTGAAATTCTTAAACAGGCGGGAGAGGACATAACGCCCTATGTCATAAATTCTCGAAAAGCAACGGCAGGCTGTGTCGAGGCGGCGGGCATTTCTCCCGAAAAGGCAGTTTGTCCCCACAGAACAATAGACAAAACCCTGCTTGAACTGAATAAAAAAGGCTATCTTAACGGTCATACGCCGTTTTCGGCGGTGGTGGCTTTTTCGGCTCTGCTTTTCGGGATAATGACGAATAGAAGATACATCGTGCTTTCAAACGAAAGCAGCGCGAATGAAACATATGTCGAGGGCAAATACGTAAACCACCAGTACAGCAAATCCACTGAGTTTGAAAGTGATTTTCGCGAGTACTGCGCAAAGACTTTCGGAAACTGCCCCGAATATTTCAGTCTCCTGCGTCCGCTTTCCGAATGGCAGATAGCGCGCGCGTTCGTAAATTATCCGCTGTATTTCCCAGTTTTCCAAAGCTGCAACCTCGGAGGGAAAACGGACATATGGTGCTGTAACTGCGCCAAATGCCTTTATGTATACATTCTGCTCGCGGCGTTTCTCGATGACGATACGCTTATAAAAATTTTCGGCTGCAATATGCTCGAAAAAGAGGAGCTTTCGGATATGCTCGACGGGCTTATGCTCGAAAAGGAAGACAAGCCGTTTGAGTGCGTCGGAACGAAAAACGAGGTAAAGCTTTCGCTAAGTATGGCACTTGAAAAAAGGAGAACAAATGTTCCCGTGCTTTTAAAACGGTTCAATGAAAAATTCCCCGACTATCAGCCTGTTGACCTTACGAAGTTTTTTGACAGGAACAATTTCGTTCCCGAAAAATTTATAGGATATGTGGAGATGCTCGCAAGATGAAATATGATGAACTAAAACCGATATTCAGCGGAAAAAGAGCCGTTATTCTCGGCTATGGCCGCGAGGGAAAATGCTGGCTTGAAATATTAAAAGAGCTGAATGTCTGCAAGGAAATAGCAGTAGCCGATATGAACGAGCTTTCTATTTCCGGCATAACGACAATTTCGGGGGAAAACTATCTCGAAAAATGCGCGGAATATGACCTTATATTACAGTCGCCGGGGGTTATCGTGAAAAACAGGCTCGACGAAAAGGCGAAAGCAAAGATACTGACGCAGACCGAACTTCTTTTAATGCTGCACCCGTGCAAAATAATCGGCATAACGGGGACAAAGGGAAAATCAACTACCTCTTCTCTTGTTTATCACTTTCTGAAGGCAAGCGGCATAAACTCAATGCTTATAGGAAACATCGGCATTCCCCCGCTCCAAAGACTTGAAGAGATGAACGAAGATACGACGGCGGTTTTGGAGATGAGCTGTCATCAGCTTGAATTTGTAAGGCATTCGCCGGATATTTCGGTGTTGCTGAACATATTCCCCGAACACCTCGACCACTATGTTGATTTTAACGCTTATGCAAACGCAAAGCGCAACATAACGCGGTTTCAGAGCAAAGACGGCGTTTTGATAATAAACAAAGATCTTCTGCCCGTCGAAACGAAAGCAAAAGTATATACAGCGGCGCTCGATGAAAGCGCGGACATTTGGACAGACGGCACGGACATTTTTATGTTCGGAGAAAAACTAGAAAACATAAAAACCTCCCTTTGCGGAAAGCATAATTTGTATAACATCGCCGTTGCGCTTGCGGCGGCGGTAAAAGCTGGAGCGGACAAGGACAAGTGCCTTTTGTCGCTGAAGGATTTCAATGCGCTTGAACACAGGCTCGAAAAAGTAACAGTAATAAACGGAGTTGAATATATAAACGACAGCATAAGCACCGTTCCCGAGGCGGCGATTGCGGCGGTAAAGGCTTTTGACGGCGTTGACTGTCTTATTCTCGGAGGAATGGACAGAGGGATATCTTATGATATCTTAGGGAACTTTTTAAACGGCGGCGAAGTCGCAAACGTCATTCTCCTGCCCGATACGGGAAAAAGGTTAGCAAAGCTCATAACGAACGAAAATGTAAACGTTGTGTTTGCGGATAATATGGAGCAGGCGGTAGAAATTTCCGCAAGGCTCGCAAAAAAGCGCGTTGTACTTTCCCCCGCCGCAGCAAGCTACGGCTTTTACAAAAATTTTGAAGAAAGAGGGAAACACTTTAAGGATCTTGTGATGAAGTTGAAATAAAAGTAAGGGGGGTCAGTATACAGTGTAAAGTGTACAGTATACAGCTATGGATTCCGCTTACGCGGACAGTATTTAGATTGTTTTAAGATTATGAGAGCGTAAACCTATCGTAGGCTTACGCTCTTTTAATTCTAGAACAATCTAAATATTATCCGCCGCAAGGCGGATACCCTTGCTGTACACTGTACCCTGTACACTGTATACTGTAAATCAGCGTTGCGTTATTTCAACAACCTATTGTCCATAGTGTTTACTTGAACATGTCTTTTAGTTTATCAAAAAAGCCCTTTCGCTTTTCGTAGTTTTTATCGTCAAGCGTTTCATCAAAGGCTATGAGCGCCTCTTTCTGCTTTTTGTTTAGGTTTTTCGGAACTTCAACTACCATTTTTACAAGCTGGTCGCCCCTGTCGCCGGGGTTTCTTTGAAGGCGCTGAACGCCCTTTCCGCGAAGTCTGAATACCTGTCCGGGCTGCGTTCCCGCGGGAACTTTATAGCTTACCATTCCGTCAATTGTCGGAACGTCTATTTCCGCGCCGCAGACCGCCTGCATATATGTTATCGGGAAATCTATCAGGATATCGTCTTCATCGCGCTTGAATACGGGGTCGCTCTTTACGGAAATTCTGACCTTCAAATCTCCGTGCTGACCGCCGTTTGTGCCCGCCGCGCCTTTTCCGCGGACGGAGAGCGTTATGCCGTTATCTACGCCCGCAGGGACGTTTACGTTTACGGTCTTTGTCTGCATGGTCCTTCCCGAACCCGAACATTTCGAGCAGGGCTTTTCGATTATCTTTCCCTTTCCTCCGCACTTTGTACAGGGCTTTTGCGTCTGCATCATTCCAAACATGCTGCGCTGCTGTACGGTAACAACTCCCCTGCCGTTACAATCGGGGCAGGTCTTTACAGTGCTGCCCGCGGAGGCGCCCGTGCCTTTACAGTCGGGACATTCTTCAAGACAACTTACGGTTATGTTTTTGGAAACGCCCTTACATGCCTCCATAAAGCTTATATCAAGATTTACGGCAACATCTGAGCCCCTCTTTGCGGCATTACCGCTCGCAGAACGGCTCGAAGAAAAACCTCCGCCAAAACCTCCGAAACCTCCTCCGAAAATGTCCGCGAAGATGTCGCCAAGGTCAACGCCGTCAAAACCGCCCGTGAAATTCGCTCCGCCGCCATAGCTCGGGTCAATGCCCGCAAAGCCGAACTGGTCGTATTTCGCGCGCTTTTCGGGGTCTGAAAGCACCTGATTTGCCTCGTTTATCTCCTTAAACTTTTCCTCCGCCTCGGGGTTGTCGGGGTTTAAGTCGGGGTGGTACTGCTTTGCAAGTTTTCTGTACGCCTTTTTTATGTCGGCGTCAGTCGCTCCTTTTTGCAGTCCCAAGACCTCGTAATAATCTCTTTTGTCTGCCATAATTATTCCCTCTTTTACTCTGCACCGATTTCACTTTTGTCAAACAAGTCGGGGTCGACAAGCGGAGTTACAAGCTCGCATATCTCTCCGCTTTCGTCATATCCCCAGAAACACTGATAATATCCGTCGCCGAAACCCGACGAAATCATAACCATTTTTTCATTTGTGTCGGAATTTGTCCACTCGGTAAAGTCGCCGCCCTCGCGCTGAAATGCGGGGAGCTTTTTATAGCTTTCGGCGAGAATTGCCGCGAAATAATCGTCATAGTGGTTTTTGTCGGGATTTGCTTTATGCCATTTATCTATCCACTCGCCCATTTTCTCCGCGCCTTTTGCGTCAATAAAACACGTCATGCCTGCGTCTACGGGATAACCCGTCCAGACCGTGCCGTCTTTCGATACATTTGCCGCCGTTTCGCGAACGGGCTTTGCAAGCTCATAGCGAACGGCTTTTGTGTCCTTTATCTTAAGCCGCGCGGTGCAAATTCTTATTCCCGTGATGTGGCTGCGGCAAATGCTCACCTCGGCGGGATATGTGCCGTTTGGAATTTCCTGCTCCAAGGTCGGCATAAACTTTCCCATTGCGATATAGCAAAGCGGGTCGGCTACGACAACGTGATTAGACGTTATATCTACCTTTCCCACTTCGAGGAAATTCCGCGTCACGTTCTTTACAAACTGCCTGTCGATCTTGTCAGCGTCAAGCGTCATACTTTGAACATACGCCTGATTTTTCTTAAACAGCGTATTCACAGCCGCTTTCATTTGCTCGCGCGCATTGAAATCGCGGATAAATGCCGCCATTCTCTGCCCAAAATCCAGCGCGGTCTTTTCGTCGTACAGGTCCCTCATACCCGTGAAAACGTGTCCGCAGTTTTCAAGAGAATTGCCCTCATAACCTCCCGCAACGCCGATAAACCACTTTCCGAGAGCGGTTTTTTTGTATCTTATGACGTAATACGTCAGACCGTCCATAACAAAGTCGTGCGTTGTTTCGATTTTAGCGGGAGATTTGCCGAAATCTTTCGTCTTTTTGAGCCATTCGGACAAAGCCTTGCACGCGGCGTTAGCCTGTTCGTTGTTCATTCCGTCCTCCATATACTGCGGTTCTCAAATATACTGCAAATCGCCGAGTGGCGGAAAACCGCTCGGCGTTGTGCATAAACTAAACTTTTTTTACTTTTCGGTGTACTCAACGTCAACAGCGCCGTCGTCGTTATCTCCTCCGTTATTGCCGCTGCTGCCTGCGCCCTGAGCACCCTGCGCGCCCTCTGGAGCGCTAGCCTGATATACCTTCTGAGCTACCTCGTAAAAGGCGTTCTGAAGTTCGTCTTTGGCTTTCTTTATTGCCTCGATATCAGTACCCTTGAGAGCCTCTTCGAGGGCGGTTATCTTCGGCTCTACCTTTGCCTTGTCGTCTGCGGAAACCTTGTCGCCGAACTCGCCCATCGACTTCTTTGCCTGATAGCACAGAGAATCCGCCTCGTTTCTCGCGTCAACGTCCTCTTTGCGCTTTTTGTCCTCTGCCGCATATGCCTCAGCCTCTTTAACTGCCTTGTCGATGTCCTCTTTGGACATATTTGTAGAGGCGGTTATGGAGATGTGCTGTTCTTTTCCTGTGCCGAGGTCTTTCGCAGAAACGTTTACAATGCCGTTTGCGTCAATGTCGAAAGTAACTTCGATCTGCGGGATTCCGCGAGGAGCGGGAGCTATTCCGTCAAGACGGAAGTTTCCTATGGACTTGTTGTCCTTTGCAAACTCGCGCTCACCCTGCAAAACATTTATATCAACAGAAGGCTGATTGTCAGCATAAGTTGTAAATACCTTGCTCTCTTTAGTAGGAATGGTGGTGTTTCTTGCGATCATTCTCGTGCATACGCCGCCCGCTGTTTCAATTCCGAGCGAAAGCGGAGTAACGTCAAGAAGAACGATGCCCTGTACTTCCTTATTGAGAACGCCACCCTGAATGGAGGCTCCGATAGCTACGCACTCGTCGGGGTTAATTCCCTTAAACGGCTCTTTTCCGAGGAAGTTCTTTACCATGTCCTGAACCGCGGGTATTCTTGTAGAGCCGCCGACAAGAAGGATCTTGTGTATCTCGCTCTTTTCAAGACCGCTGTCGGCGATCGCCTGTTTCAGCGGACCCATTGTCATATCAACAAGGTCTGCGGTAAGCTCGTTGAACTTTGCTCTTGAAAGCGTAACATTCAGGTGCTTAGGACCAGTCGCGTCAGCAGTTATATACGGAATGGAAATGTTTACGGAAGTGGAGTTTGAAAGCGCGATCTTCGCCTTTTCAGCCTCGTCTTTCAGTCTTTGCATTGCGAACTTATCGTTTGAAAGGTCGATTCCGTCGGACTTCTTAAATTCGCTCTTAAGATAATCCATTATCCTCTGGTCGAAATCGTCGCCGCCGAGGTGGTTGTTTCCTGCGGTCGCAAGAACTTCCTGAACGCCATCGCCGATGTTTATAACAGATACATCGAACGTGCCGCCGCCGAGGTCGTAAACCACAATGTTCTGATCCTCTTCCTTATCTACGCCGTATGCGAGAGCCGCAGCCGTAGGCTCGTTTATGATACGCTGAACGTTAAGTCCCGCTATTTGTCCAGCGTCCTTCGTAGCCTGGCGCTGGCTGTCTGTAAAGTATGCGGGAACGGTTATTACCGCGTCCGTGACTTTTTCGCCAAGATAAGCCTCCGCGTCGTTTTTCAGCTTTTGAAGGATCATTGCCGAAATCTCCTGCGGGGTGTACTTCTTGCCGTCGATGTCTACCTTATAATCGCTGCCCATGTGGCGCTTTATGGAAATAACGGTCTTTTCGGGGTTCTGTACAGCCTGGTTCTTTGCAAGCTGTCCTACAAGTCTTTCTCCGTCCTTTGTAAATGCAACAACGGAGGGAGTTGTTCTCGAACCCTCGGAATTTGTGATAACGACAGGCTCGCCGCCCTCTATTACGGATACGCAGCTGTTTGTCGTGCCTAAGTCAATACCTATTATCTTGCTCATAATTATATCTCCTTTTCAATATTAAAAGTTTTTTAGTTTTTGCTCTGTGCTATTCGGCGACTGCCACTATCGCAAACCTAATGACCTTGTCGCCGATCTTATAACCCTTTGCAAAGGTCTGAACGATCTTGCCACTTTCGACCTCTCCTCCGGGAACTTTCTGTACCGCCTGATGATAATTTGGGGAGAACGTTTCGCCGTCGCTCTTTATCTCCTCAACGCCCAGACCCTTGAGCGTTTCGCAGAAACTGTCGAAGATCATCTTTACGCCGCTTTTGTAGTTCTCGTCGGAACATTCAGCCGCCAAAGCCCTTTCGAGATTGTCCATAACGGGCAGGAACTTTGAAGTGACATTCGTTATGATGTCCGCTCTCAATGCGTCCTTTTCACGCTGCGAACGCTTTCGGAAGTTGTCGTACTCCGCCATTGTCCTCAAAAGCTGATCCTTTACGGCTTTTAGCTCTTCGGCAATTTTGTTGTCCTCGTTTTCCTCGGCATTGTCCGCGCCGTCCTCGGCTTGCTTTTCGGGCTCGGTAACTTCCGGTTCATTCACCTCATTTGTTTCGCTTGCCTCGGTCGCCTCGTTTACCTCGGTCTCGTTCACTTCGGACTTTTCTTCTTCATTCATCATCGTCATCTCCCTTGTTTTCTATTTCAAGGCTCTCGTTTTCGGAGAGCATTGTCGATACCTTTTTGCTGAGATACTCCACATAAGGAATTATCTTTCTGTAGTCAAGCCTCATAGGACCTATTATTCCGAGCGTTCCCGCGGGCTTTCCGTCCTTATAATAGCTGGTGCTTACCAACGTTGAATTCGAGATCGCGAATGTTCCGCTTTCCTCGCCGAACTTTACGTTTATTCCCGAAAACGCGTCGTCAAGAAACTCCGTAAGCTCTCCCTTTTTTTCGAGGAATTTCATTACGTCGTCCGCCTCAAACTCCCTGCATGCGAGAAGGTTTGCCTCTCCTCTCACGTCAACGCTGTCCTTCATCATCTCCTCGGAAAGCTCGTATACAGCGTTTATAAGCGGCGAGAGGGAAAGCATATAACTTCCCATTGCCGCGACGACGCCGTTTACATATTCCTCGGACATATTTTCAACGTTCATTCCGCACAGATGTTCGTTTAAAAAGCTCGTTATGCTCTGCATCTGCTCGTTCGTAAGGTCAAACTCCATACGGCAGACCTTGTTTTTTATCGCGCCGTTTGACGTTATCATAAGCAGAACGTACATTCTTCTGCCGGTCGGAATGACTTCGACCTTTGAAATTACCGAAAACTTTGCCGCATGATTTGTGGATATCGCCGCGCATTTTGTAATTTCAGCGAGAGCCGTTCCCGCGTTTTCAACTATTGCCTCGTCCGTCAGCCCTCCGCTTTCCAAAAGCTCGTCTATCTGCGAAATTTTTTCTACAGAGAGCGGTTCGGGACACATAAGGTGGTCGATATAATACCTAAAGCCCTTAAAGGTCGGAACTCTGCCCGCAGACGTGTGCGGGTGGTCGAGATAGCCTTCCTGTTCGAGTGCCGCCATTGTGTTGCGGATAGTGGCGGAGCTTACGCCGATATCCGACATTTCCGCAAGAGTCTTTGAGCCGACAGGCTCGCCCGTGCGAATATATTCGTCGATTATCGCGGTTAAAATTTTCATTCCGCGCTGCTCCACGCAAACCACTCCTTGCTTGTTTTAGCACTCTATCTCTTTGAGTGCTAAATATAATTTAACACAATTATAAAAGTTTGTCA
Source organism: uncultured Clostridia bacterium (assembly GCA_947631575.1). Taxonomy (GTDB): domain Bacteria; phylum Bacillota; class Clostridia; order Oscillospirales; family Ruminococcaceae; genus CAG-115. The sequence goes on from CANRLW010000035.1 coordinate 14,530, forward strand.
AGTGTTTTTAAAAAATAATTACACAAATAATTAAAATAATTTCACACAAATTTGTGGAATTTCACTATATGTCGCTAAAACAATATAAATATTGTCAGCGATGCGGATAGCAAGTATATATAAAAACCTATTTGTGGTTCTATTCAAACGCTGTTTTTCTAAATAACACTCACTCGCCCTATGCTGCTAGAGGTTAGAGGTTAGAGGTAAGAGGTTAGAGTTTAAACCAAAAGGCTGTTTGCCGAATATTACGTACAAAA
>CANRLW010000036.1 GCA_947631575.1 uncultured Clostridia bacterium
GTAAAGAAAATGGATAAAGACTATAAAAACAACGGAAATATAAAGTGGAATTTCACAAAATTCCTTATAGACAGAGAAGGCAATATCGTTGCCCGCTTTGAACCTACTACGGCAGTATCTAAAGTAAAGGAAAAAGTAGAGGAGGTATTGTAAATGTTCCATTATGATTATGTGACGGAAAATACCTGTTCTCAGCTTATAAGCTTTGACCTTGATGGAGATGTTGTCCATAATGTAAAGTTTATGGGCGGCTGCAACGGCAACCTCAAAGCGATACCGCTGCTTATAGAAGGCTGGACAGTGGAACAGATAACCGAAAAGTTAAGCGGTGTCATATGCGGGCGCAGACCGACTTCATGCGCCGACCAGCTTGCGAGAGCTGTCCGCCTGGGCTATGAGGCGTCAAAAAAGACGTCATAAATATAAATGCAATGGAGGTAATATCATGAGCAAAAAATTAGTCGCATATTTCAGCGCAAGCGGAGTTACGGAGGACGCCGCAAAGAAAATAGCCGAAGTATCGGGCGCGGAGCTTTACGAGATACGTCCCGAAGTCCCGTATACAAATGAGGATCTTAATTGGCAGGACAAAAATTCCCGCAGCAGCGTTGAGATGAAAAATAAAGAACTTCGCCCCGCTGTTGCAGACAATAACGCGCCTGTCGCTGATAAAGACGTTATTTTCCTCGGCTTTCCTATCTGGTGGTATACCGCACCGACAATTGTAAACACATTTCTAGAGGGCTATGATTTTTCGGGCAAGAAGATAATCCTTTTCGCAACATCGGGCAGCAGCGGTTTCGGACAGAGCGTTCCCGATCTTAAAAAGAGCGTGAGCAGCAAAACGGATATTGAAGAAGGTATACTGATACACGGAAAAAAGAGCGCTGACGAATGGAAAAAGTGGGTAGATAGTCTATCAATATAAGGAGAGAAAAACATGAAGGTCGCTGTAAGATATTATTCAAAAAGCGGAAACACAAAAAAGATAGCAGAGGCGATTGCAAAGGCTGTAGGAGTTGAGGCAAAGGAAATATTCGAGCCGCTTTCCGATGACGTTGATTTACTGTTTTTCGGGTGCGCTCCGTATGCGTTTGATGTTGACCCGATGGTAAAGAAGTTTATAAAGGACATAAACGTAAATATAGACTGGGTAGTAAATTTCTGTACGACTGCGGGCATTAAATCGACACGCAAGTATATAGAAAAGCTGTTTAGTGAAAAGGGAATAAAGCTGGCGGAAAGGGAATTTTCCTGCCGCGGAGAGTTTGGGATATTCCATAAAGGAAAGCCGAACAGCGAGGATATGAAAGCCGCCGCAGAGTTTGCAAAGCAGATAGTTCGCGAATGATAAAAATCGAACGAGGTAAGCAACTGTATTGAGCGGCGAAACACTTTTCGATTTTCAAGCGCAAACGAGCGGGCGCATTAAAGTTTTTTGAAAAGGGATTCCAAAGGGAAAAAATTTTTTTCAAAAAATTTTTGCCCTTTGGCAGGGGTGCGGGGACGGAGTCCCCGCAAACGGAAAAAGGCGCTAAAGGGTGCGGGGAAAACAAGAGTTTTCCCCGCATTGCCTTTTCAAAGCCATGCTTTGAAAAGGCAATCTTACAAAGAGGTGTTGAGCGGGTAAAAATCTTAAAGATAAATTTACATTTGAGCGGAAAAGCAAGAGTGTTAAGTATCTTCAACAGTGATAAATGAGAGAACTCCTTTAGGCTATGCGCCTATAATCAAGAGCAACGAATTAAAAAGTAGAACACTGTTGAAAAAATACAAACCAAAAGCGCGTTTCCCCGGAAACGCGCTTTTTTGATTGTGTTAAATTATTTGTTCAGTTCCTGTTAAATTCCGCTAGCTCCAGTCCCTCGTTTTTGTCGAGCGCCCATTTTATGTTCCATTCGCTCGTGAATATCAGCAGATAGTTTCCGTGAACGTCCTGAATGAGCTTTGTGTCGGATGTTATCACGAGCTTTTTCAGCTCGTCAAGCCCGCCCATAAGGTGCTTTTCGCTTGTTATCCACCTGATATATTCATACGAAAGATCCTCGCGGATTATATCAACATTGTATTCGTTTTTCAGCCTGTATTCAAGAACGTCAAATTGAAGTACTCCGACTACTCCCACAATTACTTCTTCAAATCCGCTCTGCGGTTCCGAAAAGATCTGTATCGCGCCTTCCTGTGCGATTTGAGTTGTGCCTTTTATAAACTGCTTTCGCTTTAAGGTGTCCTTTTGCCTTATGCGCGCAAAGTGTTCGGGAGCAAACGTCGGTATCCCTTCAAACGTTACCTTTGTTTTCGGAGAGCATAACGTGTCGCCTATAGAGAATATTCCCGGATCAAAAACGCCCATTATATCTCCCGCATACGCCTCATCAATTACCTCGCGGTCGTTTGCCATTATCTGCTGCGGCTGAGAAAGACGTATAACGCGGTTGTTCTGAACATGGAGGACTTCCATTTCTTTCGTGAATTTTCCGCTTACTATTCTCATAAAAGCTATTCTGTCGCGGTGAGCCTTGTTCATATTCGCTTGAATCTTAAATATGAACGCTGAAAAATTTTCGTCAAACGGATCTACTATGCCCTCTTCCGTTTTTCTTGGCAGGGGAGATGTCGTCATTTTTAAGAAGTTTTCAAGAAACGGTTCAACTCCGAAGTTTGTCAGCGCCGATCCGAAAAATACGGGCGAGAGCTTTCCCGAGTTTACCTGCTCCGCGTCAAATTCCTCGCTTGCACCGTCGAGAAGTTCCACGTCGTCTTTCAGGGTGTTGTAGTTTGACTGACCAATAAGCTCCGCAAGGTTCTCATCGTTAAGGTCTGCCTCGTGAGCGGCAACTTCTTTTGTTCCGTAGTTCATTCCGTCGTTCATTTCAAAAGAGATTATCCTGCGGTTTTCGCGGTCATAAACTCCTTTAAAATCCTTTCCCGAGCCTATAGGCCAGTTTACGGGATATGTTTTTATCCCAAGCTCGTTTTCTATTTCTTCGAGCAGATCAAAAGGATTTCGGCTTTCTCTGTCCATTTTGTTTATAAACGTAAATATCGGTATATTGCGCATAACGCAGACTTTGAAAAGCTTTCTCGTCTGATTTTCGACGCCCTTTGCCGCGTCAATGACCATGACCGCGCTGTCCGCCGCCATTAGCGTTCTGTAAGTATCTTCGGAAAAGTCCTGGTGTCCGGGTGTGTCGAGAATGTTTATGCAAAAACCGTTGTAGTTAAATTGCATGACAGAAGAAGTCACGGATATTCCGCGCTGTTTTTCTATCTCCATCCAGTCCGAAACGGCGTGCCTTGTGTTCTTCTTTCCCTTTACAGCGCCCGCCATTGCGATAGCTCCGCCGTAAAGCAGAAATTTTTCTGTAAGCGTTGTCTTTCCCGCGTCGGGGTGTGAAATAATAGCAAACGTCCTGCGGCGTTCAATTTCATGTTTCAGATCGGACATAGTTTTTATTCCTCTTCGTTCTTTTTGTTTATAATACTTTGCTCGGCATTGTATATATGTTCGTTCGCCTCGAGCTTTGTCGGCTCTTCAATGCCTTTGCTTTTAAGCGTCAAAGTAAATATCATTCCCACAACTATGGGCAGATAAAACGTAAATATTCTCCATATCATCATAGCCGTTCCGGTAAATTCGCCGAATATATCACCAAAAAATCCCGCAAATCCAAGCTCCGCCGCTCCCATTGCTCCCGGTAGCGGAATAAATGATGATATCATCAGTACAAACGCCTGATATGAAAGTATCTGCAAAAGCCCAGCTCCTTCCAGCCCAAAGCCGAGATACAGAACATATGTAATTGAAAGAAACAGCGTCAGTTGTATAAAAGTAAAGAAACAAGCCTTTATTATCGCAGGAATATGCTTTTTCAGAAACGTAAAATTCGTGTGGAATTTTTCTACCTCGCGCGTAAAATAAACCCTCTGACGCATGGGATTTTTCAGGATATGCATTTTAGCAAGCAGGGTTATTATCATGTTCAGAAACTTTATAGTGCCTTTTCTCCAGACGGCAATGCCGATAAGGAAAATAATGACAAGCGTATTTATGACAAAGCCTATAATGACAAAAGGCATAAGTCCCTTTTGCATTAGGTTTTCTCCGAATTGCCCCAGACCGATACACAGCGTAAAGACCGAATACAGCGTCAGAATAAACTGATAAACAATAAACCTCGAAAGCAGGGCAGTCAGGGCGTTTCCAAGAGGCACGCCAAATTTAACGAAATAGTATGTCTGCATAGGCTGCCCGCCGGAGGCGAAAGGAGTTATACAGTTGAAATACTGCCCGATTATAGTATCGGTCCAGCTGTAATATAGCTTTACATTTTTCTGCATCGTTTTAAGCAGGACATGAACAGTCAGCGCCTCGCACAGCCAGTATCCTACCATAAACAAAACGCCTATAATTATAAACCACGGATTTATTGCTCTTAGCGAATTAAACACCTTTTCGGGTTTATCAAATACAAACAGATAGACTATCATTATTACAAAGGCAATTCCGCATATAATAAGATTCAGTTTTTTGCCTGATTTTTTCATAAGTTACCTCTTTAAACACATACTTATAATATTATAAGAAAAAAATGCCTGCTTGTCAAGGGTTTTCTTCCAAATTATATTAAAATTACTTGACAAAATGTGTGTAAGGTGGTATAATAAGATGTTGAATTACAGCGAAAGGGTGAAGGCTATGTTTATTGAAAATGAATACAGAACCGCATATTGCAGCGGTTTCAGTGAAAATGACATAGGAAAGAAAGTCAGAGCGGCGGGCTGGGTCGAAAATATCCGCGACCACGGCGGCATTATGTTTGTAGACCTGCGCGACCATTACGGAGAAGTTCAGATCGTATTCCACAACGAAAGCCTGCTCGAGGGTATCCATAAAGAATGTGCCGTGTCTATTTCGGGTACGGTATTAAAGCGCGATGAAAGCACATATAATGAAAAGATAGCTACAGGCACTATAGAGATAGAGGCTGAAGAAGTCCGTATTCTCGGAAAAGTTACGGAACAGCTCCCGTTTGAAGTGGCTACTTCACGCGAAACGCGCGAAGACGTTCGCCTTAAATACCGCTATCTTGACTTGCGCAATAAGAAAATGCATGATAACATTGTGCTCCGTTCGGATATTATTGCCTTTCTGCGCGATAAAATGCGCGAAATGGGATTTATAGAGCTACAGACGCCTATCCTGTCCACGTCGTCCCCCGAGGGCGCGCGCGATTATCTTATACCGAGCCGCAAGCACCATGGAAAGTTTTATGCTTTACCTCAGGCTCCGCAGATATTCAAGCAGATATATATGGTCTCGGGCTTTGACAGGTATTTCCAGATAGCTCCTTGTTTCCGTGACGAGGACGCAAGAGCAGACCGCTCTCCCGGAGAGTTTTACCAGCTCGATTTTGAGATGAGCTTTGCGACGCAGGAGGATGTTTTTAAAGTTGCAGAAGAAGTCCTTTCGGCAGTATTTACAAAGTTCTCGGATAAAAAGGTAAGTCCCGCGCCGTTCAGAAGAATAACATTTGCAGAGTCAATGTTAAACTACGGCACAGACAAGCCCGACCTCAGAAATCCTCTTATTATAAAAGAGCTTTCCGATCTGTTTGTTGACAGCGATTTCAAGCCATTTGCAAACAAATGCGTCCGCGGTATAAGAGTTCCTCAGATGGCATCTCAGTCCAAGAGTTTCTTTAAGAATATGGAAGACTTCGCGGTAAACGAAGTCGGAATGAAGGGTCTCGGATATTTCAAAGTCGAAGAGGGCAAAAACGGCGTATTCAAGTATAACGGACCTATCGACAAGTTCTTGAACGACGACCAGAGAATTGAGCTTGCAAAGCGCTGTGAGCTTGAAGTCGGCGATGTTTTGTACTTTATAGCCGATACTCCGAAAAATGCTCCGAAATTCGCGGGACAGATAAGAACCGAAGTTGCAAAGAGAATGGGGCTTATCGACGAAAGCCGCTTTGAGCTGTGCTTTATCGTTGATTTCCCGATGTACGAGCTTGACGAGGAAACGGGAAAAATAATCTTCACCCACAATCCCTTCTCAATGCCGCAGGGCGGACTCGACGCGCTTTTAAACAAAGATCCGCTTGATATTCTCGCTTATCAGTATGACATTGTCTGCAACGGTGTCGAGCTTTCGTCTGGAGCAGTCAGAAACCACGATCTTGACATTATGGTAAAGGCGTTTGAAATAGCTGGCTATACCGAAGAAGACGTAGCATCAAAGTTCGGCGCATTGTATAATGCCTTTAAGTTCGGCGCTCCGCCTCATGCGGGAATGGCGCCCGGAGTTGACCGCATGATAATGCTTATTACAGGAGAGGAGAGCATAAGAGAAGTAATAGCTTTCCCGCTCAATTCAAACGCTCAGGACTTGCTCCTTGGCGCTCCTACCGAAGTTACCGAACAGCAGCTAAGAGAAGTTCATATCAAAGTTAGAAAACAGAATTAAGTTCATAACAAAAAGGGTTTTTAAAGTATCGGCTTTAAAAACCCTTTATAATTTTTTGATAGTAAGATTGAATTACTTTCGTTCGTTCCGTTCTCTGTCTATAGCGTCAATTATCTCAAAATACTCGTCTATTTTCTTTTGAGCCTCTTGTTCGGAAAGCCCGTATTCTTTCATGACAAGGCTCAACACCGTATCAATAGCGCAGTCTCTCGAAAACATTTCGCGGATATACTCGATAACGTCCATTTTTCATTCCTCCTTTCAGTTAAACAGTTTTTAATATCCCACATAATAAGAAAACGTTACTTTTAGTATCTTAGTGGTTTCTTTATATTCATATTCCTCTACAAATTTCGAATGCTTTCCATAGGCTGCTCCGGAGTTAAAAAATTCTCCGCCTATAGTTCCGCCGCAGCTGCCTCCCGGTCTGGTAAGTTCAAAGGCAACCAGCTCGCTGTCTTTAAGCTGTATGTTGTCGTCAATTTTATAATCTTTTATGATATTCATACGCTTTCTCAGCTTGTTCATAAATTCCAAATCAGTTTCGTCTGTAATAACTTTGACATTTTCCCCCTCTTTTGCGGCAATGTCGAAAATTACAGCAAAATTATTTGCGTCAATAGGAATTTCCGCGCGGAATGAAACATTCCGATACCCATCTTTGTTTATTTGGTCAATAAATTCTCCTTCAACATTTTTCCCGCCCATAAGGAAATTTATCGGCTCGCCCTTTAAAACCGCGCTCACAGTAATAAATACAGACAAGACAGAAATAAGCGCTATCGCCGCTATAAAAAGTGGTCTGAATTTTTTGATCCTTCGCCCGCTATTGTCAGAAGTAATAAGCTTATTTACTGCGGAAATATTTTTTCTTATCTGCTTTTTTGTCGGGAATATTTCGTCCTGCATAGGACAGCTCTGTAAAAAATCCTCAAACATGGTCATAGCCCCTTTCGTTCATAAAGTTTTTAAGACGTACCCTTGTGCGGTGAAGATCTGTTCTGACTGCATTTTCAGAGATATTCACAGCTTTTGCTATCTGTGCGGAGCTTTCTCCGTAAAGATAAAACCTTAGAAAAATTTCTCGGCTTTTTTCGGAAAGCTGTGATATGCCTTCGTCCAGACAGTTCATCATATCCGCTATTACAGCCTTGTCTTCTACGAGATAGTCTGCCGAAATATCAAGCTCGGATATGTCCTCCTGCGGCTGTGAGAAATCTCTGAAACGATTTTTGACAGCGTTTCTTGCGGCAGCTGAAAGATATGCACAAAGTCCGATTTTAATATTCAGTTTTTCTCTGCGCTCCCAGAGCTTATAAAAAATTTCGATCACAATATCATCAAGTTCTTCAGCCGAAAGCCTGCCCTTTGAAAAATTTTTTGCAACCGTATAAACATATCCCGAATATTTGGCTATAATTTTTTCTAATGCTTTTTGATCTCCGTCTATAAATTCATTCAGCAGTTTTTCCTCGTCCATCATATCTCTCCGAATTTATGCACATAAATTTTGCCTTTCACTTATATAGACACAATATTTTTGAAAATGTTACAGGTCATGGTTTATTAAAAATACGCTCAAATGCCGAGCTTTCGCAGATATCGTGATATTTTGAACTAAGTTGAGAAAAACTTTGCCGCAGTATGGGGAATAAGACCATTATGTAAAAGGCGCTCTTAAACGAGCGCCTTATGTATTATTTCTTATTGTTTTCTTTAAGCAGATCGCGTATTTCAGTAAGTAAAACCTCTTCTTTTGTAGGAGCAGGGGGTTCTGCGGGTTTTTCTTCTTCCTTTTTCTTGCCTATAGACATAAGCTTGTTCATTCCCTTTATCAAAAGGAAAAGAATAAGAGCCATTATGAGAAAGTTGATGACAGCGGAGAGGAACGCGCCATATGTAAATTCAACTCCGTTTATAGTAAAACTTCCGCCGATATAGATGGGATTTCCGTTTTCATCATGCTGAACTCCGCCCATAAGCAGAGCAATAAGCGGATTGATAAAGCTGTTGGTCAGCGCCGTAACTATTGTCTGAAAAGCGCCGCCTATGATAACGCCGACAGCCATGCTCATAACATTGCCTTTGAGGGCAAATTCTTTAAATTCCTTAAAAAACTTTTTCATTTGAAAACTTCCTTTCATTTTTTTGATAAGAACATTTTACCACATTCAGAATGATTTGTCAATAATTTCACAACATTTTCTTCAGATAAATTCCCGTATAAGAATCGGGATTTTCCGCTATCTCCTCGGGCGTTCCTTTTGCAACGACCGTTCCGCCGCCGTCTCCGCCCTCGGGGCCCATGTCTATTATATAGTCAGCGCATTTTATAACGTCAAGATTATGCTCAATTACAAGTACGGTATTTCCCGCGTCCGCAAGCGCCTGCAATATATCAATGAGTTTTTGCACATCGGCAGAATGAAGTCCTGTTGTCGGCTCGTCAAGGATATAGATGGTCTTTCCCGTAGAGCGTTTTGAAAGCTCTGTCGCAAGCTTTATCCTCTGCGCCTCGCCGCCCGAAAGGGTAGTAGAGCTTTGCCCTATCTTTATATAGCCAAGCCCTACGTCATTCAGCGTTTTGAGCTTATTGTAGATACGCGGGATATTCGAGAAAAATTCAACTCCTTCTGCAACAGTCATATCCAGAACATCATAAATATTCTTTCCCTTATACTTTACTTCGAGAGTTTCGCGGTTGTATCTCTGCCCCTTGCATATCTCGCACGGTACATATATATCGGGCAAAAAGTGCATTTCTATTTTCAGTATGCCGTCGCCCTCGCACGCCTCACACCGTCCGCCCTTTACGTTGAACGAAAATCTTCCCGCCGTATAACCGCGCGTTTTCGCGTCGGTCGTCTGAGCAAACAGCTCTCGAATATCCGTAAAAACGCCCGTATATGTCGCGGGATTTGAGCGCGGCGTTCTGCCTATTGGAGACTGGTCTATCATAATGACCTTGTCGAGATTTTCAACGCCCTTCATATCGCGGAATTTACCCGCTCTTACGCGCCCTCTGTTCAGCTTTCCATAGAGGTTCTTGTAGATTATCTCGTTTACGAGCGAGCTTTTTCCGCTCCCCGAAACTCCCGTAACGCAGGTGAAAACGCCTATAGGCACATCAACGTTTATCTTTTTGAGGTTGTTTTCTTCCGCACCTATAACTTTCAGCCATTTTCCCGAAAGCTTTCTGCGCTTTTCCGGAACGGCAATTTTCCTCTTTCCGCAAAGGTATTGACCTGTAATGGAATTCTTGCATTTGAGGATACCCTTTACGTCTCCGCTGTAAATAACTTCTCCTCCGTGAACTCCCGCGAGCGGTCCTATGTCAACTATCCAGTCCGCCGCGCGCATTGTGTCCTCGTCATGCTCTACGACAATAAGCGTGTTTCCGAGGTCGCGCAGATTTTTAAGAGTGGCTATGAGCTTGTCGTTGTCGCGCTGGTGAAGTCCTATGCTTGGCTCGTCAAGAATGTAAAGCACCCCCGTAAGCGCGCTGCCTATCTGCGTTGCAAGCCTTATGCGCTGGCTTTCTCCTCCCGAAAGAGAGCCTGCCGCTCTCGAAAGCGTCAGATATTCAAGCCCCACCGATTTCAAAAATCCCAGTCGGTTTTTTATTTCCTTCAGTATCTGTCCCGCTATCATTCTCTCGTGTTCCGAAAGCTTTAAATTGTCCACAAATTCTATTGCTTTTAGCACGGACATCTTGCAGAAATCCATTATGTTTATCCCGCCGACAGTTACCGAAAGCGCGGTATCGTTGAGCCTTTCGCCGTGACATTTCGGACATTCTACGTCGCTCATAAAATCTTCGAGCGCGTCTTTAGAATAGAACTGCCAGCCCTGCGCCTCGTTATAGCGCCTTTGGAGATTGTTCGCCACTCCCTCAAATTCGGTGTAATATTCTCCTCCGCCTTGTTTTTTCGGACGCTTTACGAGAATTTTCTCGCCGTTTGTTCCGTACATAAGCTCGTTTATGGCTTTCTCGGGAAATTCCGAAACGGGCTGTTCAACTGAAACGCCGTTTCTTTCACATATCGCGTCAAAATACATCGCCGCAATATTTCCTTCGGCATAGTTCCAGCCGTATCCCTTTATTGCGCCGTCTTTAATCGAAAGATACCTGTTCGGCATTATAAGATCGGGGTCAATTCGGCGATAGCTGCCTATTCCCGTACATTCCGGACAAGCGCCTAAAGGATTGTTGAACGAAAACATTCTCGGTACAAGCTCGTCTACCGAAACTCCATGTTCCGGGCAGGCATAGCTCTGCGAGAAATGCAGCTCCTCCTTGTCGATAACGTCGATATAAATAAGTCCGCCTGTGAGACTTCCCGCCGTTTCAATGCTCTCCGCAAGGCGCGAGCGTATGCCGTCCTTTATTACAAGACGGTCTACGATTATTTCTATAGAGTGCTTGTTGTTCTTTTCGAGAGTAATTTTTTCATTGAGGTCATATGTTATGCCGTCAACTCTAACGCGCGAAAAACCCGCTTTTCTTGCGCTTTCAAATTCCTTTTTGTGTTCACCCTTGCGCTGCCTGACAACGGGCGCAAGTACCTGGAATTTTGTCTTTTCGGGTAGTTCTAAAACCTTATCAACGATTTCGTCTACCGTCTGCTGTCTTATTTCTCTTCCGCAGACAGGACAGTGGGGAATACCTATCCTTGCATACATAAGACGCAAATAGTCGTATATCTCCGTAACCGTGCCGACAGTTGAGCGAGGGTTTTTCGAGGTGGTTTTCTGGTCTATGGAAATAGCGGGGGAAAGCCCCTCTATGCTGTCAACATCAGGCTTTTCCATTTGCCCCAAAAACATTCTTGCATAGCTCGAAAGGCTCTCCATATAGCGCTTTTGCCCGTCGGCAAAAATCGTATCGAAAGCAAGAGAGCTTTTTCCCGAGCCGGAAACTCCCGTGAGTACAACGAGCTTGTCTCTCGGAATGGTAACGTCAATATTTTTGAGATTGTGCTCTCTTGCACCTTTTATTATTATCTTATCATTTGCCATAGTTTTTCCCTGATTTTTAAACACATAATTGTCCGAACAGACAACTACATTATATTGTATTCTGTTGATTTTGTCAAGCATTGTCGATTTAAACAATGCTCATTCCTGAAGTTCTTTGATCCTGTCGCGCAGATATGCCGCGTGTTCAAAATCAAGCAGCTTTGCCGCTTTTTTCATCTCGACCGTATATTGAGCGATCAACTTCTCGCGCTCACGCCTCGGCAGCTTTTTATAATCGCTCTTTTTCATCTTCTTGTCAGTCTTTCGCGTTATTTCAAGAACATCGCGTACTTCCTTGACTATCGTTTTCGGAACGATACCGTGTTCTTTGTTGTATGCCTGCTGTATCTCGCGCCTGCGCAGCGTTTCAGAAATTGCCCTCTCCATTGACTGCGTGACAAAGTCCGCGTACATTATTACCGTGCCTTCGGCGTTTCTTGCCGCGCGTCCTATTGTCTGCACAAGCGACGTTTCCGAGCGGAGAAAACCTTCTTTGTCCGCGTCGAGAATTGCCACAAGCGAAACTTCGGGGATATCAAGTCCCTCTCTCAGCAGGTTTATTCCGACAAGGACGTCAAATTCACCTTCGCGCAGATCGCGGATTATTTCCATTCGTTCTATCGTGTCAATATCGTGGTGCATATAGCGGACTTTTATTCCCGCCTTATCGAGAAATTCCGTAAGGTCCTCCGCCATTTTCTTTGTCAGCGTTGTGACAAGAACACGCTGCTGCTTATCTACACGGATATTGATTTCAGAAATCAGATCTTCTATCTGTCCGTCAGTCGGCTTTACGATTATTTCGGGGTCTAAAAGCCCCGTAGGGCGTATTATCTGTTCAACTATTTGAGTTGACTTTTCGCGCTCAAATTCTCCGGGAGTTGCCGAAACAAAAACAGCCTGATTTACCTTTGCATAAAACTCGTCAAAATTGAGCGGCCTATTGTCATAAGCGCAGGGAAGTCTGAAACCGTAGTCAATGAGGTTTTTCTTTCTTGCGATATCGCCGCCGTACATTCCTCTTACCTGCGGGAGCGTAACATGACTTTCATCGACCATAAGCAGAAAATCTTTCGGAAAGTGGTCTATAAGCGTTATGGGCGTGCTGCCCTTGGGTCTGCGGGCAAGCACGCGAGAGTAGTTCTCTACGCCCTTACAAGTCCCTATTTCTCGCAGCATTTCCATATCGTATCTTGTGCGCTGTTCTATTCTCTGCGCCTCAATAAGCCTGTTGTTGTCCTTAAAGAACTTTATCCTTTCTTCAAGCTCTGTTTCAAGCTCATTCAGCGCATCTTCCATTTTATCTTTGCCGATTATATAATGAGACGCGGGGAATATCATGGCGTGTAAAAGTGTTCCGCGTATCTTTCCTGTGACTACTTCAAATTCGGAGAGCCTTTCTATTTCGTCCCCGAAAAATTCAACTCTTACCGCAGTTTCATTTGTACTTCCTGCGGGGAATATTTCTATAGTATCTCCGCGAACGCGAAATTTGTTTCTTATAAAATTCAGCTCGTTGCGCTCGTATTGCATTTCAACAAGCCGCTTTATAACTTCTTCACGCGATATTTCCATACCCTCGCGCAGGGAAAGCGTGTTCGAGCGGTAATCTTCCGGCGAGCCGAGAGAGTAAATACATGAAACGCTCGCCACTATAACAACATCGCGTCTTTCAGCGAGCGCCGCCGTTGCGGAGTGCCTTAGACGGTCTATCTCGTCGTTTATCGCGCTGTCTTTTTCAATATAAGCGTCCGTCGAGGGAATATAAGCCTCGGGCTGATAATAGTCATAATAGCTTACAAAAAACTCAACCGCGTTTTTCGGAAAGAATTCCCGAAACTCGGAGCAGAGCTGCGCCGCAAGGGTCTTGTTGTGAGCGAGAACAAGCGTCGGCTTATTTACGTTTGCTATGATATTAGCCATTGTAAATGTTTTTCCGGAGCCTGTAACTCCGAGCAGAGTCTGTTCTTTGTCGCCTTTAAGTACCCCTTCCGACAGCGCCGCAATTGCCTCGGGCTGGTCTCCCGTCGGCTTATATTCAGAATGAAGTTCAAATTTTTCCATAATACTCCCTATATACATAAATCAAAACCGTTCACTTATATTGTACAAGTGAACGGAGATTTTGTCAATAGTTTTTTTCATTTCCATATATCTTCCAGCAAATGTTCGCTGCGCATAGAAAAATACCCATCATTTCCTATTATAACATGATCTATAAGACCTATATTCAGCGCGTTGAGAGTTTGAGCAATTATCCTTGTGTTTTTGATGTCGCTGTTAGAAACCTTGGCTGACGAATGCGGGTGATTGTGCACAATAATTGTGTCCGAGGCGTTTACATTAAATGCCGTCATAAGGATATTTTTCAAATCCAGGTTTACGGTACTGAACTGACGTCCCGTAAGATCTAAACAGCCTATATAGAAATCCCTCTTATCAAGCATCAAAAAGTTACAGTATTCCCTGTCGGAGTTCGTGAAATTTTCTTTGCAGTACTCAAGGATCTTATCTATGCTGGAAAGCCTTACCGACGAATTGTCGGGAAGATTGAGATAGTTTACAATGTCTCCCAGAAATCGTAAAAGTACGGCGGAAGTATATCCCATACCTTTTACTTTCAAGATATCATCGACAGGAGCATAAAGGACGTTTTTTAAAGAACCGAATTCATGTATAAGCCTGTGACTTATTTCGTTTGTGTTGCACCTTGAAAAAGCGAAGAAAAGCAATATTTCCAGCATCTCGTGTTCTTCAATCGAGCTTATGCCGTTTTCGCCATATTTTTTTAATAATCTTTGTCTGTGCCCTTTGTGCAAATTCTCTTCATTTTGCATACAGTTCACCATAAAACTATCAAAAAACGGAGAGCATAAAACTCCCCGACCCCAAATCATTCAATTTTTAAGAAACAAGAAGTGTTTTCTTTAACATATTTGATTGACCTAAAAATCTTCTAAAAAGAAACAACAGGTAAAATTCTCAGCTCTTACCTCTTACTTCTGAATGGTACGCCCGATGCGATTCGAACGCACGACACATAGCGTCGGAGGCTATTGCTCTATCCAGCTGAGCTACGGGC
>CANRLW010000037.1 GCA_947631575.1 uncultured Clostridia bacterium
CCGACTGCATAAAATGCACTGTAAGCTATCTATCAGGAGGGCGCTATGAAAATTCTGGTCATGGGCGGAGATGAACGCATGATATTCGCGGCTCGCGCGCTCGGCGCAGACACGCTTTATCTCGGCGAAAATGTAAACATAAGCGGGAAATACGAAACTATCGTTCTTCCCGTGCCTCTTTCAAAGGACGGCGAAAACGTAGCTTGTCCGATCGAAAACACAAAATTCCCGCTTGAAAAAATAACGGAATTTGCAAAGGAGAACGCATTTATTTTCGCCGGCGGGCAATGCCCGAAATTAGACTATATCTGCCGCGAGAAAGGCTATAGGCTCGAAAATTATTTTGACAGTGAAACGCTGACGCTCAAAAACGCAAGGCTCACCGCCGAAGCCGCAGTTATGCTGATGATTCAGGCTTCAAAAGGCGCGCTGTTCGGCGAAAAGGCGCTTATAACAGGCTATGGGAGGATAGCGAGGTTTTTGGCGAAGGATCTTGCTGCATTCGGTTGCGGGGTAACTATCGCGGCAAGAAAGCCGGAAGTTCGCGCGGCGGCGGAGCTTGACGGATACAAAGCAATTGACACGGGCAATTTTCGCGGCAACATCGGAAAATTCGGATATATAGCGAATACCGTTCCCGCGCAGATATTCAAAGAAGATGATTTCAAGGGCGCAAGCGCCGTATTTATTGAGCTTGCAACTATTCCGCAAGAGCCTGCTAAAACATTTTGCGAATCAAACGGCTTAAAGTACATTTTCGCGGGAGGACTTCCGGGAAAATACTCGCCGAAAGCCGCGGGAAAATATATTGCAGATGAGATAAAAGCAAGGATCATGCTTTCATAATGCGACATTCCGCGCTAACGCGCGTCCAATAAGGAACACTAAGGAGCATACATTTATGAATGACATAGAAAAACTTTCGGGACTGAAGGTGGGGTTTGCGGTATGCGGTTCTTTCTGCACGTTTGAAAAAGCGTTTTCGGCTCTTTCGGCGCTGAAGGAGGCAGGCTGCGAGCTTACGCCGATAATGTCCTTTAACGCCTACTCTCTCGACACGCGGTTTGGAACGGCACAGGAAAACGCCGCGAAGATGTTTGAAATAACGGGAAAGACGGTGCTGCATGATATAGTTTCGACAGAGCCTATAGGTCCGAAAAAGATGTTCGATGTGCTTGTAGTTGCGCCCTGCACGGCAAACACCCTTGCAAAACTTGCTGTGGGGATAACGGATACGCCCGTATGCATGGCGGTAAAAAGCCACCTCAGAAACCAAAGACCCGTAGTTATAGCGGTGTCCACGAATGACGGACTTTCAGCCTCGGCGAAAAATATCGGGCTGCTTAGAAATTATAAGAACTATTACTTTGTTCCGCTGGCACAGGACGATTATATTAAAAAGCCGTTTTCCCTTGTCGCGGATTTCGCAAAAATACCAGAAACAATAATCGCCGCGCTTGACGGGAAACAGTTACAGCCGCTTTTAGAGGTAAGAAATTAGCGCATTATCAGCCTTCGGCAAAAACGCTGTAAGAGGTAAGAGTTTAAACCCTTACCTCTTTCTTTTATACGTTTTGTTAGCCAAACACGTTTCGGCTTGAACTCTTACATCTTATTTCTTACCTCTAAAAAAGCCACACCCGAGCTTTTGCCCGGGTGTGCGTGTTAGAGAAGGGTATTATGAAAACGTCTGAGATTATCAGCGTTTCTTTCTGGAGATAACGACTGCCGCGCCTGCGAGGGCAACAACACCGAGCGTCATCGAAATGCCTGCTACGCCGGTGTCGGGAGAGGTTGCGCTGCTGCCGCTTGAGTTGCTGTCGGTAGAGGTTTCGCTGTCGGTGCTGTCGGAAGATGTCTCACTATCCGAGCTTGTTTCGCTGTCCGAGCTGTCGGCTGGCTTGTCGGTTTGCTTTTCGGTAGTAAGTACATACTCACTGAAGTGGTCGGTCTTAAATACCGCATAACCGTCTTCAACGACTGCGTTCATGTCGATATATGTGCCGTCGTCTTCTACGCGATAAACATAAACCGTCTTGTCCTTCATAGTTTCGGGAACGGGGATCTTGACGGTTACCGCGCCCGTAGGCTCAACTTCTTTTCCGTCCTTTACAAAGGAGATTTCAAATGTGCTCTTGGTTGTGTCGGTCTTGTCCTCAACTGCCTTTACGGAGAGCGCCGCGCCTTCTTCAACTGCGCCGCTGTCAGCAGAAGCCTTAATGCCTGTGGTTTCGTCGGTGTAATCGGTGATAGGACGAACGTAGTTGTAGTGGATATTAATACTGCCGAGCGGACCCCATAATTTTTCCCATTGCTCCTGCGAACCCGTATAATATATGTCGGTTAAATTAAAACAACCATTAAAGCTTGTATCCCACCATATCTGTGTTACACTTTCGGGAATTATTATAGAAGTAAGATTTTCACAGCGGGCAAAAGTCTCAATGCCAATACTGGTTATACCATCGGGAATATCAATACTTTTAAGATTTGAGCAGCCGTAAAATACCTCTCTCGTTAATAACATCAAGTTTTTTGAAAGATTTACATTTTCAAGATTTATACATTCCGCAAAAGCGCCTTGCTTTATGGATTTTACACTATCGGGGATAATATATAATTTATCCGTTCTTCCTGCCGGATATCTTATAAGCGTTGTTTTATCCTTGTTGAACATAACGCCGTCAACCGAGCAGTAACTTTCATTTTTATCGGAAACATTTATTTCTTTAAATCCTGTGCAGCCGCGGAAAATATCTCGTCCAATCCCCGAAACTTTTTTGGGGATATTTATGCTTTCAAGGCTTGTGCAGCCGTCAAAAGTACCCCAACTGATCGTTTCCACACTATCCGGGATAGTGACTTCTTTTAGACTTGTACAGCCGGAAAAACCGCTGAGTTCAGTCAGTCCTTTAGGGAAACTTACGCTTTTAATACTTTTACAGTTGTTAAAAGTACTTCCGAGTTTAGTTACGCTGTCGGGGATCTTTATGCTTTCAAGGCTTTCGCAGTTATCAAAAGCTTTCGCTCCTATAGTCTTTACGCATTCGGGAATGGTCACGCTTTCAAGGGCTTTGCAGTCTTTAAAAGCGCTCTCTCCGATCTCTACGACATTGTTAGGGATAACGACGTTCTTAACATCGCTCATGCAATCGACCAAAACATTATCAACTATACATAATCCGTTTTCGTCAAAGGTCTGGGCAAAATGTATCTCGGCATCTCCAAATACATATTCCTGCGCGGTCTTATTATCAAATTCTTCGTGCGTGCCGCTATCCATAGGATATTCATAATCCACGCTATCTTTTCCGGTAAAAACGTGTTCGCCAACGCCTATTTTGTTCCAAACGTCTATATTGCCCTCAAAATATACATCTTTCAGATTTGTACAGTTGTGAAAAGTCCAGTATCCGATAAATGAAATATTTTTCGGCAGCGTTATGCTCGTAAGGCTTGTACAGTCTATAAAAACACTTTGAATTTCGTCTACGTCGCTCGGAATAACTATATCGGTAAGGCTTGTACACTCTCTAAAGGCATAGTCGTCTATTGCCCAAACGCTTTCGGGAATGTTTATTTTTTTAAGGTTTTCACATCCTCCGAAAGCATAAAAACCAATACTTCCTAAGCCCTCGGAAATTGTCACGCTTTCAAGACCTTTACAGTTGTAAAAAGCCCAATCACCTATTCCTGTCACACTTTCGGGGATAGTTATATTTGTAAGATCCGAGTTTCCATTAAAAGCGTGGTCGTTAATATCCGTAATGCCTTCGGGAATAGTAACATTTCCCTTGCACGCGTGTCCGTCGATCAATATGTTGTTTACAACAACGAGCGGATTTTCTTTTATTCTATCTTCGAGCCACTGTGTTCCGGAAAAAGCACCGCCTCCAAAACTTGTCAAATGTTCGGGAATGGTTATATTTTTAAGGTTAGTGCACCCGCTAAATGCACTATCGCCGATATTTACCACGCTGTCGGGTATAACAACGCTTTCAAGGTTCTCACTGGATTTAAAAGCGCCTTCAAAAATTCTTTCCACACCATCGGGAATAATTATCTCTTTAGCTTGTTTTCCTTTTTCAGTAAGTCCTCCTATAACAGATCCTACTATATCGAGGTATCCGTTCGGGTCTACGATGTTTCCGTTTTCGTCTTTTTCCACCGTCTGCGAGGTTTCAGCCATAATCGTCGGCATAACGGCGGGGCTTGCCATAAGTGCGCCTGCGAGTAAAATTGCGCTAAGCTTTCTGATTTTCATATTTCCTCCTTATTCCTTGCGGTAAATCTTTTTTGCCGCGCAATTTCCCCGCAAAAACAAAAAGTGCGCAGCGTTGAGGCCGCGCACTTGTAAAAATGCAAGCCTCAATTACTGCGACGTAAATTGTTTTCGAACTCGAAAATATTATAGGACAAGTATACGAAAAACAGCATGCACTTTTACCCGGTAAAAGTGTATACCTATCCTAACTAAATATTCAATTTACGTCGCAAGCAAATTATACCACAATATAAGAAAAATGTCAATAATTTTTTTCAAAATAATCTGACTTAAATAAAAGCCTATTTGTGGTTCTTTTCAGGCGCTGTTTTTCTCAACAACGCTCACTCGCCCTGTTGTCAGTTGACAGTAGACAGGGTACAGTATGCAGTAAGAACCGAAAAGATGTCCGCTGAATATAACGCATAAAAAAGAGACTAGGGTTTGAACTCTAGCCCCTAGCCTCTAAAGGAGCGGGGTGCAGGGCGCGCAGCGCCCTGCTCTCTCCCCCTTCCCCTTCGGGGAAGGGGGCAAGATAACGTTATTTAAAGAAATTACGTTTGAACAGAACCACAAATAATTTTTTGAACAAGATGTAATTATTTTTAAAATAATCGTAATGTTGCAAACGTGCCGTAAAAATTTTTGTTAAAAATTTTAAAAAAGTTAATGACAAAAACAAAGTTTTATGATATAATACAGATGTATTTACACATACCTTGAATTTGAATTACAAACGAAAGGAAAGAACATAATGGTATACCGAGTTTATGTTGAAAAGAAAAAGCTGTTTGCGGTAGAAAGCGCGGAGGTACTTTCAGACCTTACGACCGCCCTCGGAATGAAGGGCGTTAGGAATGTCCGCGTTATAAACCGCTATGACGCGGAGGGACTTTCAAAAGAGGATTTTGAAAAGGCTGTGCCGACCGTTTTCTCCGAGCCGCCTGTTGATGACGTTTATTATGAACTTCCAAAGACCGAGGCTGACGAGCGTATGTTCGCGGTAGAGTTTCTGCCGGGACAATTCGACCAGAGAGCCGACAGCGCGGGACAGTGTATACAAATGCTGTGCAAGGGCGAAAGACCCGATGTCAAATACGCTAAAATATACATCTTAAAGGGCGATATCTCGGACGAGGATTTTGCGCGGATAAAGCACTATCTTATAAACGCCGTAGAATCGCGCGAATGCGGGTTTGAGGAGAAGAAAACGCTTAAGGTCAGCTATTCTATCCCGACCGAAGTTGAAACGCTCAAAGGCTTTAATGAAAAGACAGATGACGAGCTTGCCGAGTTTGTCACAAAATACGGTCTGGCTATGGACAATGACGACATTAAATTCTGTCAGGAATATTTCAGAAAAGAACAGCGCGACCCGACCATAACCGAAATTCGCATGATAGACACCTACTGGAGCGACCACTGTCGCCATACTACCTTTGGTACAATTATTGACAAGGCGGAGATCGAGCCTAAATATATCGCCGATACATTCAACAAATATCAGCTCCACAGAATTGACCTCGGCAGGCAGAACAAGCCCGTTTGCCTTATGGACATTGCGACGCTTGCCGCAAAGAAACTAAAAAAGGACGGACTTTTAGACGACCTCGACGAGAGCGAGGAAATAAACGCCTGCTCGGTCAAAGTTAAAGTTGACGTAAACGGCAAGGAAGAAAACTGGCTGCTTATGTTCAAAAACGAGACCCACAACCACCCAACCGAAATCGAGCCTTTCGGCGGCGCGGCGACCTGCCTCGGCGGAGCTATACGCGACCCGCTTTCGGGGCGCTCGTATGTATACCAGGCAATGAGAGTTACGGGCGCAAGCGACCCGCTTTTACCGATAGAACAGACGCTGCCCGGAAAGCTCCCTCCGAGAAAGATAACGACGACTGCGGCGGCGGGTTATTCTTCATACGGAAACCAGATAGGACTTGCGACGGGTCATGTTGCCGAAATTTATCATTCGGGATATATGGCTAAAAGAATGGAGATAGGCGCGGTAATAGGCGCTGCTCCGGAAGAAAATGTAAGAAGAGAACGTCCCGCTCCCGGAGATGTTGTTATACTGCTCGGCGGAAGAACGGGGCGCGACGGCTGCGGAGGAGCGACAGGCTCTTCAAAGGCTCACTCGGTACAGTCGCTCGAAAGCTGCGGAGCGGAAGTTCAGAAAGGTAACGCCCCCGAAGAAAGAAAGCTCCAGAGACTGTTCAGAGAGCCCGAGGCAACGCGCCTTATAAAGCGCTGCAACGATTTCGGCGCGGGCGGCGTTTCGGTCGCTATAGGCGAGCTTGCGGACGGACTGGAAATCGACCTCGACAAAGTGCCGAAGAAATACGACGGTCTTGACGGAACGGAGCTTGCCATTTCCGAAAGCCAGGAGAGAATGGCGGTCGTTGTTGCAAAAAAAGACGCGAAGAAGTTTATGGATCTCGCGGCTAAGGAAAATCTCGAAAGCACTATTGTCGCGGAGGTAAAGGCAGAACCGCGCCTTAAAATGAACTGGAACGGAAAAACGATAGTTGACATTTCGCGCGAATTTTTGAACTCAAACGGCGCGGAAAAGCACACGACCGTTTATGTTCCGAATGTTGACGTTAAATACAACTCCGACTGGAAATACAGCGGCGTTTCGAATACAAAAGAGGGCTGGGAAAGACTTGTGAGCGACCTTAATGTTTGTTCGCAGAGAGGACTTGTACAGCGCTTTGACAGCACTATTGGCGCGGGAACGGTGCTTATGCCGTTTTCGGGACGCTATCAGCAAACACCCGCTCAGGCTATGGCGGCGAAACTGCCTGTTCTCGGCGGGAAAACTACGACCGCATCAATTATGGGCTGGGGCTTTAATCCCTCTGTTTCGCAGCAGTCACCCTATCACGGCGCGGTATGCGCGGTAGTTGAGAGCGTGGCGAAGGTCGTTGCGGCGGGCGGCGCGTATGACAAATGCCGTCTTACATTCCAGGAATATTTCGAGCGCACAAACGGAAAGCCCGAACGCTGGGGAAAGCCTTTTGCGGCTCTGCTCGGCGCATATGAAACACAGATAAGGCTCGGACTTCCCGCTATAGGCGGAAAGGACAGCATGAGCGGAACTTTCGAGCATATCGATGTTCCCCCGACGCTCGTTTCATTCGCAGTCTGCACGGCAAACGCAAAGGACATTATTTCTTCGGAATTTAAGATACCCTACAGCAAGATAGGCTATATCGCTCCCGAATACGACAAGAACGGTCTGCCCGATTTTGAGAGCGTAAAGACGGTGTTCAAGACCGTTGAAAAGCTGATAAAAAGCGGCAAGGCTATCTCTGTCAGAAGTGTTGCAAACGGCGGATTGGCGGAGGCTGTCTTTAAGATGACGCTCGGAAACCATGTGGGCGCGAAACTTGAAAAGCTGTCCGAAGAAGAACTGTTTACTCCCGTTTACGGAGCGTTCGTTCTGGAGCTTGAAAATGACTTTAAGGAATCGGACGTTATCGTTATAGGCGAAACGATAGCCGACTACAAGCTGATAAGCGGCGGCGTTGAGCTTGAATTGACAAAGCTTGAAGAAAAGTGGGACAATGTCCTTGAGCCCGTTTTCAGGCAGAAAACAAACTTCCTGCCCGAAATTGAAAAGATATCCTACAATGAAGGCTGCGAGCTGCTTACAACTCACATCTCCCCGAAGATCTCAAGCCCGAAAGTTCTTATCCCCGTATTCCCGGGAACGAACTGCGAGTATGACACTGCCGCGGCATTTGAGAGATACGGCGGCACTTCGGAGATCTTTGTTATTAGAAATCTTTCGGCAACCGACATTGAAGAAAGCGTAGAACAGTTTGCAAAGCTGGCTGCAAGCGCGCAGATAATTGCAATTCCCGGAGGATTTTCGGGAGGCGACGAGCCCGAAGGCTCCGCGAAGTTTATAAACGCGTTCTTCCGCAATCCGAAAATAACGGAAGAAGTAGAGAATATGCTCTACAAGCGCGACGGGCTTATGCTCGGCATCTGCAACGGTTTCCAGGCGCTGATAAAGCTTGGGCTTGTGCCGTTCGGGCATATCGTTCCCGCGGCGGAAAACTCGCCCACGCTTACTTATAACAAGATAGGTCGTCACCAGTCGCAGCTTGTTTATACAAAGATAACCTCAAACAAGTCGCCGTGGCTGGCAAACTGCAAGGTCGGAGATATCCACGCAATTCCTATTTCCCACGGCGAGGGCAGACTTGTCGCAAGCGGCGAGGCTCTCCGCAAGATGATAGACAACGGTCAGATAGCTATGCAATATGTTGACCTGAAGGGCGAGCCGACAATGAACACGCGCTATAATCCCAACGGCTCTATGTGCGCTATAGAGGGAATAATTTCACCCGACGGGCGCGTTCTCGGAAAAATGGGACACACCGAGCGCCTGACCGACTATGTCGCAAAGAACGTCGACGGAAACAAAGACCAGCCTATTTTCAAGAGCGGTATTGAATACTTTAAATAAAGCTGCATTTGAAAGCACACAATAAAAGTTTGAAAGTATAAGAGCCGCTTTCAGGATACGAACAAATATTCTTACCACTGAAAACCCTTGATTTTTTTGAGGATATGTGGTAAAATAAACTTTGTAAATTTAGGCTGTATAATATACCAAACTTAAAGCATTTATCGACAGCCTGATAAATTTTTGATTATCCAAAGGGTAAATAAACTTATGAGCGAAAAAGGATTTAACAAATATGAGATACCTCGCCCCGAATTTCCCAAAAGGGCTATAATAACGGGCGGTATGCCTTATGGAAACAAAAAACTTCATTTCGGGCATATCGGCGGAGTTTTCGTCTTTGCGGACGTATATGCGCGCTTTTTGCGCGACAGGATAGGCGAGGACAACGTTATTTTCGTTTCGGGAACGGACTGCTATGGCTCGCCTATTGCCGAAAGCTATAGAAAGCTCTGCGAGGAACAGGGCTTTAAAGGAACGATTCGCGATTTTGTCGAGGAAAACCACAAGGCTCAAAAACAGACCCTCGACGACTATATGATAAGCCTTGACGTTTTCGGCGCGTCGGGTCTGGGAAGAACTGCCGAAATACACAACGACGTTTCGGACAAATTCATTCGCCGCCTTTATGAAAACGGTCACTTAAAGAAGATCAGCACAAAACAGTTTTATGACGAGAAAGCGGGCTGCTTTTTAAACGGCAGACAGGTCGTAGGAAAATGCCCCGTAGAAGGTTGTAAAAGTGAAAAGGGATATGCGGACGAATGTGACCTTGGACATCAGTATATGCCCGAAAGTCTGATAGACCCGAAAAGCACCATTACGGGCGAAACTCCCGTGATGAAGGACGTTGAAAACTGGTATTTCGATCTTCCGTCTTACAGCGGGCTGCTGAAAGAATATGCCGACAGGATCTTAAAACAGAAGAATGTAAGAAAGCTTGTTTCAAGCACAATTTCCGAATTTCTTGCAGAGCCTGTTATTCACATAAAGAATGAACTGCTCGAAAATTATGAGCAGATAAAAGCAGAAATGCCAGGTCACGAATTTATAGAAGAACCGAAAAAGCCTTCGTTTACAATTAAGTTCAATTCGCTGGACGAGATGAACGCCGCCTGCGGAATACTCTCGCAGCACGGCATTCGCTATAGAACGGGAAAAACGCTCGTTCCGTTCAGGCTTACGGGAAATATAGAGTGGGGCGTTCCCGCGCCGGTGCTTGAGGGAGAAGACCCGCTGACCGTCTGGGTATGGCCCGAAAGCCTCTGGGCGCCTATTTCGTTTACAAAAGCGGTGCTGGAAAAGCGCGGCAGGAATATGGACGAGTGGCGCGACTTCTGGTGCAGCAAGGACGCGCAGGTTTATCAATTCATAGGCGCGGACAACATCTATTTCTACGGCGTTGCAGAAATGGGAATGTTTATGGCGCTGCAAAAGGGCGAAAACACTTCTGACCCTGCCGATGGTGAAATGCAGTTGCCGATACTTTGCGCGAACAATCACATTCTGTTTCTTGACAAAAAGGCGTCAAGCTCGGGCGCGGTAAAGCCTCCCATGGCGGCGGATCTTCTGGATTTCTATACCGCCGAACAGCTCCGTATGCACTTTTTGGGTCTTGGGCTCGGACAGCGCTCCGTCAGCTTTATGCCAAAGCCCTATAATCCCGACGCAAAACCCGAGGACGCAGACCCCGTGGTAAAGGACGGATTTTTACTGTCGAATGTATTCAACCGCATTATAAGGACTTGTTTTTATACAACTCAGAAATATTTTGGCGGAGAAATGCCCGTTGGGGAAATAGACGGGCAAATTATTGAGGACTCAAAGAAAGCCGTTCTCGACTACGAGCGGTTTATGTACAGATTTGAGTTTCACCAGGCGACCTATGTCCTTGACAGCTATATTCGCAAGGCGAGCAAGTATATGGCGAAAAACCTCGGCGACGCGGACAAAACCGATGACAATGCGCTGCGTGAAAAGACACTCGTTAATGTTTTCCACATGATAAGGACTGCGGCAGTTTTGCTCCACCCGATGGCGCCGAAAGGCACGGAAATGCTGCTCGAATATTTACAGCTTGATAAGAGCTTTTGGAGCTGGGACAGGATATTTGATACAATGAAGGACTTTACGGAAGGCAAGCCGCATAAGCTGAAATTCCTCGAGCCGCGCGTTGATTTCTTTACCCGCCACCCCAGCCAGTTTGAAAGCGAAGAATAACCGTCCTGAGGCTTAGAGGCTTAGGGGCTTAAAGGCTAGAATTTGAATGGAAAAGTTGTTTTCCGCTTAAAACAAATTCTAGCTTTTTATTTTGATGATCAAAAAACTTTAATTATCAAAAGCTCTTTCTTAGCTCTTATTTCTATCCTCCCGCTTGACAAACTATCGGTTATGTTGTAAAATATAAGTCAAGGCAACAACTCGAGGTGATAAAGTTCTATTATGCAAAGAAATAAATGTTTACTCATTGCGGCGGTTACTGCGGCGGCAGTTCTTTCGGGGTGTGGAAATACCGATGTTCCGGAGTTCAGCTATGAAAGCAACTTTGTTGCCGATTACGACCGTATTGACAGTCAGAGCAGCTCAGAAGAACCCGAAACTCCCGAAGAACAAAAAACCTATGACCCCTCAACGGTTATCCTTGACCCGATAAATGAAAGAAAAATAACCTGCGACGGCAGGACAATAACTCTTTCGGGAGCAGTCGGCGAGGATTTTACTCCGACCCTGAACGTCCCGCACAGTGAGACTTATGAGGAAAAAGACGGCAGGTTTATTTACACGGCTGTTATAGATAACGTCAAGGGATATTTTGACCTCGGGATATTCAAAAACGGCGCTATAAGGCTCTATGCCGAAAACGGAAACACAAGCGTCGTCAGAGTGACCGATGTCGAGGAAACCAATCAAAAGGCTGTAGAAAACGCAATTGACCAGCCTTTGAATCAAGTCGCCGAGTATATCTCAACGGACACCTCCAAGGAGAATATCGAACATATCCTAGAGCGCATAACCGAGATAAGCGACACCGTCTGCGAGGGCTTAACCTCCGATTATGATAAACTGAGAGCTATTTCAAGGTGGGTCTCGGCAAATATATATTACGACTATGTGGCATATGACAAGGGCGTTCCCGCCGAAACGCTGACGCTTGAATATATGCTGGAAAATTCTTCGAGCGTGTGCGGCGGGTATTCAAATATGACTTCGGCGCTCGCGGCTGTTCAGGGAATAAAGGTGTACAACGTCCACGGAAGTGCCGTTACAAACAGCCGCACATTTGCCGAGGCTGACGGCGTTTATCACGAGTGGAACTATGCGGTTTTAGATGGGCGCGTTATCTGGATAGATTCGGGCTGGAACAGTTATTGCTACAGAAACCGCGACGGAAGTTATTCAAAAGGCAATATCGGCGTAAAATATTTTGACATCAGTCCTTTGGCGCTTGCCCAGAATCATAAGGCGAAATATGCTGAATACAGAGATTATTTTGCGGCGAGCGACTCATTGTCATAATGTTTAAATGCACGATAATTATACAGACGGTATATATAAAGTTCCATTTGTGATTCTTTTCAAACGTTATTTTTCTAAATAACACTCACTCGCCCTAACCCCCTTCCCCTTCCCCGAAGGGGAAGGGGGAAATCGCGGGGGGCTTTCGCCCCCGCAACCCCTGTTAGAAGTTGACAGGGTACAGTACGCATTATCCGCGCAAAACGCCGTATTCAGTAATTACCGAAAAGCAGTCCGCTGAATATAACGCATAAAAGCCGCTAGGGTTTAAATCTAACCTCTTAACATATATAGAGGTTTACAGACAGAATAAATTTCCCCGCTGCGGCATGCTTTTTCTACAGTCTGAAACGTGACTTTTTCAGCTTATAGAGCAAATTATAAGATAAGGAGCAAATTATGATAACCGCCGACTTTCACACTCACTCATATTTTTCGGGCGACAGCAGCGAGCCTACGCGCGAAATGATAAGATCGGCAGCGGAAAAGGGCTTGAAAACCATTTGTCTTACAGAACATTATGACATGGACTTCCCCGAAAACGAGTTTGATTTAAATATCAAAGAGTATAAAAACGAGCTTTTTCAACTTAAAGACGAATTTTCCGACAAGATAGAAGTGCTTTTCGGGGTAGAACTTGGAGTCATGGGGTATCTTTCGGAGAGGCTGGAAGAATTTGTAAAGAACAATGATTTTGATTTTGTTATTTCATCTTCACACCTTATAAACGGAAAAGACCCTTATTATCCCGAATATTATGAAGAATTCGGAGAAAAGGGCGGTATGTTTAAATATTTTGAGAGCATACTTGAAAATATAGAGAAGTTTAATGATTTTGACGTTTACGGTCATCTTGATTATGCGGCGAGGTATTTTCCATCGAAAAGCTATGAGCCGCTTGATTTTCGTGAAATAATTGACGAGATACTGAAAAGGCTTATCTCTATGGGAAGGGGAATTGAAATAAACACGGCGGGGCTTAACTCTTTGGGCTATGTACACCCGCACAGGTTTATACTTTCGCGCTATAAAGAGCTTGGGGGAGAGATAATTACGATAGGCTCGGACGCTCACGAAAGAACGCGCGTTGCGGCGGACTTTGACAAGGCAGAGGAAACGCTTGAAAACGCGGGATTTAAGTATTACACGGTTTTCAGAAACAGAAGAGCGGAGTTTATAAAGCTGTAAAATTGCGCTATAGCGCATAATATAAGGAGGATTTTATTATGAAAAAAAATCTTGGAGTTGTTCCTGCGGTATATCCTATGCCGGTGCTTATTGTTGCGGCATACGGGGAGAATGAAAAGGTAAACGCCATGAACGCGGCATGGGGCATGATCTGTGACATGGACAAGATAGCGCTGTTTATTGACGAGGATCATAAGACAACGCAGAACCTTTTGAAAACAAAAGCCTTTACCGTAAGCATAGCTGACAAGGCGAACATTGAAGTTGCAGACTTTTTCGGAATAGCGAGCGGAAACACCATGACCGACAAGTTTGAAAGAACGGGCTGTAAAGTCGAAAAGAGCAGGTTTGTAAATGCTCCGATAATAGAAGAATTTCCCGTGGTCATGGAGTGCGAGCTTTGCGAAGTTGTAAAGACGGAGAGCTTTTATTGCATAGTCGGGAAGATAGTAAACACCGCCGCAGAAGAGAGCGTGCTTTCTGAAAACGGGAAAGTCGATCCTCAGAAATTGAACGCGCTTATTTTTGACCAGTTCCAAAGCGGTTATTACGTTTCGGGCGAAAAAGTCGGAAAGGCATGGAACGCAGGGAAAGAACTTATGAAATAAAACGCAAGGGGGAAAACCAAAAGGTTTTCCCCCTTGAACCCTCTTTCCAAAACTTTTATGTGCCCTTTTAGAGGTTAGAGGTTAGAAGTTAGAGGTTAGAATTAGTTTTGAGCGGCGAGCAACGTCTTAAATCCAAACCGCCAAACGGGCGGCGCATTAAAGTTTTTTGAAAAGGGAGTCCAGAGGGAAAAAATTTTTTTCAAAAAATTTTTTCCCTCTGGCAGGGG
>CANRLW010000038.1 GCA_947631575.1 uncultured Clostridia bacterium
CTTTTAAACATATAAAGCGCCTCCTTTGCTTAGTGTGTTACGAACTCAAGTTTCCAGTCCTTTGAGACTTCATACTTGTGTTTCAAAGCGTCGTCGCCCATAAGTTCCGCAGGGTTCTTATCCGGTTGACACATTATAAACGAGCCCTTTGACAGGAAGTTATAATCCGAAACCGTCATACCGCCCATAAACCTCAGGAAGTTACCAGCATCTTTGTTTTCACACATAAACGTCTGATATGGTGCATAAACATATCCGATCATAACGTTTCTGTCCAACATGTCTCCATAGGGGTTTCTACCAAAGCGGAATTCCGAACTCTCATCGCTTGATATAAGATAGATATTGCAGTTAGGACTAATAACTTCTCCGTTTGTATCTTTATTTACAAGGTTCTTTCCTTGGAGCTGTGATTTTACCTTAGCCTTATCAACATGATCCTTGCAGAAATTCCAATAACCGAACATATCCTTTACCATAACTTCTTCGCAGTAAGGACAATATGTTACTTCAATGCCGTGTATCGAACATTTTGCGGTTACCTTTGTTCTGTCTACTCCGGCAGGGTGAGTGGCTCTGTCGCACTGCTCTGTGCTTGTGGTTGTTGTAACGGAATTGTTGCAGCCTGCCGAACAATTCTTTCCGCAAGTCATATGAACAACGTTCTTACTCTTAAAATCGTCATTTTGACCGGGGAATACGTTATCGCTTTGACCACCCGGAGTTGTATCAAATGTGCCGCCGGCAAGAATCCACCAATTGTAATGGCATATAACGCCCTTATCCACATCTTGATAAATTACATCACTCGGTACATCTATTACAACACTTCCGTTGCCCTTTACAAGAATAATAGGTCTCTTATTTGTTCCGCCGTTCCAAGTAAAGTATTTATTTGTTCCCTTAGGTCCATCGGAGTTTCCTCTGACACGTATCGTATAAACATTATCGGGATCATCGCCCGTATCTATAATTATAAAGAACGGACCGTTCGACTGTACGTTAATGTCCTTGATAACACAGCCTTTTCTCCACTGATTGTCAAGCTGAGTGTCGTCTCCATAGGGGTTGTTGCTTGAAGTATAAGCGTCCGCGTGAACGATATAGAGTGGCTGATTACCGACTGTAAGCGTCTGATAGTTGCCTATGCTCTCATCAAGGTTTACATCTTTAACTGCTTTATCGTCAGAAGATGTAGGACTATCGTCAATTGTCCACTTGTAATAAGTGTTAGTCTGGGTTCTCTTGTCGAGCTGTGTTATCATTTCATCACGACTGAGAATCGTCTGGTTTCTGGCTTTTGTTCCTACAACTTCATCCCAAGTTTTTATGCCGTTTACTGTTCTCGGAGATCCGTCCAAATTATAGATATTTCCGTTACAGAAAATCGTGCTGCTATTATCCAAATTGTTTACATTTGTATAAATATCGCCATTTACCAAATATGTCGTTGCGGTATAGTTTCCGTTAGTCAAATGCAAGTCGCCGTTTATGTAAACGACTGCGTTTCCGAGTTTATCTCCTATATAAGCGTCACCGCCTATCATGAAGGTGTCGCCTTCCATGAAATCCATGTCATCGTTCTCTGATGTTGTAAATGTATTTCTTATAGCGACAGTAATCGGTCTTGCACCGGCAGAACGAGCATTCCACTGGTAACCTTTTTCAAATATAACAGAACCGGAACAGTTAACATCACCGTAAATATGAAGTTCGGGTGAGTTACCATATGCGCCGAAGTGAGTGATCTCACTATCAAAAGTCATATCTGAATAGAACGTACCTTGGTTAAGATAAACGTCGTTTGATACATATCCCGTTGCCGCAAATGTCGGAGCTATAGAAAGGCTAGGGTTATTTCCTCCATCGGTCGCGGGAGCTGTCTGAAGATTGATCTGGCTGTGTACCGTCTCCGTAACGCCGTCTATGGTAGAAGATACTATTATATCATAAACGCCGCCTTTTGCGCCGCCTTCAGCGTCTTTTATCTTCGTAATTGTTACTGTATAGTCGCCGAGATGCTCTTCACTTCCGCTCGCAGTAAACTCTTCGTTGACGCTCATTTTAAACATCTTATCACGAAGTGTGTTTTCGGGCGAGGTTCCCAAGTCGTTGTACAGAAAATCAAATATTGACATTGAACTCTGATACGACTGTTTCTGGTTAAAGACCGCATAGATCGTCGACCTTGACGCCAGAACCGTAAAATACATAGCCATACACGTTATCATCAGGGCGGTCATTGTACTAATGACCATAAACAATGCACTACCGCGATTGCTTATGTATTTTCTGAAAGTGTGCATATTTATCCTCCTTCTTCAAAAGTTAAACAGAAAACTGTTTTCTCGCTCCCCACTATCAGGCAGCCGTTCCGCCGTCCTGCGCGTCAAGCTGTGCCTGGGGGTTCTGCATGCGCTCGATACTGTAGAATGTAAGCGTCATGCCGCATTCTACATATGTGTCTTCTATCGTCAGTTCTTCTCCCTCTTCGGGCTCTTCGGGCTCGGTGCGCTCGGGAACTTCATATGTGAACTCACCGTCAATGCCCGCCAGCAAAGCTGCTCTGCCTGCCTCTTCAGCCTGTTCGTTGAGCTCTGAAACATACTCGTCGTACTTTGTTTGAATGTCTTTGTATTCAATGCTGATACCGCTTGTAAGCATAAGAGCTTTTCTGATCTCAACGCCGTTTTCGGTCTTTACGTAGTTGTTTATCTCATCTACAAACTTCATAAGGTCTTCGATGTTCTTAGCCTTAACGCTGAATGAAACGGTGCTTGCGCCGATCGTCTGAGATGTTCCGAGAGCAGTAGCGAGCTGGCTTATTCTCATAAGGCGATTTGCAACCGCCTCATCTACTTCAGCGCCCTGGGTCGCATACTGTTTAAGATCGTATGTAACTTCTGATTCTGTCGGGAAGTTCGGCGAAAGGGTAGCTGTTCCGGGAGGCGATACTTCAAGAGAAGTAACCAATACATTTGTCTCGCACTGTGCGAGGAACTCTCTTAAAGCAGCGTCTGCCTCGTATGACTTCATTTCCGAGAAGAACATATCTGCGAGGTGCTCGCCTTCTTTGTATTCTTCAAGGATCTGATCCTTGAGCGGGCCTCTTTTGTTTGCCTTTTCAACTGCCGCGTTATATTCGTTTTCCTTGTTCTGGCGGTTTTCGAGGGAAGTTCCTATAGTCTGCGCCGCGGGCACTATAAAGAGGAATATTCCAAGTCCTATTATAACTACCGCAAGGATTATTAAAACGCCTATTCTTTCTTGTTTACTGAGCCGCATTCTGATCCGCTCCTTCCTCATTTTCAGTGTTTTCTTCAGCTACGTAATTTGCGTTTGCCTCGTCGCTGCCCATCTGGAGTGACATTGACATATCGAATGTAAAGACCGTATCAAGCTTTACTTCGCCGTTGCTCTGGAGATAAGCATATTCGCCATCTATGGTTTCGTTGACTTTTGTAAAGCCCGAATAGCTTACATTTATGAAATAAGGCTCGTCATACTTATTGAGGACCTTTTCCGCGAGATACTGTGCATATCTCGAAGGAACGGAAGACGGATCGCCGTTTGAGCGTCCCATAAACGTTACCGTAACGTTATAGCCGCTAATTGAGATATTTGTAATCTCAAGCTCTTCGCCCTCTTCAAGAAGTGGGTCGCTCTCATTGTCGAGAGGAGTGCGGACCTTTTCAATAACAAAGCTCTGAACCTTCGGCTGGTAGTTAAAGAGCATGGTCGTGCGGTTTACGGTGTCGTTATAGTTCTGGAATCCTGCGAGCATTGAAGTGCGCTGGTCAACTATAGCGAGGTTGTTCTGCATAACAGGATCGCTGATCTTTGCCTGGAAGTCGCTTATCTGAGCCTGGATAGTGCTGTTTACAATGTTCAGCACTACCACAACTGCTCCTACGAGAGCCGCCGAGCCGAGAACTGCGCCCGCGAGAGATACGAAGAACGTATTTGCGGCGGTCGAGCTTTTAGCCGATGTAGCCTCGAGAAGGTTTATAAATTCCTTATCCTTGTTTATACGGCAAAGAGCGCCGATTGCGTTTACAAACTTCGGGAAATCGAACGGAGTCGCGGTAGAAACGCTTGCGGGCATTGAGAACGTCGAGTTTCTAACGTTGTCGAACTGGGAAACGGCGTTGTTTATCTCGCTAAAGCTGTCCCACTCACCGTAGAGCATGATCTCCTGGAGCGGTCTGGTGTCGTTGTTTCGGCTGTCCTTAGAACGGGTCTTGATAAACTGTATCATTCTGTACAGGTTATCATAAAGCGCTCTTGAAACATAGTCTGGAGCATTGTCATAGTCCGCGGGGTCGATGTTGAAGAAACGTGAGAAAGCTATCTGCTTGTTCTCATACAGGTTCATGGAGAGGAAGTTCTTGTCGACCTGAACCGCGAGCAGCGGCATTCTTTCTTCCATCTTCGGGGTGCTGAGTATAAGTCTTGTCGCGGAGTTATTAGCGACATATGCGCCTTTGAGCTGGAGTCCTACATGTGAGAACAGTCTAACATAGCCGTCAACGAGACGCTGAGGACAAGCCGCAGCGATAACGCTTAACATCTTGTTTTTCTCCTCGTCCTCAAATTCGCCCGCTATGGTAAAGGATATGTTGTAGTCGTTTGTTATGTTCATGTTCGCCTGGATCATCGCCTCGATGATCGCGGGGTTCTTCATGTTCTTGGGCTTTGCTACAGCCATTTCCTTGTAGACAATGGAGCTTGACGTAATAGAAACTATAGCCTCTTTTTCCTTTATGTTCTTGACCTTCAGCAATTCGCTGAGAGCAGCCGCGACCATAGGAACTTCGGACACATAACCGTTTTGTACATAGCCTTCTGAAAGGTCAACTATATCGGCGTCCTGGATCCTGATTTTCGCACCACTCTGAACGCCTCTGATGAGCTTTATCTGGCTGTCGGTAATTTCAAATGAAAGCATAAATTCACCTCATATTTATTAAAATTCGTTTTTAGCTTTATCAGCCTGCCGCGCTGAGCATTCCACCGTAGAGCAGGGGGAACATTCCCGCAAGGAACAAGCCTATCGCGATACCCATAAGGATTATCATCAGCGGCTCCATAAGGCTTACGAGCTTTGTAACTGCCGAGTCTGCCTCGTCGTCGTAATAGTCCGCCGCTTTGTTGAGGATCGTATCGAGAGTACCCGATTCCTCGCCGACATATATGATCGAGGTAAACATACCCTCGAATATGCCCGTTTTTTCAATTGCCTTCGACATGCTCTCACCGAGCTTTATGTCGTTTATAACGTCTTCAAATCTCTTCTGGACATAAGAGTTATTTATAGCCGCAACGGATTTTTCAATACAGTCCACCATCTGAAGACCCGCTCCGTAGAGGTCGGCCATGTTTCTCGCAAATCTTCCGGTATACATCGTCGCAACGAGCTTTCCGACCTTCGGTATCTTCAACAGCAGTTCGTCCATTTTCAGTCGCGTTGAGTTTGTTTTCAGGAGAATGAACACAAGCACTACTATACCTACTATGGCGATTATGTAAACATACCAGTAGTTTATAAGTGAATCCGAGAATGCAAGCAGCGCCTTTGTAAGTACCGAGTATGTAGCCGGGTCACCGAGGCTCGAGAACATAGGCAATACCTGCGTGAACAGGAGTATGATTACCGCAAGGAGCAATACCAGAAGTATGATAGGATAAACCATCGCGGATTTAACTTTGTTCGCAGTCTTATTCGTATTCGCAAAGTGGTCCGAAAGTCTGGTCAGCATCATATCGAGCATACCTGATGCCTCGCCCGCCGCCACAAGGCTTACGAACATGTCGGGGAAAACGCCCGGCTTTTGCTTTAAAACGTCCGAGAAAGAAGTACCCTTCTGAACTTCCTCGTAAATTTCGAGGAGCACGGCTTTAGCTTTTTTGTTTTCCTGCTGATCCTGAAGGATATACAGCGCTCTTACCAAAGACAGACCCGCCGACGTCATCGAGGCAAGCTGTCTGGAGATAAACGAAACTTCCTTGGTCTTGAACTTATACTTGACGTCAAGGCTGTTCATGCCCAAGTCACGGTAACTGGTCAAATAAAGGTTTCGTTCTCTGAGCTTAGTCTGTAGTTCCTTAAAATCCTCCGCCATTTCCTGACCTCTGAACGTTTTACCGCCCGCGTCAGTGGCAACATATGAGAATTTTTTCACCTGAAAACCTCCGTTTCCTGTCCGAAACTTTTGTTTCGGGATTTGATTTAAAGCGGGGACTGCACATCTTAGTATACCTTTTTTTATAAAAGGGCGCAAAATGCCCATACCCGTTTACTTGTTTTATAATTATAACACATTTTTTCAATTTTTTCAAGCACTGAGCCGGCATTTAGCGTTCAAAAACAAGAAATTAAATGTAGAATTTCGACAGTCTTTTATGTGCAATTTAACAACAAATTCAAAAAAATCATACAAGCTGAGGTTTATTTTAGGTATATTTTATACACAAAGTGATGATTTTCTTAAATTGTATTGATTTTTCGGAAAAATATGTTATAATTAGATATACACTATAATTTTAAAGGAGACAACCGACATGATAGATAAGGAATTATTGAAAAAAGATTTTAACGACAAACTTTCCGATGAAGTAAAGGTCGACGGGCGCTATACGCCCATGGGACTTCATAATGCCCTTGGAAGTGCGATAATGAAACAAGCCGTTAAAATAATGAACTCGAGCCGTCCCGCGGGCAGGAGCGCAAGCTATCTTTCGGCAGAGTTTCTCGTAGGCCGCGCGGTCTACAACAACATTATGTGCCTCGGAATTGCCGATACCGCAAAGGAACTTCTTGAAGGAGCGGGCGGGGACATAAATGACCTCGAAGAAATTGAAGACGCGGCTCTGGGAAACGGTGGCCTTGGCAGGCTCGCGGCGTGTTTCCTTGACAGCGCGGCGGCGCTCAAACTGCCGATGACGGGCTATGGCATACGCTATAAGTACGGGCTTTTCAGGCAGACGATCGAAAACGGCTTTCAGAAGGAATATGCCGATGACTGGACAAGATACGGCGACCCCTGGAGCAAGCGCACCGAAAGCGACACCGTTATTGTTCATTTTTCGACGGGCGACGTAAATGCAGTTCCTTACGACATGCCGATATTCGGCTATAAAAACGACTATGCCTGCACATTAAGGCTCTGGCAGGCTGAGCCCGTTTGTGCGTTCGACTTTGACGCATTTAACAGACAGGATTATTTTGAGGCGGCAAGAGGCGAGATAGAATCCGAAAATATTTCCCGCACGCTCTACCCCAACGACGACACCAGAAACGGAAAGCTTTTAAGACTTAAACAGGAGTATTTCTTCAGCGCGGCGTCTGTTGAAGACCTTATAAGAAAACATCTTGCGGCGGGCAGACCGCTTTCAGACTTTGCGGAGTATAACGCGATCCAGCTCAACGACACCCACCCCGTTATAGCTATCCCGGAGCTTGTCAGAAATCTAACAAGACGCGGAATGAGCTTTGAACAGGCGCTCGATATTGCCAAAAAGACATTCAATTACACCAACCACACCATTATGGCAGAGGCGCTCGAAAAATGGGGGAGCGACCTTATCGAAGAACTTCTTCCCGAAGTATACGCGGTCATACTGCGCATAAACGAGGCGTTCATTTCGGATATGTACAGAAAGGGCATTTCCCGCGAAAAAACGGAGACCATGCAGATAATTGCAAACGGCACTGTTCACATGGCGAGAATGGCTATCTACTGTTCGTCGCATGTAAACGGCGTGGCTAAGATACACACGGATATCCTTAAAAACGACGCGCTCCATGACTGGTATGAGCTTTATCCCGAACGTTTCTTAAATGAAACAAACGGCATAACGCCGCGCCGCTGGCTGGCTCTTTGCAATCCGGGGCTTTCGGCGATGATAACCGAGCTTGTCGGAGACGAAAGCTGGATAACAGACCTCGGAAAGCTGAAAGATCTTCGCAGATACGCTGACGACAGCGCCGCTCTTGCGCGTTTTACCGAGATAAAGCAGAACAACAAAAAGCGTCTGGCTGAATATATCGAAAAGCATGAGGGAGTTTCTATTGACCCGAACAGTATGTTCGACATTCAGATAAAGCGCCTCCACGAATACAAGCGCCAGCTTTTGAACGCTTTCAGTATTCTGTATATTTACTTTGGGATCAAGGACGGCAGCATAGCGAACTTTGCTCCGACAACGTTTATTTTCGGCGCGAAATCCGCTCCGGGATATGCGAGAGCAAAGGCTATAATCAAGTTTATAAACGAAACGGCAAATCTTGTAAACAACGACCCGTCGATAAACGGCGCGCTGAAAGTTGTTTTCGTGCAGAATTATAATGTTTCATACGCGGAAAAGCTCGTTGTTGCGGCGGATATTTCCGAACAGATATCGACCGCGGGAACAGAGGCGTCGGGTACGGGCAATATGAAGTTTATGCTCAACGGCACAATGACCCTCGGCACTTATGACGGCGCGAACGTTGAAATTGCGGAAGAGGCGGGAGAGGAAAACAACTACATCTTCGGCGCGAGAGTTTCCGATCTTGAACAGATAATGCCGAATTACGACCCGCGCAAGATCTATTCGGAGAACACGAGAGTTGCGAGAGTGTTGAACACACTTATTGACGGAACGTTTTCGGACGGCGGCAGCGGCGCTTTCAGAGAGCTTTATTATTCGCTGCTTGACGGCGCGAGCTGGCATAAACCCGACCATTATTATGTTCTGGGCGATCTTGAAAATTATGTTCAGGCAAAGCTCAAAGCCAACAGCGACTTCCATTTCAACCACCCGGAGTTTATGAAGAAGTGCTTTATTAACATGACGTCGGCAGGGAAGTTTAGTTCTGACCGGACGATCGAGGGGTATGCGAAGGATATCTGGGGAATATAAGTTGTCAAGTTAAAATAGCCCACTTTCGTTAGCAAATGTACAGTATACAGTGGACAGTGTACAGTTTCGGTGTCTGCTTACGCAGACAATATTTAGATTGTTATCGGACTGAAACGTTTTGGATAAAACCGTAAAAAGTTGCTTGTGTGCCTATTGATTAAAAACAATCTAAATATTATCCGCCGCAATGCGGATACCATTGCTGAATACTGTACCCTGTACACTGTATACTGCTTTCAGCGGCGGTGGAAAAAACCTGAAAAAAGTACTTGACAAACGAGGAAAAAGCTGTTATAATTATAGAGTTAATCGCTGAAAGCGAATAACCCCTTTCTCGCGCATAGGGCGCGGGATATAGATCCATAAGGAGGTGCAAATATGGCAAAGTTAAGCGAAAAGTATGAGGCGGTCGTTGTTCTTTCGGTAAAGACAAACGATGAAGAGCAGATCAAGGCGATAGTAAACAAGTTTACCGACCTTGTAAAAGCTAACGGCACTCTTACGAGCGTTGACGAGTGGGGAAAGAAAAAGCTCGCTTATGAAATCAACTATGAGGACGAAGGCTATTACGTTCTCTATAAGTTTGAGAGCAA
Source organism: uncultured Clostridia bacterium (assembly GCA_947631575.1). Lineage (GTDB taxonomy): Bacteria > Bacillota > Clostridia > Oscillospirales > Ruminococcaceae > CAG-115. Next base: position 9,498 of record CANRLW010000038.1, read on the forward strand.
GCCCGACTTCCCTGCCGAGTTTGAGCGTATCGTCAGCATAACGGACGGCGTTCTTCGCTCGCTTGTTGTCCTTTCACACGAATAAGGCGCGTTGAAATTTCGGAGGTGTTAAAGTGAATAAGGTTATTATGATGGGCAGACTGGTAAACGAACCCGAGCTTAAAACTACGCCGACGGGCGTTTCGGTTTGCAGATTCAGGATCGCTGTTGACAGAAACTATCAGAAAAAAGGCGAGGAAAGAAAGTCTGATTTCTTTAACGTTCTCGCGTGGCGCGGAACTGCCGAGTTTATCTCGAGATTTTTCTCGAAAGGCAGAATGATACTGATCGAGGGCGAAATGCAGGTTTCGCAGTTTACCGACAAGAACGGAAATCCCGCGACATGGTATGAGATAGTGGTTGATAATGCTTTTTTCACAGGCGAGAAGTCAAATTCTCCGAGCGGCTCAAACGGCGGCTATGCTCCCGCCGGAAATCCCGGTTATGGCGAGCCACCCCCCGAGCGCGGTTCAAGCGCGTCGTCGTCGGACAGCGCAGGCGCGCAAAGCCCTGCTGATTTTTCGGCTGCCGACAAGGACGACTATCCATTCTGAAATTTAGTTTAATTGAAAAAAGTCTACACATAGGAGGTAGAAAAAATGGCTGAAAAGAACGAAAAGCCCATGCACAGCGGCATGAAACGTCCGCACCGCAAGGTTTGCCAGTTCTGTGCGGAAAGAGCTGAGTATATTGATTACAAGGACGTTGCAAAGCTCCGCAAGTTTATGACAGAGCGCGCAAAGATCCTTCCGAGCAGAGTTACGGGCTGCTGCGCGTATCACCAGAGAGAGCTTACGACAGCAATCAAGAGAGCAAGACAGCTTGCGCTGATTCCTTACTCTGCTGACTAATAGCAAAAGCATAAAGCGGGTTCGACTTTAGAACCCGCTTTTTATTATGTGCATATATACAGGGTATACCGGCAACACGCCCAAACGAAAGTTTGGGCGTGTTGTTTTAGGAAAGGTAATATGAAAATTTCAGAAGTTATCAGTGTTTCTTTCTGGAAATTACAACCGCTGCGCCTGCGAGGGCAACAACGCCGAGCGTAAGTGAAAGACCTGCAACGCCTGTGTCGGGGCTTGTTGTGCTGCCGCTGGAGTTGCTGTCGGTGGTGCTTTCAGAACCGCTGTTGTCGGTGGTGCTGTCTGTGGTGCTGTCAGTAGTGCTTTCTGTGGTGCTGTCGGTTGTGCTTTCGGTAGTGCTGTTGTCCGAGGAAGTTTCGCTGTCGCTTGAATTACTGTCGGTTGAGCTTTCATTGTCAGTGGGAGCAACGTAGTTGTAATGAATGGTGGCGTTTTCAAAGCCTAATAATTCTCTTTGAGTTGGATTAACTTCCTTCCACTGTTCTTCCGTTCCTGCATAATATACATCGGAAATTTCTGTATAAGCAAATGCTGCCGGAAAATCTTGAGCACTATTATTGTTGATATAGGTCATGCTTTTGGGAATATATACAGTTTTAAGGTTTGTACACGAGCAAAAACTAGCGATACCAATAGATGTTACGCCTTCGGGAATATATACGCTGGTAATGTTTTTATTGCCATTAAAGGCCCAATCACAAATACTTGTCACGCCATCGGGAATAACAACATCTCCAGTACAAGTCGTTCCATCTACCACTATGTTATTTATAATAACAATCGGGTTTTCTTTCTGCTTGTTCTCCAGCCACGCTGTTCCGATAAAAGTTTCATCTCCGAATGTAGTCACACTTTTGGGAATAGTTATGTTTGTAAGGCTTGTGCAATCCCTGAATGCCAAACCCTCGATTGTTTTTACACCCTCGGAAATGTTTACGCTTGTAAGATTTGTGCAACCGTCAAAAGCCATACGGCAAATCGTTTGTACACTACCGGGAATAGTCACACTTGTAAGGCTTGTACAGCCATAGAAAGCAGCGAACTCGATAGATGTAATGCCATCGGGAATATCCACATTTGTAAGATTTGTACATTCATAAAAAGCACTATCGCCGATTTCCGTTACGCCTTCGGGAATTTTTATCTCTTTAGCCTCTTTTCCTTGTTCTGTAACTCCCGTTACAACTGTTCCTTCTATTTTTAGATTTCCGCTTTCGTCAACTATGCTTTGTGTGCTGTCTGTACTTTCCGTCTGCGAGCTTTCCTCTGCGGCAAATGAAACAACTGCCGTTGACGTCAGGAGCGCGCCTGCCAAAAGAATTGCGCTAAGTTTTCTCACTTTCATTTTTAAATTTCCTCCGTTCTTTTTGCGGTATGTTATTTTTGCTGCGCAATTTCCCGCAAAAATAAAAAGTGCGCAGCCGAAACCGCGCACTTGTAAAAATGCAGGCTCCGATTGCTGCGACACAATTTTCATCTACCCCAAAAAAGGACACGAAAAGAGCAAACACTTTTACCAAAATAAAAGTGTCCCGATCTGGAATAGATTATTCAATTGTGTCGCATTTTCATTCTAACACATACCCCAAGATTTGTCAATAGTTTTTTTACAAAAAAACGTGCTGACAGTTCGAGCTGTCGGCACGGCAATTTTTTGAGTTGCCGAAAAGTGGAATGAACTTTCACGCATTAAGATTTTTTCATATTGAATGTACTTTCCCGCTCAAAACCTCTTTTAGGATTGCCTTTTCAAAGCACAGCTTTGAAAAGGCAATGCGGGGAAAACTCTTGTTTTCCCCGCACCCCAGATTCAATGCCGTAGGCATTGAATCTGATGCGCCTAGCTAGCGCCGTTTCGCGGCTTACGCCGCGACCAAAGGGCAAAAATTTTTTGAAAAAAATTTTTTCCCTTTGGAATCCCTTTTCAAAAAACTTTAATGCGCCCGCCCG
>CANRLW010000039.1 GCA_947631575.1 uncultured Clostridia bacterium
TAAAAAATACTCTATAAGTTTCATTTTCGGTTCACATATTTTTCACTGACATCAATTACAATTATAATAAACAATTATATTTCAGACTGTAAAAAGAGTATTTCGGGCTTTATCGACAGCCTGAACGGAGGACGATATGATAGAGGTAAATAATCTTTGTAAGCATTACGGCTCTAAAAAAGCCGTTGACAATATAAGTTTCCGTGCCGAAAACGGTGAGATACTCGGATTTCTCGGACCAAACGGCGCAGGAAAATCAACCACCATGAATATACTCACCGGATATCTTTCCGCCACGAGCGGACAGGTCCTCATAAACGACATTGACGTTTTAGAAGACCCTGTTTCGGCGAAGAAGAATATCGGCTATCTTCCCGAAATTCCTCCGCTTTATCTGGATATGACCGTAAACGAGTATCTTGATTTCGTATACGATCTGAAAAAATGTAAGCTCCCAAAGCGCTCTCATCTCGGAGAGATATGCGAGCTGTCGAGAATAGCGGACGTCAGAAAGCGCGTTATACGAAACCTTTCAAAGGGTTATCGTCAGAGAGTAGGACTGGCACAGTCACTCGTTGGAAATCCAAAGGTACTTATACTTGACGAGCCTACAGTTGGGCTTGACCCAAAGCAGATAATAGAGATCCGCTCGCTTATAAAAAAGCTCGGAAAAAATCATACGGTCATTCTGTCGTCGCATATCCTTCCCGAAGTACAGGCGGTCTGCGACAAGATAGTAGTAATAAATAACGGAAAGCTTATCGCCGATGATACCGCCGAAAACCTGTCACATTCGCTTTCTCCCGACGCAAAGCTCCTTGTGCAAATAGAGGGGCCGTCAAAAGAAGTAAAGGATATTCTGGCGGGAATTTCCGATATTGACCGTGTTTATGAATTGAAAAGCCCCGCAAAGAACGTTTCGGAATATGAGATATCCCAAAAAGAGGGCTGCGATGTAAGAAGAGAAATATTCAGGCGTATGGCGGCGAGAAATTACCCCATTCTGCTTATGAAAAGCACCGAGCTTAGTCTTGAGGAAATATTCTTAAAACTTACGACAGGCGACTTTTACGGGGAAGACGGGGGTGGAGAATAATGCTTGCTATAATGAAACGCGAGATAAGAGCATATTTCACTTCTCCGCTCGGATATGTTTTCCTTGCGGTATTCTGCGGGTTTTCAGGATTATTTCTGTGGGTGAACTGTCTAAGCATTGGCAGCTCAGCTATGGGCGGAGTTTTCCAGATGATGTTTTTCATAAACGTTATATTGATACCGGTCCTTACTATGAGAACCATTGCCGATGACAAACGCCAGAAAACCGACCAGCTCACTCTTACAAGTCCCGTCAGTCTTTTCGGGATAGTCGTGGGAAAGTTTCTGGGAGCGTTTTTCGTTTTCTTTTGTGCGAGCATTGTCCTGATAATATATGCAATCTTTCTGTCATTTGCAGTTTCAGCGGCTGACAGCCGATTTGAGTGGGCGATGTTTTGGGGACATTATACGGGTCTTGTGCTTATAGGCATGCTGTTTATCTCGATAGGGATATTCATTTCATCTTTAACCGAAAGCCAGATGATAGCGGCTATAGGAAGTATAGGTCTTAATATCGTAATATGCATGTTTGACATCATCTCAAATTATATCACGGATGATACGTTTGCGGGGATAGTAAATTCTCTTTCTGTCTATTACAAGTACAGCGAGTTTACTCAGGGGATATTCAGCCTCAAAAACACGGTGTTCCTTCTGAGCATAACGGTAGTGTTCAACTTTCTGACAATACGCGTTATTGAGCGCCGCCGCTACGCATAAGGGGGATATCATGAAAAAGAAAAACAATATCCCCGAAAAAGAAAACACAGTAAAGAACGAAAAATCAAGCCTCACATCTGTGCGTGAGGGATCACCCCGCAAAAAACATATAGTCGTTGCGGCAACGTTTACGGTGCTGTTTATCGCGGCGGCGGTTGTGCTTAATATAATTATAGGCATTTTGTCGGACAGGTTCGGACTAAAAGCCGACCTCACGGCAGAGGGGCTGTATTCTTTAGACAGTCAGACCGAGTATTATCTTGATTATTTTCTGAATACGGATATTTCGCTTACTGTCACAAGCTCGGAAAAGAGATTTAACGAGGGCGGAGATTATTTCAAACAAGTAGACGAGATATTGAAAAAACTTAGCGCCTACAGCAGCCATATAACGCTTGATTTTCTTGATCTTGAACAAAACCCCGATTTCGCGGCGAAGTTTTCAGAAGATAACCTCACGGAATCCTGCGTTGTCGTTGAAAATAAAAATTCGGGAAGATATAGGATAATTACCCCGAACGATTATTTCGGACTTACAACCAAAGAAGCGTGGGAATATTACTATTACTATGGATACATTGCAGGCTCTTATATCGAGCAGGAAACCGTTTCGGCAATGCTCTATGTTTCAGACGACGATCCCGCAAAGGTAGTATTTACAGAGGGTTATGGTGAGCATGGGAGCGATGCGCTTTCGGAACTGCTCAAAAAGAACGGCTATGAAGTTGAAACGGTAAATATCCTTACGGGAGAAATTCCCGAAGACGCGGACGTTGTCGTAGTATATGCGCCGACTTCCGATTATGGCGCGGGACAGCTCGTAAAGCTCGATAAATTTCTTGACAACGGCGGAAATTCGGGAAAGAACGTTTTCTATTTTGCATCCTCCGACCAGCCCGAAACTCCGAATATAGAGGGCTTTCTTAATGACTGGGGATTGTCGGTAGGATACTCAGTCATAGGGCAGAAGAACCCCGATTATTTGATAAATCAGCAGACATATTATATCCATTTGCAGGATATAAAGGACACCGAGTTTACACAGGACGCGCTCGGAAAGATGATGATAGGTTCAGACCTGCGCCCCGTTTATACTCTTTCAGGAACTTCAAATCAGCTCGATGTGCTTTTAGGTTCGTTTAAAAATTCGTTTTTGTATCCGCTCGACCTGGGAGAAGATGAAGAATTTGACCTTTCGACAGCAGAGACGGGTATTTATAACGACGTAGTTATGTCCACGAAAACAGTTTCCGACAGCGTCAGCAGGGTATGCGCGGCAGGCTCGGACACACTTGCGGGACAAACGCTTATGTCCTACTCAAACGCAGGAAACCAGCTCTTCTTTCTCGGAATATTTGACGGTATGTGCGGCAGAAACACGGGCATATCCATAACTCCGAAATCGTTTGACGCTGTAACGTTTGAGATGAACGCAACTACGGCAAACGTTCTGGGCGTCATATTGTGCATAGTGATACCCGTTCTGATAATCACGGCGGGAATAGTTATCTATGTTCGCAGGAGGCACCGCTGATGAGCAAAGGTATAAAGACTGTCGTCATTTCCGCGTCGGCGCTTGCTGTTCTCGGAATAATACTGGCGGTCATATTGATATTCTTTCCCGAGAAAAAAGAGGAAAATTCGTCTGACGAGAATGTTCCGACCGTAAGCGTCACAAACAAAAACCGAGAGAATGTCGAGGCTGTTTCAGTCAAAAATCAATTCGGGAGCTTTCTGTTTACAAGAGTTGAAAAAACCGAAGACAGCAAGACCGAGTTTTACTGGACATGCGGAGAGCTTTTAGGAGCGGAGCAGGACGAAAACGTTGTGAATGCGTTTATAGGAGGACTTGCTGCTCTTTCAAGACAGCCGCTTGTAGAAGAAAACGCCGAGAACCTTGAAAAATACGGGCTTGAAGACCCGCTTTCGGAAGTGACCGTAACATTCGATGACGATACAGTGACCAAGCTTTATTTCGGCATTGCAAATCCCTCGGACACCGCTTTTTATTTCCGCACTGATAACAGAAATGTTCTGACGGCGGATAAGGATAATGTTTCGGGGGTGTTCAAAGACATAAAGGATTTCGTTGGTCTTACGCTTACGGAAAGCCTGAGCGATACGACAGTTGAAAGTGTTACGATAAATCGCAAAGATCTTGAAGAAACGGTCGAGATACGCTATATGTCCGATATCCTGTCTGATGAAGATTTTGTTTCTGCCACGTCAAACACACATAGATTTATAAGCCCGTTTACAGCTGAAGTTGACGAATCAGGCTCGGCAGTCTACAACAATCTTTGCGCCCTCACCATGAGCCGCTGTGTTTATCTTGAACAGTCCGAAGAAAATATGGAAAAATGTGGACTGAATGATCCGTTTACTGTCGTTGAATTTACGCTCGGAACCGATAGAAAAAAGCTACTTATCGGAGATGAGATAAAGCGTGAGGTCAGTGAAGGATTAACGGAAGTCACGGGATATTACGCGGTGCTTGAAGATAAACCGGGCATTTTCGAGCTTTCAAAGGATCAAGCCGTCTGGGCGACCTTCAAACCCGAGCAGCTTATTTCAAAGCGCCCGCTCTCGCCTTATATCTACTATGTCGAGCAAATAGAAATAACGACAGCGGACGGGACTTTTATGTTTGACATAGATGATGAGAAAAAGGAGTTTTTCTATAAGGGCGAAAAAATCGACACAGATAGATTCCGCAGTTATTACCAACAGCTCATTGGCTCATACGGAGAGGAATATTATTCGGGCGATATAAGCGGAAGTCCGATATTCTCGATGAAGTTCATATATGCCGAAAAGTATGAGGAGAAATACGGCTGTAAGGAAAATCTGGTCGAGTTTTACAAAGAGGACGAAAGGAAAGACATTGCCGTTATAGACGGGAAACCGATATTTAAAGTCAACGCCATTTATGCCGAGCGGCTGAGCGAAAACGTTATACGGCTCATAAACGGCGAGGATATAATAAATATGTAAATTTTTTCAGGAGGTAATTATAAATGGAAGAAAACAAGCTCATGTATTACAGAGGATTTCCTCTTATCAGAAGTGGAAACACGATTTTTTACGGGAGCGGCGGCGATTCCTTTGCCGCAAGACTTGTCGTAAAGGAAACAAAGAAGATAGCTGACCGCGATGTTCCAGATAAAATAATGGTCCAGCTTGTTCCTCAGACGCCAGAGGCAGATATTACAAAGGCGCGCAGGGGAGATTTTATAGGATTTTACGAGGCACTCGACGCGGCGTATGTCTGGCTTACGGAGGCAATTTTTTCCTAAAAAGCACATTATTTTTAAACTGAAAACAGCATAAAATCACCGCTTTGTGCAGTATATAGCACAAAGCGGTTATTATATTTAAGATATTGAAAAGCTGCCCTTGTGATTTTCTGCCTTTATTCTTACATTGACATTTCCCGAAACATCTACATCAAAATACGAGGTTTCCATATTCTGCTCGTTAAAAATGATTTTATCATCATTATCCCGTATTTCAATTGAGATCGACCCCGAATATGTTTCAACATCTATATGCAGAGTATCCGAGTTTGGATAAATACTTCTCTCCATAATTCCGTCAAGCAATGTGTATCTCCCGCTCCAGGCGTCCAAGGTTTCATTGCCGACATAACCTACCCGAAGTGCCGAGCGGGTATTTACACAATTAAATTGATTTGCAATAAAAATCGCCCCGAAACAAATCAATAAAGTGACAACTACCGTAACAACGGAAAATATCCACGGCTTTCGCACTGTTTTCTGATATTCCTTAATGTCATCTTCGGTCGTATGAAGTTCAAATGCTTTCCCGTCATTTTCCTTTTCAACTAAAAGAAGTTCTTTATTGAAAGTTCCCGCTGTTGTTGCAATTTTACCGCCCTTTTCCGCCCAAGGACGAAATATCGCTTTTCCTACGGAATAATCAAGGTTTAAATTTTTGAATATCACTTTATAGCCGCAGTCCTCTAAAAAATCCGCATATTCTTTAGCATTCTGCTTTGACTTTTCGCCTATAAATTCCACCGCATAGCGATATTTCTTCGGTTCGCACTCCTCAAACTCATACCACGCTCTGCCTGTGCGAATCAGACGAAAGCCTTTATCCGCCATTTCGTTCAGCCATTTTTCCTGCTTTTTAAGAAATCCCCAAAAGAAACGATAATATTTTTTTGTCATAATCAGCCCTCCATAATCTCCTCAGCAATTTTCAAAAGTTCATTTAATCTGACAAATTCCTTATCGCAGACAGCTTTTCCCGCGTCAGTGATAAGGTATTCCTTTTTGCGCCCGTCAGTATCTCCGCAGGGAGTTATCCAGCCTTTTTCTTCAAGAGATGAAAGTGCGCCGTACAGCGTTCCCGCACCAAGCGTCAGACGTCCCTTGGTTTTTTCTTCGATAAATTGCATTATCGCATATCCATGTTTAGGCTTATAAAGCGCAAGCAAAATGAAGAATGTGACTTCAGTCAGCGCACCGCCTTTTATATTGTCACGCAAATTTTTACCTCCTTTATTACGTTTACTGTAATAATTATATCACTAACCGTAATAGTTGTCAATAGGAAATTTTATTTTTTTGAAAAATTTTTAACAATGATCGTCGCGACAATAACAAAAAAGTCCTGAGAGTTTTTCTCAGGACTTTTGTTTGTTATCGTAATGTTTTATTTTTTCTTCTTTTTGATAGTAACAATTATTATCGCTACTATTCCCGCAAGAAGTACGCCGACAGCGGAAATGCCGACTATAAGCGGAACATTTATATCGCCGTTGTCATTGTTGCTTTGTGAACTATTAGACATACTTTGATTAGAAGAACCGTCTTGACTGTCGTTATTGCCGCTTGCTTGCGTGTCACTGTTTTCGTCGTTTGAAGAAGAACTGTCCGGACCGCTGTCATTGCCCGATCCCGTTACGGAACTACTTTCTGTAGGCTCTGACTCTGTCGGTGAGCCTGAAGAACTGTTGTCCGATGATGAGCTTTCGCTGTTTGTCGGGCTGTCAGCGCTTGAAGAACTTTCGCTTGACTGGCTGTCACCATTTGAAGAACTGCTGCTTGATTGACTGCCTATACTTGAAGAGCTGCTTGAACTTGACGAGCTGCTTGAACTTGATGAGCTGCTTGAACTTGATGAGCTGCTTGAGATTGAAGAACTGCTTGGCTTTGATGAACTGCTTGAGCTTGAAGAAGTTGACGAGCTTTGCAGTTTTGCTATAGTGCGTTGTTCTTTCGCTCCGCAGGAAGAGCAGGTTCGTTCCTCAATACCCTCTGTCGTTGTTGTCGGCTTTTGTTTTACAACATAACCAAACTTGTGCCCCGTGGCTTTTATTTGCTCAGTGTAGCTGTCGCCGCAATTCTGACAGGTGAAGGTTTTCACGCCGCTTTCCGTGCAGGTCGCGGCTTTTGTTATGCTTGAAGTGTATTTGTGCTGTGTTTTAGGAATACTTTCGGTCTTTTTCTCTCCGCAAATTGTACAAGTATATGTCCTTGTGCCTTCGTGCGAACAAGTTGCCTCCTGAGTTACGGAAGAAGTAAAGTTGTGCTTATGGTTTATAGCAAAGAAGTTTACATCATACTTAATGGGCTTTTCTACACCGTTTTTATAAATTCCGTTTATTGTAACAGAAACTGTGTCGCCTTCTTCAAACAGTCCTACGTTGAAAATAATACATTTAGGATCGCCATAATAGTTGTTTTCAACAGTGAGATATTCTGAAAAGCTCGTGCTGTTTTTGTCAAGAGTCCATGTCTTGTTCTTCTTTTTGGAAGTAACAGTGACCTTTACTTTCGACAGTGACGGCGTATCATAGCCATTTCCCAGGGTAACGGAAAAAGCGTAATTGTTTGTTTTGGTATAGTAGGGATAATATATTGTCGAATCATACAGCTCCATGGGCATATTCTTCGGTGGCCATGCTACATAATCGCCCGTAAAGGTTGATGTGCGACTTCTGTCGTGCGCGTAAAGAGCAGAATATCTGTCTGCAAATCCAAAGCCCGTATACTGCATGCTGGGATTTAAAATCCAGCGTCTATGACCAACGACGCTTATGTTACTGTTGTCGGAATCTTCCATATAGCTGAGTATGGTATGTACAATATTAGTGTGTCCACTTGCTATATTAGAGCTGCTAGCGCCCTTATATCCCAAGTTATAAAGATCATCAGCCATTCCCGAAGGACGGGACGGCGTATGAGTCAGAACATTGTTTACCGCATTTACAAGCGACGCCGCTTGAGCGGCTTTATTGTAATCATCTTTTAGTGCGACATCTGATGGCAGTCCTGCGACATATCTCACGAAATTCAGCGCTTTAAGAGCGTTTTGTTTGTCGGCAGATGAAACACTTCCCGCGGCATAAGGAGCTGTCTTTGAAAAGTTCTCAGAAAAGGTGACAGAGCTTGTAAAGTCTATGTTTAGCTGTTTAAAGCGTTCGATTATCTGCTGTTGTGTAGGAAGATTCAGCCCGTAAGAGCTTGCCGCATATGCTGTGTTGCTCTGCGTATTGCCGCAAAAGAACAAAAGCGGCACAACAAAAATGATAGAAGTAAGCATCAACAAAACGCGCTTTTTCATACAAAAATTTCCTTTCTTAATTAAATCATACTCCTCTTGTAATTTTATCATAAAAGCATTATTTTGTCAAGCATTTTCCACCTTTATGGTTCATTATGGAAATTTTTAATAATAGCCAGTTTGTTGTTGACATTAAAATGATTTTATGATATAATCTTTACATAAGTATATCCGGGCGGCGATGTACGTTTTGGAATACAATAATTAAAAAAGGAGATGGTTTTAGTGTTAAAGGTCACGACAGCACAAAAACGTATCTTAGGTCTTTTGACCGCAGTCGTTTTTATTTTAACGATGCTGCCGCTGAGCGGTTTTTTCCGACAGGCACAAGCCGAGGTTTCAGCAGATGTCGTCGGGGAGTTCACCTTTGAGGGAGAAGGAACGGTAGAAAACCCCTATAAGATCGGAAATATTGACGATCTTAAACAAATGAGAGATGCGGTGAACAAGGGCGGCAAAGGTAATGCCGCATCAAAAGCGCATTATGTGCTTGAAAATGACATCATCGGACTTGGTGAATGGGAGCCGATAGGTAAATATGGCTTGCCGTTTGCCGGTACTTTTGACGGTAAAGGTCACAAGATATCCGGAATGTCTATTACGACATTTACAAATGAAAGCAAGGACAGATACAATTATGGCCTGTTTGGCGATCTGGGCAGCGACAGTACTGTCAAAAACCTTGCTGTAGAGGGGAATATAAGCAACAGCGGATGGTTTGTAGGACTTGTTGCAGGTGCAAGCAGCGGTACTATTGAAAACTGCTCTGCAAAAGGTTCTGTAGATGCAATAATGCAGTTTGGCGGCATTGTCGGCGCCGGCGGCGGTACTATCAAGAACTGCTATGTTGATGTTACATCGTCAAATAAAAGTTCTGCATCTAAATTTGGTGCTGTAACCGGAACTAACGGAAACAGCATGAAAATAGCTGATACTTGCTACAGAGACTACGGAAATCCGGCTATCGGCATTTTAGTAGCAGACCACGATTATACTATTACTGCTCTTACTGAAAAAGATGTAGAAAACGGCAAGGCGGCTTGGATACTGCGTCAAAATCAGAACGTGACTGACAGTCTGTACTGGGGTCAGAAACTCGGCGAGAACGGCGAAACCGAGCCTGCGCTCAAGGACAATGACAACGACAGAGTTTACAGGGCAGAATTTAAGTTGAACGACACTACAGTTGCAGAAGAATTTGCAAACAAGGACGGCAAATTTAAAAAGCCCGAAGTTACTTACGACAACGACGGTCAGACTGCCGGCGACGATTGGTTTGAAGACGCGGCGCATACGGGGACGAAATACGACTTTAACAGCAGCGTTTTTAAAGATATTACCCTGTACGGCGGCGAGGCTCTTACAACTTATACCATAACGATCGACGTTAAGAGCGGAACGCTTGCGAATGTCAACGGTTGGGAACTGAAAGACGGCAAGTATGTAAAAACTTACACAAAAGACGATGAAGACTTTGATCTTCCCACGCCTACCGCGCCTAAAGACCATAAGTTTGCAGGCTGGGTAGAAAGCGGCACTTCCAAAGAGAAAGAAAAAGTTACCATAGCCAAAGGCACAACTGGCAACAAGATTTATGAGGCTGTTTACAAAGACGCCAAGGGCGCAGAGATAACCGTTACGCTCGGAAAAGAATCGTGGAATGTTATACTTACCGGGTACACTATATTTGTAAAAGAGCAGACTGCGACAGTTACTGCAACTGCAAAAGACAATACAGATGAAAGTGTATCACTTAAATATTTCATAAGCGATACTGAATTTACAGAGGAGCAGCTTGCAGAAAAAGCTGAAACCGAATGGATAGTTTACGGCGGTACAGGCGTTGTTGTAGAACCTACCAAAAACAACAGAAGATATGTATACTTCAAGGCAGTTGACAACGACGGAAACGTTACATATGCAAGCAGCGCTGCAATAGTTTTTGACCCTTCCGCGCCTACTATATCAGGCATTGCGGATAATGGCACATACTGCGAAAGCATTGAATTTACCGTAAACGACAATAACCTTTCAAAGGTCACAGTTGACGATGAGGTGCTGTTCGATGAATCCGGTACTGCCGCAAGCGGCGACAGCGGCATTGTTGCTACCGTTATCGGCAACAAGAAGTTTTCCGTAACGTTTAGTCACGACGGCACTGCCGATGTTGTCATCAAGGCGACGGACAAGGCGGGCAACGAGACCGTTTACAACGTGAAAATAAACGGTAAGCACGTTAAGGGAATGACGGTTACCGAAATGACGAGAGCTGCCTCCTGCGTAAATATCGGTGAGGGCACAAAACTTACCTACTGTAAAAACTGCGGTCTTATAATCGAACGCGACGACCATTATACAGAGCCGATGTTGACGCACAGATGGTCGGGTTGGGAAGAAGTTTCTTCCGTGCTTTGCGGGGATACCACAAGCCAGAGAAAATGTCAGTTCTGCGGTCTTACCGAAACCAAGACCGAGGGCGGTCATCACGAATGGGAAGATGATTACACAATAGACACGCAGGCTACGTGCCTTAAACCCGGGCAGAAGTCGAAACACTGCAAGAATTGTCACATATCCAACCCCGACGACACCGTCGAGATACCTACGCTCAAACATCAGGCGGGCGACGCAAAAACTATAGTAGTCCAAGAAGCGACCTGCACCGCGGACGGCGGCACCGAGACCGTAATTCGCTGCAAAGACTGTATGAGCGAGATAGGCAGAACTTATAATGTTATACCTGCAAAGGGTCATGATTTTTCGGATTGGGAAAAGATACAGACTCCGAGCGATCCCGAAAGCGGCACTATGAAACGCGTATGCAATACCTGTGGATTTTCCGAGACCGTTTCATACCATACCGACCATGAATGGAGCAAGGATAAGATAGTTGACAAAGAGCCTACCTGCACTACGGACGGCAGCAAATCTTTCCACTGTGCAAACTGCGGTTCTACCGATCAGTCGGAAGTTATTCCCGCGCTCGGTCACAAGCCGCTTGAAGCGGTAAGAGAAGCTGTTCTTCCTGCTACCTGCACGGAAGCGGGAAGATACTACGACGTTGTATACTGCGAGACCTGCAAAGAGCGCGTAAGTTCTACGCCTGTTACACTCCCCGCTACGGGTCACACCTTTGGCGCATGGGAAGAAGTAAAGACCGCAACGGGCGAAAGCAACGAGCAGAGAAAATGTGATGTCTGCGGATTTACCGAAACGAGAGGCACAGACCTTGAAAACCACAAGTGGAGTAGTGAACTTACGGTTGACGTTGAACCCACTTGCACGACAGAGGGCAGCAAGTCCATTCACTGCACGGTATGTGGACTTACAAAGCCGAACAGCTCGCAGGTAATTGAGGCTCTCGGTCATAGCTGGGGCGAATGGAAAACAATTACATCGCCCGATTGTGACGACGAAGGCACACAGGAAAGAACCTGCGATGTCTGCGGAATTA
>CANRLW010000040.1 GCA_947631575.1 uncultured Clostridia bacterium
AAAGGTTTTTATCGCTCGAAGTGCTGTTCCGCTCATAACTTTTTTGAAGATTGCCTTTTCAAAGCATGGCTTTGAAACGGCAATGCGGGGAAAACTCTTGTTTTCCCCGCACCCCAGATTCAATGCCGAAGGCATTTAATCTGATGCGCTTAACTGGCGTTTGCGGGGACTCCGTCCCCGCACCCCTGCCAGAGGGAAAAAATTTTTTGAAAAAAATTTTTTCCCTCTGGACTCCCTTTTCAAAAAACTTTAATGCGCCCGCCCGTTTTGTGATTTGGATTTAAGACGTTGTTCGCCGCTCGGAACAGTTTCTAGCCCATAGCCTCTAGATGTTTAGTTCATAAAGTTTATTTGCTCCTCAAATATCGGCTCAAACACTTTAAGCTCCGACGAGTCCAGCTCCTCGCGGTGCATATCCACGGCGTTTATTTGATGATTGTCATACCCCGTGTAATAATAAACTCCCTTATCACAATCGCAGCAGCTTGTATATATCGTTATCTCATAATCGTTCTCTTTTACCTCGCAGCACCCGCGCTGTTGGTCAACAGAACCCAGAATATGGAAAAACTGCGATATCTCCGACAACTTATCGCCGCCGCTCTTTGAGTTCAGCTTTACAAACGCCGCCCTCACAAACCTCGACTTTGACGACAGATCCCCCGGCAGCCCTATCCCGCCCATTCCGCGCGAGTATGACGAAAACGGAGCTTTCCCGTCAAAAACGCTTTTCGGCTGCTTTGGCGAAAGATTTGCACAGTCGCTTATCGCATTCATCATCTGCGGAAACGGCGGGTTGTTCGCCAAGACCCCAACAGGATTGTCATAAACGTCCATTCCGTTTTTGGTACATTCAACCGTTATAGAGCCGCTCTTGTCGGATATCAGCCAGTGGAGCTGTGCGCAGGGCAGCTTTTCACTGAACGCCTCGCCTATAAGATTTAAGTTTTCAAGCTCCTTTTTAGCCTCTGTAATATTCGCGCACTTTCCGAGCAGATACGGGATAAACTCGAATACGGCAATGTTGGTTTTCCCTGCCTCTTCGCCGCCGCTGTAGCAGGCGTTCTTTACAAAATTAAGCCCCGCCATGGCAAGCCCCATTTCATTTACCCCGTCATAAAACAGCGGATAATCGTCCTCTATAGTCGCCATTCCGATAATGGCATAATGCTTTTCAATCGCTTGTTCGTGCCTTAAACCAACAGCATAATTCCTCGGAACAACACATATCCTCTCGCCATAAGAGAACTCATAGTCAAGAGTTCTCCCAAAATAAAAACCTTTTTCGGCTAAATAAGTTGCCGCAGTACACATAATTTAATACCTCCCAAGTTTTTAGAATATATAAAAAGCGCTAACGGTATGTTTTACACCACAAGCGCCTTTTATTTAATTTTTTTCAATTTCACTCCTTATGCCGTTTCCGAAGAATTTTCAATAAGCTTTACAAAATCGGCTTGGGGCAGGGGTTTTGAGAAGAAATATCCTTGAATAAAATCACACTTCAGCTCGGAGAACAGGTCTACCATTTCCCGCGTTTCTATTCCTTCTACCACTATCTGCATATTCATCGCCTTCAGCATCTGAACGGTGTTGCGCAGAAGTATCCACATCTTCGGGTTGTGCTGCTCATCAACCAGCGATTTGTCAAGCTTTACTATCTTCAGCGGCAGCGAGATAACTCGTTTCATATTTGAATAGCCCGTGCCGTAATCATCGAGCGAGAATGAAACGCCCGAGCGCGAGAGCTTGTTTAAGTTTTCGGTCATAACGCGCTGTGCAAAGCTCGCGGCAGTTTCCGTTATTTCGAGGTTTATCTTATCTGTCGGAACATTATACTGCTGCATAATAAGCAGTATCTTGTCCGCAAGGTCGCCGTGCATGCACTGTGCAACGGAAAGGTTTACCTCAATATATTCAAGACCGAGCTTTTCAAACTCTTCGCCCGAAATAAACTTGCAGACTTCTTCAAACACAAACTCGCCTATCTTGTGTATAGCGCCGCTTTTCTCGGCGGCAGTAACAATGACTTCGGGCGAGATAAAGCCGTGTTCTTCGTCGTAGAGCCTGAGCAGAGCCTCCGCCGAAATAAACTTTTTCTTTTCTATAGAATAGATCGGCTGATAATAAACTTGGAAACTGTGGTTTGCGAGAGCCTTTTCTATTATCGCGTCGATATTGTTCGACACCTTAAATTCATCGGGGTTGTAGACTTCTTTTGCACTTAGGACAATTCCCGAATGAACGATTTTTGTATGAAAATCCTGTCCGAAAGACATAAGCGACTTAAAGCTTTCTATATCCTCGGGGCAATGCGCAACTACAATGCACGGGATAAGCGAGATATCCAGCCCGTTTAAACAGATCTTTTTCTTTAGCTCGGTGTTGAGCATATTCGCATAAACTTCCGCGTCGTCCTTGTGCTTGTCGGGGAAATTTATTCTAAAGCGACCCGTGTCGAGATAATAGGCAATGCCCTTCTTTCCGAGGCTCTTGTTTATAAAGGTTATCTTTTCGCTTATCACTTTGAGAAGGTCATTCGACTGTTCAAAACCTATCATGCGTACAACGCTGTCATAGTTTGCGATATTGAGCATAACTATATGCCAGTGTTTCTGATTTCTGAAAGAGTTTTTAGCGTCGCGGGCATAAGCGCCGAGCTTGAAAAGTCCGGTGGTGGTGTCAATATATTCCTCGGGACGCTGAACGGTAGTTGTCAGTATATAACAGCCGAGCGCTACGGCAACGCATTCGAGGAGCTGCGAATTGAAAACTCTGTGTAGTATCATAGCCGTACACAAAAGCAGTATGACCGAAAACATGGCAAATATCTGCATGCGGCTGAAGTTCTTTCGTCCGATGAAGATAAGGCAGGTTTCAGCGAGGAAGTATAAAATTGCCGAAACGTAGACGAAATAGAAAAGCGGTCCGTGGGCATAGCCGCCCGCGCTCGTAAACATAAGGTGTGTAAAAGGATTTGTCAAAAGCAGCGCCGCGACAATTCCCCACGGCAGACCAACCGCAATGACGTATAATTTTTTCTGTGTAAGCTTATGCCACATATCCATAAAGCTGATAATAAACAAGGTGTAGACAGGACCCTGTAAATTATGGAACAACAGGTAGCCTATATGGAAAGTTTCGCACATAGCCTCGTTTGCGGGTGCATAAAACTCCGAAAAAGCGCGGCATATATCGAAAGCAGCAGCGTTAAAGCCAACGAACAAAGATATCAGAAACAACTTGTTGCTCCTGCTTACTGTCATCTTTCTTGAAAAAACAGAGATGATAAGAAGGACAAATATAAGCAGCGCAACAACATCGAATGAAATATTACGCATACTCTCACCCCTTGCTGGTAATCCATTCTTATTATAACATTATTTTTTTCCAAAGTCAACCGTATTTAAGCACAAGCGGTATAGCATTTTGCACAAACTTTTTGTGGAAATAATTTTCATGGAGGTTGCGCGGCGGCAGCCGCGCTGCTGGCAGTAAGTAGGGTATCTGGAGGCTAAAAGCTGTTATGGGCGTCGGACAACGTTTTATATCCAAACCGCCCGTTTGGCGGTTTGGAGTTAAGACGTTGTTCGCCGCTCGGAACAACGTTTCAGCTCTAGCCCCTAGCCTCTAACCCCTAGCCTCTAGGCGAACACCCTGCACAACAGCTCATAAATCGCAAACTTCACCGTCACCTTCTGCGGCTTACCGAAGGTTTCAAGTATCTGCGACGAATTGTCGTCCTTCGCCGTGTCAGGCTCGGCAGCCTGCTTTTCACTCACCGCCGGAATACAAAGCTGCGGGAAAATCACACACCACCAGTTTTCCCCCTCTCCGCTCCCCAGCGTTACCCTAAGCGCCTTATAATTCCCCGCGGGCAGTATCAGCCTGTCATATTCCCGCGTCGTAAAATACATCGACACAAGCTCCGCCCGCGCCCCATAATCAAACCCGCGCTCCGCCAGAAACTCCGTGCTTTTGCGTTCAATTTCCGGCAGCAGCTCTTCGGCTCTTTCCTCCGCCTCTTCAAGGTCCTTGCACTCCCCAAGCTCCCTCCCAAATTCATTCAGCAGATAATCCCTTAGCTCCGTTTTTACCTTCTGATCCTCCGCAGAGTTTGAATTTGCGGGAATGTGCAGCCTCAATACTTCTCCGCTCACCTCTTCGCATTCCTCGCTGAAAACAATAAACGCTCCCGATATCGTGCAGAAAATTGCCCCAAACAAAAGCAGTATTGCATACAAAATATTTTTCATGATGTCAATTCCCCCTGATGAATTTCTTACAAATATTTTTGACAATTGTCCAAATTTTAAACAAGTTTTACAAAAAACACTTGAAAATTATAATCAATTAAGTTATAATATAGAGTAGTTGTACTATAAACTTTATCTTAAAGGAGAATTACTATGCCTTTAGAAGAAACAACAAGGGAACGGTCTTTCCCACTTCATAAAATGATCGAAGAATTCAAGCTCGAAACTCTCTATATGCCCGAGGGCGGCGAAAACTCGCTTATCTCAAACAACGACACAAACCGCCCCGGACTTCAGTTCGCGGGATTTTACGAGTATTTCGACAACACCCGTATACAGGTAATGGGCAAAATGGAAACGGCTTACCTTTCGGGACTTGACTCTGAAATGCGCAGAAAGCGCATTGCCGATCTGCTGAGCTATCATTTCCCCGCGCTTGTAATCACAAGAAAGCAGGAAGTTTTCCCCGAAATGCTGGAGCTTGCGCCAAACTATAATATCCCCATTTTCCGCACCGAAGAAAACACCTCCGTTTTCATTTCAAAGCTCATGGCATTTTTGAGCCTTCAGCTTGCCCCGAGGATAACCCGCCACGGCGTTCTTATAGAGATATACGGCGAGGGCGTACTTATTCTCGGTGACAGCGGAGTAGGAAAGAGCGAAACGGCGATTGAGCTTGTAAAGCGCGGTCACAGGCTTATAGCAGATGACGCGGTAGAGATACTCAAAGCCTCGAACATAACGCTTGTCGGTTCTTCTCCGGATAATATCCGTCATTTTCTGGAGCTTAGAGGCATAGGTATAATAAATGCCCGCCAGCTTTTCGGAATAGGCGCGGTAAAGATGTCCGAAAAGATAGATATGGTCGTGGAAATGGAGCTTTGGAATCCCGAAAAGACCTATGACCGAATGGGCGTCGATACGCACTATATGACCATTCTCGGAGTAAAAGTGCCGCTTTTAAACATTCCCGTAAAGCCGGGGCGCAATCTCGCGGTAATACTCGAAGTTGCGGCAATGAACAACCGTCAGAAGAAAATGGGCTATAACGCCGCAAAGGATCTTTTAAGACAGCTCGGCATTGACTCCGACAGCGAGGATATAATGAGCGATCTGAATATATGAAATAAAATGTGAAAAGGTGGTAATGCAATATGTATAATATAGGTATTGACCTTGGGGGAACAAATATAAAGGTCGGACTTGTAAACGAGAATTACGAGATAATCGAAAAGGCAACCGCGAAAACGGATCTCCCCAGACCCGCCGAGGAAATATGCAACTCGATAGTATCGCTTATATGGAAAGTGCTTACAAGCGCAAAGGTCGCTTTAAACGAAGTAAACGCCATAGGCATAGGAACTCCCGGCGTTGCGGACAGAAACAGCGGAATTGTGCTGTACTCCTGCAACCTCGATTTCCATAACACCAACCTCCGTTCTTTCATTGAAAAGAAACTCGAAAAGCCCGTTTATGTTGAAAACGACGCGAACGCTGCGGCATTCGGCGAGGTGCTTGCGGGAGCGGGAAAAGGTTTCAGCGATGTTGTCGTAGTAACGCTCGGCACGGGCGTAGGCGGCGGCATAATAATCGGCGGAAAGATCTACACGGGCTTTAACTTCTGCGGAGCGGAGCTGGGTCATACCGTTATACAATACGGCGGCAGACAGTGCGGCTGCGGAAGAAAGGGCTGTTTTGAGGCATATTCGTCGGCTACGGCGCTTATAAATATGACAAAAGAGGCTATGGAAGAAAACAAGGACTCGAAGATGTGGGAGCTTTGCGGCGGGAATATTGACAATGTAGACGGAAAGACCGCCTTTGACGGACTGAGAGCGGGCGACAAAGCCGCAAAGGGCGTTGTTGATATGTACATAGAGTACTTAGGCTGCGGACTTACGAATATTGTAAACACCTTCCAGCCCGAAATGCTGCTTATAGGCGGCGGCATTTGCAAAGAAGGCGAACTTCTGACAAAGCCGCTTTCGGAGATAATAAAGCGCGACAGCTATTGCATAGACGCCGAGAAAACCACAAAGCTCGATATATGCAGGCTGGGTAATGACGCGGGAATAATAGGAGCAGCGTACCTTTATACTATAGCTGAATAATTTCGCGGTTGAAATACAATTTTGGGGGCGGGCATTGTCCTGCCCTTATTCAATATTTTTGGGAGTTTAGTGAGTAAATGGACTATTCATTGATAGAGGCGCTGTGTGTTAAATACTCGTCAGTGTTTGAATATAACGCTTGTCTGGAACAATACTGCTCGATGAAGGTCGGCGGGAAGTGCGATATTCTCGTAAAGCCTAAAAGCGAGCAGGCTGTTTCTGAGCTTGTCGGCGTATGCAGGGAAAACGACATTCCGTTTTTTATCCTGGGGAAGGGAACGAACGTTCTCTTTAAAGGCTTTCGCGGCGCGGTTATACTTATCGGGCAGGACATGGGCGGGATAACGGCAGACGGCGAAACAATAACTGCGGGCGCGGGCGCGTCACTGAATGCCGTTTGCAGAGCCGCTCTCGAAAACTCTCTTTCGGGCGCGGAAAATCTCTACGGAATACCGGGTTCTGTCGGCGGCGCGCTGTATATGAACGCGGGAGCATTCGGCAGCGAAATAAAGGACATTGTCCTTTCCGCAAGATGTATAGATGAAAACGGGAATGTTGTCAGCATAAATGCAGATGAAATGGACCTAAGCTACCGCCACAGCGTTTTCAGCGAGAACAAGTGGATAATTCTTTCCGCCGTATTCGGCTTTAAAAGCGGCGACAAGTCGGCAATTAAAGCGCGAATGGACGAGGTAATGAAAAGGCGAAAGGACAAACAGCCGCTTGAATATCCCTCCTGCGGCAGCACCTTCAAGCGCCCCGCAAACGGCTTTGCCGCGGCGCTTATTGAAGAATGCGGGCTTAAAGGATTCAGCATAGGCGGCGCGCAGGTGAGCGAAAAGCACAGCGGTTTTGTCATAAACAAGGGCGGCGCAAGCTTTGACGATATAACCGCGATAGTTGAACATATAAAAAAGACCGTCCTCAAAGAAAAGGGCGTTGAGCTTGAATGTGAAATGATAATAGTAGACAGATGAACAGGAGCTGATCTAAGTGACATTTTTGATAGTAACGGGGCTTTCGGGTTCGGGAAAATCCTCCTGCATAAAAGTTTTGGAGGACATAGGCTTTTTCTGTATTGACAATATGCCCCCGCAGCTTATACCGCATTTTGCGGAGCTTTGCGCCAGGTCGGGCGAAGAGGACGAAAAGCTTGAAAAGGTCGCAATTGTTACGGACATACGCGGGGGAGCTATGTTTTTGAGGCTTTCGGAAAATATCTCAAAGCTAAGGAGCATAGACGGCGCGGAAGTAAGGATATTATACCTCGACTGTGCCAAAGACGTGCTTATGAAACGCTACAGCGAAACAAGGAGAAAACACCCTCTCGACGAGGCGTCGGGCGGCAATCTCTCAAACGCCATAGACGCCGAGAACACGCTTTTGGCGGACATACGCGCAAACTCCGATTATATCATAGACAGCTCGCTATTGACCGCGCGGCAGTTACAGGAGCAGGTTGCGGGGCTTTTCCTGGACAAGCCGTCCGACAGAATGATAATAAGCTGTATGAGCTTTGGTTTTATGTACGGCGTACCGGGAGAGGCGGACCTTGTGTTTGACGTAAGGTGTCTGCCGAACCCGTTCTATATTCCCGAGCTTAAAAAGCTCACGGGAACGGACGCGAAAGTACAAGATTATGTAATGAGCTTTCCCCAGTCGGAAGAGCTGGAAAAAAAGCTTTACGACCTTGTGGACTTTCTCGCGCCGCTCTATGTCGGAGAGGGGAAAAGCAGGCTTGTAATTGCCTTCGGCTGTACGGGCGGCAGGCACAGGAGCGTTACGTTTGCCGAGCGCGCCGCAAAGCACTTTGAAGAACAAGGCTTTCGCGTGCGCTTAAACCACCGCGACAAAGACAAGTAGTCGGGCTGGAGATTAAGCCGAAAGGCAGTTTTCTGAATATAACGTACAAAGCCCATATGTGGTTTTTGTCAAACGCTGTTTCGCACAATAACGTTTGAAAAGGACAACCTTTCCGCTATTACTGCATACTGTACCCTGTACCCTGTCAACTGACAACAGCGGGTGCAGGGCGCGCCAGCGCCCCGTTGTCATATGGCGGGGGCAGCGGGGGCGGCAGCCCCCGCACACTCCCCCTTCCCCATCGGGGAAGGGGGTTAGGGGGATAGGGCAAAAGAGCGTTTTTGAAAGAAACAGCGTTTGAAAAGAACCACCTTTCCGCTATTACTGAATACTGTACACTGTACCCTGTCAACTGACAACAGGGCGAGTGAGCGTTATTTAGAAGTAAGATGTTAGAGGTAAGAATTTTCCCTCGCTCTTTTGTAAATCCATTTTTTAGGTGGTTTCCCGCTCAAAACAACTTTGTAGGATTGCCTTTTCAAAGCACGGCTTTGAAAAGGCAATGCGGGGAAAACTCTTGTTTTCCCCGCACCCTTTAGCGCTAACTGGCGTTTGCGGGGACTCCGTCCCCGCGCCCCTGCCAGAGGGAAAAAATTTTTTGAAAAAAATTTTTTCCCTCTGGACTCCCTTTTCAAAAAACTTTAATGCGCCCGCCCGTTAGGCGGTCTGAAAGTAAAACGCTGTCCGCCGCTAATGCGTTTACTGATAACAGCGGGCGCAGGTCGAGTGCGATATTGAGAAAAACAGCGTTTGAATAGAACCACCAATAGGTTTTGTATG
Source organism: uncultured Clostridia bacterium (assembly GCA_947631575.1). GTDB lineage: Bacteria > Bacillota > Clostridia > Oscillospirales > Ruminococcaceae > CAG-115. The sequence goes on from CANRLW010000040.1 coordinate 9,011, forward strand.
CCTTTGGCTTTTTTGTACGATCTAATTAGGAGCTGATAAAAAGTGTCGTTTTCGTCCGAAATTAAACAGGAACTTTGCAGAATAAAGGATCTTTCTGCCGACGAATCCTCCGCCATGCTCTACGGAATGTTTTTCGCAGGAAAGTCCGTGGGTAAAAAACAAGTGATACAGACCGAAAATCTGAATCTGATAAACGCCGCGCGTGCGCTCAGCGAAACGGTATTCCCCGACGCAAAGCACGAAACAAAGCGACTCGTAAAAAGCGGAAGTTCCCTCTATACCTTTGAGATAAAGCCGAGCAGCGTCCTTTCGGAAAAGTTCGGAGAATTCTCCCGCATAAACAGCGGTATCGTTTCCGGTAACGACCAGAGCGGCGGCGCATTCCTGCGCGGCATTTTCATGATCTGCGGTTATGTCACCGACCCGAAAAAGGAATATCATCTCGAAATTGTCCTTTCGGATAATCAAAAAGCGGAGCTGCTCTCTGATTTCATTAGCGAACACGGCATGACAATAAAGTCCACAATGCGCCAGAAGAATATAGTATTATACGCAAAGACAAGCGAGATTATAGAGGATTTCCTCACATATATAGGCGCGGGCAGCCATTCGCTCGAAATAATGCGCGTGAAAATCGAAAAGGACCTCAGAAACCGCGCGAACCGCTCCGTAAACTGCGACAGCGCAAATCTGGATAAAACAGTAGCGGCAAGCGAAAAAAGCCGCCGCGATATTGAGTTTATCCTTGAAACGGTAGGAGAAGGCGAGCTTTCTCCCGAGCTGCGCGAAACGGCGAGGCTAAGGCTCGAAAACCCCGAAAGTTCGCTTTCGGAGCTTTGCCGTATGTTTAACGAGCCTATCAGCCGGAGCGGTCTTGACCACCGTCTGAAAAAGCTCTCCGCAATAGCCGAAGAGCTTAGACGAAACGGGCTTTAAGACATTGCGCCGATTTACGATAATCCGAAATAAAACCGCAAAAACGCGCGACGATCTCTTTTCCGTCGGGCGTTTTTTCTCCCGACAAAAGACGCTTTAGGGCAATTTCAGCCGCCGCCATGGATATCCCGCAAAGCCGCGAAATTTCTTCCGCGCGTGTTATCCCGCACTCCCGCAGAACGCATATCGGCGCTAAAAGCTCCGCCGCGAACCTGTCCGCCTCGCGCTCGTTTTCGGCAGAGCTTTCGCGCGAAAGGTGTCCTAAAACGCAATGCCCTATCTCATGCGCAACCGTAAATCTTCTTCTGCGCTCTCCGCAGGAGCATTCGTTTATTGCTATAACAAACCGTCCGTTCTCGCAGAACGAAAACCCCAGACGGCTTTTTGTGTACAGCCCGACCGTTGAAATGTCGTAAACTTCGGTCATCGTCCTATAGCTGACGAGCTTTATCCCGACGCGCCTTGCGGTTTCTTCGGGACTGACAGGGAGCGAACGTATGTCCGCTTTTTCGTAAACTTCTCTTATTGTCAATTTTTGTCACCCGTTTACTGATTTACCGCTTATAATCTTCCGCGTCGAAAATGTTCTTTGAGGAGCGTTTTTTCAGCGCGATATCAGAACCGCCGTTTCTTGCGGCGATCTTTATTGTCCTCAAAAATTCAACCTGCGTACATTCGTCCACTTTGCGCTTTCCGACTTCGTCTAGAGCGGCGTAGAGCCGCAGATGTTCATAATCTTCGTGACAATAACCGTCCTCACCGAGCAGCTCGTTTGGCGTACAGCAAAGCGCCGCGAACAGTTTTTCGAGCACGCTTTCTTTCGGAAAGCTCACGCCCTGTTCATAATTACCTACCGCCGCGGGAGTAACGCCTATTTTTTCCGCAAGCTGCGCCTGTGTAAGTCCCGCAATTGTTCTTAGATCCTTAATTCTGTTTCCGATGAACATTTCTTTTCCTCCTTATGACCGTATTTGTCATTCAGCTTTTTCAACGCGGACTTTCGGTAATTGTAGACCTGTCTTTCACAGAAGAACATTTTGTCGGCAATTTTGTTCCAGTCCTCACCGAGAATGTAATACCTGTAGATGACCGTTCTTTCATAGCCGTCGAGCGCGCTCAAAATGCAGAGCGCATTTCGCTTTATATCAACGGCTGTGTCGATCTCTCTGTTAAGGTCGGTTTCGAGCATAGCGAGCTTTGTGGCAATTTGCTCGGCATATCTTTGACTTTTACCCGATGTTCGCATTATACGGTGGAGGCGTTCTATATGCTCAATTTCCGCTTGAACGCAAAGCTCTGCCTGCCGCGCTTTCATCAATATTTCGGGACAATCCATAATCATCACTTCTTTCATATTTTGTCCTTATATGAACAATTATACACAATTTTCTTGTAGTTGTCAAGGTGTTTTTTCATAAAATTTTATTTTGTGAACA
>CANRLW010000041.1 GCA_947631575.1 uncultured Clostridia bacterium
TCGAAAACCCGATAACTCAGGATAACATTGAAACGCTGAAAAAATACGGCTTTGAAATAATCGAGCCCGACAGCGGGCGGCTCGCTTGCGGAGATTCGGGGAAGGGAAAACTGCCATCTCCCGATATTCTCGTACAGCACGTTATGCGCCATATTGCGCGTGAGAAAACGCTTTCTGGCGTAAAAGTTACGGTTACGGCGGGAGCAACACAGGAGGCTCTTGATCCCGTGCGCTTTCTCACAAATCACAGCAGCGGGAAAATGGGCTACGCTGTCGCGCGCGAGGCAATGTTGCGTGGCGCGGACGTTACCCTTATAAGCGGCGCGGCGCAGATAGAGCCGCCGATGTTTGTAAAAATGAAAAAGGTCGTTTCGGCGGCGGATATGCTCAAAGCAGTCGAAGAAGTCCTTCCCGAAACCGACATTCTTATAAAATCCGCGGCTGTGGCTGACTATCGCCCGAAAAACGTTTCGGACAATAAGATGAAAAAACATGACGACGATCTGAATTTGCCGCTTGAACGCACCGAGGACATTTTAAAGCGCGTCAGTGAAAACCGACACGCGGGATTGTTTGTCTGCGGGTTTTCAATGGAAACGGAAAACCTTATTGAAAACTCACGCGAAAAGCTCCTTAAAAAAGGACTCAATATGATAGCCGCAAACAGCCTTAAAACAGAGGGCGCGGGATTTGGCGTAGATACAAATGTAATAACTCTCATAACGCCCGACGGCATTAAAGAACTTCCGCTAATGTCAAAGGCAAATGCCGCCAAAGAGCTCCTCGATGAAATAGAAAAAAGAAGGTGACGGAATGACACTGACGCTCGACGTCGGAAACACTACCATAGCTCTTGTCGGTTTTGACAGTGATACCAATGTTATATTCAGCGAGAAGATACCGTCCGACCTTAATTTTTATGAACCTTTGAAAAAGGCTTTATGCGGAACAACAGTAAGCTGCGCGCTCATATCTTCTGTAGTTCCCACACTTACTGAGCCGTTGAGCAAAGCGGTTTCCGAGTTGTGCGGGATAGTTCCGAGAGTTATAAACGCGAAAATGTACAGCCATATCTTAAGCTTTGCAATATCCGAACCGGAAAAGCTCGGACTTGACAGAATAGCCGACAGCGCGTGGGTGGCTTTAAATTATCAACTTCCCGCAATAACAGTCGACCTCGGCACCGCGACAACGTTTAATGTAATAAGCAAAGACAGCGTTTTTCTCGGCGGGATAATAGCTGCTGGAATACTAACCTCGTTAAACTCGCTTTGTGAGCATACGGCACAACTTCCGAAAATAGACCTTGATTTCCCCGAAAATGTTATAGGCAAGAACACCCGCGAATGTATGCTTTCGGGAGCGGTATTCGGCGCGGCGGCAATGGTAGAAGGCATAGTCAAGCGCATTGAAGAAGAACTTGGAGAACAGACTTCGTGCATACTGACAGGCGGCGGCGCAGCTCTTGTAAAACCGTTTCTTCCGAGCAGGTTTATTTATGAACCATTCCTTGCCGCAAGGGGAATATTTCTGAGCGGCAAAATGTTATAAAAAAGTCGGGCTGAACTCGTTTCGTTCAGCCCGATTGTTTTTGTTTTGTGTACATCGGAGCATAAGCCAGACCGCGCCTACTCTTATTATCAGAAACGTTTCCGCAAACAGCAGCTTAAAACCTCGGAAATAATAGCGATAATATACAATTTGTAAAGTAGAAAGATATGTGCGCTTGACTCCTGTATTATATATCCAAACTGCTGCAATTTCAAGGGGCGTAAAGCGCAAAATATTTCCGGTCGAGTGCTTGATTTTTTTCTTTAATTATGTTAGAATAAGACAAACGCATATGAGAGGTAATACTATGGATATTTTAAAGGAGATAAAAGGAAACGACAAGATAATTGAAAAGATAATGCGCGGCGCAGAGCGCGGAAATTCTCCCGATGCTATAGCAGACTCGGTAAAGCTCCCGGTTAGCGCTGTCCGCGTGATATTGCAGATTTATTATACCCACCCCGGAATTGACGTTCAGGGTATAATCGATAGACTGTGATTTAACGTTTTGCAAATTGAACATTCAATTATCTGCTTTTTTGTACAGCGCTTGACAAATCTTATTACAGTCTGTATAATAAAACCAAAGTAAACAAGATCCAAGACCAAACAAAAAAAATGATCGCGGAGGAAGTATTTTATGAAAAGGGTATTATGTTTAGTGCTTTGCGCGCTGATTATGTTACCACTCGGTATTTTTTCGGGAGCAAGCGCACAGGAAAACACTGAAAAGCTAAGAGTCGGTTTCTTTGCTTTTTCGGGTTATCATACAATAGACGAGAACGGCCGCCGCGGCGGTTATGGCTATGAATTTCTGCAAAGGCTCGCTATCCACGGCGGCTGGACATATGATTATGTCGGCTATGACAGTTCGTATTCAAACGCGCTTGAAATGCTCAAAAACGGAGAAGTCGATATAGTAACTTCCGTTTCAAAAACACCAGAGCGCGAGAAAGAATTTCTTTTTTCGGATCAGTCTATCGGCGTAAATACTACTATACTTACCGTAAAAGCGGGAAATCAGAATATCGTCGAAGGGGATTATTCGACCTATGACGGGATAAGAATAGGAATGCTCAAAGATAATTCAAAAAACGAGAATTTCAGCACGTTTGCCGAAGAACATTCCTTTACATATTTTCCCGTTTATTTTGACGAACAGTCGGACCTTTCTGCTGCCTTGCAGGAGGGAAAGGTAGACGCAGCCGTTACTGGAAGTCTTCGTCTTTTAGACAATGAGTGGATGCTCGAATCCTTTGACGCAAGCCCCTTTTACATCTGCACAAATAAGAACGACACCGAGCTTATGAGCAGGATAAACAGCGCGATAAATGAAATGGATCTTCATGACCCGAATTGGCGAGATATTCTCCACGACAAGTATTATTCGACCGACAGCACGGGCGCTCTTATAATGAACGCGGGAGAAAGAGAATTTTTAGAAGAACTTCATTCTTCGGGAAAGACCTTAAAACTTCTGATAAATCCCGAAATAGCGCCGTATTGTTATTTTGACGACAGCGGAAACGCCGTCGGTATACTCCCGTCTATTTTTGAGGCGCTTGCTCGGAAATTAGAGCTTAAATATGAATACATTCCAGTAAAGGATAGAAACGAGTATTATTCATTGCGTTCTACGGGAGCAGCGGACGTTGTGCTAGATTTTGCGGGGGATTATTATCTAGCCGAAGAAGAAGGCTATAAGATAACCGTTCCTTATTTTCAGACAAACTTTGCCCGAATTACGTTAAACGGTTTTACAGGAACTCCAAAGCGCATTGCCGTTATGGAAAGGACGGACGCGCTCGATGCTCTCATATCCTCCCGCTACAGCGAGGACGCAATACTTAGATGTCCGACTACAGATGATTGTGTAAATGCAGTTTTGAGCGGCAAAGCCGACGCGGCATTTCTCTATGCATATACCGCTGAAAGATATGTCCGCGAAGACTTCAGAAACCGCCTGTCCTCTGTCGTTTTCGGCGAAACGTCTTTTGCGTTTGCCGTCGGAAATGACATAAGCGACGGACGCTATTTGCTTTCGCTCCTCGATAAAGGCGCGGACAGCTTTACGGACGCGGATCTTGATGTGATAATATCAAAAGAGATAGATTTAAGACTTGAAAACGAAAACAGCCTTATAGCGTTTTTCTATCGAAATCCCGTTTTCATAGTCATAAGCGTTATTTTTATACTGTTGCTTTTGTTCACTGTGGCTATGCTTGTTGTGCGCACTAAAAATCAAAAACAACTTACGAAAAAAGTAGCCGTTGCCACCTCCGAGCTTGAAGAAAGAACCGTTGAGCTTTCAAACGCATTGCAGGCTGCTGATGCGGCAAACCGCGCAAAGACTACATTTTTGAACAATATGTCCCACGATATCCGAACGCCCATGAACGCAATCATAGGCTATACCGCGCTCGCGTCGACGCATATCGACAACAAAGACCGCGCCCGCGACTATCTTTCAAAAATAGCACAGGCGTCCGATCATCTTCTGTCGCTTATAAACGACGTGCTTGATATGAGCCGCATCGAGTCGGGAAAGGTGACTATAGTCGAGCGCCCCGAAAACCTTGCGGAGATACTTCAGGGGCTTAGAAACATTGTACAGTCGGATATTCACGCAAAGCGAATGGAACTGTTTATAGACACTGTAGACGTAACGGACGAGGAAGTTTTCTGCGACAAGCTGCGCCTTAATCAGATACTGTTAAATCTTACTTCAAACGCAATAAAGTTTACTCCTTCGGGAGGAACAGTAGCCGTCCGCGTAACGCAAAAGCCCTCAAATTCTCCCGACCGCGGAGCGTTTGAGTTTAAAGTCAGCGATACGGGAATAGGCATGAGCCCCGAATTTGCAAAAACGGTCTTCGATCCCTTTACACGCGAACAAACGTCTACTGTAAGCGGTATTCAGGGAACGGGTTTGGGAATGGCAATTACTAAAAATATCGTTGATATGATGGGCGGCACAATAAGCGTCGAGAGCGAACCCGAAAAGGGAACGACCTTTACGGTAAACCTCGAACTGAAATTATCCTCGTCGCATAGGGAATTAGGCGCGATAGCCGAGCTTAGCGGTTTCAGGGGACTTGTAGTAGATGACGATATGATATGCTGTCAGAGCGTTTCAAAAATGCTCAGACAGATAGGAATGCGCGCGGAATGGACAACCTCGGGAAAAGAGGCAATTGCCCGTACAAACGAGGCTATGGATATGAGCGACCCGTTCGAGGTTTATATAGTTGACTGGTCAATGCCCGAACTGAACGGAATTGAAACGGTCCGCGAGATAAGAAAGATAGTCGGCGATGACTCTCCCATAATACTTATGTCCGCGTATGACTGGACGGATATAGAACAGGAGGCGCGCATGGCAGGCGTTACGGGCTTTATCGGAAAACCGCTCTTTGCGTCTGACCTTCATAATACATTGGAACGCAGTCTCGGACGCGTATCCGAAGAACGCAAAGAGGAAAGAGCTCCCTCGTCTGATGATACTGAATTTAAAGGAAAACGCATACTTCTTACGGAAGATAACGAGCTTAACCGTGAGATCGCCGACGAGCTGCTTACCGAAGCGGGATTTCAGGTGGAGTGCGCCGAAAACGGTCAGCAGGCGTGCGAGATGATCTCAAATTCAGAGGGCGGGCATTTTGACCTTGTGCTTATGGATATACAAATGCCCATTATGGACGGTTATGCAGCAACGCGCGCTATACGCTCAATGGGCGACCCCGAGCGCTCGGAGATACCGATAATCGCCATGACGGCAAACGCATTTGAAGAAGACCGCGAGCGTGCTTTGCAGTCGGGCATGAACGGACATCTCGCAAAACCCGTTGATATAGGAAAAGTACTCGAACTTCTGCGTGAAATTTTTAAGGAACAATAACGGTAGTGCATAATTAAACGGAGGAAAAATGCCTGTCCAGATCGTAAGAAACGACATAACGAAAATGAAAGTCGATGCAATCGTAAACGCCGCGAATAATTCGCTCCTCGGCGGCGGAGGCGTTGACGGCGCTATACACAGAGCCGCCGGACCGGGACTGCTCAAAGAGTGTGAAAAGCTCGGCGGCTGTGAAACGGGCGACGCCAAAATTACGGGAGCTTATAACCTTCCCTGTAAATACGTTATTCATACCGTCGGACCCGTATGGCGCGGCGGAGATCATGGCGAGCGTGAAAAGCTCATTTCGTGCTATAGAAGGTCCTTGGAGCTTGCTAAAAAAGCGGAGTGTGAAACAGTCGCTTTCCCGCTTATTTCGTCGGGAGTTTACGGCTATCCGAAGGATAAGGCTTTTAAAGTAGCTCTGGATACTATAAGCGAGTTTTTGCTCGAAAACGACATGACCGTTTATATTGTCATTTTCGATAAGTATGCGCTCTACATAGGCGAAAAGCTGTTTTCCGATATCGGAAAGTATATTGATGACCGTTATGTGGAAGAACATTCCGACTCCCGCCTTTATAGCATGAAAAGAAGAGAAACGGCTCTTCTTGACATGTCGTTGTGTGCTGCCGAGAATGAAAGCCTTCTTAAAGAATGCACGCTTGATGACGCTCTGAAAACGCTTGACGAGAGTTTTTCGGAAATGCTGCTGAGAAAGATAGACGAAAAGGGAATGACCGACGCAGAGTGTTATAAAAAAGCGAATATCGACCGAAAACTGTTTTCCAAAATACGCAGCGACAGGCTTTATAAGCCGAAGAAAACCACGGCGATCGCATTTGCAATAGCGCTTGAACTTCCGCTTGATGAAACAAAGGAAATGCTGATGAAGGCGGGCTTTGCGCTTTCTCACAGCAACAAGTTCGATATTATTATTGAGTATTTTATAACCCACGGAAATTATAATATCTATGAAATAAACGAGGCGCTTTTTGCTTTCGACCAGTGCCTTCTGGGCGCATAAAAAATGTCGCTTTCAAAGCGACCAAAATTAACATAAAACTCCGTATAATAATGTTGTAAGGTAAGTGCACGGAATAAATTGACAATATTCCTCAGCTCGAAAACAATATTTTATACGGAGGTTTTTATTATGAAAAAGAATTTTACGGAGCTTGTTTTTATCCTCGACAAAAGCGGTTCAATGCATGGGCTTGAACCTGACACAATAGGCGGTTTTAACTCGATGATAGAAAAGCAGAAAAGGGAAGAGGGAACGGCTGTTGTTTCGACGATACTTTTCAGTGATGAAAGCAGAGTTATACACGACAGGGTGAGCCTTGACGAAATAAAGCCCCTCACCGAAAAAGAATACAGTGTCGGCGGCTGCACGGCGCTTATTGACGCAATAGGCGGCGCTATACATCACATAGGGAACATTCATAAATACGCGCGAAACGAAGACGTTCCCGAACACACAATGTTTGTTATAACGACAGACGGAATGGAAAACGCGAGCCGAAGATATTCGAGCGATAAAGTAAAGCAAATGATCGAGCGCCAAAAGGAGAAATACGGCTGGGAGTTTTTGTTCCTCGGAGCAAACATTGACGCAGTAGAAACGGCAAAGAGGTTCGGCATAAGCTCCGACCGAGCGGTTAAATATGTTTCCGATAAAGAGGGAACAGCGCTTAATTATGAAATATTGAACCAAGCAATAAGCGTTGTAAGAGCCAACGCGACTCTCGGCGCAGATTGGAAGAAAACCATAGAAGAGGATCAGAAAAAGCGCGGAGGTAAATAAAGAGCAAAATGTTCCCTTAAAATCTTACCTCTTATATCATACATATAACTAGAGCCGCTGCCCGAAAGCAGCGGCTCTGTTTTGTTATGGGGAAGGTCAATAAGATCTCAGATCTTAGCAGCCGCATCCGCAGCCGTTGTTGCCGCAGCCGTTGTTGCCGCAACCGCATCCGCCATCGTTAGCGTAAGCAGTACCGTTGTTGCCGCCGCAAACGTTCATCAAGAGAATGAGAATAAGGATCCAGCAGCAGCCGTTTCCGCCGAGATTAAAGCATGACATAATAATGTCCTCCTTGAAATGATTTTGAAACCCGCCGCTCCCCTGCGGAGCTTTGCGTTTCTTGGTACATATTATGCCGATAGGAAAAATCGGTTACAAAAAAAGTAGCCGTTCGGGCATGAACGGCGTAAATGGAGGATTGTATGAAAGGTATTTCACTTTTGTTTCTGAATTTATTCTAGCACATTCAAAAAAGAAAATCAATATAAATGACAAAACTGTAATAAATTTTTTGAAATTGTAACTTTTTTGTAACTTTTAGATTTAAATTTTTTTGAAAATATAATGAAAAATAATAAAAAAGGGTTTTCAAATGATAAGAATTGTGGTATAATAATCTTGTGTATGGAATGAAAGAAAAATAAGGTGCAGTAAAATGATCTATCTTGATAATGCCGCAACAACAAAACCTTGCGCTGAATGTATAAGGGCTGTCAATGAAACAATGGAAAACACTTTCGGAAACGCAAGCTCTTTACATAAGATGGGAACTTCTTCCATTATGCTTATAAGCAGGGCAAGAACGGCTGTTCTTCGCGGAATGTCGCTCGGAAAAACACAGCTCGAGGGAAACGTTTTGTTCACCTCCGGTGCTACCGAAAGCAATAATACCGCTCTTTTGGGGATAAATCTGAGAAACGGAAAGATCGTTACGACTTCTATGGAACACCCGTCTCAGGCAAAGGTTATAAATAAGCTCGAAGAACGCGGACACGAGGTCATTATACTTTCGCCGAAAAATCATTACGACTTTGAAAAAGCGATAGCGGACGCAGTTGATGAAAAGACCGCCCTGGTGTCGTGTATGGCTGTTAATAACGAAACGGGTTTTTGCGTTGACGTAAAGCGGCTTTACAATGCCGTAAAAGCGAAAAATCCAAAGACGCTCGTTCATATCGACGCAGTCCAGGGATTTCTGAAAATACCGCTCGACGGCGACCTGATAAGCGTTTCGGGGCATAAAGTCCATGCGACAAAGGGAATAGGCGCGCTTTACATAAAAAAAGGAGTAACGCTTTCTCCGTTGCTTTTGGGCGGCGGTCAGCAGAATGACCTGCGTTCGGGGACTGAGCCTGTAGAGCTTATAGCGGGATTTGAGGCGGCAATAAACGCTTATGAGTATAAGCGGGAGTTGTTTCAAAAATTAAAAGCACAATTGCTTGAAAGGCTTTCTGACATTCAGGACGTGAAAATCAACTCAAATGAAAAATGCCTTCCGAATATTGTAAATTTCAGCGTCAGGGGAGTGCGCTCGGAAATTATGCTCCATTCGCTTGAAGAAACCGATATATGCGTATCCAGCGGCTCTGCCTGCTCAAAAGGCAAGACAAGCGGCGTTCTGAAAGCGTTCGGAGTTTCCGATAAAGACGCCGACTGTGCGGTGAGAGTTTCGATGTGCGCGGACAATACGGAAGAAGAGATAGCTCTTTTGTGCGATAAAATTGCTCAGACAGTAAAGAACATAAGGCGATAAAATTATGGGTTTTGTTTTTGTAGGACTTGGCGGCGCGGTCGGCGCTGTGCTTAGGTATCTGATAAGCCTTATCCCGTATAAAGGTGATTTCCCATTGCTTACTCTTATTACAAATCTTTTAGGAGCTCTGCTTATAGGATTTATAAGCGGGATAGCCGAAAAGAAACTTTCGGGAAACGCGGTGCTGTTTTTAAAAACGGGATTATGCGGCGGGTTTACGACTTTTTCGACATTTTCGCTCGAAACATATAAGCTGTTTACATCAAATCATGCTTTTCTTGCGGTGATATATTCGATACTCAGCGTTGTTCTGTGTATAGCAGGAGTGTTTGTGGGAATGTTCGCCGCAAAGAAAATTGTAAAGGTTTAAAGAGGAATTTATGAAAGAGATCATTCTGGCAAAATATGGAGAGATAGCTCTCAAAGGCGACAACAGAAGTACATTTGAGGATATTCTTTCCAGAAACATAAAGCGAAGACTGAAACATCTCGGCAGCTTTTCCTTGAACAGGCGTCAGTCTACCGTATATATCGAGCCTCTTGAAGAGAATATTGACATTGATGCGGCAGTAGCTGAAGTAAAGAAGATATTCGGCATAAGCGCTATACAGAGGTGCGCGGTGTTCCCAAAGGACTTCGGCGTAGTGGTCGAAAACCTCGGCTATCTTGACGGGGCATTAGCTGGAGCAAAAACGTTCAAGGTTGAGGCAAAGCGCTCGGACAAGACTTTCCCGCTCAAATCGCCCGATATCCAGCAAAAGCTCGGCGACGCGGTGCTCGACAGATTTCCGCATCTGAAAGTTGACGTACATGAGCCGGAAGTAACGGTAAGGCTTGAGATACGCGACAACGGCGCATATCTTTCCGCAAAGCGCATACCGGGGCAGGGAGGACTTCCCGTAGGCTCAAGCGGAAAAGCTCTGCTTATGCTTTCCGGAGGGATAGACAGTCCCGTTGCGGGCTATATGATGGCAAAGCGCGGACTTATAGTCGATTGTATACATTATGTCAGCCCTCCTTATACCTCGGACAGAGCAAGGCTGAAAGTCGAAAAGCTCTGTGAGGAAATGACGGAATATTGTGGAGATATACGGTTTTTCTGCGTTCCGTTTACGGAAATACAGGAAAAGCTCCGCGACAACTGTCCCGAAGAGTTTTTTACAGTAATAATGCGCAGAATGATGATGAAGATTGCAAACAAGATCTGCGAGCGCGAGGATTACGGCGCGATAATAACGGGTGAGAGCCTTGCACAGGTCGCCTCGCAGACGCTTGCGGCTTTGAAGTGTACAAATGCGGCGGCGGAATTTCCCGTATTCAGACCCGTTATAGGAATGGACAAAACGGAGATTACGGAAATTTCCAGAAAGATAGGAACTTTTGAAACGTCCATTATGCCTTATGAGGACTGCTGCACAGTCTTTACTCCCAAGCACCCTCGCACAAAACCTAAACTTTCCGACATAATAGCCGCGGAGAAAAACGCGGATTTTGATAAAATGGTAGACGAGGCGGTTGAAAAAACTACTGTAAAGCGCTTTAAATTCGGAGAAAGGACAGTGTTTCTCGACTGATGGATAGTTTTAAGTTCGCCGAAGATGAGCAGCTTGTTGAGCTTTGCATTGAGCGAAAGATAAAAGTTGCGACTGCCGAAAGCTGTACGGGCGGAATGATCTCCGAGCAGATAACTTCGGTTTCGGGCAGCAGCGCAGTTATAGAGTTCGGATTATGCTCTTATTCAAACAGGATAAAGCACGAAATTTTAGGAGTTTCAGAGGAAACTCTCGAAAAATTCTCCGAATACAGCGAACAGTGCGCAAAGGAAATGGCAGAGGGAGCAAGGCGTCTTTCGGGCGCGGATATCGCAGTTTCGACGACAGGCGTCGCAGGACCGACGGGAGGTTCACCCGAACACCCAGTGGGAGAGGTCTTTATAGGGATAAGCTCCGAAAAGGGCGTTTTCGCAAAGCGTTTTCTGTTTTCGGGGAGCAGGGA
>CANRLW010000042.1 GCA_947631575.1 uncultured Clostridia bacterium
TAAGATATTTAATTGCTCTGCATCATTTACTGTTGCAATTCTTACCATAATTACACCTCATCAAATTCCGATTTACCGGGCTGGTATTTCAGTCTTTTAATAAATCGTACCACAAAATCATGAATAAATCTACCGCTATTAACCCGGCACACATTTTACACCGCAAGCGGAAATTACACCGCAAAGGCACACTTTTCAATTATTCCTCGGCTTTGTATCAAACTCTGCAAGATTATATCAAGAAACTTCAGCCCCGCCAGCTTGTCCTGAAATTCGGACAGCTTTTTGTTGCGGACATTCGGCTGTTTTACGAGCTTGATTTCCTCAAGTTCAGCCTTTAAATCGTCCAGAAACAGCGGGTCAATCACCTTGTGAATATTCTCAACCGAGGTGTAGTGCATACCGCCCGAACGACGCGAGTCGGGGTTCAGCGTGCTTTCAAAAACCGCGCCGAAAATTGTCGGAGAAATTTCGCTCCAATCAATGCCCGCGCTTGCCTCGTCAAGCAACACGGTCTTGATTTCCTCGTTAAACTGCGGAATACGGACGCTCTCGTCCTTGAAAAGACCGCCGTTTACATACGGGAACGCAAGCAGATTTTTTTCTTCATCTTGGTCGCGCTGTTTTTCCGGAGTGTCGAGAATTTTGAAAAGAGCTTTGAGCGCGTTGCGGATATGTTCGGGCTTAAACTCGGCGATATAATCGTGAAACTGATTGTCCTCGAAAATGCCAGCGTCCTCCGCATAAAGGCAGAAAACAAGCCGCACGCAAAGCTGATTTAAACTGCTGAGAGTTTCGGGGCTTTCGGGGTCGGCGTATTGCTTTATAAGCGCGTCGTAGAGGTGTCCCGTGATAGTTCCCGCGCGGTAGGAGATTTTCTCCTCAAAACGGATTTGGTCGGTTTTTTCGGCTTTGAGCATATCAAACGCCGAGATTTTTTCGGGCAGCTCCGAAAGCATTACCGTTGTAGGGTCGGCAAGCATATCGTCCATATCGTAAATGCGGGTTTCCTTGAAGTTGGAAACGATTATCCAGCGCGCTTTTTCGCTGATGTTGAGGTTGTCGTTGTAATACTTCGCCTGCTCGAAAGGCGTCTGGTCAAAGTGACCTTTCTGCGGTTTGTCAAGGTCAATGTCAATGCTTTTCTGCTCGATAAGAACGTGCTTGCTCGGGACATAAATGTCGATATACTTTGTGTTGCCGCCCTTGATTTTCACCCTTTTCTCATAGTTCAGAAAATATGTAGGGTTTTCAACACCGACAACTTCCTGCAAAAGCTGTTCCCAGAACGGGTGAGTGTCCTGTTTTTCGTCACCCTTGTCTTTCCACCGCTCCGCAAATTCACGAGCCGCCTTTTTGCTTTCAATGTCCGCCATAATCTCTTTCCCCCAGTCTTTTGAATACATTATAGCAGATTTCGGGCGAAATGTCAACACAAGAAAAGCGGGGGGTTCCCTCCGCTTTTTGCTGTGCAATTTACAGTTTAGCAACAATTTCGGAAACCGCGACCAGAGCCGCCTCGCCGCTTATGGCGATACGGTTGCCGTTCATTTTGCAATGCAGATAACCGCCGCGTTTTGACGCCTGATAAGCATAGATTTCGTTTTTATTCAGTTGCTTTGCCCAAAAGTCGGCAATCTGGCAATGCGCCGAGCCGCAAACAGGGTCTTCCGCAATGCCGAGTTTCGGGCAGAAACTGCGCGACACGCAATCGGTTTCCGTGCCGCGTGCAGTGGCGTTTTGAATTCGACCCTCAATGCCTGCCAAAAGCATCTGGTCGGGCGTCATATTTCTGACAACGTCCTCGGAGCTGAAAATGCAGACCAAATCCAGCCCCAGCACCGCCTTTATCGGGCGCACGCCGAAAGCCTGCTCCATTGCGTCCGTAACTGGGATTTCCTTAAGCTCGTAAGTCGGGAAATCCATTTCGTACAGATTTTCATTTCGACAAATTGTCAGCTCGCCGCTGAGTGTATTGAATTTTACCTCATTGCTGTCCGGCTCACAGAAATTGAGGATTACAAACGCCGCCGCAAGCGTTGCGTGACCACACAGCTCAACCTCCGTTGCGGGCGTAAACCAACGCAGACGATAGCCGTTTTCTTCTTTGACGACAAAAGCCGTTTCCGACAGATTGTTTTCCATAGCAAGTTTCATCATCGCGTCTTCCGAAAGCCAATTTTCCATAACGCAAACCGCCGCAGGATTGCCCGAAAACGGCTTATTTGTGAATGCGTCTACAATGTACTGTTTCATTTTTACCTCCGAAAATGGTGATTTCTTATAGCTATTATAGCAGATTTCAGGCGAAATGTCAACACAAGAAAAGCGGGGGTTAACCTCCGCTTTCCCTTGTTTGAGTTGATATATGTATCAACTTTTTCACCCACGTAAAGATATGCAGAAACACGCCGCGCCTTAAAAATTTGTTCTTTATTTGTTCTTTATTTGTGCAAAAAACCGCTAAAAGTTACTAAAAACTGCCGAAACAGAATTTGTCGAAAAGCGCATTGTTATGCGGTTTGTTGCAGTATGCCAAAAGTTGGAAAAAGCACAGAGGGATTTTCGAATCCCCTTATCTCCACCAGTGAAAATCCCTTGCTATGCTTTGCATAGCAAGGGATTTTCAGTATACAGTGTAGAGTGTACAGTATTCAGTTTCGGTGTCCGCCTTACGGCGGACATTATTTAGTTTGTTTTCAGACTACAACCTTTTTAGAATAGAAAAAACGTTTTCTGAAAAGCGATATAACTTTTAAAAATCTTTTTTGTAAAGGTCAGACATTTAGAGGTCAGAATTTTGGTTCTGACCTCTTTCTTTTTTTATGCGTTAAATTTTGCGGACTGCCGTTCGGCTTAAGCTCTAATCTCTTACCTTTAAAAAGCTATTTCTCTAAATAACGTTCACTCGCCCTGTTGTCAGTTGACAGTGTACAATGTACAGTATGCAGTAAGGGTGGAAAGGCTGTTCTTTTCAAACGCTGTTTTCTCTAAATAACGCTCACTCGCCCTAACCCCCTGACCCCCTTCCCCGATGGGGAAGGGGGAAAGTTCGGGGCGCTGCGCGCCCCGCGACCCGCATCGGGGCTTTCGCCCCCCCGCAACCCCTGTTGGCAGTTGACAGTATACAATATACAGTATGCAGTAAGGGTGGAAAGGCTGTTCTTTTCAAACGCTGTTTTCTCTAAATAACGCTCACTCGCCCTGTTGTCAGTTGACAGTAAACAGGGTACAGTAATCAGTAACAGCCAAAAAGCAATTGCCCGCCCGCGCCTTCTCAACTCCAAACTAACTCACCCGCCCGATTTGTGTGCTCTCTGCCTTTGGCGTCAAACGCGCGATTAAGGAAAGCCGGGGCGCTCGTCCCGCTTTCCCTTAAAATCTAACCCCTAAACGGGCGGCACACATCAGAAGAGCAGGTGCAGGGCGCGCAGCGCCCTGCACCCTTCCCCATCGGGGAAGGGGGCAGGGGGATAGGGCGAGTGAGCGTTATTGAGAAAAACAGCGTTTGACAAGAACCACAAATGGGCTTTTGTACGTCAAATTCAGCAAACAGCCGTTTAATTTAATAAATTTATTTTTTGACACTTTTAGCTAAGCTTATCAGAGAATTTTTATCAAAATTGCCCTCTATTTGCATAACATAATCACCATTATCCCAAACTATAACTCCGTCTTCCATATTTTCGTTCTTAAAATTGAGATATAACCCATAATGACCGTTTATATCTACCTCTTCAAGAGGAGTTCTGTCTGTATTAAAATATTGAGTGTAATCTTTTTTAACAGTTTGTTGAAATATTATGTTATTGCCTTGCGAGTTTTTATAATGAACGTAAATATCAACAGCAGTAGTATCTTTTTCAAACAATTTATAATCATCGGGAATATCGGAAAGAAAATACTCGGTCTTTATGCTTGCCGGACTATTGTCGGTATTTGTGGCAATAAGCTCCGTATTGTCTTGATGCTCCCTGAGAATAAAACCGTTTACTGTCGCCACGCCCGTTATAACAGTGTTCAAAGCCAATAAAACTATCAGGGTAATTACAGTAACTCTTTTCGTAAAAGGCAAGGGTCGTAATTCCCGTCGTTCCTGCTTTTCCACGGATAATATCTTTTTCATTGCACGATGGTGACGTAAGGAAAAATGATGTTTAGGAACATCCTTCATATTAGTAAATTCATTCGCTTCTTCGATACACATTTCCTCAAGTATATCTTTTAAAGTTGATTTATTCATGATTCATTCTCCTCAATATAATTTTTAAGTATTTTGCAGGCATCGGATATTCTTTTTCTCACGGTAACTTCAGTAATTCCAAGTATATCAGCGATCTGTCTGTAGGATAAGTCGTAGACTATTTTCAGCTTAAGCGCTTGTCTGCGGGCTTCGGGCAATTCGTTGATCAGATCTTTAATTTGTTGAGCGGAAATATTACCGATAACAATGTCCTCAACTGAAAGTGAATCGTCCTCGATTTCTTCGATCAGCTCTTCTTCTACACTGTTATAACGGTTTTTCATCATACGACTGATTGTGTTGCTTATAATTAAGAGTGTATATGACACCTTTTTGTGAGCATCCAAAGCAAAAAATTTCCGGGTATTTTACAATATTCAAAAAAGCCTCTTGTAAAGCGTCTTCGGCAAATTCGCGATTATATAACCTTGAAAATGCAAATTTGTATAAACGAGACTTATTCTCCTTATAAAATTCTGACAGTTCACTTCGCTGCTTGTCTGTTTCAAGAATTGCCAAGGCGCCCGAAATCATATAATCAACTCCTTCGATAAAATACGACTAATTGTGTTGCTAATAATTAAGAGCGTATAAGACGCTTTTTTGTGAGCATCCAAAGCAAAAAATTTCCGGGTATTTTACAATATTCAAAAAAGCCTCTTGTAAAGAGTCTTTGGCAGATTCGCGATCATGTAACCTTGAAAATGCAAATTTGTATAAACGAGCCTTATTCTCCTTATAAAATTCTGACAGCTCACTTCGCTGCTTGTATTTTTTAAGAATTGCCAAGGCGCTCGAAATCATATAATCAACTACTTCGATCAATTATTTAATATTGTATCATAATACGATATTTTTTTCAATGCACAAAACGGAAGAATTCATCACAGTCTGTATATAAAGCCTGATCAGCGTTGTATGGTTATTTACTAAAGGCAGACAATGCGGACATTGCCAACAGGGGTTGTAGTCAGTTGACAGTAGACGCATTATCCGCCTTCGGCGGAAAACGCTGGTACAGTATGCAGTAACAGCCGAAAGGCTGTCCTTTTCAAACGCTATTCCCCTCAATAACCTTTACTCGCCCTATCCCCCTGACCCCCTTCCCCGATGGGGAAGGGGGAAGAATGCAGGGCGCTGCGCGCCCTGCGACCCGCTGTTCTAAATGTGTGCCACCCGTTTAGGGGTTAGTTCTTGAGGAGAAGTGGGCGCTCCCCCCCCCATTTTCCTTAAACGCGCGTTTGACACCAAAGGCAGAGAGCGCGCAATTCGGGCGCGTCGGTTGGTTTGGAGTTGAGAAGGCGCGGGCGGACAATTGCCTTTTGGCTATTACTGTACCCTGCCCCCTGTATACTGCCAACAGGGGTGCGGGGACGGAGTCCCCGCAAATTTCCCCCTTCCCCATCGGGGAAGGGGGTCAGGGGGTTGGGGCGAGTGTGCGTTATTGAGGGAAATAACCCCTGAAAAGAGCCACCTTTCCGCTATTACTGACTACTGTACCCTGTCTCCTGTCAACTGCCGACAGGGGCTGCGGGGACGGAGTCCACGCAAATTCCCCCCTTCCCCATCGGGGAAGGGGGCAGGGGGATAGGGCGAGTAAAGGTTATTGAGGGGAATAGCGTTTGAAAAAGAACAACCTTTCAGGCTATTACTGAATACAGCATTTTGCGCGTAGCGTTTTCCGCCGAAGGCGGATAATGCGTGCATAATGCGTACACTGTACCATGTCAACTGTCAACATGCGCGTGAGCGCAATTTATACAAGCTGTTCATCATTCGGATATAGCAAAAAAATTATTTAAAATATTGCTCACAAAAAAGTTGATTATTTGCTTTATATTATCAGAGAAACAAATTTCTCGAAAAAATCAAGGAGGTGATGAAACAAAAACTGTGTAATCCCATTAACAAAGCCAAAAAAGAAAGAGGTGAAAATCAAAACATTCAGCAATCATCAAAATCAAAAAAACATTCAATTTATACATGAAACGGAGGTCAGTATTATGAAAAACAAATTTAAACTATTAAGCATAAGCGCGGCAATAATTCTTTCAATTCTTTTAACAGGCTGCTCGGAAAATAATAAGCAAAACACTTCGGAAAATTCTTCTTCAGAAATTCAGAATGAAACAAACAATTCATCTCCGGAGAATTCAAAGACGGATGAGTCCTCTGATACGGGAGCATCTGTTGATGAGGCATTAAGTATAAACAGTGATGTTGTATGGGGACTTGGAAAGACGCTTGATGAGCTGAAGGTAAAATACGACGGGATCAAGGGCAGCGTCGAATCTATGGGTATTTATACATTTGAAAAAGGTTATGGGAGATATGCAGTAGACTTAGACAAAGGCATCTGCACTCAGATCGACGGCATAAATACGTCCGATATGTTTAAAGGCAGTTTCTCTGTTTTAAATTATGAGGAGTTAAAAGCTCGCACGGGAATTGATTATTGGCATATTGATGATGATCCCGATGATGAGTTCAGTTGCTGGTGGGCATTTTTTACTCACCCCGATTACAGCGGAGTTACTTTCTCGGTATATTCTAGTTCGGCAAGAGATGAGATAAAAGCCGATGTGCCCGGAGCAAGAATATGGTTAAGAGATCCTGAATCCTTGTTAGGCCCGGCTGACTATAACGGTTAAATAACAGGTTCAAAAAAGCTGAAAGATATTTATCCGAATTATGAATATTCTTATAAAATATTAAAGCAGACATTGACGCTATCACCCGAAGAAAAAACAATTGCAGTATCGCAAATATTTCTTGACATCGTAGATAAATATCAAACAGCAGAACTCCTCGTGACTGAGATTTGATAAACCGCGCCTGCCGTTGCCTTAACCATTTCCTTTAGGACGGCAGGCGATTTTTCTTTTAGATGTAAGATGTTAGAGGTAAGAGGTAAGAAGTCAAAGGTAGTTTTGGCGATAAAGTTTTTTGATGTTCAAAGAAAGAGGCTAGAGGCTGTTTTGAGCGGCAAACAACTTTTGACATCAAAACCACACAATGGGCGGCGGCACGAAAGTTTTTTGAAAGGGAGTTTGAGGGAAAACTTTTTTTCAAAAAAGTTTTCCCTCAATAACGGCAAAACAGCGCTAAAGGGTGCGGGGAAAACAAGAGTTTTCCCCGCATTGCCGTATTCAAAACGAAGTTTTGAATACGGCAATCCTACAAAGATGTTTTGAGCGGGAATGAGCTTTAAGAATGAAAAACCTTAGAGCGGGAAAGCAAATCTGCTGTATAATTTATGGCGTCAAATGCAAAAGTAAATGCAACACTTTCCTGCTTTGTGTTGCATTTACTTTTGCATTTGACGGTTTTTTCTCAAATGTTATTGACTTTTTTACTTTATTGTGCTAAAATAAAATAAACCGCCAAAGGAGGAAAAGAAAATGACTGACGAAAAATATTTCGGCGTTTTGTGCAAGGCATTTGCTAAGCTTGAAAATGAGGAAGAAATTCGCAAGTTTCTCGAGGACTTATGTACTCCCCAGGAAATAGACGCAATGTCCCGCAGGCTTATGGTCGCGGTAATGCTGAAAAAGGGTGACGTGTATACAAAAATTGTCGAGGAAACGGGCGCATCGACCGCGACAATTTCCCGCGTGAACAAAACTCTTACATACCAGAGCGCGGGCGGGTATAACATAATTCTCGACAGGCTGGACGAGCAGGAGTGAACGGCTATAAGGACTTTGCCGAGGTCTACGACCTGCTCACCGAAAACGTTCCGTATGATGAAATAGCCGATTGTTATGCGAAACTTTTGGGGGAATTAACGGACGGAAAGCGCCTGCTGGACGTCGGCTGCGGCACGGGCAATTTGACTTCAAGGCTTAAATCCAAAGGCTTTGACATTGTCGGCGCGGACGGCTCGGCTGAAATGCTTTCGCGGGCTGTTGCTAAAGCGCCCGATATTTTCTGGGTATGTCAGGATATGACAAGGCTGCGGCTTGGTGAGGAATTTGACGCGGTAATTTCCACGCTTGACAGTATAAATCATCTTCCCAAAAAAGCGGATATTGAAAAATGTTTTCGGAAAGTGAACGAAAATCTGAAAACGGGCGGCGCTTTTGTCTTTGACGCGAACACCGTCTACAAACACCGCGAGATTTTGGGCAACAATACTTTTGTTTATGACGTCGAGGGGGTCTATTGCGTTTGGCTCAATGAGTTTTCCGAAAAGGACTTCGGCGTTTCGATCGATCTTGATATTTTCACGGAAGAGCCCGACGGCAGCTATACCCGCAAAGGCGAGAGCTTTCGCGAGATAGCGCTTGAAGATGATGAAATGAGAGAACTTCTCCAAAAATGCGGGTTTGAGGTAGTGAGGGTGTGCGAATATCTGACGCTCGGCGTGCCGACCGAAAAGAGCGAAAAGCTGTTTTACTGCGCAAGGAAAAGCCGAAAGGCAGTTTGCTGAACATGACGTGCGATAGCCCATACGTGGTTCTTTTCAGGCGTTATTTCTCTCAATAACGCACATTCGCCCTGTTGACAGTTGACAGTGTACAGGGTACAGTAGTCAGTAATAGCGGAAAGGCAATTGCCCGCCCACGCCTTCTCAATTTCCAACCAACTTACCCGCCCGATTTGCGCTTTCTCTGCCTTTGGCGTCAAACGCGCGTTCCTTTCAGAACTAACTTCTGGAAGGGGGCAGGGGGATAGGGCGAGTAAACGTTATTTAGAGAAAACTCCACTTGAAAAGAACATCCTTTCCTCTCTTACTGAATACTGTACATTGTCTACTGTCAACTGCCAACAGCCCCCGCTGTTGTCAGTTGACCGAAAAATTGTACACAAACTATACATATTATAAATGAATAAAAGGTGAAGAAATGGGAAAAATTGTTAGAGCATTGTCGGAAACGGGCGGCGTGCTTTGCGCGGCAATTGACGCCTTCGACATTGTAAGCGACATTCAGAAACTTCATGAGGCGTCCGCGGCGGTAACGGCGGCTCTCGGAAGAATGGCTGCGGCTGCGTCGCTTATGGGAAGTATGCTGAAATACGAGGACGACAGGCTGACCATAAGAATAAACGGCGGCGGAGCATGCGGCGTTATGACGGCGGTGGCGGACTATCGCGGTAATGTGAAATGCTCGGTCGGAAACTCGAAGGCTGACGCGGAGGACGTAGAAAGCCTTGTTGGGAGCGACGGACAGCTTACCGTTATCAAGGACATGGGGCTTAAAGAGCCGTATGTCGGGCAGATACCGCTTTCTTCGGGCAATATCGCGCGGGTGCTGACGGAATACTACACGATAAGCGAACAGCTCCCGACGGTCTTTACGCTCGGCATTTTGTTTGATGACAATTTAAAGGTCAAGGCTGCGGGAGGATATATGGTGCAGGTCGTGCCGCCCGTTTCGGAAAAGTCGGTGATGATACTTGACGAAAACCTTCAGAATATGTCGGAGATAGGGGCAATGCTGGAGCAGGGCTTTACCCCCGAAGAAATAGCGCTGAAAGCGCTTTCGGGGCTTGGCGGGGAAATTCTCGACGAGTGGGAGGCAGCGTATAAGTGCGACTGCTCGCGCGAAAAGACGGAGCAAATACTGTTGTCGCTCGGCAGGAAAGAGCTTAAAAGGCTTGCGGACGAGCATGAGACGACGGAGGTTTGTTGTCATTTTTGCAATAAAAAGTATCTGTTTAATGCCGAGGATATGTTGAAATTGCTGAAAAAATCAAGTTGAAAAAAATTTTTCAAAAAACCCTTGACATTTTGCGGTAAAAATAGTATAATAACATAGTCGCCTGTTGGTGACCATGTGGAAGTTTAGCTCAGCTGGGAGAGCATCTGCCTTACAAGCAGAGGGTCATAGGTTCGAGCCCTATAACTTCCACCATTTTTGACGCAGAAAATGCGTCGCCCGGCCCGGTAGTTCAGTTGGTTAGAACGCCGCCCTGTCACGGCGGAGGTCGTGAGTTCGAGCCTCATCCGGGTCGCCAAGGGGAACGGAAGTTCCCCGTTTGCCTCTGTAGCTCAGTTGGTAGAGCAGGGGACTGAAAATCCCCGTGTCGTTGGTTCGATTCCGACCGGAGGCACCATAAGGAGCAAACGCTCCTTATCCTGCGGATTTAGCTCATCCGGTAGAGCGCCACCTTGCCAAGGTGGAGGTAGCGAGTTCGAGCCTCGTAATCCGCTC
>CANRLW010000043.1 GCA_947631575.1 uncultured Clostridia bacterium
GTCATTATTACAAGTATATGCATATTCTTTTCAAACGCCAGATATTCCGCCGCAGTCAGCGCGCACATAGGCGTTAAAAGCCTTTCAATAATAGGATCGTTCGACAGGTTTAAGAACATGCATACTCTTTCAATTGCGCCCGTATCCTCAAACGAACGGCGGAAATAATCCGCAACGTCGTTTTGAACGCCCATTGCCGCGAACACTATAGCAAAGTCTGCGTTTTCCTCGCCCGTTATCTTCGCCTGGCGCGCTATCTGAACGGCGAGCTTGTTATGCGAAAGACCCGAGCCGGAGAATATCGGGAGCTTTTGCCCTCTGATAAGCGTCATAAGCGCGTCTATGGAAGAAATTCCCGTATGGATATAATTTCGCGGATACTGCCGCGCGACGGGATTTAACGCCCGCCCGTTTATATTCCCCATTTTTTCGGGGAACACGTCGCCAAGCCCGTCAATAGGCTTTCCCGCGCCGCTGAAAATTCTTCCGAGAATCTCGGTAGAGAGCGGAATTTCGAGGGGCTTTCCCGTAAAGGTAGTGCGCGTGTTTTTAAGCGAGATACCGCGCGTACCCTCAAAGACCTGCAACATCACCTTGTCGCCCTCAAGCTCGACAACTCTCCCTATACGCTCCGAGCCGTCTTCGAGGCGTATTCTTGCAATCTCGTCAAATGCCGCGCCCTTTACTCCCTCAAGCGCAATGAGCGGACCGTTTACGTCCGTAAGACCTAAATGCTGAATATCATTCATAATAACCTCGTTTAAGAAATTGAAAGAGCGTCAATTTTTTCTTCTATCTCTCTGAAATAATCGTCAAACATCGACAGCTTGTCGTTCGGGATATCGTATTTCATCTTTACCGCCTTATCAAAAAGCCCCAGCGCTTTTATGTCCGAAAGCGGAACTCCCGCTCTTATCGCCGAAAGCGCCTTTTTATAAAGGTCGACAATTACTTTCATCATCAGTCTTTGTTTTTCAAGCGGAACATAGGTGTCGTCCTTGTGATAGGCGTTCTGCTGTAAAAATCCCACGCGCACGATTCTTGCCGTTTCGATCGTCAATTTCTGGTCGTCGGGCAGAACGTCCGCGCCTATAAGCTTTACTATTTCCATGAGCTTGTTTTCTTCGCTGAGTATATACGAAAGCTCGTGCCTTAACTCCGTAAAATCGGGACTTACGGAATTGAAATAATCCGCCAGCTCCTCGGCATATTCAGAATAACTGCTGTTCCAGTCTATAGCGGGGTAGTGTCGGGCATAAGCCAGCGACTTATCCAGCGCCCAGAAACACCTTACAAAGCGCTTTGTGTTCTGCGTTACGGGCTCGGAAAAGTCCGACCCCTGGGGAGATACCGCGCCTATAATTGTAACAGAGCCTTCTTTGCCGTTTAATGTTTCGACATAACCCGCGCGCTCGTAAAACTCCGCGAGCCTTGACGGGAGATAAGCTGGAAAGCCCTCTTCGGCGGGCATTTCTTCGAGTCTGCCCGATATTTCGCGCAGCGCCTCCGCCCAGCGCGAAGTAGAGTCCGCCATTATCGCAATGTGATAGCCCATGTCGCGGTAATACTCGGCGAGGGTTATTCCCGTATAAATAGACGCCTCGCGCGCCGCGACGGGCATATTCGAGGTGTTTGCGATAAGAACCGTTCTGTCGGTGAGCGGTCTGCCCGATTTCGGGTCGGTAAGCTCCGAAAATTCTTCAAGCACCTGAGTCATCTCGTTTCCGCGCTCGCCGCAGCCTATATAAACGATAATGTCCGCGTCGCACCATTTTGCAAGCTGGTGTTGGGTCATGGTCTTTCCCGTGCCGAATCCGCCGGGGATAGCCGCCGTCCCGCCCTTTGCTATGGGAATTATGGTGTCGATAACGCGCTGTCCCGTTATAAGCGGAACTGTCGCGCGGAGATGTTTCTTTATCGGGCGCGGTCTTTTTATTGCCCACTTCTGCACAAGCGAAAGTTCTTTTACATCGCCGTTTTCGAGTTTCAGTTTAAGTACAATGTCATTTACCTTATACTTCCCGTTTCTTGCGGCATATACGACCTCGCCGCTCATATCGGGCGGTATCATGCACTTGTGAGTAATAAGCGGAGTTTCGGGCGCGGTGCAGTAGATGTCGCCGCCTTTAAGCTTGTCGCCGACCTTTACGGTCATAGTAACGTCAAATTCCCGCTCGGTGTCGAGCGAGAAAAGCCCGCTGCCCTCCGTCACAAACGCCCCCGTCAGCTTTGTCATGTCCCTTAATGGGCGCTCAATGCCGTCAAAGATGTTTGAGATTATCCCCGGTCCTAAGTTTGCGCAGACGGGCGCGCCCGTGCCTATGACAGGCTCTCCGACTTTAAGCCCCGCCGTTTCCTCGTAGACCTGAATGGTCGTAAGCTCGTCGGATATCCCTATGACCTCGCCGATAAGCCTTCTATCCCCCACAAGCACCATTTCGAGCATCGAAAAATCCTTTGTGCAGGCGGTCTTTACGACAGGTCCGTTTATTGAATAAATCGTGTTCAAAAAATTCACCCGCTCACAATCTTAATTCTTTTTTGTCGGAAAACGCGCTCTTTTCGTCACTAAGCGCCTTGTCAAGCGTAAAGTCGCAGAACAAGCCGTTTTCCTCGTCTGCCGCGCTTATCCCGCCGAGCAATATGGAGCTGTCCGTGCGCACCTCGTTTTTGCAGAGCTTTCTCAGCTTTTCGGCGTCCTTCGGCGCGCAGATAATAACGCAGTTTTCGCCGAGAGCGGTTTTCGCTTTTTCAAGCGAACGTTTCAGGTAATCGGCATATTTTTCGCTCTTTGCAAAAGCCGAAAGCTCCTGTTTTATCTCGCCGAAAAACTCTTCGACAAGCTCTTTTCTGTATATCCTTACAGCCTTTACCGTTTCAAAGTCACACCTTGACATTTCCTTTTTATAGCGCTGTTCAAATACGGCTTGTTCGCGGCGGAGCTGTGAAAGCTCGTTTTGCGCGGCAGCCTCTTCTTTTTCAATGCCCGCGGCGTTTTTCCGCTCGCGTATTATCTCGGCAGTACGGGCTATTTCCCTTTCGGCTTGCTCGTTTATGCTGTCCGAAAACATTTTCATTTTCGAGCGGTTTATTTCATCAAGGTCCATTAAATAATTCTCCTATAGAAAATAATTTAAAGCTTAATACCTATAGATTCTTCTACATAACGGCTCAATGATTCGGTTATCCCCTTTGAGCCGTGTCTGTCGGGAATTTCGACAATAAGCGGACGGCGAAGATTTAATTTTATGTCATAGATCTTGTCATGGCACAGCTTTGAGCATATCTCCGTTATCAGCACAACAGCGGTTTCACTGTCGTTTACCGCATCGTCGAGAGCCTTTGAAACGTCCTCTGCCGTATGCACGACAACGCCCTCAATGCCCGCTATTCTCATTCCCATTCGCGTGTCAATATTGTCGCTTATAAGAAAAAACTTCATTTTACTTATCCTCGTGTTAAAGTTTCAGTTTCAGACTGTAGAGAAAGTCCCATATACCGCATTGAACGCTACGCGTGCAACGCTGAAGAATTCCTGCGGCTAGGCTTTGTGCCTGCCGCTGGGATTCTGACGACGTAGATGGGGCTTTATCTACAGTCTGAGTTTATCAGCCGAACAGAATAAGTATCGATATAAGCAGACCGTAGATAGCGACGCCCTCGCCGAGCGCAACGAAAATAAGCGCCTTTGAGAACACCTTTTCGTTTTCGGAAATTGCTCCGATAGCTGCGGGAGCTGCCGCGCCTACGGCTATTCCCGCGGCGATTGAGCCTACGCCCGTTGAAAGCGCTGCCGCGAGGTATTTAATTCCCGAATCGGTAAATGCTCCCGCGGCGTTTGCGGCTGCGTCAGCCGTTTCTGCGAATGCTCCCGTAAAGGGCAGGAGCGTTGTCATAAGCAAAACTCCGAAAAACGAGGCTATGTTTGTTATAACGGCGCGCTTTGCGTTTACCTTTTTGCCCTTGCTCTTTCTGTAAAGCGCAACGAATACGGGCGACATAACGAGCGCCACGGCTATAAGCGGCAAAACGAAAAACATTATCTTGTCCATAATAAATTCCTCCGAAATTAAATTTGTTCTAAATTAACGTCAAGCGACACAGGCTCGAAAACTTTTCCGTTTCCGTCGTAGAAACGGCTGAATACCTCGTAAAATTCAAGCCTGAGGACTTGTATTCCCGAAAGCAGACCTTCTATTCCCATAACCAGAAGATTTCCGATTATATAGGTTATCACCGTACCTACCGTAACGGGCGCGTTCGGGTCAGCCGTTCCCGCGAGCTGTGAAACAACAAGCATAAATCCCGCGTGCGAAAGGACGAAACCGCCTATTCTGAGATAGCTCATTGTGTTTGACAAAAACGTAATTGCGCCCTCTAAGATGTCAATAAACGCCTCGGCTATGCTGAACTCCGTTTTCCTGTGTTCAATGAGCGAAGTCAGCGGCGCTTTCAGGAATATCAACACCGCCGGCAGGATAATAAGGCATATAACATACGGAACGCTGAACATATTCAGCCCGCCCAAAAGCGTGCCTGCCGCTCCGCCCAGCAGCGCGGCGTATACTACCGCTCCGCACACGCCGTTTACCGAGAAAAGCGCCTCGCCTATTTTCTTCTTGCCGAAATTCTTTGCGGTGTTTAAAATAATTGAAATCAGTATAAGTATCGCTCCGACTATCAGCGCGAAGATAAGCACGACCATTGCCGCCTGAAAGATGTTTTCGGGGTGTTCGGGTATTCCCAGACCGCCGAGCAGCTTGCATACCCCGTGCCAGATGTTTTCGCGGTGGTATATGGGCGTTATTATCGTTTCAATTCCGAACACCGAGCCGTAAACGCAGCCGAACAATGCCGAGAATATCCCAAGCCTTGTCATGATAGGCGGCAGGGGATTTTTCGTGACTCTTGTAAGTATCAGCCCCAAAAGCGATATCAGAAGTCCCTGTCCGACATCTCCGAACATTATCCCGAACATCAGCATATAAGTCACCGCGACATACGGCGTCGGGTCAAATCCGCTGTAACACGGCAGCCCGTACATTTTTATAAACATCTCGAACGGGCGCGTTATGATGTTGTTTTTAAGCTTTACGGGAACTTCGTCCGAGGCGTTTTTGTGTTCTATCGGTATCTCGTCGCAGTTTACTCCCGCTTTCTGCAAAAGCTCGGAAAGCCGCTTGCTCTCGGCGGTCGGAGCATATCCCGAAAAGGAAAATCTTCCCGCGGAGATAATTGCCTTTTGCCTAAGCTCGAAACACTCGCTCTTAAATTTCAGCTTTGACATAATCGGCGGCAGCTCTTTTTCCGTATTTTCAATGAAATACGAAAGCTCCTCTTCGATCTTCTTTTTCTGTTCTTCTTCCTCTGCGATAAGCCCGCCAAGCTTTTTATCCGCGTCCTCGGCGTTATCCTCGATATAGTCGGGAAGTCTTGCTCTTTCAAAGCCGAGCGCGTTCATTATCTCGTCGGAAAATTCCGCGAGGTCATTCGGCACAAGATACACCCCGTAGACAAACTCTCCGTTTCGCTCAAACGGCTGGAACACAAAGCACTTTTTCGTATAATAACCGAGCTTTTTTTCACTGTCCGCGGGAAGTCTGCCTATCCGCGTTTTAACGTATTTCATCGAGAAAAGCTCTTTAAACGAAACGTCAAGCCCCATAAGGTGCTTTACATATTCGTCCGTCTGCTTGTGCTCGTCGAGCTTTCCGCTTATATCAGCCAGCGCCTCGGACAGCTCTCCATACCGCCCGACAAGCTCGTCCGAATACTTTGCGAACTCTTCGGGCGTTTCAAGCCTGACCTCGTCGAACGGGCAATTCTTTGCGGAAAGTTTAAGGTTTGAAACAAGATCCATAAGCTTTGAAAGCGTTTCTCTGTAGGGGTCTTGTTCGCTAGCCGTGCGCTGTTTCGCGCCCGATGAAAACTGGAACGACCCGCTTTCGCAGCACGCCGCCAGAGCCATGTCGAGCTTATCCTCCGTGCCGTCGACAGACCACAGCGACATTTTTTCTATTGCCATTATATCACCGCCTTTGGTTGTGTGGGTCAACTATAAATAGTTGTATTTAAATTTGAACATCATTCTCTTTCAAAAGTGGTCGACAGCCGACCACAGTAAACAGTGTACAGGGTACAGTATTCAGTAACAGTCGCCGAAAGGCTGTCCTTTTCAAACACTATTTTAATTTAATAACGCTCTTTCGCCCTATCCCCCTGCCCCCTTCCCCGGAGGGGAAGGGGGAGAGGGCGGGGGCTACCGCCCCCGCAGCCCCCGCCTCGGCGCTGGCGCGCCCTGCGACCCCGCCCTTCTAGAGGCTAGGGATTAGAGGCAAGAGGCTAGAGTTTAAGCCGTAAGGCTATTGTTCGCCCGCGCCTTCTCAATCCCAAACCAACTAGCCCGATTTGCGCTTTTTCTGCCTTTGGCGTCTAATGCGCGTTTATGGAAAGGGGGATTCGCGTCCGTTTTTCCATGGTCTAACCTCTGAAACAGCGGGGGCAGGGCGCGCAGCGCCCTGCATACTTCCCCCTTCCCCTTCGGGGAAGGGGGTCAGGGGGTTAGGGCGAATGAGCGTTATTTAAACAAATAGCGTTTAAAAAGAACCGCCTTTCGGCTATTACTGCTACTGCACCAGCATCTTCATTATCTCTTCGCCGCTTAGGCCATACCTCACGCCTTCAATCAGCGTCCTTATGTTTTTAAGTTCGATCGACAGGCACTGTGTCAGTGCAAAATAAACGACAGCGGGACTTCGCGACAGGCGCATTGCCTTTTCAAGGCTTTTTAAATTTATCGAGTCCGTCAGCAGTTCAATGTTCATGGAATTGCCGCCGTGACAGCCTTTTTTGTCCAGATACCGCGCTATCTTTTCAACGTCCTTTTCCTTCGCAAGCTCCTCTATCTCGTCTGCGGAGAGCCTGTATTTAAACGGCACAAGCATTTCCCGGCACTCCTGCGCGCTTATTCCCGAAAACCTAGCCTCGCGGCAGAATGACACGACGTTTTCCATGTCAATAGTTTTCAGGACAACGGTCTTGAACTCCTTCTTCTCGCGCCCGTGATATTCCTTTTCAATATCTTCCAAAAGGTCAAAATAATATTCCGAATACAGCGCGCTCTCAAATTCGGGAATGCTGAGTTTACCCGTAGCCTCCGCCTCGCGGAGCATTTTCCTAAGCTTTTTCCCGGAGCAATACTGCGACTTTGCTAAGATCTTTGCCGCCTCGGAAACGCTTTCGGCGCTCGCCAGAGCGGGAAGGTCAACTTCCGAATGTTCGTTTATAAACGCGGGGAGAGCCGCTATATAATAATCCGAGCTTTTGGAAATTACGGCGCTTACGGCGGATATCATCTGTTCAATTTCGAGCCTTGCCACGATAAACCTGAAATAGCTGTTTTTGCTGTCGAAGATATGAAAGCTCTCAAAGACGTTGTACATTGCGCGTCTAAGGCGTGCCTCAAGCCGTCCGCGGTGTATCATTCTCGGATTTATGTCGGAAAGTGCCTTTTCGTATCTCGGAGTTTGCTTTAGATACTCGCACACGTCGGGAACGCTTGTCATTGACGCTAATTTAGCATAATCGTCATGAGTCAGCCTGCGCCCGTAGACAGCGCGGGATTTGGCAAGCACCGCGTTTGAAGAGAACGACATATTATCCCTCCGTTATCCGTGAAATTATCTCGTTCTTCCATTTTTCCTTATTTGCGGAAAAGATATCCGAAACCTCTTTTTTAAGGCGGTTTTGTTCTTTTTCCGCGCCCGAAAGCTTTTCGGAAAGGGTGGACAACTGTTGTTGTCTTTGCTGTGCAATTTTCTCGCGCTCAGTGTCAATTTTTTCGCGGCGTGCTTTTGCCATATCGCCATCGAGTTGTTCCGAGCGCATTTTCTCGGAGTTAATTTCGGACTCGGCATAAGCGGCGGCTTTTTTATCGAGCGTGATTATTTCATTTAAGATATTCATTCCGACCTCGCTTTTCTTATAACGGGTTTATTTCGTTTACTATCTGTTACTTATAAACTTATACAATCATACACTTTATATAATATAACAAAAAATCGCTCACGTCAATAGGTATTTTTGTATAAATCGAAAATATTTGGAATTTTTTTGCCTGTGGCAGCGGGTTGACAGTTGACAGGGTACAGTGTACAGTAGTCAGTAAAAGTTGTTCCGAGCGGCGAACAACGTCTTAAATCCAAATCACAAAACGAGCGGGCGCATTAAAGTTTTTTGAAAAGGGAGTCCAGAGGGAAAAAATTTTTTTCAAAAAATTTTTTCCCTCTGGCAGGGGCGCGGGGACGGAGTCCCCGCAAACGCCAGTTAAGCGCATCAGATTAAATGCCTTCGGCATTGAATCTGGGGCGCGGGGAAAACAAGAGTTTTCCCCGCATTGCCTTTTCAAAGCCGTGCTTTGAAAAGGCAATCCTATAGAGAGGTTTTGAGCGGGGAAGTGCGTTAAGAATGAAAAACCCCAGTGCGGCAAACAAATTCCGCTCCACTTGTACAACCCTCTATTTGTTGTTCTTTTCAAACGCAATTTTCTCTAAATAACGCTCACTCGCCCTGTTGGCAGTTGACAGTAGACAGGGTACAGTAGTCAGTAATAGCGGAAAGGCTGTACTTTTCAGAGGTTATTTCGCACAATAACGCTCACTCGCCCCAACCCCCTGACCCCTTCCCCGAAGGGGAAGGGGGAGAGTGCAGGTCGCTGCGCGCCCTGCACCTGCCCTGCTAGAGGCTAGACGCATTATCCACGCAAAACGCAACGGCGGAAAACGCTATTAGAGGCTAGGGGCTAGAGTACAAACCCTAGCCCCTTTTTATGCGTTATATTTAGCGGACAGCTTTTCGGCTGTTACTGAATACTGTACCAGCGTTTTCCGCCGAAGGCGGATAATGCGTCTACTGTCAACTGACAACAGCGGGTCGCAGGTCGCTGCGCGCCCTGCACCTGCCCTGCTAGAGGCTAGACGCATTATCCACGCAAAACGCAACGGCGGAAAACGCTATTAGAGGCTAGGGGCTAGAGTACAAACCCTAGCCCCTTTTTATGCGTTATATTTAGCGGACAGTTTTTCGGCTGTTACTGAATACTGTACACTGTATACTGTCAACTGTCAACGGGGGCTGCGGGGGCGGTAGCCCCCGCATACTTCCCCCTTCCCCTTCGGGGAAGGGGGTCAGGGGGATAGGGCGAGTGAGCGTTATTGAGAGAAACAGTGTTTGAAAAGGACAACCTTTCCGCTATTACTGAATACTGAATACTGTACACTGTATACTGTCAACTGTCAACAGGGCGAGTGAGCGTTATTGAGAGAAAATAGCGTTTGAAAAGAACAACAAATGGGCTTTTCCCTCTTGCTTTCCCGCTCTATTGTAAATCCATTTTTTAGGTGGTTTCACGCTCAACACTTGTCTTAGGATTGCCGTTTCAAAGCACGGCTTTGAAACGGCAATGCGGGGAAAACTCTTGTTTTCCCCGCACCCCAGATTCAATGCCGAAGGCATTTAATCTGATGCGCTTACTTAGCGTTATTGAGGGAAAACTTTTTTGAAAAAAAGTTTTCCCTCAAACTCCCTTTCAAAAAACTTTAATGCGCACGCCCGTTTTGTAGTTTTTAAATTTAAAGCGCTTTGCCGTTCAAAACAGTTTCTTACCTCTAACCTCTTTCCTCTAAACGGGCGGGTCGCAGGGCGCGCCAGCGCCCTGCATTCTTCCCCCTTCCCCATCGGGGAAGGGGGTCAGGGGGTTAGGGCGAGTGAACGTTGTTTAGGGAAACAGCGCTTTTGAGGCAAGAGGTCAGGAGCTGGAGTTTGAAAGGAAACGTTGCTCCCCGCTCGAAACAAATTTTACCTCTCTATTGACAACAGCTGTCACTTGTTGTATAATATATGTAGTGCAGTCGGTTTATTGGTTGAGCCTGTATGCACTGTATTTTGAAAGGAGTTTATTATGCCCGAAAATCTTGTTGCACCGATAGTTATTGCGGCAATAGTGCTCGTTGTAATTATCATCATGTTCGCGGCGGGTTACCGCAAAGCCCCGCCCGATAAGGCTTTCATCATAAGCGGTCTGCGCAGAAAAGCTAAGGTCGTTATCGGTAAAGCCGCAGTTAAACTGCCGTTTTTTGAAAGATGCGATAC
>CANRLW010000044.1 GCA_947631575.1 uncultured Clostridia bacterium
CGGCGGCACATAAAAGTTTTGGAAAAAGGGTCAAGGGGAAAAACCTTTTTCAAAAGGTTTTTCCCCTTGCGCTCTTTATTCTTTAAAGTTCAATCTTCCCATACAGCGTCGCGTTCTTCTCTGTGTCTACCGTTTCCTTTGAAAACTCGACTCTGCTTTCTTCGGCAGTATCCGTGCGCTTATGGTCATAACCGCCCGAATAATTGTCCGAACGGTGATAATTGCGTTTTCTGCCGTCGCCGCGTCTGCGATTGTCAAACTTCGGTCTGTCAGCGTAAATTACTACCTTTCTATAAGGCTCGCTGCCCGTCGAACGGCTCGACACGCCCTCTATCTCCGCAACGCAGCTATGAATTATCCTGCGCTCATAGGGGTTCATCGGTTCAAGCGCTATCTTTCTGCCCTGCTTTATTACCTTTGCCGAGGTCTTTTTCGCAAGAGCTATGAGCGCCTCGCGGCGCTTTTCGCGATAGCCGTTGCAATCAAGCGATATCCTGCAAAAACTTTCCTCCGAACGGTTGCTCGCAAGTATCGTCAGATACTGTAGGCTGTCAAGCGTTTCTCCGCGCTTTCCGATAATAATGCCGAGTTTCTCTCCGCTTATATCAAGCACTACCATTCCACCGCGCTTTTCGGGCGTTATGGTAAAGCCGTCCATTCCGAGAGCTTTCATGACCGACGTCAGATACTCTATAGCCGTTCTGACCTTTATGCTCTTATTTACATCGAAATCATCGGGGAGAGTTTCCTCCGTTTCCTGCTCGTCCTCCGGCTCGTCCGCGCTTTCGGCTTTTTCATATTCCGCGTCTTCTCTGAGGTCCTCTTCGTCCGCCTCGTAAATGCGCTCTTTCTCTTCTGCCGGCTCGTATACGGCGTTTACGCGGAACTCGCCTTTCATGCCCCCAAAAAGCGTCTTGCGGGGCTGTTCAAGAATGTCAAAATCAATATCGTCCTCGCTAACGCCGAATTCTTTTGCGGCGAGCTTTTTTACTTCTTCTATGGTCTTGGCTGTAAATTCTTTTTCCATTTTCTAACTTTCTACCCCTTTCGGATAACCCAAATAACCCGACAATTACTGTCAGATATCGTCGTCATCGTCGTCTTCTTTATATTCCTCACCGTATTTAAGAGCGTCCGCTTTTCTCGCCTCGGCAAGCTTTCTGCGATTCTCTTCTTTTTGTGAGATAGCCTCTTCTCTCGAAATGTGTTTTTCCTTATCCGCTTTTACTTTTATCAGCTTGTCCTTTGCCGCAAGCTCCGCCGCCGCGATCTCTCTGAGCTTTCTCGGATTGTAGAGTTTGTCAAGAACAAGCGTCTGCAATATTCCGAACAAATAGCTTACCGCCCAGTAGAAACCTGCTCCCGCGGGAACTGTAAACGCTATCCAGAGCGAAACGAACGGCATGATATACATCATTATCTTCATCGAGCCGCCCATTGACGCCGCCTCGGGATTGTTCTTCTTCATGTTGTAGTTTGAAATGAACGTCTGAAGAAGTGACAGTATAAACGAAATTATCGGGACAAGTATTATCGGGAAACCGAAATGCTCTGACGGAACGCGTCCGAGCGGAATTCCCACAAAGTTCAGATTGTCATAAAGCTCATCATAATTCGCTCTTGCCTCGGGACGTACCGCCGCGTCGCTAAAGGCGGTCCTGTAGGTGAACTTGTCGCTCGTTGTTCCGAAACATTCGAGGGCGTAAAGCTCTCTCTGGAGCGACGAGGTCGCCGTAAACACTATCGCGTCCGTGCCCTGGGCTCTGTATTGACCATAATGCATCTGAAGGGTATTAAACGCGTTTATCGTTTCATCGCTGAACGAATGTTCGAGCCTGTATTGCTCTTTTGCCGGGTCAACAAGTTTGTCCATTTCAGAGCGCTCGGCGTCGGTTATCTTGTATATATCCGCGTCGGAAAGAGCGGTGCTGCTGTTGTTTGCGGCGTATTCCTTTGCGATGATCTCGCGGACAGCCGTTTTAAACATCTTTACGGTGTCGGTATCGAGTTTTTGCATATCCTCAAAGGTCTTTTGCTCTTCGCCGTCTTTGAGGCAGTTTTCATTGTAAAATGCAAGTATCTTCTTCGCGTCGTTTACAATGTTGTTATGTCTTTTAAGCGCGTTTTCGTCAAGCTTTGCTATTTCAGCGTCAGTCTTTGCACATTCCTCCGCGAATATCGACGACATCTCGACATTGTACGATTCTTCAACAAACGCGTTTATTTCCTCGCTCGTTGCATGGACAATATGCGTCAGCGGCTTGTAAACAACGTCAATGACGCCGAAAAGTATCACAAACGACAAAATCATTGGCAGACAGCCCGCGGTCGGCTTATAGCCCTGCTGCTGGAGTTTCATAAGCTCCTGCTGCTGCCTTTCGCTGTTATTGGCGTATTTTGTCTGGATCTCTTTTATCTTCGGGGCAAAAGCCGCCGAAACCGCCATGGATTTCTGCTGTTTGATATAAAGGGGTATCATTGCGCCCTTTATGATGAACGTAAAAAGGATTATGTCCAAGCCTACGTTCTTTGTAATAAAATGGTAGATAAAATACAGCACATATCCCAGCGGCGTGCCTATAATACTATACAAAAATTGAATAACGTCCACGTCCTTTCAAGGCGTTCCACATTTTTAAAGAATAATTGCCTTAGCGGCAGTTCAAATTCCCGAACCGTCGGTCATATCCGAGTACAGTTGTTCCCAGTCGTCCCAGCCGCGTGATGCCACGGTGTATTTTTCGGGTCTGAGGGTAAATTTTTTCGGCACGGGATCATAGCCGCACTTTCCAAAGGGGTTGCACCTCAAAATTCTCCATAATGTCAAATAACCGCCCTTTACCGCACCAAACCGCCGAACGGCAATAAGCCCGTATTCGGAACAAGTCGGATAAAAGCGGCAGCACGGCGGCAGGATCTTTGAAAGCGTCAGCCTGTACAGCTTTATAATTCCCAAAAGAATATACTTCATTATAGTTGCAGCGTTTTCGGCAAAACATTCTTTTTCATAAGCCCCAACAGCTGCCCCGATCCGAGCGACGGGGTCTTTGATCTTGCCACAAAAACAAAATCAAAACGCCTTTGGGTGCTTTCACGAATTATCGGGTCTAAAAGGCGGAACGATTCTCTGATTATCCGCCTCGCCCGATTTCTCTTGACCGCGTTTCCAACCTTTTTTCCCGTGACAATTCCGAGCCTGTTCTTCCCCGCCCTTCTCGGGCGGATATAGCAAACAAACCCGTAGGTCACGACGCTTTCGCCTTTCTTGAACAAAAAGCTGAAATCGCGGGCGCTTTTGATAACAACGTATCTTTTTTTAAGCTCGTGCATCAATTAAATTAGTGGCTGAGTCTTTTTCTGCCTTTTGCACGGCGGCGCGAAAGAACTTTTCTTCCGTTCTTTGTAGCCATTCTCTTCATAAAGCCGTGTTCATGCTTTCTCTGGAGCTTTTTGGGCTGGTATGTTCTTTTCATTTCATTTTCCTCCTCACTTATATAGGCATTTAATTATTATCGTCAATTTGACGGAATTACCATTTTTTGACTGTTGAAAATTTATTAAACCAGACGGTGTAAAATGTCCTACGTCAGACTGTAGAGAAAGTCCCATATACCGCATTGAACGCTTACGCGTACAACGCTGAAGGAGTGCTGCGGCTAGGCTTTGTGCCTGCCGCAGCGCTGCTGACGACGTAGATGGGGCTTTATCTACAGTCTGACAATGCTGTAAAAGGTGTCGGCATTTAATTATTATACCTTAATTATATTCTTTTGTCAAGAGGTTTTTCAAAATAATAATGAATTTTTAAAAAAACGCCTTGACAATGCAACCGCAAAAATGATATAATCAATAAAAACCGGAATAGTTTTGAAAAAACGAGGTAACAAGACATGATACTGACAATTGACGTTGGAAACACAAACATTGTTTTCTGCGGATTTGACGAAAACGACGAGCCGAAGTTTCAGTCGAGGATAGCGACCGACCGTTTGCGAATGGAGGACGAATACGCCATACTTTTAGCGGATATTCTGAGGCTTTACGGGATAAAGGCGGAGGAAATTTCGGGTGCGGCGCTGTCGTCGGTAGTGCCGCCGGTGACGGTGCAGATAAAGCCTGCTGTTGAAAAGATATGCGGGTGTAAGGTGCTGACAGTAGGACCGGGATTAAAGACAGGACTTAATATAAAAATCGACGAGCCTGCGTCGCTCGGCGCGGACTTGGCAGCTGTCGCGGTAGGGGCAAAGGAAAACTACCCGCTGCCTGCGATAGTTATTGATATGGGGACGGCTACGAAAGTTCTTGCCATTGATAAGAGCGGGGCGTTTGTCGGAGGAATAATAGCGCCGGGGGTAAAGATCTCCGCAGAGGCGCTCGCGGATAAGACCGCCGCTCTGCCGCTGATAGGCGTTTCAAGCGAGCCGATACCTCACGTTATCGGGAAGAACACGGGGGATTGTATGCGGTCGGGATTGCTCTACGGAAACGCGTTTATGATAGACGGCATGATCGAGAGCTTTGAAAAGGAGCTTGGGGAGAAATGCACCGTTGTCGC
Organism: uncultured Clostridia bacterium; assembly: GCA_947631575.1. Taxonomy (GTDB): domain Bacteria; phylum Bacillota; class Clostridia; order Oscillospirales; family Ruminococcaceae; genus CAG-115. Next base: position 4,556 of record CANRLW010000044.1, read on the forward strand.
AACGGGCGGCTTTTCGAGCGTGATAAAACCGCTCTGCAAAGCGGACTTTGTACTTGACGATGAGCTGATTTTCAAAGGTCTGCTGGCGATATATAAGAAGAACAAATGAGATTTACAAGGGGGACCCTTTTGAAAAAGGGTCCCCCTTGAACCCCTCCCAAAACTTTTATGTGCCCTTTTAGAGGTTAGAGGTTAGAAGTTAGAGGTTAGAATTTGTTCTGAGCGGCGAACAACGTTTAATATCCAAGCCACCTAACGGGCGGGCGCATTAAAGTTTTTTGAAAAGGGAGTCCAGAGGGGAAAAATTTTTTACAAAAAATTTTTCCCCTCTGGCAGGGGCGCGGGGACGGAGTCCCCGCAATCGCGTCAGCTAGCGCTAAAGGGTGCGGGGAAAACAAGAGTTTTCCCCGCATTGCCTTTTCAAAGCCGTGCTTTGAAAAGGCAATCCTAAAAGAGGTTTTGAGCGGGAAACCACCTTGAAAATAAATGAACAGTAGAGCGTGAAAACGCTTTCCTTTCGCCTTCTTGTCAGTCTATAATACAAATTAAAAGACAACACCCAAACTTTCGTTTGGGTGTGCCTTTTTGCGTTTTAGGAAAGGTAATATGAAAATTTCAGAAGTTATCAGTGTTTCTTTCTGGAAATTACAACTGCTGCGCCTGCGAGAGCAACAACGCCGAGCGTAAGCGAAAGACCTGCAACGCCGGTGTCGGGGGTAGTTGTGCCGCTGCCGCTGGAGTTGCTGTCGGTGGTGCTATCTGTGGTGCTGTCAGTAGTGCTGTCGGTAGTGCTGTCGGTAGTGCTATCCGTGGTGCTGTCGGTAGTGCTGTCAGCGGGCTTGTCGCCTTGCTTTTCGGTGGTAATTACATACTCGCTGAAATGGTCAGCCTCAAATACCGCATAATCGCCCTCGACAGTTGCGTTCATGTCCGTATATGTACCGTCCTCTTCTATACGGTAAACATAAACGGTTGCGCCTTTCATTGCCGCGGGAACGGGGATCTTTATCGTTACAGTGCCCTTAGGCTCGATCTCTTTTCCGTCCTTTACAAAGGAGATCTCAAAGGTGCTGCTCTTTGCGTCGGTCTTGTCGGAAACAACAGTAACGGTTAGCTTTGCGCCGTCTTCAATCACGCCGCCGTCTGCCGACGCCTCGATACCGGTAGCCGAATCGGTGAACTCGGAGGCATAGACATAACCGAAATGTACCTTTACATCTTCTATTCCTGTTATCTGGCTGCTGATCTCATTCCACTCTTCTTCAGTGCCTTCATAATATATATCGGTCAGAGCCGTGCCGTTAAATAAATAATAATGCATATAATCATCCTGGAATCTGACTGCGCTTTTGGGAATTACTACGCTCGTAAGGCTTTTACAGCCGGAAAAAACGCTGCTTTCAAGTTTTTCAACTCCCTGGGGAATTATAACGCTCGTAAGGCTTTCACAGCCACAAAATGCAGCATACTCCAAAACAGTTACGCTATTAGGAATTTTAACGCTTGTAAGATTTTCACAGTATTCAAAAGCCCCTGAGGCGATCGAAGTTACACCATCGGGAATAATATATGATGACTCCTGTCTACCAAATGGATAAAAAAGCAGCTCGGTTTTATCCTTGTTGAACAACACTCCGTCAACAGAAGATAAAGCCTTATTATTTTCCGAAACAGTTATGTTTTTAAGTACGCGATTATCTTCAAAGTCATATAAAAAGCTCAAATAACCTCTATGAAATCTTTCTAAGCTTGCCGGAACAACCACTTTTTCAAGCTTTGAACATCCACCAAATGCTTTCAAATCCGGCTCGTCATATATATCCGTCACGCCTTCGGGAATAACTATTTCCGTAGCCTGCTTTCCCTTTTCTGTGACACCTTCTACTTCTGTCTGATAAATATAAAGGTTTCCGCTGGGGTCTATAACATTTCCTTTTTCGTCCTTTTCTACCGTCTGCGAGCTTTCAGCCATTGCCGTTGACATAATTGCGGGCGACGCCATAAGCGCGCCTGCCAAGAGAATTGCGCTGAGTTTTCTTACCTTCATTTTTGTTTCCTCCATAATTATTTTGGCTTTCGCCTTTTTTGTTCCTTTAAGAACTTTTCAAGCATATTATAGCACTCATTTTTTGATTTGTCAAGTATTTATATCTTGAAAGATAATATTTTTATCATTTGTATAATATTAGTGTCAATTATGTCAGATAAATTCTTGTCATAAAAGATATAATAGATATCAAAAAGGAGTTATTTTTATGACAATTTTATATGAATTATGCGAACGTATCGCGGAACTCAGGTGGCAGGCACGAATGACCCAAGCCGAGCTTGCCAAGCGACTTGGCGTAACGCGCAGCGCGGTGAACTCGTGGGAAATGGGCTTGTCTATTCCGCAGCTAAAGCACGTCATTGAAATGTCGAAGATATTCAACACGACCGTTGACAGTATGCTGAAAAGCCCCGAACAAGTTGTTGTAAACATAACCGACCTAACCAAAGAAGAACAACAGGCGGTTTTCAACCTTGTAGACTGTCTGAAAAAATATCACACGGAGAAATAAAAAAGAGCGCTTGAGCGCTCTTTTATTTTGTATAATGCCTATTTGTTGTCCTTTTTAAAAGTTGTTTCTCTTAATAACGTTATCTCGCCCTATCCTTCTAGAGGTTAGAGGTAAGAGGTTAGAGGTTAGAATTTAAACTCCGAAAGCTTATTTTTTTCAAAAGTTGTTTTTCTAAATAACGCTCGTTCGCCCTATCCCCCTGCCCCCTTCCCCGAAGGGGAAGGGGGAGATTCGGGGCGCCGGCGCGCCCTGCGACCCGCCTCGGGGGCTTTGCCCCCGCACCCCTGTTGACAGTTGACAGTGTAGAGTGTACAGTATACTGCCAACACGTATTTCTAATGCAAAAACTTTTGATTAAAGCTTTTCCATTTTCGCGAAGTTTCTCATTACGGATTTAACGCCGAAGTCGTCGAAGTTTACGGTTATCATTGCGTCGTTTCCCATTTGCTGGATCTTAATTACAACGCCGTCTTTAAACTTTACGTGCCTTACCCTGTCGCCGACCTCGAAATTATCCGAAGAGCCCTGAGCCATGGGGTTTTTCAGCTTTTCCGACTGCTCCTTTAAAAAGCTGTGAGGAAGTGGCTTTTGAATTGCGGACGCCCTCATAAACGCCGCGCCCTCTTCTCTTTCCTCGACGAATATTCCGGGGATTTCCCTTACAAAAGTTGAGAGCTTGTTTGCCGAGGTGCGCCCGTATAACATTCTGTACGCCGTGTGAGTTATGTACAACTCTTTCTTCGCGCGGGTTATCGCGACATACGCGAGCCTGCGTTCTTCTTCCATTTCGCCGGGGTCGTTCAAGGTCATCATCGACGGGAAAACATTGTCCTCCGCCGCAACTATAAACACAACGGGAAATTCAAGTCCCTTTGCGCTGTGCATTGTCATAAGCGAAACGCGGTCGCTTTCGCCGTCATAGCCGTCTATGTCCGCGACAAGCGCCGTCTGTTCGAGAAAATCGGGGAGAGAGGCGTTCGGGTCGTCCTGCATTAGCTGAACGGCGTTTGATTTAAGCTCGGCAATATTTTCCAGCCGCGCCATTCCCTCGTCGCCCTGCGTTTTAAGCATAGCCGAATAGCCCGTTTTCTCCGCGACTGCGTCTATAAGCTCGTCGAGCGGGAGCGTGTCCGCAAGCTCGTCTAGCTCGTCGAAAAGATTTGCCGCCGCTTTCAGCGGGTTTGCCTTTCGCGAGAGCGTTTCATACTGCGCCGCATTTCTGCACACTTCTATAGGGTCAATATCAAGCCCCGCGGAAATGCGGATTATTTCTTCTACAGTCGCGTCGCCTATACCGCGCTTAGGCTCGTTTATTACTCTCCTGAACCTTACAGCGTCGTAGGGATTATTTAAAAGCGCAAGATATGACAAAATGTCCTTTATTTCTTTTCTGTCGTAAAAGCGCAGACCGCCGACCATTTTATACGGTATCTTCTGCCTTGAAAGCGCGGTTTCTACGCTCCTTGAAAGCGCGTTTGTGCGGTATAAAAGTGCAAAGTCGGAATATTTCGCGCCCTTTGCGACTTCCTCGGCGATTATGTCGGCAATGCCTTTTGCCTCGCTCTGCTCGCTCGGGAATTTTACGATGTGGATCTTATCTCCCTCGCCAAGCTCGCTCCAGAGCTTTTTGTTTTTCCTGCGGGCATTGTGCGCAATAACGGCGTTTGCGGCGTTCAATATCGTTTCGGTCGAGCGATAGTTCTGCTCCAGCCTTACGACCGCGCAGCCCTTGTACTGCTTTTCAAAATTGAGGATATTTTCAATTGTCGCGCCTCTGAAACTGTAAATTGACTGGTCGTCGTCGCCGACAACACAGAGGTTTCCGTTTTCCCCCGCAAGCAATGACACAAGCTTATACTGCGCTACGTTCGTATCCTGATACTCGTCGACCATTATATACTTGTACAAGTTGCGATAATGTTCTAGAACATCGGGAAATTCCTGAAACAGCCTTACCGTCAGAAAAATAATGTCGTCAAAATCAACGGCGTTCGCGCCGACAAGCGCTTTCTGATATGACAGATAAACTTTAGCTGTGAGCTTTTCAAGGAAATCATTGCCGTCAAGATAGTCCTCCGCATAGTCCTCCGCGGAAATGAGCCTATCTTTGAGGGAAGATATCCTGTTTTTCACCGACTTTGGCGGGAAGGTCTTTTCGTCAACATTAAGGTCTTTCAGAATGTTCTTTATCAGCCGCTTTGAATCGTCGTCGTCATAGATAGTAAAGCCCGAATGATATCCGAGCTTTTCTATTTCCCTGCGCAATATCCTGACGCACGCCGAATGGAACGTTGAGGCGTTTATTCTGCCCGCGTCCTCTCCGAGCATCTGCGAGAGCCTTTCGCGGAGCTCTCCAGCGGCTTTGTTCGTAAAGGTTATGGCGAGGATATTCCACGGCGCGACCGGCTCGACGGCTATTATTTCCGCGAGATTTTTTGCGTTTTCGGGAGTTTTCTCCATGTCGGGAAATTTCTCCAGAAAGCGCTTTTCCTTTGCGCTCAGCTTGCGTTCTTCTTCGTCATGGTAGGCGTTTCCAAAACGCGTCATGTTCGCGATCCTGTTTACAAGAACGGACGTTTTTCCGCTGCCCGCGCCCGCAATAATAAGCTGCGGACCTTTTATGCGGAAAATAGCCGTTTTCTGCATATCGTTGGCTTTTGAAAAATAGCTTTCAAGAGCCTGCTTTTTTAATTCAGTATAATTCAATTTCTACCTCACTCGCTGTCGTTTCCGTCGGGCGCAATATTCTCAGACTGTATATAAAGCCCCATC
>CANRLW010000045.1 GCA_947631575.1 uncultured Clostridia bacterium
AGATGTGGACAATACCGCTTTTTTGTGTTATAATATTCCATAGTGGTTGAGTTCCTTTCTGTTATTTTGGGTGTGACGACTTTATTTTAACAGATCTCAACCACTTTTTCTATACCTTTTGTCTCACATCTATTGTAACATAACACTTTTATGCTGTCAGTTTTCCAAAATACATATTGAAATTTCGCACAGAATATGCTATAATAAAATATAATGTTTTTATATATAAATATATTATTAAGGAGATAATGTTATGAGCAAGGTTGTAAAATTCGGCGGCAGCTCGCTGGCTGACGCAAAACAGTTCAGAAAGGTTGCGGACATAATACACGCCGACAGCGAGCGCTGTTATGTCGTTCCGAGCGCGCCGGGAAAGCGCTTTAAGGACGACACTAAGGTCACCGACCTCTTATACCGCTGTTATGAAATGGTCGTTTCGGGTGAGGATTTTGCAAAGGCTTTCGCGCCGATTAGAGAGCGCTATGACGGAATAATAGCCGACCTCGGTCTTTCTCTTTCGCTCGAGGACGAATATGTAAAGATAGGAACGGAGTTCAGAAACGGCACAAACCGCGATTATGCCGCCTCGCGCGGGGAATATTTAAACGGCATAATCCTCGCGAATTATTTGGGATACGAGTTTGTAGACGCGGCAAGGGGCATTTTCTTTGACCGTGACGGGAAATTTGACGCGGACGTTACAAACGCCTGCCTCGGCGCAATTCTTGACAGAACGCCGCGCGCGGTAATTCCCGGATTTTACGGAGCAATGCCCGACGGCTCGATAAAAACGTTTTCGCGCGGCGGCTCGGACTTTACGGGTTCTGTCGTTGCAAAAGCCGCAAATGCGTCGCTTTATGAAAACTGGACCGACGTTTCAGGATTTCTTGTCGCAGACCCGAGGATAGTAAAAGACCCCAAGGGCATAGAAGTAATAACCTATTCCGAACTTCGCGAGCTTTCTTATATGGGAGCGGGCGTTCTGCATGAGGACGCTATTTTCCCCGTAAGAAGTGCGAATATCCCGATAAATATCAAAAACACAAACGCTCCCGAGGATAAAGGAACGCTCATTGTTCCTTCCGCCGAGAATATCCCCTCAAAGTACGTCATCACGGGCATAGCGGGCAAAAAGGACTTTTCCGCTATCTCAATTGAAAAAGACAGAATGAACACAAGCAAGGGCTTTATGAGAAGGCTTTTGCAGGTGCTTGAAAATCACGAGATATTCCCCGAGCATATCCCCACGGGAATTGATACCGTAAGCGTTGTTGTAAACTCAAAGGAGCTTGACGGACAGCGCGAGAAATTGTCCGAGAGAATACGCGAAACGGTGCGCCCCGACCATTTTGAAATTATAGACGGGCTTGCGCTTATCGCGGTAGTCGGACGCGGAATGAAGTCCGTAAAAGGAATAGCTACCCGCGTATTTGCCGCGCTTTCGCATGCGGACATAAACATTCGTATGATAGACCAGGGGTCGTCCGAGCTTAATATTATCGTTGCAATAAACGAGGCTGATTTTGAAAAGGCGATACAGGTCATATATGATATGTTTATTTTAAGCGAACAATAATGAGCATCAGACCGACCGTAAGTGATTTATAGAATGGAGATACCATGAGCAGAGCCGATGAGATCTTTATACAAAACTGCCGCGATATAATTGAAAACGGCGTTTCGGACGAGGAATATCCCGTCCGTCCGCACTGGGAGGACGGAACTCCCGCGCATACCATAAAGCGCTTTGCGCTTGTAAACCGCTATGACCTTTCCGAAGAATTTCCTCTGCTGACCCTTCGCAGAACGTTCTACCGCTCGGCGATAGAAGAAATTTTGTGGATCTATCAGAAAAAGTCAAACAACGTAAACGAACTTTCCACAAGTATTTGGGACGCGTGGGCTGATAAAAACGGAACTATCGGAAAAGCCTACGGCTATCAGATGAGCGTAAAGCATAAATATCCCGAAGGGGAAATGGATCAGGTCGATAAAGCGCTTTACGACTTAAAGCATAATCCCGCGTCAAGAAGGATACTGCTCACTATGTTCATTCCCGAAGATCTCCACGAAATGGCTCTTGCGCCGTGCGCATATTCGCTCACGCTGAATGTGGCAAAAGGCAGGCTCAACGCCATTTTAAACCAGCGCTCACAGGATATGCTGACCGCCTCTAACTGGAACGTGTGTCAGTATTCCGCGCTTGTGATAATGCTTGCAAAGGCGAGCGGGCTTGAACCCGGAGAGCTTGTGCATGTCATAGCCGACGCGCATATATACGACAGGCATATTGAAACCGTAAAGCGTCTTATAGAAAAAAAGCCCTATCCCGCGCCGAAAATGAAAGTCGAGGATATAACGGATTTCTATAAATTTACAAAGACCAGCTTTACTGCTGAAGATTATAAATATCATGAGTTTACGGAAAAGATACCGGTAGCGATCTGAGGAGAAATTATGACAGAACAGAAAAGGCTCGCGCTTTTGATAGACAGCGACAACGTTTCGGCAAAATACGCGCCGTTTATCCTTTCCGAGGCGGCAAAGTTCGGCGAGCTTACCTACAAGCGCATTTACGGCGACTGGGAAAAAGGCTCGAACGGCTGGCACTATCCCGCGCTCAATAATTCTATTATGCCTGTACAGCAGACGGCGTATATCACGGGCAAAAACGCCACGGACTTTTCCATGATAATCGACGCTATGGATATCCTCTATACGGGAAATGTAGAGGGATTTGTGCTTGTTACAAGCGACAGCGATTTCACGCGCCTTGCCATAAGGCTGCGCGAGGCGGGAAAGTTTGTCGTCGGTATAGGCGAGGTCAAGACTCCACTTCCGTTTACATCGAGCTGCCATAAGTTTATATATCTGAATCAGGTGTTCGAGCAGGCGATGACCTATGATGAAAAGACGCTCAGAAAAGCCGTTCTTGATTATGTCGCGGAAAACGACGACGGAAGGCTTGACCTTTTGAAAATACAGGCGTTTCTTACGTCGAAATACGGCAGCATAAACTATGACACTATAGGCTTTAATCGTTTTTCAAACTTTATAGACAGTTTCCCGGAGCTCCGCAGAAACAACACATTTGTAACGCTTAAAAATTCCCCGAAAAAGCCGATAAAGCAGAATGAAAACCTTCCGACAGACCGCGAGATAACGGAAGTTATTGTTGGCTACTTAAAGCGTAAGGACGGCGGACACGAGGACATCTCAAAGGTTGAACAATATGTGACCGCGACGCTCGGAAAAATAGATTATTCGCGGTTCGGCTCAAAGCGTTTCGCAAAGTTCATTGATAAGCAAAGCGCGCTTTTCCGCAAGAGTACTGCCGTTTATCTTGCGGAAAATGCTCCGAAACCCGTTAAAAAGCCCGAACCAAAACAAGAGCAGAAGTCCGAGCAGAAAATTGAACAAAAGCAAGAACAAAAGCCCGAAATTAAACAGGAGCAGAAACCCGATATAAAGCCCGCTCTTGCCGAGGCAAGACTGCCCGATGAAAGCGAGATAACGGATATTATCGTAACATATCTTAAAACCGTTAAAAGCGGCTCGGAAAATCTCTCGGCTGTAGAAAGGCAGGTCGAAAGCTCTTTCGGCAAAGTGGATTATACACGGTTCGGAGCGAAAACTTTTGCGAAATTCCTTGACAAGCAGAGCGCAGTTTGCAGGACGAATACTTCCGTCGCGCTTTCGGAAAGCGTTGCCGACAGCAAGCAGGAAGAAAAGCAGATCGCAAAGCCCGAAAAGAAAACCGAGAAGAAGGGCGATAAGAAGGACACTTCGGAAAAAGCGGATCTGAATACCGTAAAACGCGAAATTCAGATTCAGACCGTAAGCCACGGAAACAGCATTTCTCTGCCTGTTTTGGGAAAGATTTTAAGAAAGAAATACGGCGATAATTATCTGAAGGATATCGGCGCAATTACTCTGAAACAGCTTGTAACCGCCGTTGCGGGGATAGATATAGACGGAAATTATATCCGCATAGAAGATGCATTCCTGACGCGCACGGAAGAAATAGAACAGTTTGTCCGTGACTTTGTCGCTAAAAGCGGAAAACCCAGTATAAAATCACTGTCAACGCAGATAAAAAAGAAGTTTGAGGGCTTTGATTTTACGGACTACGGATATTCGCGCTTTTCCGATTTTATAAACGCTATAGACGGAGTAAGAGCGGACGGATATTACGTTGTTCAGTCAAAATAAAAGTTTTGTAAGAACTCTGATTTTTTCGGAAAGAATGTGAAGTCATTGAAAGAAGAGATAATATACAGCCTTACGGGATTATACCGCGGCGACTTCTGCGTAAAGGGCTACCGATTCGGAAAGGGCGAAAAAAGCTGCTGTATAATCGGCGCGCTCCGCGGAGATGAAATTCAGCAGCTATATATGTGCGGAAAGCTTGTGAAGATACTCTCAAGGCTTGAAAAGCAGGGCGATATTGCCCACGACAAGGAGATTTTGATAATCCCCTGTGTAAATAACTACGGCATAAACGCAAACCGCCGTTTCTGGTGTCTTGACAATACGGACATAAACCGTATGTTTCCGGGAGATGAAAACGGAGAAACGACCGAGCGCATTGCCGCGGGGGTTTTCCGTGAGATAAAGAATTATAAATATTGCGTTCAGTTTGCGTCGTTTTACATTTCGGGGCTGTTTGTGCCGCATGTCAGAATGATGGAAACGGGAAAGGAAAACACCTCTCTTGCAAATCTTTTCGGACTTCCGTTTGTTATACTGAGAAATCCCCTGCCGCTTGACAGGACGACGCTTAATTATAATCTTCAGCTTTCGGGAACGAGCGCGTTTTCGGTATACACGGAAACCAAAGAGCAGATTGACGAAGAATCGGCGAATGTCGGGGTATCCTCGGTCTTAAGATTTTTGTCGAGAATGGGAATGATAAAGTACAAATGCCTTGGCGGGTCAATGGGGATAACGATAAACGAGGACGATATGATGAACGTCCGCAGCCCCTCGGCGGGGATATACCGTATAGTCTGCGAGATAGGAGCAGAAACGGCAAAGGGCGACGTTTTAGCGCAGATATACCACCCGTATGACGGGGAACTTATCGGCGAGATAACCGCGCCCGTAGACGGGATAGTATTTTTCGCGCATAATAAGCCGCTTATAGCCGAGCGCGAGCTGGCGTTTAAGATAGTGAAGAGAATGCACATTTAGAGGCTAGACGCATTATCCGCCTTCTGCGGAAAACGCTATTAGAGGCAAGAGGCTAGAGTTTAAACTCCAGCCTCTTTTTCTTTTTATGCGTTATCTTCGGCAAACAACCTTTCCGCTATTACTGAATACTGTACACTGTACACTGTATACTGTCATCGCGCTGTCAACTGACAGCGCGATGACTACCAAGCCCCAGCATAATAAACAAAAACGGCGCGGTGTAGTACATCGTATTCCCGAAAACCGACGACACCAGATACGCAAACGCCGCCGCCAGCGCCGCTACTTCATACAGATCAAGTTTCATTCTGTTTTTAAGCCCGTTTAAGTATACCGAAAATACCCCGCAGATATATGCAACTGCCGCAGGAATACCAAAGAACACCGCGTATTCTAAAAACTCGTTGTGCGGGCGGTCGTTTACATTGTGCGTTTCAAGCGCCAGCCGCTCTTTTATACCGTCTACTCCAAACCCGAAAATCGGCTTTTCCGTTATATATCCCATTGTGTGCGTCCAGAGCGTCCACCTGCCAGTGCCCGCCTTGTCGGCGTTTTCGGGATTTTCTATAACATTTCCTACATCTCCCGCAAATGTGAAAAGATTTGAAAATATCGTGTGCTCCCAAATGCTCATAATTCCCGATATCGCTATAAAAATAACGATCATAACGACCGACATTATATTAAACTTCTTTTCCGTTATCGAGATAATCGCCGCCGCAAACACAAGCGCAATAAAACAAGCAAGATAACACCCGAATGTGTTGTTTATCACCAGCATGACGTTGTTTATCAAAAACGACGCCATACAAAGCACCCTCGCCCAAGGTTTCTTTTCCTTTACAAATAAAACCGAGCTTATCAGTATCACGATAATGAGATAATAAGCGTAGTGGTTGAACTGGTGGAATACTCCCGACGCCCCCGCACATTCGTCCAGCGCGGGAATCCTGAAAAACCTGCTGTCAAGTATCGTGACTATCGCAACCGGAATGCTTGCGGAAATAAGCGTGTAAAATAAAACCGCTTTAAGCCTCTTGTCGGAAATAATCGTCGCCGAGAGAAAATATACCGCGAAATACCCGATAAATTCAAAAAAGCTCTCCTGCCTGTAAATGTCGCCGTATAAAGCCGCTCTCGTAAAGCCGTTTATAAGCGTAGAAATTATTATCATCAGTATCACAAACAAAAAGAACACCATGGGTATATTCTCTTTTATGACGCTCTTTAAAGACGGCTTTCCGTATGTGTGTACATGCTTTAGAATATAAAGCAAAACGCCTACCATTCCTATCGTCGCCGCGCAGATAAAAGCTGCGGAAGTTTTTGTAGCATATGCAACGGAATGCGCATACGGGTTTATAAAAACATGTATAAGCTGTAAAAGCGGCGTCAGCACAAACAACCACAGCGGAAAAAACGCCAGAAACTCAATATAGACCCACGGAATGTTTTCGAGCATTTCCGAAAATGTTTTTGATTTTACAATATCCTTTAATTGCGAAGAAATTTTACTTGCCACAAATTACCTCTTATATTCTGTTTATTATTGTCACTTTACAGCGCCGTGACAAATATCGTTTACTGAAGTGCGGTTTTCTTCTCCACCTTTGTATTACCTATAAGTTTTAAGAGATGAGAGCTTTTTTCAAATACGAGCTTGAACAGCAATATCCCAACAATGCAAACCGCTACTGCCTCTCCCAAAGCGACCGTGCCTACGCTGAACCAGAAAGGTTCTCCGCATAAAAACAGCTCAAACCCTACTATAAAGCCGTTTGCCACTACAGGCAAAAGCGACGCTACATATATGTTCTTTATGAAATACATAGGAATCACCGCAACAGCCGTCGCCAGTGTTCCAAAAATGATGTCGTAAAGCCCGGACGGACTGAACAGGTTTACAATAAAACAGCCGAGTATCATCGACGCGCAATAGTCCTTTCTGTAAAAGCACAGAAGTACAAGCGCCTCGGATATCCTGCACTGTATAGGACCGTAGATAAAAGGCTGAATGACCAGCGACATTGCCACATAAATAGCCGCGACGAGGGCGAGCCTTACGATATTCACCGTGTTGAAAATCTCATTTTTTTGCATAAAAAAATCTCCTTGTATTTTTTACAATGGTTATCAAGGACAACATTGTATTCATATCTGCCGGAAAGTATTTCCCACAGCTTTTGTTCGTTAAAGAACGCTCTTATTATATCACCATTCTTCTACTTTTTCAACCCCTTTTTTAAAAAACAGTTGATTTTATTTTAAGAATATGGTAAGATATATTTGTTAAGGCTTTAGCTTAAATTTTTGTAATAATTTGGAAAGGCTGTTTTATGTCATATCAGTTTAATTATCAGGATCTGCTTTCACAGCTCGCAAAAGAACTCGGAAAAGTTATAAAAGGAAAAAACACCGCGATCTTCCTTGTCATAAATGTTCTTCTTTCCAGAGGACATCTTCTGATAGAGGACGTTCCGGGCGTCGGAAAAACTACTCTCGCAATGGCTCTGGGAAAGGCTACGGGGCTTTCCTTCAAAAGGGCGCAGTTTACTCCCGACGTCATGGCGTCGGATATAACGGGTTTTACGATGTACAACAAGGAGAAAAACCGCTTTGAATACCGCGAGGGTCTGGCTATGACGAACATTCTCCTTGCAGACGAGATAAACCGCACTTCCCCTAAGACGCAGTCTGCTCTTCTTGAGGCAATGGAAGAAAAGCGCGTTACGGTAGACGGAGAAGTTCATTTGCTGCCCGAACCTTTTATGGTCATAGCCACGCAGAATTCCGCGGGATATGTCGGCACATTCCCGCTCCCCGAGGCGCAGATGGACCGCTTTATGATGAGAATGAGCATGGGTTATCCTACTGTAGAAGAAGAAACTCAGATAATGCGGGACAGGCTTTCCGTAAACCCCGTCAGAAACGTAAGGCAGGTAATGTCGGCTGAACAACTGTACGGCTGTATAGCAGAATCCGAAAAAGTTAATGTCGCGGACAGCATTTGTAAATACATAGCGCAGCTTTCTGCCGCCACAAGAGAACATCCTTTTGTTTCCCTGGGAGCAAGCCCGAGAGCCTCTGTAGCTATGATGCAGGCAAGCAGGACTTTTGCATATCTCTGCGGAAGAAACTATGTTGTTCCCGATGATATAACGGAGCTTATCGAGCCCGTGTTTTCGCACAGGATAGTTTTAAAACAGGAGGCCAGACTTAAAAAGATCCAGGTAAAACAAGTGCTCGAAGAAGTTGTAAAATCGGTCACACCGCCGATAAATAAATAGCCATGGCAAAAAATCGTATAATCTACGCATTGTTTGCGGTGATATGCGTAGCGTTCGCAATTGCATACCGTTCAAATTTTTCGGCGGTATTGATGATAACCGTCTTGGCTTATATACCCTTTGCGGCGATATTTACGGCGGTTTCGCTTTTTCGCGCAAGGGTCGGATTTCAAAGCGACAGTTATATAGAGCAGAAAGAACATAAGTTCAATGTTGAAATTAAAGTGAAAAATCGCTTTATTTTCCCGTTTTTACCGATAGAGCTGCTTTGTTTTATTCCCGACGGAGAAAAGGGCGTATTCTGTGAAAGAAGGATCTTCGCCACGCTCCAGCCCTTGGGGGAAACGTTTCTTGCCGTAAATTGCAGGCATAAATACAGAGGTCATTATGTTTCCGAGATACGGAAGATATATGTTGTAGACCCGCTGAGGATTATCCGCCTTTCAAAAAAAACGGGAAAAAAGGCACAAATGCTCTTTCTCCCCAGAAGATTTATGCTTGAAGATATAAACACCCGGTCCGAAGGAAACACTACTGTTTCAAAAACCGTCAATAAAAGCTCCGAGAAAGAAGATTTTTCCCACGTCCGCGATTATCACGAGGGTGATCTTATGCAGTTCGTACACTGGAAACTTACCGCAAAATCCGACGAGCTTATGATAAAGGAATATGAAAGCATAAACGACAGAAAAGCGAGAGTTATCTGCGACTTTGAGAGCTGCAAGGATAAAAAGGACGTTTTATTGTGCATTGATACAATAATAGAAACCGCCTTGGCAATAACAAGAGCGTTTGTAGGCGAAGGCATTACGACGCGCGTTGATTATGGCGGCAGCGACATAGACGGCTCTTTAAATGTGAGGAATACGACGGATTTCGAGTTTCTCTATGAAACAATGGCGGAGATATCTCCCGGACCCGAAAGCCCGGAGATAGGCGTTCTTACGGAAGATCTTCATGCGGGAGAACAATCAATAATCGTCATGATAACCGCCGACCTTTCGGAAAACACCGTCCGCGCGGCAAATTCCGCCGCAGTCTGCGGAGCGGTTGTTGT
>CANRLW010000046.1 GCA_947631575.1 uncultured Clostridia bacterium
TCCTTTAAAGTCCAGATAATAACGTGCTTTACCATTATTCAAACTCTCCCGAAATATAACCCTTTATCGCGCTTGCCGCGGCAACAGCGGGGCTTGCGAGATAAACTTCCGAAGATGTATCGCCCATTCTTCCGACAAAGTTTCTGTTTGTAGTGGAAACAGCTCTTTCATTCGGAGCAAGTATGCCCATATGACCGCCGAGGCACGGACCGCAGGTCGGCGCGGAAACTACCATTCCCGCCTCAACAAATGTTTCAAGCAGACCGTTTTTAAGCGCCTCGAGATATATCTTCTGCGTTGCGGGGATAACTATAGCGCGAACGCCCTTTGCGACTTTCTTTCCCTTTACGATTTTAGCCGCCGCCTCAAGATCGCTGTATCTTCCGTTTGTGCAAGAGCCGATAACGACCTGATCTATCTTTATGTTCAGTTTTTCTGCCTCGTCAATCGTCTTTGTATTCTCGGGAAGATGCGGGAAAGATACCGTAGGCTTTATTGTGCTGAGGTCAATGTCAATAACTCTGCTGTACTTTGCGTCTGCGTCAGCCTTGAAAATTTCGGGAGTGCGGTCGGAATGTTCTTTTATGTAAGCAAGAGTAACATCATCTACTTCAAAAATGCCGTTCTTAGCTCCCGCCTCTATCGCCATATTCGCCATGCAAAGCCTGTCGTCCATAGAGAGAGTTTTAAGTCCCTCGCCTGTAAACTCCATTGACTTATAAAGCGCGCCGTCTACGCCTATCATTCCGATTATATGAAGGATAACATCCTTTCCGCTTACCCACTTATTGAGCTTTCCCGTGAGATTGAATTTGATAGCTGACGGAACTTTGAACCAAGCCTCGCCAGTCGCCATTCCCGCAGCCATATCGGTTGAGCCTACGCCCGTAGAAAATGCGCCCAATGCTCCGTATGTGCAGGTGTGGCTGTCCGCGCCTATTACGCAGTCGCCCGCTACTACAAGTCCTTTTTCGGGCAGGAGAGCATGTTCTATTCCAACGTTTCCTACGTCGTAATAATTCAGAATGTCGTATTTATCCGCGAAATTACGGCACTGTTGGCACTGTTTTGCCGCCTTTATATCCTTGTTCGGCGTAAAGTGATCCATTACAAGCGATATCTTCGTTCTGTCGAAAACGCCCGTAAAGCCGTTTTTCTCGAACTCGTTGATAGCGACAGGGCTTGTGATGTCGTTGCCCAATACCATATCGAGTTTCGCCCTTATGAGCTGCCCCTCAACAACGCTTTCGAGTCCCGCTTTTTTTGCGAGAATTTTCTGTGTCATTGTCATTCCCATTTGTTTTACCTCCACGTTAAATCATTTTTAAAAACTGTTCTTCGGTGATGACCGTAATTCCAAGCTCGTTTGCCTTTGTGAGCTTTGAACCCGCCTCTTCTCCCGCGAGAACATAATTTGTCTTTTTTGAAACAGAACCGCTGCATTTACCGCCGTTTTGCTCTATCAGATCCTTTGCCTGATCGCGTTTTAATGTCGGGAGCGTTCCTGTTATTACAAAAGTAAGTCCCGAAAGCTTGTCCGATTTTTTCTTGCTTTCGTATTTCATATTTAGCCCTAGCTCTTTAAGCCTATTTATAAGCTCTATTCTGTGAGGCTCGCGCATTGCGGTATAGACAGATTTAGCAAGGACTTCTCCGAAACCGTCGATAGACGAGATCTCTTCTTCACTTGCAGCCATAATGCCGTCCATATCGCCGAATTTCTCGCATAGGAGCGTTGCTCTGCCGCCTATTCCCCTTATACCGAGAGCGTATATAAGTCTCGGGAGCTCGTTCTGTTTAGAGCCTTCAATTGCCGAAAGAAGATTTTCCGCAGACTTTCTCCCAAAACGTTCTAGAGAAGTAAGGTCCTGTATGTCGAGCGTATACAAGTCGGCGACTGTCCGAACAAGACCCGCATTTAAAAGCTGTTCTACTATCGATTCTCCAAGACCGTCGATGTTCATTGCGTTTCTTGACGCAAAATGCTCGATAGAATGAAGTATCTGCGCGGGGCAGTTAAAGTTTGAGCATCTTATAACGGCGTCGTCTTCATCGCGTACAGCCTCGGCGCCGCAAACGGGGCAAATGTCCGGAATAAAAAACCGCTCGGAATTTTCGGCATGTGAAACGCTTTTTACTACCTCGGGAATTATATCTCCCGCTTTTCTGACAATGATCCTGTCACCAACGCGAATATCCTTTTCGGAAATATAATCCTGATTATGCAAGACAGCACGAGAAACCGATGTTCCCGCAAGCTGAACGGTGTCAAAGACTGCAACGGGAGTAAGCGCGCCCGTTCTTCCGACGTTTATTTCAATTGAATTAAGCGTTGTTTCCTTTTCTTCGGGAGGATATTTAAAAGCTACCGCCCATTTCGGAGTTTTCGCGGTCGAGCCTATTTCCGTTCTCAAAGCAAGATCGTTTACCTTTACTACCGCTCCGTCAATATCAAACGGAAGTGAGACACGCATTTTTCCTATTTCGGAGATCCTTGACAATATTTCATCAACGGTTTTGCAAACGCGGTAATCGGGAATTATCCTGAACCCCTGCTTTTTTAGATATTCAAGGCTTTCGGAATGAGTTTTAAATTCGATTCCCCTCACCTGCTGGACATTAAAGCAAAATATGTCAAGTCCGCGCTCGGCGGTTATCCTGCTGTCCTTTTGCCTAAGCGAACCGGCAGCAGCGTTGCGCGGATTTTTAGGCAACGGCTCGCCGTTCTTTTCCTGCAATTCGCAGAGCTTTCCAAAGCTCTCTTTGGGCATATAGACCTCTCCGCGTACCTCCAGAAACGGAATTTCTTCCGTTAATTTAAGAGGTACGGAACGTATCGTCTTTAGGTTTGCCGTAATGTTTTCACCAATAAAACCATCGCCGCGGGTTGACCCTCTGACAAATTTTCCGTTTTCATATTCAAGCGACACGGAAAGTCCGTCTATTTTCGGCTCTACGGTAAACTCTCCTGCTCCCGCCTCCGACACACGATCGAAAAATGCTCTTACCTCGTCTTCGCTGAAAACGTCCTGCAAGCTTGCCATTTGCACAGCGTGGTCTACCTTTTCAAACGTATTGAGCGCAGAACCGCCAACTCTCTGAGAAGGTGAATTTTCGCTTTTAAGCTCGGGGTATTCCTGTTCTATATCTCGTAACTCACGCATATAAGCGTCGTATTCATCATCTTCGAGAGTAGGACTGTCAAGGTCGTAATAGTTGTGGTTTGCTTTTTCGAGAATTTCCGTAAGCTCCGACACTCTCTTTTTCGCTTTGTTTATTTCCAATTTTTCATCTCCCTTAATTCAGCGTTGCTCCGTAATCATTAAGATAACCGTCGATCTCTTCGCTCGCTATGACGTGTGTATACGCATCGGGCACTCTCCCGACAATCACCGTTTCTGCGGCAATGATCGAAGTCTTTACCGGAACTCTCGTCGAATATCCCGGTATCACGGAATCAACATCTGTGCTTATTTCAATAACTATCCTGTGCAAGGTCTGGTTTATCCCCGCAGAGGTAAACTGGCTTATTATTGTTGTAGAAGCCGCTCCGACAGGCTCTACCGTCATTCCGATATTAAATCCTTTTCCGTGAAGGAGTTGTATTCCCAAAAGCGTTCCTATGGGGATCTCAATATCGTATGACGAAAGCCGAGCTATCTCGCGCTCTAGTCTGCGGGTTATGCCTGTTTTGAGCTTGTTTATGTTCACCACATTGCTTTCAACGGAGATTACCTCTCCCTCGCTGTTTGTAGAAAGCGTCACAAGCTTGCTGTAGTCGGTGTCCTCGTTTTCCAGCTCCTCGGCGACCGCTTGGTTTATAAGCCCAGATATAATTTCGTGGCACTCATAAGCGTTTACGGTCTCAATAATATCCCGAAAGCTGAGATCCATAAGGAGAAGTAAACCGACGGCTACCATTCCCGCAGCTATGAGCTTTGTTCCGAGTTTTCTGAAAAAACCACGTGCCTTAGCCCCTAAAGCCATATCATCACCCCATTCACTATATGTTTATTAAGCGAAAAGGTGATTTAGGACAAGAGATAGTCAGTAAGAGATCAGCTGTTTATAAACGCTTTAAACGCCTTATATGCCGCGTAAACATCGGTCTTTGCGGTTATCTCAAAAGGCGCGTGCATAGACATAACGGGAACTCCCACATCAATAGTGTCAACATTCAGATTTGCTATATAAGCCGCGACTGTTCCGCCGCCGCCTATATCCACTTTTCCCAGCTCGCCCGTCTGCCAGATGACTTTGTTTTTATCAAGGATAGCGCGTACCTCTCCGACAAATTCTGCCGATGCGTCGCTTGTTCCGCTTTTTCCGCGCGAACCGGTATATTTTGTAACGCATACTCCGCCGTTTAAAACGCTCGCGTTGTTCTTTTCAAATACATCGGGGAAAGTCGGGTCGTATGCGGCGTTTACGTCTGCCGAAAGGCATTTTGAATTTGAAAGCACATCTCTGCCTTCTTTTCCAAAAGACGCGGCAAGATCGTCTATGAAATATCTGAGATAAGCCGAGCGAAGTCCCGTATTTCCGTCGGAACCTGTTTCCTCTTTATCCGTGAGTATGGCGACGGCTGTTTTACGCAAATCCTTCGCCTCGAGCACCGCCATAAGCTCGGTATATGCGCATACCCTGTCGTCCTGACCATAGCCGCCGATAAGACTTCTGTCAAAGCCTATGTCGCAAGCCTTGAACGCGGGAACGGCCTCGAGCTCTGCCGAAAGAAAATCTTCTTCGGTTATGCCGTATTTTTCATTAAGGAGCATAAGCAAATTGAGCTTTACTCTTTCGCTTGATTCGTCGTCCTTAAACGGGCGAGAACCTATTATAAGATTAAGCTCCTCACCTTTTACTATCTCTGTCGAGGGGCGTTTCATCTGTGCCGCAGCAAGATGCGGTAGCAGATCCGAAACGCAGAACACAGGGTCGCCCTCGTCCTCGCCTATGCGCACAACGACCTTTGTATTATCTGCTTTTATTATAACTCCGTGGAGCGACAGCGGAACTGTCGGCCACTGGTATTTTTTTATTCCGCCGTAATAATGCGTCTTGAAATAAGCTACCTCGTCCTTTTCTATCATGGGGTTCTGTTTCATATCAAGGCGCGGGCTGTCGATATGCGCTGCTACGAGATTTACGCCGTTTTCTACAGGCTCTTTTCCTATAACAGCGAGGATCACCGCCTTTTCACGGTTTACTAGATAAACCTTGTCGCCCGCTTTATACTTCTTGTTCTTGTCAAACGGGACAAATCCGGCTTTCTTTGCCGCGCGCTCGATAAATCCCGCCGCCTCGCGCTCGGTCTTTGCCTCGTCGAGAAACGCCTTATAGCCCTCGCAGAACTTATTGCACCTTCCTATTTCCGTTTCGCTCATTCTGAGATAAGCGTTTTTTCTCTGCAAAAAGAGTTTTTCTTTAAGATCTTTTGCCGTTTCATTTTTAGCCATTTTTATTTTCTTCCTTTCATTTATTTTGTTCGGTTTATTATTCTTCCGAATACAGACTGAGATATGTTTTCATTGTGAAATTTATCTTATCTACATAATGTGCTGTATCCGAAATCGGTATATGATCCAGATGTTTTCCGTCGGAGGAAAATTGTCTGTCCGAAAGCCAGTTGTTTACGTTTGTTCTTCCCGCGTGATATGCCGCCGCGACACAATCAGTGTCCCCAAATTCCTCGCAAAGAAATCCCAAAAGCCAGCAGCCGTATTCAATATTCTTCTCTGCGGAATACATATCATAATAAACGGTATCACTGTCGCCTTTCTTATATTTTATCCAGTCGAATGTTTCCTCCATTATCTGCATAAGCCCTCTCGCTCCGACATCAGAACGCGCGTCGGTCTTAAAATCGCTCTCGGTCTTTATGACGGCATAAACGAAATATTTATCCACGCCGTTCTCTCTTGCGTATTTTTCTACATAAGCAGAATATTTCAGCGGATAGACCGCTTTCATTATGCTATTATACCCCCAGATACCGCCTATTAAAAGAGCCGCCGCAAAAATAACAGCAAGAACGGCTATAAGAGGTCTTTTTTTCTTTTTAACGTATGCTATATTATCACCTGTTTCTTATGGTTCTGATTATTTTATCTACCTTTTCGGACAGGTCTCCGCCGTCGTTTTCTATGACAAAATCTGAATTTTCCCTGAAAAACTTTTCGCCGTGCTGGGCGGAAAGCCTTAATTTTGCCTGTTCTTCGCTAAGGTTATCTCTCGCGGCTATCCTTTTTATGCAAGTCTGCTCGCTTGCCACAACGCTTACAACATTATCGCACAGCATATCCATTTTTGCCTCAAAAAGCGTGGGTGCGTCTATAATAACGTCTCCTGTCAAAGAGCGCAGACTGTCAAGAATTACATAAGTGATATATGGGAAAATGATCCCGAAATACTTTTTGTTTTTATCCTTGTCTTTAAAGACGACTTCGGCGGTCTTTTTTCTGTCAAGTGTTCCGTCCGAATTTAAAAGCCGCTCGTCGAACCTTTCGGAAAGCTCCTTTAAAAACGACTTGTTCTGGGCGACCTTTCTTGCGATAAGGTCGCAGTCTATAACGGTAAACCCATTCTCCGAGAACAATTTCGCCGCGGTCGATTTGCCCGCGCCGCTCATGCCCGTAAGTCCCGTTATACTGATATTCGGAATATCCCGCATTTTATTCGTCAACCACCTTAAATCCCGCCGCTCTTATGAGCCTGTTATAAACGGCAAGTCCTACTCCGCTCTTGTCGGGAATTTCAACATAGACCTTTTCAATACCATTTTCATCGGCTTTCCTCAATAGCGCGAACAATCTCTGTGCCTGTATCTCTGCGGTTTCACCGAAATCCACAAAACCCTCTCCGTATTCTCCCCTCGACAAAAACCAAGCGTTTTCGCTGTTTCTGGTTTCACGGAATTTTACAAATTCCCCCGCCCTTTTATTTACGACAAAAACTTCTGCTTTCGGGGAATAATGCTTATACTTCATTCCGGGAGAAATGACGCGCTCGTCTGACTTAGGGGCGGTCTCTACTGCCCTGTCAATCTCGACCTCGGCAAATTCGGAAAGCATTTCCGCGGTTATCCCGCCCGGACGGAGAATGTGTATCCTGTCATTTACGAAACAGATGACCGTGCTTTCTACTCCGACAGCACACTCACCGCCGTCGATTATAAGCGGTATTTTCCCGTTCATATCCTCGAAAACGTGCTGTGCGGAAGTCGGGCTTGGTTTTCCCGAAAGATTTGCGGACGGCGCGGCAAGCGGAAAACCGCATTTTTCGATAACTGCCCTTGCCGCATCATTTGCGGGCATTCTTACGGCAACCGTCGAAAGTCCGCCGCTCGTTGCATTTGGAACAATGTCCGTTTTATTGAATATCATCGTCAGTGGTCCTGCCCAAAAGCGCTCCGCGAGCCTTTTCGCAAGTTCGGGTATCTCTGTCGTGAGCGGCTTTATCATCTCAAAGCTGCTTATATGAACGATAAGCGGGTTATCCTGCGGTCTGCCTTTTGCGGTGAAAATGCTTTTCACAGCCGTTTCATCAAGTGCATTTGCCGCAAGCCCGTAGACCGTTTCAGTCGGTATAGCGACTATTCCGCCGCTTTTCAATATATCGGCGGCTTTTTCTACACTATCTTGCGAGAAAGGCAAAATTTCCGTATGCATTATTTTACCCTCCCGCTTTAATTCTTGCTCTCGCTTTTAGCAAGCAGCGCTGTCTTTTCCGCAAGCCTCAGAGCGTCAAATATCTCGTCGCATCCACCGTTCATCATATCATCGAGCTTATACAAAGTAAGACCTATCCTGTGGTCGGTAACTCTCGACTGAGGGAAATTATATGTCCGTATGCGCTCGGAGCGGTCGCCTGTTCCGACCTGAACGCGGCGTTCTTCCGCTATAGCGCTGTCACGGGCGATACGCTCTGTTTCATACAGTTTACTATAGAGCATTTTAAGCGCTTTTTCCTTGTTTTTCATCTGCGAGCGTTCTTCCTGACATTCGACTACGGTACCCGTGGGATTATGAATTATCCTGACAGCGGATTCGGTCTTGTTTATATGCTGACCGCCCGCTCCGCTTGAACGAAAGGTCTGAACGGTTAAGTCGGAGGGATCTATGTTTACATCGACTTCTTCTACCTCCGGCAAGACAGCAACCGTAACGGTAGAAGTCTGTATCCTTCCCTGGCTTTCGGTTTCGGGAACGCGCTGGACGCGGTGTACTCCGCTTTCATACTTGAGCTTTGCGTAAACGCCTTCTCCTTCAACACCGAAGGAAATTTCCTTATAACCTCCGAGCTCCGTCGGGTTTCCGCCGAGTATATCTATTTTCCAGCCCTGCTTTGCCGCGTACATCGAATACATTCTGAACATCGAATTTGCAAAGAGCGCAGCCTCTTCGCCGCCCGCTCCCGCGCGTATTTCGACTATAACGCTTTTGTCGTCGTCGGGGTCACGCGGCAGCAACATTATTTTCAATTCTTCAGCCAAATCTTCTGCAAGAGCTTTGTTTTCCTCATATACGTTTCTTGCCAGCTCTTTGAGTTCTTCATCGTCACCAGCCGCCGAAAGCTCTTCTAAAGCGCCATCGCGTTCGTTTACTGCCTTTTGATAGCGCTTGTGAGCGTCAACAAGCGGAGTGAGATTTTTATATTCTTTCATAAGCTCGGTATAAAGCTTATTGTCCGAAACGACCTTCGGGTCGGACAGTTTTGCGCTTATCTCGTCATAGCGCGAAATTATCATATCTAACTTTTCCTGCATAATATCTCCGATTTGATGCGCAAAAAATACGCGTCATTTTTCTGTGCGAATAACGGACTTTATATTTTTCTCGCACTTTGAGCGCGCGATCATAAAAATATGCCCGCACTTTTCACACTCAAGCCTGAAATCCGCTCCCACACGCAGAACTTTCATAGTATTGCTCCCGCAGACGTGATTTTTTTTCATCTGAAGAATATCGCCTACGCTGACTTCCACACAAACAACCCTTTCAGAATGTTGTACATATATATTTAAGTATATCACTTTTTTATCTTTATTTCAATACTTATATTAAAAAAAATAAAAAATTTAAAAAATTGAAAAAAAGCTATTGACAAAAATATTTTGTTATGATATAATGATTAAGCTGTTTGATTGCGTTATTTACGGTCCACTAGCTCAGTCGGTAGAGCACCTGGCTTTTAATCAGGGTGTCCCGGGTTCGAATCCCGGGTGGATCACCAGAATTTTTAGGAATCAAGAGGGTCGGTGAACGACCGCTCATATAATTTAAAAGACATTTGTCAACATGAGCGCCCGTAGCTCAGCTGGATAGAGCAATAGCCTCCGACGCTATGTGTCGTGCGTTCGAATCGCATCGGGCGTACCA
>CANRLW010000047.1 GCA_947631575.1 uncultured Clostridia bacterium
GGGTGTGACAACTTTATTTTAACAGATCTCAACCACTTTTTCTATACCTTTTGTCTCACATCTATTGTAACATAACATCATTATTTTTACGTTATGTGAAATAATCCTTGACAAAAGTTTATTGATATGTTATAATGTGTAAGATAGGGAAGTGTGGCATTGCCACAAGACTTTGTTTTTATACTTAGTGGAAATTTCAGTTAAAGAGAGGTAAATTATGGAAAGATTTTGTCCAACTTGCGGTTCTCTCGTACAGGGAGACGGGGATTTTTGCCCTTCGTGCGGCTCTAAACTTAGCGGAGCGGTAAATCTTGAAAAGCCGATCACATCACAGCCTTCTACGGGCGGAAGTATGCCTGATACTTCAAGCAGCAACCTGAACAACCAGAGCAATCTGAACAACCAGAGCGATCAGAGCAGCAATTATTCACAGATGCCGAATTATCCGCAGAATTTCAATTCTGGAAGTATTAACAGACCTTCAGATGAAATGACTGTTGGTCAGTGGGCACTTACAATATTCCTTTCGGGGCTCGGCATAATCGGAATTATACTTTTGTTTATATGGGCGTTCGGCGCTGACACAAATCCCTCAAAGAAAAATTATGCGCGCGCTATGCTTATCTGGGAGGCAATTGCGCTGGGATTGGTAATATTGTTCTACGGCGGTCTGTGTATCTGCGGAATGTCTTTAAGCAATATACTCGGCGGCTCCAGCAGTATATTTGATGATATGAATTATTATACATCTACATTGTTTATAGGAATGTGATCTAAAAGAAAAACGGCTCGGCGTAAATGCCGAGCCGTTTTTTATATGCAAGTATTTAGTGTACACTGTCCGCCGTATACTGACAGCACAAAGTGCTGTCAGACTGCTTTTGCTTTTTTGTTCTTTATCGCTTTTTTAATAACATTCATTACTACAAACACAGCTATAAAGACCACTCCTATAATGAGCGCTCTTACTCCCATAACGGTGAAATCTCCCGCAAGCGTCTTGCTTAAAAGTCTGGAGAGCGTCTTGCTCACTATCGTATAGTTAAGTCCCGTAAACATCGAAAGATTTGCCGTTACAAGATTTACGAAAAACGCCGCAATGCCCGACAGCGTAAACGCAATACCCAGCGTCAGCGCCGCCGCGTCAATGCGCTTTGTTATCACCGCTATAACTACCGCAAGCCCTACTGCAAGCACCACCGCCGCAATTATCGTTATTACCGAAAGCGCCATTTGAGGAAGACTTCCCGCACTTTGCAGCGCATTTGAAGGATTGTAGGAGCTGAGCGTTTTCTTGTTCTCTTTTATGACCTCTTCCATTTCCATGTTTATTTCATCTATGTACGAGGCGTCCTTTCCTTCGAGAACAAAGTTTACGCTGTCCTTTGCGAGTGCTTTAAGATCGTTTTCATTTATAGGCTCTGTGTCGTCTCCCGTGATAAGATATCCTTCATACGCCTTTATGATATCGCACAAATAGTCTTTTACGGAAGAATTTTCGTCATTCAAAAGGCTGTCTATTCTTTCTTTGTCTATTTCAAATGTCTGCTCTGGAAAATCTTCGTTTGAATATTTCTCAACAATTATTCTTATCTCATCATCGCTGAACTTTGAAAAGTTGTTCGTCAGAATTTCCATATTGAGATCGTTTACGCTGTTTACGCCGTCTATCTTTCTGACAAAGGCGTCAAGGTCAATTCCGGGAATGTCTTTGATGTCATTTACAGTGACATTGTTCACTTCGAGAAGTCCTTTTGCTATGCTCTTTTCATAGTCTTCGAGCATGACCTTTACAAGATCGCTTATTGTTGCGTCCTCCGACAATACGCCTTCTTCGGTCAAGCCTAAATTCAAGTCGCCTACTACGACATTTCCAAGCTCAATATCGCCTGCGGTTTCGGAAATTGCCCCGCTCACAAGCGTTTTTCTGACGGAAGAAATAGCTGTCGAAACAGCCGCAAACGCTGTAATAAGTATTCCGAACACAATGCATATCGCCACCGTTCCCGCAACGTTC
Source organism: uncultured Clostridia bacterium (assembly GCA_947631575.1). Classification (GTDB taxonomy): domain Bacteria; phylum Bacillota; class Clostridia; order Oscillospirales; family Ruminococcaceae; genus CAG-115. The sequence goes on from CANRLW010000047.1 coordinate 2,018, forward strand.
ATCTTTTTCCTTTGCTTAGGCTTTTTAATGACTTCGGCGGTCTGCGGCTCGGAATATTCGGTTTCCTGTGCAGAGTTGTTTTCCTCTGCCTGCTTGTCCATAACGGCGGTAACCGACTGCTTTGCGGCATTGTCCGCGGCGTTTTCCTCTGCAAAAGCCTGAACAGACCGGTTTTCATCAGTCACTTGTGCAGGCTCGGGATTTTGTGGTTTTTCGGGCTCATTGCTTTCGGGAATAACGGCGGGACCTTCGTAAACAAAAGACTCTGGCTCTGTCTGTTCTTTTATACCGTCATTTTCCGACAATATCGGCGCTCCGCAGTTTTCGCAGAACTTTGCACCGTTAGGAACAGTATTTTTACAGGAAGGGCAGATCATATTAACACCTCTTTAATTTAATAATTGTTTCGGGCTTTATCAACAGCCTGAATTTTGACTTATTATACAGTCTGAATTACTTTTTATTATACAATGTTTTTCGGACAATTGCAAGGGATTTTTATAAAAAAATTGTCGGTACTTGATTTTTTTGGAAGAAGGTGTTATAATAATGTTTGGACTTTGCGGATAATAGGCAACGTCCGAAAAAATATAAACGGAGAGGTGCAAGAAAATGCCTGACAGAAAAGGTAACCTGATGAGCGTCAGAAAGGACGTAAAAGTTCTTGACGCAACTATCCGCGACGGCGGACTGTGCAATAATTTTGAATTTACAGACGAGTTTGTGACCGCGCTTTACAAAGCGAACATAAAATGCGGAATAGACTATATGGAATTTGGCTATAAAGCAAGCAAGAACATGTTTAAAAAGAGCGATTTCGGAAAATGGAAATTCTGCGACGAAGAGGACATTCGCTCCATTGTCGGCGAAAATATCTCTGACATGAAAATATCCGTTATGGCGGACGTTGGGCGCTGCGACTTCAAGGAGGATTTTCTTCCTAAGTCCGAGAGCGTTATAGACATGGTTCGCGTGGCGTGTTACATACACCAGATACCCGCGGCTATAGAGATGATAGAACATCTTCATGGTTTGGGCTATGAGACCTGCTGCAACATTATGGCAATATCACAGGCTAATCTCAATCAGATAAACGAGGCTCTCGATATGATATCTAAAAGCTCGGTAGATGTTATTTATCTTGTGGACAGCTATGGGTCGCTGTTCCCCGAGAATGCGGGAGACCTTGCGGCGAAATATCTTGAATTTGCCGAGGCAAACGGAAAGAAAGTCGGCTTTCACGGTCACAACAACCAGAACCTTGCATTTGCGAATACGATAGAAACGATGTCGCTCGGCGTGTCGTATCTTGACGGAACGGCACTGGCAATGGGCCGCGGCGCGGGTAATTGCGCAATGGAACTTCTGCTCGGATTCCTGAAAAACCCGAAGTACAGTATTTTCCCGCTGCTTGAGTTTATAGAGAAGTATATGATACCGCTGAGAAATTCTGGCGTTACATGGGGTTATGATCTTCAGTATATGATGACGGGACAGTTAAACCGCCACCCGCGCGAGGCTATGCAGTTCACAGCCGAAAAGCGCGGAGATTACAGCGAGTTTTATAAACAGTTGCTGGAGAATTTCTAAAACAGGTTAAAAAATCTTCCGAAGGCTAGAGGCTAAAAGCTGTTTTGAGCGACGAACAACGTGTTAAATCCAAACCACCAAACGGGCGTCGCATTAAAGTTTTTTGAAAAGGGAGTCCAGAGGGAAAAAATTTTTTTCAAAAAATTTTTTCCCTCTGGCAGGGGTGCGGGGACGGAGTCCCCGCAATCCGCAAAAAGGTGCTAAAGGATGCGGGGAAAACAAGAGTTTTCCCCGCATTGCCTTTTCAAAGCCGTGCTTTGAAAAGGAAATCTTATAGAGATGTTTTGAGCGTGAAACAACTTCGAAAATGGATTTGCCTTAGAGCGTGAAAGAAGTTCGTTAAGGTTATTCAAAAGTGATAAATGAGCGAAAAGCCTTTCCGTTATTACTGAATACTGTACCTTGTATACTGTATACTGACTTTCCCTTGTTTTTTACAACTTTACCTGAAATTGTGTTGATTTTTTTTTACAGATATGGTATAATTACTTAGAATGTATAAAAATCGGAGATGAAAAGATTGAAACCGGTAAACATAGGTTTTGGAAATGTTGTAAACGAGGATAGGATAGTAGCCGTCGTAAGTCCCGAGGCCGCGCCGATAAAGCGTATAGTCCAGCTTGCAAAGGACAGCGGTTCGGCAATTGACGCGACCTGCGGAAGAAAAACACGTTCGGTCATAATCTGCGACAGCGGTCATGTCGTTTTGTCCGCGCTTATGCCCGATACTATCGCGGGAAAATCCGCGAAAAACGGCGATTAGTCAAAATCGGAGGAATTATGAAAAATAAAGGCGTTTTGTTTGTCATATCAGCTCCTGCGGGCTGCGGAAAAGATACGATCTTAAATGAGTTCTTCCTGCACACAAACACCGCGGGCTATGCTGTTTCAGCCACTACCAGAAAGCCCCGAGAGGGCGAGATAAACGGCGTGCATTACCATTTTCTCACTGTCGAGGATTTCAAGGCTAAGATACAGTGCGGCGAAGTTCTTGAATATACCGAGTATTGCGGGAATTATTACGGCACTCTTAAAAAGAGCGTAGACGACCTTATAAACAGCGGAAAAGACGCAGTACTGAAGATTGAGGTAGAAGGCGCTATGAACATAAGAAAACAGTTTCCCGATTCCTGCCTTGTGTTTATCCTGCCGCCGTCGCTTGAAGTTTTAGAGCAAAGGCTGCGCGGAAGAGGCACCGAGACCGAGGAAAAAATTATAGAGAGAACAGCACAGGCAAAAAACGAGCTTAAATTTGCCGAAAATTATGATTATCTTATAGTAAACGATGATTTGAAAACCGCCGTAGACGACCTGTTGAGCGTGTTCCGCGCGGAAAAGCTGAGAAGAGCACGCTGCGGGGAAGTTCTTAAAAATGTTATGGGAGAAAAGAATTGACCGCAAAGATCGCTGTTGAAAATACGCTGTTCGCCTTTGACAAGCTGTTTTCGTATACGATACCGCAAGAGCTGTCCGAAATGATATCTGCGGGAATGCGCGTTGTCGTGCCTTTTGGCAGAGGCAATACAAAGCGCGTGGGGCTTGTGTTTGAGGTCTGCGATGAAGATGTTGAAAAAACAAAGCCCATAAGCGCTGTAATTGACGATGAACCTGTAATTTCAAGCGAGCTGCTGGAGCTTTGCAGGTGGCTTAGCGAAAACACTTTCTGCACATATTTCGACGCTTTCAGAGCAATGCTCCCGCCGGGACTTTCGTATTCTCTGAAAAGCAGATTTTCTATAGCTGATGAAATTTTGATAGTTTCGGAAGATGATAAAAAACTTGCCGAGCAGCTTAAAAATGCGGACAATATCGAGCTCCTCATTTCCGAGAGAAAGTCCGACATAGACCGCCTTATAAAAAGCGGCGCTGTTGTCCGCGAGGAAATACCCAAACGCAGGGTCGGCGATGAAAATATAGTTATGGTCAGACTTTCCGAAAGCTATGATGAAACGGAAAAGCTCACGCCAAAGCAGAAAAAGGCTGTCGAGTTTGTTCGCGAAAACGAGAGCGCGTCTGTCCACGAGGTGTGTTATGCTTGCGCGTCAACGCCCGCAGTCGTAAACAGGCTCGTTGAAAAGAACATTCTTGAAAAATACGAGTATTCCGTTTTCCGCACCGATAGAAGTGAAACAAGATCCGAAGACCCAGACGATATTGTTTTCTCTCCTAAACAGCAGGAAGTTTTTGACGGGATACTGTCGCTTATGAACGACCCAAAACCGCGCTGCGCACTTTTGAGGGGAGTTACGGGCAGCGGAAAGACCTCCGTTTACATACGCCTTATAAACGAGGCGGTAAAACAGGGAAAGACCGCGATAATGCTCGTTCCCGAAATATCCCTCACCCCGCAGACTGTCGGAAAATTCCGCAGGCTTTTCGGGAATTTGACGGCAATTATGCACAGCTCGCTTTCCGTAGGTGAGCGCGCCGACGAATACCGCAGGGTAAAAGAGGGAAAAGCTCGGATAGTTATCGGCACAAGGAGCGCGGTTTTCGCACCGGTGAAAGATCTCGGAATAATCGTCATTGACGAGGAGGGCGAGCAAAGCTATAAATCGGAAAACGCTCCGCGCTATCACGCCCGCGATATTGCAAAACAGCGCTGTTTCGCACAGAATGCACTTCTTCTGCTGGCGTCGGCAACTCCTTCTCTTGATAGTTATTATAACGGCAAAAAAGGCAGATACAGCCTGTTTGAGATAGACGAGCGGTATAACAGCGCGGTATTGCCCGATGTAAGCATAATCGACATGAAAAACGAGCGCCAGGGCGGAAATATGTCGGACTTCAGCGAGCCGCTCATAAATGCGCTTGAAGATAATTTAAACAAAGGCGAGCAGTCAATAATACTGCTCAACAGGCGCGGCTATCGCACGAGCGTCAGATGCTCGCGCTGCGGAAAGCCCGTTGAGTGCCCTAACTGCGCCATTCCGCTTACATATCATAAAGCGAACGAGTCGATGATATGCCACTATTGTGGGTTTATGAAAAAACCCGACAGGATATGCCGAAAATGCGGAGGGCAGTTTTTCGGTATGACGGGCGAGGGTACTCAGCTCGTTGAGGACACGCTTTCGCAGATTTTCCCGACGGCAAGGATATTGAGAATGGACGCAGATACGACTTCGGGAAAAGCGGCGTTTGAAAAGAAATTCAACGCTTTTGCAAGGCACGATTATGACATTATGGTAGGAACACAGATGATAGCAAAGGGGCTTGATTTCCCCGATGTAACTTTAGTCGGCGTTCTTAAAACGGATAATCTGCTGTATAATGCCGATTATAAGGCATATGAGCGGACATTTTCGCTTATAACTCAGGTTGTCGGACGCGCGGGGCGTGCCGACAAAAAAGGCAGAGCTATAATACAGACTTTTTCTCCCGAGCATTTTGTTATAAATTTAGCGGCGGCACAGGATTACCCCGCGTTTTATGAGGAGGAAATAAAGCTCCGCGAGGCAACATTCTGCCCGCCTATGTGTGATATAGTAACGTTCGGCTTTTCTGCAACATCTCAGAGTGTTTGCGCAAATGCCGCAAAGAAATTTGCCGCTATGCTCCGAAAAAAAGCGGAGGAGTTCGGAGAGCGCGTTCCTATAAAGATCTTAGGTCCTGCGCCGAATGTCGTTGAAAAAGTAAACGGGAGATACCGATTTACGCTTATGGTAAAGTGTGTGAACAGTCCGCTCCTTCGCAGAGCCGTCAGGGAAACTCTTATGGCGGCATATGAGGACAAGGAGCTTGAAAACGTAAAGTTTTTTGCGGATATAAACTGAAAGGACAGTAATATGGCTTTAAGAGAAATATTAAAATTCGGTGAAGATGTATTGAGGAAAAAGTGCCGAGAGGTAACTGCTTTTGATGAAAAGCTGGCACAGCTCCTCGACGATATGAAGGAGACCCTTCTGACCGCCGACGGAGTGGGTCTTGCCGCGCCGCAGGTCGGGATATTGCGCAGGGTGGTAGTTATAGACGTCCGCGACGAAAAAGGCACTATAGAGCTGATAAATCCCGTAATAATAAAAACCGAGGGCGTTCAAACGGGAAGAGAGGGCTGCCTTTCTGCTCCGGGAGAATGGTGCGAGGTAGAGCGTCCGCAGACCGTAACGGTAAAGGCATTCGACAGGACGGGAAAAGAGTTTGAGCTTAAAGGGAGCGACCTGCTTGCGAGGGCAATTTGCCACGAGGTCGATCATCTCGATGGTATATTGTTTATTGACAGAGTAAAACAGGACATAGCAAAAAGGTCGTGAAAAAATGATAAGAGAGATCCTGACATTTGATAACCCCATTCTTCGTGAACATTCGGAAAAAGTGGAGAAATTTGACGAGGAGCTTTGGAAACTTCTTGACGATATGTATGAAACGATGAAAAACGCGGAGGGGATAGGTCTTGCCGCACCGCAAGTGGGCGTTTTAAAGCGCGTTGTAGTTATAGATACCGGAGGAAAAGCGGGAAAACTTGAGCTTATAAACCCTATTATAACGTCCATGTGGGGGAAACAGGAAGAGGCCGAGGGCTGTCTTTCATATCCTCATAAGCGCGGCATAGTCCGCAGACCCATGCATGTCCGCGCAAAAGCGTATGACCGTTTCGGAAAGCTCCACAGATACCATGTAAAAGAGCTTTTGGCGCGGGCATTCTGCCACGAAACAGACCATCTGAACGGCATTCTCTATAAAGATAAAGTAATAGAGTGGGTAGAGGACGAGTAAAAAGCATTTGAAATGAGGTTTGGTATATGAAGGTCGTTTTTATGGGAACTCCCGAGATAGCGGCAAAAAGCCTCGGCTATCTGAATGAAGTGGGATTTGAAATAGCGGCGGTTTTTACACAGCCCGACAAAGTTAAAAACCGCGGGCAAAAGCTCGAGGCATCTCCGGTTAAAAAGCTTGCGGAGGAGTATGGTATTCCCGTATATCAGCCGACTTCTCTGAAACGCGGCGAGGACGCGGAAAAGTCGCTCGAAGTATTGCGCTCTGTAAAGCCCGATGTTATAGTTGTTGTTGCATACGGTCAGATACTTCCGAAAAGTGTGTTGGAACTTCCGATATACGGGTGTATAAATCTGCATGCGTCGCTTTTGCCGAAATACCGCGGAGCCGCGCCTATACAGCGGTGTATACAAAACGGCGAAACGTTGTCCGGAGTATGCACTATGAAAATGGACGAGGGTCTTGATACGGGAGACGTTATCATGACCTTTGAACAGCCGATAGATCCCGATATGACGGGAAGTGAACTCACGGAAATATTTGCCGTGAGAGGCGCGGAGCTTTTGGCGCAGACGCTCGTAAAGCTTGCGACAAACACCGCATTTTACAGCCGTCAGGAGTATTGCAAAACGCCGAGCTATGCCGAAAAGATAACTAAAGAAGAACTTCTGACGGATTTTTCAAAGCCCGCAAAGCAGGTACACGATTTTATCCGCGCAATGGCTGACGTTCCGTGTGCTTATACTTTTTTAGACGGAAAACGTATGAAACTCTATCGTTCGGCTATGACAGACGTTATCTCCGAGTTTCCCGCAGGAACGGTCGCAGATGAAAAGCGGCTTATGGTTGCCTGCGGCGACGGTCGCTGCATTGAGCTTAAAGAGATACAGCTCGAAGGCTCAAAGAGAATGAAAACAGAGGATTTTCTTCGCGGAAGGAAAATAGAAAAGGGAACAAGGCTCGGAAAATAAACGAACCACCGATTTGTTTAGGAGAAGAAAATGGCAAACGCACGATATACGGCGGT
>CANRLW010000048.1 GCA_947631575.1 uncultured Clostridia bacterium
ATTGTCGCGGCATTGGTGGCTGTAATATTGTGGTGTGTCGGATTCAGCGTAGGCGATATTGCGGCAATGTTTGCCGTGCTTTTGTGCGCGGCAATCGTCTTAGTAGGACTGTTTTTCGTGTTTGCGCTTGTCGTCCTGCTAAGCTCTCATAAAGCCTCCGCAAGCTTTGTGAAAATGAACGACGACGGGCGCTATCCCTGCGCGGTTTATAAAATAGGCGACAGCGAGTTTAAAAACCTGTTCCCAAGCGAAATGATAATGAAAGACCGCCTTTATGTAAAGGATAAGGAAATAGATATAAGAAAGTGTTCGTTTATAAAAGCGGTTTTAGATAAAAACGCCGTTATGACCATAATCATAGGGAGCGCGGTTTTTATCCCGCTCTCCGTAGCGGTCATTTTCGCGATGAAATGGTTTTTCGGTTTATGAGGTAATTATGAGCAATATAACTTACGAGTATATAAAAAGAAATAAAGACGTCCAGACTTATATAAACTACGCCGACGCGGCGCTTATGTCCATAGGCTATACCGAACATTCAAACGCCCATGTCGAGCGCGCCGCGGCAAAGGCTTATATGATACTGAACACTTTAGGCTATGATGAAAGAACGTGCGAGCTGGCGCAGATAGCGGCTTATATGCACGATATAGGCAACGTTGTAAACCGCGTCGGTCACGCTCAGACAGGCGCAGTCATGGCGTTCAGACTTCTTGACAGACTGGGAATGCCCGCGGACGAGATAGCGAGGGTAGTTTCGGCTATAGGAAACCACGACGAGGGCGCGGCTGCTCCCGTAACGCCCATAGCCGCCGCGCTTATCATTGCGGATAAATCGGACGTAAGGCGGTCGAGAGTGCGCGGAGAAAACGGAGAGAGCTTTGTTCCGAGCAGCGAAAACCTCGCAAAGGATATCCACGACCGCGTGAACTACGCCGTGCAAAGCTCGGAACTTAAATTTTCCGACGACAAGAAAAGCCTTGTGCTGAGCCTTGAAATAGATCTGAATATAAGCTCGGTCATGGAGTATTTCGAGATCTTTATTTCAAGAATGAATTTGTGTAGGACTGCCGCAAAATCACTCGGCGTTAATTTTGAAGTCATTGTAAACAATTCAAGAATTTTGTGACAAATAACGAATTTTTTATACAATATTTGTGATATTTTAACAAATTCAAAAAATATTAAAAACCCCTTGCAATTCAATGAAATTTATAGTACAATATATATGGGCTTATTCTATAATTTGTTCCACAATTTAAAGGGAGTAGACTGATATGGTATCTTTATGCGTTTTAAGGAAAAAATCGGCTCTTTATTATTATGGAATAAGTGCATAAAAAATTAAAGCCGTATTTCATATAAAGTACGGCTGTTTTTATTTGAATTATCTGAAAGGAATTATTTGCTATGGCTTTGAAAAAGGTTGCGGTCATTATGGGGAGCGACAGTGATCTGCCTGTCGTTAAAAAAGCTCTCGAGGAGCTGAAGAGGTATAAAGTTGAGTATGAGTGCCACGTTATGTCTGCGCACAGAACTCCCGCGCTCGCGTGCGATTTTGCGAAAAGCGCAAAGGAAAACGGCTTTGGAGTTATCATCTGCGCGGCGGGAATGGCTGCTCACCTTGCGGGAATTGTCGCGGCGAATACAATCCTGCCCGTTATAGGCATACCGTGCAGCTCTAAAAACTTTGACGGAATGGACGCGCTCCTTGCTACGGTACAAATGCCCTCGGGCATACCCGTTGCGACGGTGGCGGTAGACGGAGCGAAAAACGCGGCGATACTCGCCGTTCAGATACTTGCGCTCAACGACGAGGAGCTTTCAAAAATGCTCGAGGAAAGCAAGCGCGAAATGGCTCAGACGGTTTCCGATAAGGACGCAAAACTCCAGAAGGAGCTTGACTCTATAGGAACGTTAAGTTTTTGATTTGTAAATAATTGCAGGATAATGCAAAAAATAAAAAGGAGATCTTAATTATGGATTACACAAAGGAACAGCAGCTCTACGAGGGCAAGGCAAAGAAAGTTTTCGCGACAAACGACCCCGATTATGTCATTGTTGACTATAAGGACGACGCGACAGCTTTCAACGGCGAGAAAAAAGGGACGATAGTCGGAAAAGGCGTTATAAACAACAAGATGACAAACTATATGTTTGCAATGCTCGAAAAAGAGGGCGTGCCGACGCATCTTGTAAAAGAGCTTTCCGACAGAGAAACTCTGGTAAAAAAGGTAGAGATAGTGCCGCTTGAAGTTATCGTCAGAAATGTTGCGGCAGGCAGCTTTTCCAAAAAGCTCGGCATCGCCGAGGGTACTCCCTTAAAGTGCCCGACGCTTGAATTCAGCTATAAGAACGACGAGCTGGGCGATCCGTTTATAAACGATTATTATGCGCTGGGTCTCGGGCTTGCGACAAAGGAAGAGCTTGATACTATCGCAAAGTATGCATTTAAGGTAAACGAGTTTATGCTCGGATTTTTCAAGAAGATAAATGTTGACCTTATTGATTTCAAGATAGAATTCGGACGTTTCCACGGGCAGATACTTCTCGCGGACGAAATTTCTCCCGACACTTGCCGTTTCTGGGACAGCACGACCCACGAAAAGCTTGACAAGGACCGTTTCCGCCGCGATATGGGCGGTGTCGAGGACGCATACAATGAAATGATGAAGAGAATAATGAGCACAAAAGATTGAGCTGAAGTGCAATAAAACAAGGTAAAAACAGGCAAAGAACGTTTGACCAAAACTCTTACTTCTTACATCTAATCTCTTACTTCTAACAGGCAAAGAACGTTTGGTTCAAACTCTTACCTCTTACCTCTAATCTCTTACATCTGAAAGGGTATGCTTATGGGTGGTTTTTTTGGAGCGGCTGTAAAAGGCAGCTGCGTAGATGATGTTTTTTTTGGCACCGACTATCATTCACATCTCGGCACAAGACGCGGAGGAATGGCGGTCTATTCTCCCGAAAAGGGATTTCAGAGAAGTATACACAGCATTGAGAATTCTCCGTTCAGGACGAAGTTCGAAGAGGATATAGCCGATATGCAGGGCTCACTTGGTATCGGCTGCATAAGCGACACCGATCCTCAGCCGATACTTCTGCGGTCGAGCCTCGGGAGCTATGCGGTGTGCAATGTCGGGATAATTAACAACGCCGAAGAGCTTTGCTCGGAGTTTTTGAACAGCAGTCACGCCAGCTTTGAAACAATGACGAGCGGAAAGCTCAATTCTTCGGCGCTTATCGGCGCGCTTATCTCGCAGAAGGAGAGCATTGCAGAGGGAATAAGATACGCGCAGGAAAGAATTATAGGAACTGTTTCTCTTATGGTTATGACCGAAAGCGGGATTATCGCGGCGCGCGATAAATTCGGAAGACTGCCGATCATAGTCGGGAAAAAGGACGACGGCTATTGTTTCTCGTCGGAATCCTTCGCGTTTCAAAAGCTCGGCTATCAGACGGTAAAGGAGCTTAAACCGGGAGAGATCGTAAAAATAACGTCAGATGGCGTTGAGGAATTGTATGCGGGAAATTCCGAAAACCTCAGGATATGCGCTTTTATGTGGACATATTACGGCTATCCCAACTCGGTCTACGAAAACATAAACGTTGAAACTATGCGCACGAGAAACGGCGAGATAATGGCGCAGTTCGACATTGACCACGGAACGCTACCCGACGTTGACTATGTGTGCGGAGTGCCAGATTCGGGAACGCCCCACGCGATAGGTTATGCAAACAGAAGTGGTATTCCGTTTGCAAGACCGTTTATAAAATACACACCCACCTGGCCGCGCAGTTTTATGCCGCAAAGTCAAGCAATGAGAAACAAGGTCGCAAAGATGAAACTTATCCCCGTTCATGAGCTTATCGAGGGTAAGAAGTTGCTGTTTGTCGATGACAGTATAGTAAGAGGCACGCAGCTAAGAGAAACCGTCGAGTTTCTGTATGCAAACGGCGCAAAGGAAGTCCATATGAGAAGTGCCTGTCCGCCGATAATGTACGGCTGTAAATACCTCAATTTCTCGCGCAGCACGAGCGAGCTTGACCTTATAGCCCGCAGGATAATAGACGAGTTTGAGGGTGCGGAAGGTACAAAATACATACTCGAATATTCCAGCCCCGAAACCGAGCGCGGAAAGAAACTGAGAGTGGAGATATGCAGACGCTTAAAGCTGACGTCGCTTGAGTTCCAGTCGCTCGAGGGAGAAGTAAAGGCGATAGGTCTTTGTGAGGACAAGCTCTGTACCTATTGCTGGTCGGGAAAAGAATAAAGATAATAGACAGATATTCATATAACAGGAGCGGAACATCAGAGAAAGGCAAAGGACTATGTTCAACAACATTCATGAAGAATGTGGAGTTTTCGGAGTTTACAGCAATGCGCCCGCAAATGTCGCACATCTGACGTATTTCGGGCTTTACGCGCTCCAGCATAGGGGTCAGGAAAGCTGCGGAATTGTCGTGAACGAGCGCGGTGTTTTCAGGACTCATAAGGGTCTTGGACTTGTAAACGAGGTTTTCAGCGAGCGGGAATTAAACGAGTTTGAGGACGGAAGAATAGCGGTAGGTCACGTCAGGTATTCCACGACGGGAAATGTAAATACCGCAAACTGTCAGCCCCTCACCGTAAGACACGTTAAAGGCTCTCTCGCCATAGCGCATAACGGAAATCTCGTAAACGCGCTTGAACTAAGGCGCGAATACGAGCTTAGAGGCGCTATTTTCCATACGACGAGCGATACCGAAGTTATTTCTTATGCGATAACGCGCGAAAGGCTCGAATGCGGGTCAATTCAGGAGGCGGTAGAGCGCGCAATGCACAAGATAAAGGGCGCTTATTCTCTCGTTATCATGTCGCCGAAGAAACTTATTGCGGCGCGCGATCCGAACGGTTTTCGCCCGCTTTCGCTCGGAGTACTTCCGAATGACGGAGGATACGTTGTCGCAAGCGAAACATGCGCGTTTGACAGTATCGGCGCTAAGTTCCTGAGAGATATCGAGCCGGGGGAAATTGTCGTTATAGACGAAAACGGCATTGACAGCATAAAGACGCATTGCGGCGGAAAAAGCTCTATGTGCGTTTTTGAGTTTATTTATTTCGCCAGACCCGATTCCGTCATAGAGGGCGCGTCAGTCCACAGAGCAAGGCTAAGGGCGGGAAACTATCTCGCGCTCGAACACCCTGTACAGGCGGACGTTGTTATAGGCTGCCCCGACAGCGGTCTTGACGCGGCGCTTGGATTTTCGCAGACATCGGGTATACCATACGGCGTGGGCTTTATAAAGAACCGCTATATAGGCAGAACGTTTATCCAGCCCACACAGGGCATGAGAGAAAACTCCGTAAAGATAAAGCTTAATGTTATACGCGAAACGGTCGAGGGAAAGCGCGTTGTTCTCGTAGATGACAGCATTGTAAGAGGCACGACCTCCGCAAAGGTCGTAAAACTTTTAAGAAACGCGGGAGCGAAAGAAATTCATATGCGCATAAGCTCCCCGCCGTTTATAAGCGAATGCTTTTTCGGAACGGATATCGACAGCAAGGAAAACCTTATTGCCAATAAACATTCCGTTGAGGAAATAGCGAAGATAATCGGTGCGGACAGTTTGGGCTTTTTAAGCACGGAGAATGTTATAAAACTTGCGGAAAACGCAAAATGCGGATTTTGCAGGGGCTGTTTTACGGGAGAATATCCTATAGAAGTCCCCGATGAAAAGCCGAAGGATAAGTTTGAAACGAAGTTTCAGGAGTAGTAATTAAAGGAGTATTGAGATGAACAGTTACAGCGAAAGCTACAAGGCAGCAGGTGTTGACGTTACGGCGGGATATGAGAGCGTAAGGCTTATAAAAGACGACGTAAAACGCACACAGATCCCCGGCTGCATTTCGGGGATAGGCGGATTCGGCGGTCTTTTTCAGCTTGATGTAAGCACAATGGCAGAACCCGTCCTCGTTTCGGGAACAGACGGAGTCGGCACAAAGCTGAAGATCGCCATGCTTTTGAATAAGCATGACACCATAGGTATAGACTGCGTGGCGATGTGCGTAAACGACATAATCTGCTGCGGAGCTAAACCGCTGTATTTCCTTGATTATATAGCAATAGGGAAGAACTATCCCGAAAAGGTAGCGTCAATTGTAAAGGGCGTTGCGGACGGCTGCGTTATGGCAGGCTGTGCGCTTATAGGCGGCGAAACAGCCGAACACCCCGGAATGATGGCAGAGGACGAATACGACATTGCAGGTTATTCCACGGGCGTTGTGGATAAGTCTAAAATTATCGACAACACAAAGATAAAGCCCGGCGATGCGATAATCGGCATTACTTCGAGCGGAGTTCATTCAAACGGATTTTCGCTTGTAAGAAAGGTGTTCAACATAAACGAACAGAAGGTAAAGACGTTTGTCCCCGAGCTTAAAATGTCGCTCGGCGAGGCTCTTCTTACGCCCACGAAAATTTATGTAAAGCCCGTTCTTGACCTTATCTCAAAAGTGAACGTAAAGGGAATTTCACATATAACGGGCGGCGGATTTTATGAGAATATCCCGCGTATGCTGCCCGAGGGAGTTTCCGCGAAGATCATGGCAAACAGCTGGCAGATACCCGAGATATTCAGCCTTATCCAAAAAGAGGGCAACATAACCGAGCACGATATGTACAACACCTTCAATATGGGCATAGGAATGGCGATAGTCGTAGCTGACGAGGATAAGCAGAAGGCTGTTGATATTCTCACCGAAAACGGCGAAGAGGCGCACATTATCGGCTCGACGGTAGAGGGAACAGTCGGCGTTTTGTTTGGCTATTGATAAGAATTAAAGCCAAGATAAAGGGGATTGAAAATGGGATTTTTGGACATGTTCAGGAAAACCGAACTTGATCCTGACGAAATTACAGTAGATATAAATGAAAACGGCATGGTTATAAACAACATTGCGGTTGATATTCCTACGCATATAACTGCGCTTGAAAAGATTTTCGGCAAGCCGAGAAAGGTTGTATATCCTAAAGACGATAACAACCCAAGCGAAAGAATAAACTACGCATGGGATGATCTGGGCTTGTGCTGTTATACGGACGGCGGGAAAGTGGTATTTTGCCTTGAAATAAGGCTAAATAAGGGCGACAACTGCCCGAAACATTATCCGTCAAAGTTTTTCATGGGCAAGGTGACAATAAAAGGCAAACCGTGGCTTGAAACAGTGAAAAACGCACCCCCTACGCCTATTGCGCCCGGTGAACCCGAATTTTTCCGCGAGATAACATTAGGACACTACAACGCCCTAGCGGAATACGTTGATTTCATGCAGGACGAAAATACGCGCACGGAAAAGGATTTTACGACAATTTCAGTTCAGCTTAAAGATGATTGAGGTGAACATTATGAAAAACATTGTAGTCATGGTGTCGGGCGGCGGCACGAATTTACAGGCGCTTATCGACGCTCAGACACGGGGAGAAATAAAGGGCGGTCATATAACCTGCGTCATTTCTTCCAGAGCCGACGCTTACGCTCTTGAAAGAGCGAAGAACGCGGGGATAAATACCGTTGTGCTTGCCAGAAAGGAATATCCCGACAGCAAGACCTACAGCAAGGCTGTTCTTGACGAACTGAACAGACAGAAAGCCGACCTTGTAGTTCTCGCGGGATTTATGACGATACTCGACGAGTGCGTTACAAAGGCGTATCCGTATAAGATAATAAACGTCCACCCCGCGCTTATTCCGAGCTTTTGCGGTGAGGGTTATTACGGGCTGAAAGTGCATGAGGCGGCGCTCAATTACGGTGTTAAGGTTTCGGGCGCTACGGTACATTTCGTAAACGAAAAAGCTGATGCGGGAGCGATAATCCTACAGGGAACGGTCGATGTAAAGAGCAACGACACCCCCGAAATTCTCCAGCGCAGGATAATGGAAAACGTCGAGTGGAAACTATTGCCGAAAGCGGTTTCGCTGTTCTGCGAGGACAGGATAACCATTCGTGATGGAAAGGCTTATGTAGATGTGTGAGCGATGTTCACAGCTTAAACTTGTAAGCTGTTTTCATTCGCCGTGGGAGTATATGCAGACGGTGGAATATATCAAGGGGCTTATCTCAAGCGGCGATTTTTCGCTTGTTTCGGGAAACTGTCCGATCGACGAGGTAAAGGACGAAAATGGGAAGTTTGCTGACGATATAATTTATCATCTCATTCGTTGCGAAACCTGCGGGCAGGAGTTTTCCTGCTGCGTAAACACCTATCGCGGCGGGGGAAGTTTTTCAAAAGGAAGATAACGGTATGAGCGACTATTCACTTCGCGAAAGCGAAAAGTATTTCAACAGGCTTGAGGGCGTTTTAAATTCAAAGCTTTTCGGCGGCAACTATCGCTTTGAGGCAAAGAACTGCGAAGAATCGTATGCCGAGCGCAGCGCGAAATTCTTCGAGGATCTTACGCTTGAAAATGAAGTATTTGCCGAGCTTGTCGATTCGGGGATAAGCTACGTTATGGATCTCCTTGACGAGCGCGGTGACGAGTTCGATCTGGGAGAGGACGTAGACGAGCTTGACAGAGAGGGTTTTATAAGGCTCTGCGAACCCGTTACTATCGTATTCGAGCCGAGCGAAGTCCTTGCCGAGGCGTTCGATCTTCCCATAGCGTTCAGCATTAAAATGCATCTGAGGGCAGTACCCGACGAGCTTTTTGAAATGGCAATGATCGAATATAAGGCAATATACGTCGGAGAATATCGCGGCGTTTCTCCGTGGAACGACAAGCTGTTAAAGAAAAAGTGGAATTACATAGGAAAATAAAGGAGATAATTATGAACACTATTGAAAAAGAACTCAACTCTCTTAGCTATCACGGCAGGGGAATAATTATCGGCAAGGCGGGCAACAACGCCGTTATCGCGTACTTTATCATGGGGCGCAGCGAGAACAGCCGCAACCGCATTTTTGTTGAGGACGGCGAGGGAATACGCACGCAGGCTTTTGACGAGAGCAAAATGACCGACCCGCATCTTATAATCTACGCTCCCGTGCGCGTTCTGGGAAACAAGACGATAGTTACAAACGGCGACCAGACCGACACTATCTATGAGCTTATGGACAAACAGCAGAGCTTTGAACAGTCTTTGAGAACGCGCGAGTTTGAGGACGACAAGCCCAATTA
>CANRLW010000049.1 GCA_947631575.1 uncultured Clostridia bacterium
TTATTGAGGGAAAACTTTTTTGAAAAAAAGTTTTCCCTCAAGCTCCCTTTCAAAAAACTTTCGTGTCGCCGCCCATAATGCGGTCGAAAATTTAAAAGCGCTTCGCCGCCCGTAACAGTTTCTAGCCTCTTGCCTCTAGCATCTAGCCTCTAGCTGCTCTCCCTTTTCAAAAAACTTTCGTGTGCCCGCTCGTTTGGTGGTTTGAATATTAAACGTTGTTCGCCGCTCGAAACAGTTCCAGCCTCTTGCCGCTAGCCTCTATTCCTCGAACCCGTTCGGGTGGGTTTTATGCCAATTCCATGCGTCAGCGATTATTTCTTCAAGGCTTGCGTGCTTAGGATCCCAGCCGAGGACTTTTCTCGCCTTCTCGCTCGATGCCACGAGCCTTGCGGGATCGCCCGCGCGCTTTTCCGTTTCAACCGCGGGAATAGGATGTCCCGTGACCTTACGCGCAGTTTCTATTACCTCGCGCACGGAATACCCAACACCGTTTCCGAGATTGAAAATATCGCTCTTGTTTCCGTTTCTGAGATACTGAACCGCAAGTATATGCGCCTGTGCGAGATCCGTAACATGAATATAATCGCGTATGCACGTGCCGTCGGGCGTATCATAATCCGTTCCGAATATTGAAATGCTGCCACGCTTTCCGTTAGGCACCTGGAGTATAAGCGGAATAAGGTGGCTTTCGGGGTCATGCGCCTCTCCTATATTCCCCGATTTATCCGCGCCGCAGGCATTAAAATAGCGAAGTGAAACGTATCTCATACCGTGAGCGTTTGCGGTCCAATAGAACATTTTCTCCATTGCAAGCTTGGTTTCGCCGTATGGATTTGTCGGCAGCGTCCTGTCAGTTTCAAGAATAGGAATATTCTCAGGCTCGCCATAGGTTGCCGCAGTAGATGAAAATACTATCTTGTCTATCTTATGCTCGACCATTGAAGAAAGCAGAACTTTCGTTCCGCAAAGATTGTTGTCATAATATTTAAGCGGGTTTGTAACGCTCTCTCCTACAAGAGAATACGCCGCGAAATGAATGACCGCGTCTATCTGCTCATTTTCAAAAATGCTGTCAAGAAACGATTTGTCATGCAAATCGCCTTTATAGAATTTCGCGCCCTCGGGAACAGCTTGTATATGCCCCGTCGCAAGATTATCCGCGACAACTACGCTCTCCCCCGCTCTCACAAGCTCAAGCGCCGTATGAGAACCGATATAGCCCGCTCCGCCCAGAACAAGTATGCTCATAATTTTCCTCTTTTCGTTTTATCTTCATTTAACGGGAACTTTTCTTATTCTTAAATATAAACTTCCCTTATTGAATTATAATGCATTTAAGACGTTTTGTCAAGGCATTTTTTGCCGTTTATTTTCTTTATGCACTTTGTGCGCATTATTTAAAAATTCGGGCGATTGTTGTTGACAAAAAATGAAATATATGTTATAATGTTTTTGTAGATGTGTGTAAATGCGAGTTTATTTACATACTTTTCTGTAAAACGTATTCTTAGTTTCTTTAATCACTCACTACTGAATTTTTTAGAAAAGGAGAATATGCGGATTTACGCAGGAATGTCTTATGGGAAAAATTCTTATTGTTGACGACTCTCAGATGAACCGTGAGATACTTGCCGATATGCTGGAGGAATACGAGATCCTTGAGGCTGAAAACGGCAAGGAGGCTATTGCTATGCTGAATGAGCGGGCAAACGACATCTCGCTCATACTGCTTGATATGATAATGCCCGAAATGGACGGTCTTGAAGTTCTCGAAATAATGAGCAAGAACAGCTGGATAGACGATATACCCGTTATCATGATAAGCTCGGAGGATTCTCCCGTGCTTACTCATACGGCTTATGAGCTGGGTGTTACGGAATTTATCCGCAGACCGTTCGACTCGCTGGTCGTTCAAAAACGCTGCCACAACATCATTGCTCTGTATTCAAAACAGAAAAAGCTCGTGGATCTGTTCGCAGACCAATTTTATGAAAGAGAAAAAAATTCGAGAATGATGATTGACATTCTCGCTCACATAGTCGAATTCAGAAACAACGAATGCGGTCTGCATGTAAAGAACGTTCAGAACTACACCGAAATACTTCTTAAAGCGCTTTCAAGAATGACCGACAAATATCAGCTCTCCGAGGCGGATATTTCGCTTATTTGCAACGCCGCAGCGCTACATGACATAGGGAAAATTTCCATTCCCGACGAGATACTGAATAAGCCCGGACGTCTTACGAATGAAGAATATCAGATAATGAAGAACCATTCCGCGGCGGGCGCGAGAATGCTTTCGGATCTTCCTTTTCACGAGGAAGAACCTATCGTAAAGTATTCATACGCCATTGCGCGTTGGCATCATGAGCGCTGGGACGGGCGCGGTTATCCCGACGGGCTCAAAGGCGACGAGATACCGATAGCGGCGCAGGTCGTTTCGCTTGCGGACGTTTATGACGCGCTCACCGCCGACAGAGTATATAAAAAGGCATATACCCACGAAAAGTCAATGGAAATGATATTGAACGGGGAATGCGGGACGTTCAATCCCCTGCTTTTGCAATGCCTCGAAGAAACGCAGGAAGAAATGCGCGCCGTAAAGGAAAAAGGCAGCGGGCTGAATACAAATGACGAGCATGAAATAAAAGCGTTCGCGCGGGAGCTCCTGAAGAACGACGCACTGTACAGTTCGGACAGATTGCTAAGAAAGCTTGAATATGAAAGACTGAAGAACCGTTTCTTTGAAAAGGTTACGGGAAGTTGCAGCTTTGAATACAGCGTTTCCACAAGAATGTTGTCGTTCTCCGAAAACTCAGCCGCAGTTCTTGGATTGCCCGAAACGATAATGGATCCCCACTCGGACTGGAGACTGGCGAAATTCTTCGGAAAAGACAAGCTCGACGCTATTATATCGCGCATAAGAGGAGCGAGCGTTGACGATCCCGTGGTAATGTTCTATTTCCACCAGTTTGTTTCGACTGAAGACGGGAAAGAAATAAACAGCTTTTTGCTGAGCGACAGCCCCGAAACCAATGTACCCGAGAACGCGAAATGCTTTACTTATAAGCTTATTTGCCTTACGACATGGACTTCGGAAGAACCGCCGTCTTATACGGGCGTTATAGGAAAACTTGTGCCTTATGGCTATACTTACGGAATGCTGAAGGGAGTTGACAGTATTGACTTTAAAGGAATTTTATGACAGCATCGGCTCTGATTTTAGTGCGGCGCTTATGAGAATGGGAAACTCGGAGAGAATGCTCGACAAGTTTGTAAAAAAATTCCCGAACGATAAGACCGCCGAAGAGCTTTTTAGGTCGCTCGGCGAAAAGGACTATCAGCTTGCTTTCAGAATGGCGCACACACTAAAGGGAGTTTGCGCTAACCTTGGTCTTGACAATCTGCAGAAAGCGTCTTCGGATCTCACAGAGGCTCTTAGAAACGAAGTAGCCGAAAACACTCCCGAACTTGCGGAAATTGTAAAAACGGAATACGAAAAGGTCATTTCCGCTCTCGGAAAGCTGGACTGACTATTCTTGTCGAAATGCGGTATCCGGATACTTTCCTGTATTCGGATATTTTAGTATAAATGAAGGGCGGTGCGGTTTTGAATAACCGGAACAACGCAAAAAAGCCTATGAAAACCTCACGTTTTCTTGTGATAAGTCTGCTTGTGCTTTTGGTAACGACAATAGGCACTTTGGCTTTTCTCGGAATATATATGTCTTTCGAGAGCCGCAAAGCGGTAAGTCAGATAGGCGAAATATACATGGAGGGCATGAGCCACGAGATCTCCGAACAATTCGACAATACCATTTCATTGCGTATGGATACGCTCGAAGAACTTGTAGAGCTTTATCCCGACGGTTCTGCGCCTTATGAGGATCTTTCAAGCGGCATGGGTTATCAGGGGCAGATACGCTCCTATCGCTCTCTGGGCTTTATGATGAGCGACGGCACGACGGAAATGATATACGGCGATACGGTCGAGCTTTCTGCAGCAACGAAGTTTTTTGCCTCTCTGACAGATGGAAAAAAGAAGATCGCCGTGGGAACAGACTCTGCGGGCGAAAGAGTAGTTATGTTCGGACTTCCGGCGGTTTATCATCTGAATAACAATCGCACAAGCATTGCAGTTGTGGCGACTATTCCGATGTCATATATTTCCGCGACGCTCTCGCTTGATGAAAAAAATCAGCTCATACAGACGCGCCTTATCCGCTCGAATGGAAATTATATCGTAAACAATACCGATAATCAAGACATTAACAACTATTTTGATTATATGCGCTCGTTAGTCGGCAAAAACGGCAATCTCGAAGAGCTTATTTCGGGAATGACCGAGGTAATGGAAAACCGCGGCGTCTATAACAACGCCTCTCTTGTTGACGGACAGATGAGGTATATATATGCCTGCCCGCTCAGCGACAGCGAATGGTATCTCGTTTCAGTCATGCCGTATGGAAACATCGACAGCATAATTGAATCGTTAGGGCAAGTAAGGCTTGTGCTTATGATAATATGCATGGCGATAAATCTAGCGGTGCTTACTATTATTTTCACGCTGTATTATCATTCGAGCAGAAGGCAGATGAGACTTCTGGAGGCAGCTCGACTTGAAGCGGAAAATGCTAACCGCGCAAAAAGCGAATTTCTCTCAAATATGTCTCACGACATAAGAACGCCCATGAACGCTATTGTCGGAATGACCGCCATAGCAATGGCAAACATAGACAACCGCGCGCAAGTAGAAAACTGTCTGGAAAAGATAAGCGTTTCAAACAGACACCTTTTGGGGCTTATAAACGACGTTCTCGATATGTCCAAGATCGAAAGCGGAAAGATGACCTTATCTATATCGGACGTTTCGCTGAGAGAAGTAATGGACGGCGTAGTCGGCATAGTTCAGCCGCAGATAAAGGCTAAACGTCAGCATTTCAACGTAAGCATTGATAATATCGAACACGAAAACGTTCTCTGCGACTCAGTAAGACTTAATCAAGTCATACTCAATCTTGTTTCAAATGCCGTTAAATTTACGCAGGACGAAGGAAGAATTGAAGTAACGCTGTACGAAGAACCCTCCCCTGTCGGCGAAAATTTCACGAGAGTTAAACTCGAAGTCCGCGACAACGGCATAGGAATGACGGAAGAATTTCAAAAGACCGTTTTCGACGCTTTTGCGAGAGAGGACACAAAGCGCGTTCACAAAACCGAGGGAACAGGTCTCGGAATGGCTATCACAAAATACATAGTTGATACGATGAAGGGCGATATACGTGTTGAAAGCAAACAGGGCGAGGGCACTTGCTTTTATGTGACGCTCGACCTTGAAATAGCAGATGTCCGCGAGGAAAATATGATCCTTCCGAACTGGCATATGCTTGTTGTTGACGACGACGAGCTTATTTGCCGAACGGCATCGGAATCGCTGAAGAAAATAGGAATAAACGCCGAGTGGACGCTTGACGGAGAAAGCGCGGTAAAGATAATTGAACAAAAGCACTATACAAACCCGTTCCATATTATTCTGCTTGACTGGAAACTCCCCGGTATTGACGGCATTGAGACTGCAAAGCAGATAAGGATACATCTCGGACATGATGTTCCCATTCTGCTGATATCCGCATATGATTGGTCGGAGATAGAGGACAAGGCAAAAGACGCGGGTATATCGGGCTTTATCTCAAAGCCGCTGTTTAAATCCACGCTGTACTACGGACTGAAAAAGTTTGCGGCAGGAAACGAAGTGCCGTCTACGGAGGATACCATAGAGGTAGAACGTCCCGACAACATAGAGCGCTTTGACAATGTACGCATACTGCTTGCAGAGGACAACGACCTCAACCGCGAGATAGCAAACGAGCTGTTGTCGGAGCTGGGACTTTTGATAGACAATGCGGAAAACGGCAGAATATGTGTGGATATGTTTGAAAAAAGCGAGGTCGGATATTACAAGGCGATACTTATGGACATCAGAATGCCCGAAATGTCGGGATATGAGGCATCGGAGGCCATAAGAAAGCAAAACCGCCCAGACTGCGATCTGCCGATAATAGCGATGACGGCGGACGCATTTTCGGACGATGTTAAAAAATGCCTTGACGCAGGAATGAATGCGCATACGGCAAAGCCTATCGACGTAAAAGAAGTCGCAAGGCTGCTAAAAAAGTTTATGAAATGAAAATAAAAAAAGCTATTGACAAATCGCACGAAGTGTAATATAATGTAGATGTGAGAAATCACAAATAAATTTTAATCTGTTTCGGGGCGAGGTGCAATTCCTCACCGGCGGTGTAGTCCGCGAACAGCCGTCTGACAAAACGGCTGCCGAATCGGTGAAATTCCGATACCGACGGTATAGTCCGGATGAAAGAACAGAACACAAATAGTCACATATTTGCGCCCCCGATTTTTGGATTGTTGTCCGAAAATCGGGATTTTTGTTCAGAAAAAGTCATACCCTGAGGAAAGGACTTTTTTATGGAAAACACAGCAAAACAAGGAAAGCGTATTGACGTCAGGAAACTGGTATTCACTGCGCTTATGGCGGCACTTTCGTATCTTCTGGCAATGCTTGATTTCAATATTCCGATAATGCCGTTCTTTATAAAGTTCGACTTTTCGGACGCTCCCGCAATTTTGGCGGCGCTCACTATGGGACCTGTTTCGGGAATTTCCGTGTGCCTGATAAAAAATGCAATAGGCTGTTTTACTTCAAGCACGGCGTGCATTGGCGAGCTTTCAAACTTTATTCTCGGCGCAGCGCTTGTTATTCCCACGGGATTGATTTCGCGCAAGCAAAAACAATTTAGCCGCGCGGTTATCGGCTGTATTGTCGGCGTGGTTGCAATGACTTTGCTTGGAGGATTTGTTTCGAATTATTTCCTCATTTATCCGCTTTATTCAAACATAGGTATGCCAATAGAGGCTATTATCTCGGAGTATCAGAAGATAAATCCGAATGTGGATACGCTCGCTGAATGTCTGCTTATATTCAATGTTCCGTTTACGTTTGTAAAAGGTCTTATCGCGGCTATATTCTCAATTCTGCTCTACAAGAGATTAAGACCGATATTTAATTCTATGTATAGGGAAAAATAATTCGGACTTCATAAATAACTCAAACCCGCGTTCTGAAAAGGAACGCGGGGTTTTGTTTAATAATCCTTATTGTGTTTAAGATAATCCTTTAAAAACTTAAACGTTTCGTCCTCTCCCTTTTCGACAAGCATTTTCAAAAGCATTTCGAGAAAAGCCGACGTTTCGGGGTGGATAATGCGTTTGTTCTTTGCGTGTGCGAAATAATCAAGCGGATCGCTGTCTTTATAATCTTTTCCTAGGTAGATCTTGCTTGCGGCTACTCTGTCGCAGAACATCTCCGCAACGTATTTAAGCGGCATTTTTACAGGCGACAACATCTTTGTTTTAGGGTCGTAGTCCATCCAGTATTCAAAATGGTGGCGATTTCTGCCTTTGTGATGCAGCCATGCTTTTGAATAGCCGTAAGCCTCGCGCTCGCCCTCATTCGGACTGCGTTTTCCCGTGGAGAATTTTGCCCCCGGAATAAACTCGGTCGGGGAATATTTTGAAAGATCGTGCAATAATCCCTGTCCTAAAATTCCCGCCTTGGCACAATGAGCTATGACCTTATGACGGTGTTTTGTTATTGTTTTAAAATGAATGAGTGCGCCGCGAAACGACATAATTTTCTCCCCGTCTTAATATCTGTTATTCAATATTCTGTATCTGCTCTCTTATCTTTTCTATCTCGCTTTTCTGGTCTACGACGATTTTTGTTACTTCTATATCCTGGACCTTTGAGCCGATTGTGTTTGTTTCGCGGTTCATCTCCTGAACAAGGAAATCGAGCTTTCTTCCGACAGGCTCGCCGCTTTCGAGCATTTCACGGAACTGCGCGATATGCGACCTTAAACGTACCGTTTCTTCGCTTACGGCGGTTTTGTCAGCAAAAATCCCCGCCTCAAGGAGTATCCTGCTTTCGTCTATTTCCTTTCCCTGCAAGACTTCGGTCATTCTGTCATAAAGGCGCTTTCTGTAATCCTCGACAATTTTCGGCGAACGCTCGTCTATTATATCTACCCACTTCTCAATTGTAGAAAGTCTTGAAAGCAAGTCCGCTTTCATTCGATTGCCTTCGTTTTCACGCATTTTGACGAAATTAGTAAGGGCAGTTTCGGTCACTGTTTTTAAATCCTCCCAGAGCTGTTCTTCGTCGGTTTCAGCCTTTACTACAGTAAATGCGTCGGGAATACGCATTATGTTCGACAGCGTAAGGTCGTCCATAAGACCGAGCTCGTCTTTTATATCGCGCAGTGCCTCTACATACTGGCGCACAATGTCTTTATTTACGGCTATCTGCTCGGACACTTCTCCTACGCTTTGTATCTGAACGGAAAGTTCTGTCTTTCCGCGCGTTATCCTGCCGTTTAAAAGTGTTTTAAGACGCTCCTCGCAGTAGTTCATACTTCTGGGGAGCTTGCAGGTAAGCTCATAATAACGGTGGTTTACCGCTTTTATTTCCACGGTAATATCTCTGCCGTTAAGTACGGCGTTTCCCCTGCCAAATCCTGTCATGCTCTTTATCATTTTACTTCTCCTTTTCATTCAGACGTTTTAGCGTTTTCAAAAGCCGTGGGCGGTTGTATCGGTGAATTATTACAAACGCCATATCATAAACCGCGGCAAATACCGATATTATCAGAAATATGTACCATTCTCCGAAAGGAATTATAAGGAATAATGTCAGAAATCCCGCCGCCGCACAAAGCCAATGCACCATTTCCGACTGACAGCCCGCTATAATTATTTCCTTTACTGTGTGAGATTTTAGCGAGAAAAGTTCTTCGTCCGCTGTCGGGAAATTATCTTTCCATTTCTTTACACGCAGTTTTTTGTAAAAATTCTTTTCAAATCCTTTTTCCGAGAACCAAGCTTTATTGTAATCAATGCGGTTTTTCATATTGTAGTCGATAAGCCCGCCTATAACAAGCCTTGCGCAGAATTGATAGCACAGCGT
>CANRLW010000050.1 GCA_947631575.1 uncultured Clostridia bacterium
GTTTTGAGCGGCGAACAACGGCTTGTATAAAAACTTATGTTCTTTTCAAACGCTGTTTCTCTAAATAACGTTCTCTCGCCCTATCCCCCTGCCCCCTTCCCCGAAGGGGAAGGGGAAGAATGCGGGGGCTGCCGCCCCCGCGCCCCTGTTGTCAGTTGACAGGGTACAGTGTACAGTATTCAGTAATAGCCTAAAGGTTGTTCTTTTCAAACGCTGTTTCTCTCAATAACGCGCACTCCTGCTAGAGGTTAGAGGTAAGAGGTAATATGTAAGAATATAAGGGAGTTTTTGGGGGAAAAGTTATTTGGTTATCAAAGAAAGGGGCTAGAGGCTAGAAATATTGACCAAAAGCGAACGACCCCTATCGGCTAAAACTCTAACCTCTTACCTCTAATTTCTTATCTCTAAAAGGGGAAGGGTGGGAGAGTGCGGGGGCTGCCGCCCCCCCGCCCCCGCTGGCAATTGACAGTATACAGTGCACAGTATGCAGTAATAGCTGAAAGGCTGTCCGCTGAATAAACGAATAAAAAGAAAAGAGGCTGGAGTTTAAACTCTAGCCTCTAAGCCTCTAAGCCTCTAAGCCTCTTTCTCTGAACACCAAAAACTTTAACTCTTAAAAGCTCCTTTAGGCTCTTACCTCTTACAGCGTTATCCGCCGTAAGGCGGATAACGCGCTAACACTCTTACCTCTAAAAGCCGTATTTGTCCTTCACTCTTTCCAAAACCTTCCCTATCGGCTTTGCAAACAAGAACAGGAAAATGAGGTTTGAAACCGCGTAGATAAGCGTAAACTGCATTGAGGAAATTATTGCCGCAAGATACCGCTCGATATTGAAAAAGCCGTCCGCCCAGAGGACTGTCCAGATGTCCATAAGAAATGAATACAGCGCTCCCGATATCACCGCGAATATGCATAAAACCAGCTTGTTCTTTTTGAGTATCTCAGAAAGCAGACCCGCTATCAGCCCTATCATTCCCCAACTGAACATCTGAAACGGCGTCCACGGACCTTGACCGAAATAAAAATTTGAAATCACCGCCGACAGCGCGCCCGTCAGAAATCCCGATTCGCTCCCGAAATACATAGCCGTTATGACAACAAACGCCGTCACGGGCTTAAATCCCGGAATGGGCGTGAAAATTATCCTCCCCACTACCGAAAGCGCCACCATTACCGCCAAAAGCACCAGCCTTTTTACGTCCATTGCGCTTTTCTCAAACCGAATAAAAAACGGCACGCAGGAAAAAACTGCCACACAAAGACTTATCCACGCATACTGCCTGTCGCCGAACAAAAGCGCCCCGCCTATTATTACCGCGGGTATCAGCAGGCATAATATCCCATAAGAGAGCCATTTCTTCATATTACTTCTCCTTTGCTTTCCGGCATTTTTCAACTACCTGCCCGCAGGTAACAGCATATTTCCAGAGCCCGCGCGCCATACGGTTTGCGGCGGTCGTATAAAAATTGTTCTCCGAAAAAAACCTTTCGGGAATGTCCGCCGACAATATCTCCCCGTCAAAAAACAGCGCGCAGCGGTCCGACGTTTCTCCCGCAAATTCCACATCATGCGTTACCATTATAATTGTCATTCCCGCTTGTTTAAGTCCGCGAAGAAGTTTTCTTAGATTAAGCTTTGAAAATGCGTCAAGCCCTTTTGTCGGCTCGTCAAGCAGCAGTATCTTCGGCTCTGACATAAGTATTTTTGCAATGGCGCATTTTTGCTGTTCGCCGCCGCTGAGGTCAAAGGGGTGCTTGTCTAAAAGCTCGGTTATTCCCAGCTTTTGCGCCGTGTCATCTATCTTCTTTTCGCGCTCGGCTTTCGGAATTTCAAGAATTTCGAGCATATCCAAAAGGTCTTCTCTCACGCTGTCTTTTATAAACACCGTCTGCGGCTCTTGCGGCAAAAGCGCAAGAAGGTTTCTGTAAAGCGAGTTGCCCTTGTAGTCCTTTATCTGCTTTCCGTTTATAATTATCTTCCCTCTGTATGCCTTATCAAGCCCCGAAATTACATTCAGCGCCGTTGTCTTTCCCGCGCCGTTTCCGCCGAGGATACAGTATATTTCCCCGCTGTAGACTTTAAAGCTTGTCCCTCTTAAAATATCGGGCAGGTCTTTTTCATACCTGAACCAGACGTTTTTCATTTCAATTGCAACGGTTTCGTTGTGTTCATATTCCGTTGTCATTTCAAGCTCCGTTTCGGGAGAAAAATGCTTTTCCAGAAAGGCTCTGCCCTCTCTGACGGTAAGCGGGCAACTGTCCTCTATCCCCAGCGCGTTGTAAATGCGAACGGCGCTTGGCAGCCCGCAGAACATCGGGTGTTCTTTGTTTATTTCGGACAGCTTATCGCCTATCTCCCTCGGAGCGCCTTGAACAATTATCCGTCCGCCGTCCATTACTACCGCCTTGTCGGCAATAGGGAAAACCTCTTCTAGGCGGTGTTCAGCGATAATTACCGTAAGCCCAAGCTCGCGGTTGAGCTTTTGGAGCGTTGAGATAAAGTCCGTTGCGGCTATGGGATCGAGCCTGCTTGTCGGCTCGTCAAGTATAAGTATCCGAGGCTGCATGACCATGACCGAGGCTAAGTTTAAAAGCTGTTTCTGCCCGCCCGAAAGCTCGTCGGTCTTTTTCCTGAACCAGTCTTGTATTCCGAAATAGCTCGCCATTTCACCTACGCGCCGCCGAATGACCTCGGTCGGCACGCCTAAGTTTTCAAGCCCGAACGCAAGCTCGTGCCAGACCTTGTCGGTCACTATCTGGCTGTCGGGGTTTTGCAGGACATAGCCTATCTCGCTTGCGCTTGTTTTATCGGGAAGTTCTTCCTGCAAAACGCCGCCGTAAAGTATCCTTCCGCTTTTTTCGCCCGCGGGCGCGAGTTCTTTTTTCAAGAGCTTTAAAAGCGTTGTTTTCCCGCAGCCCGACTGTCCGCAAATCACCGTAAATTCTCCGCTGTTTATGCTTAGGTCAATGTTTTCAATGGCGGGCTTTTTTGTCTTGGGATAAGTGAAAGTTAAATTTTCGATATGTAATATTTCCACTTTAAAGCCTCCTTAACTTCAATCATAAACGGCAGGAACGACAGTATACCGAACGCCGCGTATACCGCGACAGCAAGCGGCGTCAGAGTAAGTTCGCTTATTCTCGGATAATAATAAAACGCCGTATCGCCCGTTATAATGCCCGATATCGTAACGCCGAGCAGGACAATGCACACTGAAAACAACACTCCGTCCCGCGGGTAAAACCTGAACAGCGAAAAGTTCGTTCTGCCTTTTAGACCATAGCCCCGCGCTTTCATTGACGCGGACGTTTCAATTGAATTTTCGAGCGACCACGAGAGCATAGCCATAAACACCCTCATTCCGCTTTTTATCTTGTCAACAAAGCTTTTTGACGAATACAAGCCCATTGATTTCTGTGCGCGGCTCACTTTGTGCATCTGCCGTTTGAACATAGGTATAAACCTGAGCGCCATTGAAAGGACGAGCGAGAGTTTAGGGATAGCCTTTCCGAAAAGATAAAGGAACTTGTCGCTTGTCATTACGGCGCTGTAGCATTTGCACCACATCATTACCCCTATCACCATGACCGCGATCGCAACGCCGTATGCAAACGCCTCTGCCGTAACGGGGTTTCCGTTGAGGAAAAACAGCGGCGTAACGCCGTTATGGGAAAAGAGGGGGTTTGTGATTGCCACCATAAAAAACAGCGGGATATAAAAACCGAGATTTCCCGCGGCGTCGCTGCGCTTTGAGAGCATGATACAGAACAAAATCCCGCCAAGCAGCGCGAAAAGCCCGATAACAGGGTTATTTACGAACATTGCCACTATAAGAATTGACAAAAAGTAAACAAGCAAAACAAGAGGATGATAATCCGAAAATGCTTTCATTTATTCTGACCTCCGAGGTTGTTGAACCACTCTGCGCCGACGTCCTGACCCAAGTCACATGTGTAGATCCATTCTATGTTCTGACCGTCTTTAAGCTTGTATTTAGAACAGCCGTAGTTTGGAAATTCCCCGTCCACGCGGTACATCCAGCCCGAAAGCGGACCGCAGGAAAACTCATAGAGGAAGTTTATGCCCTGAATATAGACGCTGCCGAAACTGTTTTGCTTTGCCCCTTGGTATTCCATCTGTATCTTGTTGTATCTGACGGCTCTGTCGAGAATGTCAAAGACGGTGTCGCCGTTTCGGAGGACGTATTCTGTTGTCGGGAGAATAATGCCGTCGGGCGGGACAAACTCGCGAAGATTGTCGTCGAGGGAGTCGAGGTTGTCAAGAATGGTGTCGCAGCGTATGGTTATGGACACGGTTTCGCTTTCGGGGGTTATGTCGTCGATATGGGTGAGGTAGTACTCGTCGACGGACTGGATTTCCGTGCCGTTGATTATAACGGCGATAATCAGGATAATGCCCAGAAGGGCGAGAAGATCTTTTTTCATACTAACCACCTTTTTTGCCATGACAGCCGTTATACAGTATACAGGGTACAGCAATTGCCAAAACGTTATTTGCTGAATATAACGCTCACTCGCCCTATCCTTCTAGAGGTTAGAGGTTAGAGGTAAGAGGCTAGAATTTGTTTTGAGCGGCGAACCGCATTTTACTTTCAGACCGCAATACGGGCGGCGGCACGAAAGTTTTTTGAAAGGGAGTTTGAGGGAAAACTTTTTTGAAAAAAAGTTTTCCCTCAATAACGCTTAAACAGCGCATCAGGTTAAATGCCTTCGGCATTGAATCTGGGGTGCGGGGAAAACAAGAGTTTTCCCCACATTGAGATTTTCAAAATCATATTTTGAAAATCTCAATCCTACAAAGAGGTTTTGAGCGGGAAAAAACTTTAAGAACAAAATACCTTAGAGAGGGAAAGCAAGAGGGGAAAAACCTATTTGTGGTTCTAATCAAATGAAATTTCTCTAAATAACGTTTACTCGCCCTATCCCCCTACCCCCTTCCCCGATGGGGAAGGGGGAGAGTGCGGGGCGCTGGCGCGCCCCGCACCCCGCCCTTTTAGAGGTAAGCGCATTATGCGCTTTGCGCAAAACGCTGTTAGAGGTAAGAATTTGTTTTGAGCGGCGAACCGCATTTTACTTTCAGACCGCCAAACGGGCGGGCGCATTAAAGTTTTTTGAAAAGGGAGTCCAGAGGGAAAAAATTTTTTTCAAAAAATTTTTGCCCTCTGGCAGGGGCGCGGGGGCGGCGCCCCCGCAAACGCGTTAGCATAGCGCATCAGGTTAAATGCCTACGGCATTGAACCTGGGGTGTGGGGAAAACAAGAGTTTTCCCCACATTGAGATTTTCAAAATCATATTTTGAAAATCTCAATCCTACAAAGAGGTTTTGAGCGGGAAAAAACTTTAAGAATAAAAAACCTTAGAGCGGGAAAACATAGGCTTTTAACCTTATAAGTTCTTACTTATTCATCCTTGTACATCTGAGCCAGCTCTTCCATTTCGCGTTCCTTTTTTCTGTGCCGCCTGCGTATTCTTAAAACAAGAAAAATGCTGATAATTATCGCAAGCACACACAAAACAGCGGCAATAACTATCCCACGAAGAATGTCATCGAGCTTTGTTTTGGTCTTAACGAGGTCGCCGCTGCCTGTTATTTTCGCTCTGTCGTATTCGCTTAACGCCTCGTAGCGCGCGTAAATCTCATCAACCGTTTTCTTGTCGGCGAGCGTTATGCTGTCATAGGGATAGAGCTTTTCTAAAATGTCGCCGTTAATGCTGTCAATTTCACTTTGAACAGCCGCTATCTCCGCTTTCGCTTTGGTTAGCTTTTCGAGATACAATGCCTTTCCCTCAAAGTCTTTGGAACGCTCGAGCTTGTCAAGAAGTGCGGTCACCGTCACATACTGTTCTGTTGTCAGCTTTTGCGGCAGGGTTTCGGCGGTTTGCTTGTCACTTTCCGAGAATATAACGTCTTTTGTTTCCTCACTGTTTTCTTCAAAGGTTTCAATAACGGTGTTTTCGGCAATTTGCTCAATGTCAATTCCCTTTTCCCTCGCCATGTCGGACAATACCCAATATCCGCCTACATAGCTCCGTTCATTTTCGGGAAGTGAATAAAACGTGGCTAAAAGCCTTTCAAGCGTTTCGCTGTCCGTATCTTCGGTTATCTCCGAAATGCCCGTTTCAAGCGAGGAAATCCGCTCTTTAAGCGCCCCGCTCTGCTCGGGGCGGAAGTCGTAAAGCGACCGCATGTTGTTTTCAAATCTCCAAAGCGCCGCCATTGTATAAAGTGTCTGCTCACCGGCCATTGAGTTCGAGCTGTTCGGAACGGCTGTGGGGTTTTCGGGGTCGAAAGTAAACGAATGTGCAAAACCGCCGTCCGACATTTTGTATTTAAGGATACCGTCAAGGAGCGTGTTTCCGTTCTTTATGAACCTTTCATCATTCAGCGGGTCTATCCCAAGACAACAAAGCGCAATCAGCACCTGATCCGTGCTTTCGACATTTTCCGTTCCCCAGCTCTTATAATCCCCCGCGTCAAGCTGCAATTCCGACAGGCACTCTAACGCCCCGTCCACAACCTCGCGTACCGTCTTTTCCACTTCTTCCCCTGTGGACTTCAGCGAATAAGAATAACGCTTTTCGCTGTTATAATAAGGGGAAAGCGCCTGTAGAGCCATTGCGGTAATGTCGGGGTCGGCGTTTTTGCCGCTCAGGGCAAAGCCGCCGTCAGATAATTGCTGGCGAAGAATTTCTTTTATGATATCCTCGCGGGAATAATAAGCGTTTTCGGGAATTTCATAGCGCTTGCTGTCAAGAGCGATAAGCCCCCAGATCCAGCCGTTTATACCCTGCCTTCCGAGAGAGGTCGTTTTTCCCCTGTCATAAACGCCGTCGGCAATAAGGTCTATGGGCTGCCCGTTGTAAACTCCGAAGTTTGTCGGGTCGCCGCCCGCCGCAAGCACCGCGAGGGCTATCCTGTGCCATTCGGTGGCTTTTGCCGAGCTTAGCTTTCCCGGCTCTTTATAGCGCGCCTCTACATTGTCCTTTAAAACCGCAAGATACCCGCCGAAATTATCGGTCTTTCCGAGCCTTGAAAGCCCGATAGGATACCAGTCGCCCGCGGTCGAGCCTGCAAGCTCAAGAAACGAGTCGTTTAAAAGAAAGCCGCTTTCATCAGCACCTAAGTCCTCTTTTTTCCAATTTATAATTCCCTCGGCAATTTCAAGCGCCCCTATACTCTCCGCCTTTGCGGAAAGGCTGTTTAATGCGGGCAGCATAAGCGCAATGCAAATAAAAACCGCCAAAATCTTTTTCATCTTTATCAATTCTTTCATAGCCGCTTTTTAATTACAATAATTGCAATCACAACGACCGCAATTATCCCCGCCCCGCCGAAAATTACGGGAAAAAGCGGAAATCTCGGTTTTTCCCGTGCAACATTTTCGGTAATCGAACTTTCCGTTTCGGGAGAGGAACTTTCCGTCTGAACGGAGGAACTTTGCGTTGTGGATCGTTGAACGGTTTCTTCGCTGTCGGAGGATTCACTGTCTGCGGGAAGTGAACTGCTCTCCAAGCTTGAACTAAAAGCCGAACTCTGAACGGAGCTTGTCATTGAACTTGAAACAGAGCTTGAAGAAGAACTCTGAACGGAGCTTGAAGTTGAAGAACTTGAACTATCGGGCGCGGAAAGGGCGCTTGAAAGGGCGTTTGCGGCGCTGTCTACAGCCGATTGAGCCGCGTCAAGAGTCTGCACGACCGAAAGCGCATTCTGATAAGCCTTGTTCACATTCGCCCTGCCAAGAAGTCCCGAGGCGCGCGCCTTTGAAATAAGCGCGGTGAGGTTGTCCTTGTCCGCAACTTTAAAATAACCGCTTTCGGGCATGCCGTCGCTCCCCGAAAAACCGCCGTTTCCGAGAGCGCCAAGCCCGCCGATGTCCGCGCCATAGCCCAAAGTAAACTGAACTCTCACTACGTCTCCGTCCGACAGATATTCATCGGCAAAGCCGACATTCGGAAAGACGTTGTTTACCGAATACATCCAGCCCGCGCCGTTTGTATAAACAAATTCACCGATATAGCCCGTCCAGTTTTTTTCATAATCGCTCTCGTCGAAGAAGGTCATTGTGTCTGTGAGATACGGCTTTAATACTTCGGGAATGGCGGTTTTAATGTTAAGGGCTTTGGGAGCTTTCGGCGGGGCGCTTTTCTGATAATTGTTGTACTTTTCGTTTTGGGAAGTGCCGTCCGCGATATATCCGAGATAAAAGCCCTGCTTTGGAGTGCCGCTGTAATATCCGACATAGCCGTTTTCACTCAAAAGCCTTATGAGCTGTTCTGCGGCTGTTTCGCCCTCGTAAATCGGCATTTCAGTCGGATAAACAAGATACCCGCCGCCGATAGAAAACAATTCCACGCTCCAGACCGCCGAGCCTATTGCCTCGTTGGGCGCGGCTTTGCGGTAGGTTATGCGGTAGGTGAGCTCCGTTTTTCTGCCGCCGTCGGAAGTTGCGGAAACGGTGACGATATTTTCACCCTCTTTTGTAAAGCAGAGGGTATAGCTTGTTTTGTCGGTGTCGTCCCAAGTCGGAGCTAAAGGCTCGCCGTTAAGCTTTACGACAGCCCTTATTTTCTCGCCCGACGAGTTTCGGGCAAAGACGTCGAAGGTTTTTTTGCTGCCCATAAGGGTCATGTTGTCGGTGAGGGTGGTTTCGATAGTAGGACCTGCCGAGGCGGCGGCAGGGAGTGCCAAAGCACCGATAAAACATAAAGCGCAGAGCAATAACGCAATTATTTTCTTTGTCAATGTGATCTCCTTTCAGAGATAAGAAGTTGTTTTGAGCGGCGAACCGCATTTTACTTTCAGACCGCCAAACGGGCGGGCGCACAAAAGTTTTTTGAAA
>CANRLW010000051.1 GCA_947631575.1 uncultured Clostridia bacterium
AAGAGCTTTATAAAAAGCGAATTTTATGCACGTCATAAAGATGAAATGATAAAGATACGTCCTCCTTTCGGAGAGGCGATATATAAGCCCCTTATAAAGAGTTACGCAGAAAAGCTGCTTGCGGTCGTTTCTGGAAAGCAAATAGTTCTTTTCCGCACCAAAATTACAAACGCCCGCGTAAAGAAAACAGAGCTCCGCACCGTTCCCGCGCCCGACCGCACAAACAAGTTTATCCGCGCAATGGAGGATTATTTCATAGAGCTTGTAAAGCCGCGCGTGATAGACCTTTCCGGAAAGTTTTTCTCAAACGTAGATGGCAATGATTTCGAGGATGAATATTATGAAGAATCATACAGAGCGTTTGTGGAGATAACTTCTGAAAAGGGAAGAACTTGTGTCAATAAGCCCGATCTGGACGCATGGTTTGAAAGGGTGCTTAAATATTATGACAGCATGACCGCACGTTCTTATAACAAGCGCCTTTTGGATATGAGCTGCGCGGCGGACAACATCATAGCAAAAACCAACAAGGAATTTGCCGCGAACAACCGAACAAGACTCTTAAAGCTCAAGGCGTCGGGTACTTGCGAGTTGTCATCTGTCCGCAAGTTTTTTGAAAACGATCCTTATGCCGAAGAAGTCTGCCGTGCGGCAGAAATAATCGAGGCAGTACAAAGAGGCGGACTTGAACGCACATACGAGTTCTTCAAGCCTGCTTTTTTGGGAAATTACAATATTGTAAAATCAATAGCTAAATTGCTGTCGGCTCAGACTGGGATACCCGTAAACGAATATAACGCGGAGCTTGTTTTCTTGCTGCGCGGAAAGCCCCAGTTCAGGCGTTATGCCACCGATCTTAACATGATGACGGTCGATATCTGGGGAAGTGCAGTTTCGAGAGAATCGCTTAATTGCTGCCGTGATGCTCAGATAGGAACTTTCATTCAGAAACAAGCGCCTATACTGAACTACGAAGACCCCGTTAAAGTCGATTTCCCCGAAAGCGCCGATACTTTCAAGGGGAGCGCATACAGGAGAAAAACTGCCCTCGATGCGTTTAACAGAAACGGTTTCAAAGTGCTTGAAGAAAGTGATTCGAGCTGGATATTGCTTGATTTTTACGACGTTATTTGCCGAATGGCTGAATATGAGGGAAGTCTTTTCGAGCTTGATGACTTCTTTGTAAGCACCGAGTTTTACTCGAACATAAGAAAATATTGCGTTGAATGTTATTTGTTTGAAAAGCGTACAATGGATCATTGCTGCGAGATGATAACAAAGTTTGCAGAAGAAGTGGCTGAACTTTACGGCGACAATATTATTCTTATAAAAACAGAACCTAAGAGCAGTTATATAACTCTCGATTATAAACTTGAATCCTTTGGTTCTGATAAGCTCAACAATATAAAGAGAAAGTTCATCGCGCTGTGTGAAGAACGATTCGCTAGCGTTACAAAATGCTATGTCATAGATATTTCAAAGAAATTCTACTCGTCCGATAAATATATTTACGGCGGGGCGAATATCGTTCACTATGAAGATGAGTTCTATCGTCTTGCGGGAGATTATATTTCACAGATCCTTAACGGAAATCCAAATAAACTGTACAATGAAGTAGATGAAAACTATATTCTTCTCCGTGACCTTAAACTCGGCAAGTAAACACACTAGGAAAGGGGAGTAATATGAGCGGCAAAAAAAGCGGTGAAAACCCGCTGAATTACATGGTTACTGCGCTTGTAGTCCTCCTTGGTCTATCTATAAGCGGGTGTTCGTTTGACGCGAACGATCCCTCCGACAGCTTTAATTCCGAACAGTCAATTGTTTCTTCGTCTGTTCAGAGTGAAAGCTCGTCTGCTTTTTCAAGCAGTTCTTTTCCGAGCGAAAGTTCATCCGCTTATTCGTCAAGCACTTCAGAAAGCTCGTCCGAATATTCTGAATCATCATCGTCGTCGGCTTTTTCATCGGCATATTCATCGGTTTCAACTTTGGTGACTTCATCTTCTTCACGAAGTCAGAGCAGCAGCTCATCAAGCTCTGCTCCTCCGCCAAATGTCGTCATTCCTGACTTTGAAGTCCCGACTTCGCCCGGTACGGCAATAATCACTGACAAGACCAAAAACGCGGTAGTCATAGACTATTCAAATGCGACAAAGGGATATATTTCGGTCAGATATACCGGCAGCAGCAAGCGCGTTAAGTTCAGATATGTCTGCGGCGATAAGACATATAACTTTGACGTTCCTGTAAACGGTACTGTCGTATATTTTCCGCTGTCATGCGGGAGCGGTCAGTATACCTTCTATGTATTTGAAAACATATCGGGAAACACCTATTCGACTTTACTAAGTGAAAACGTCAGTGTTCAAGTAAAGGACAATATAACGCCCTATACTTATCCAAATCAGTTCGTGAGCTACAAAAAAAGCTCCGAATGCGTAAAGAAAGCCGCAGAATTATGCGCGGGAAAAACAGGAACTATTGATAAAATATCCGCGGTATTTCTTTATATATCGGACAGTATAACATACGATTATAATCTTGCCTCAACGGTAAAGAGCGGCTATATACCCGACCCCGACAAAACACTTAAAAGCAAAAAGGGGATATGTTTCGACTATGCGTCGCTCATGTCGGCTATGCTGCGCTCTCAGGGAATACCCACAAGGCTTGTCATAGGCTATGCAAGCCCCGATATCTATCATGCATGGAACGAGGTATATACCGAGCAGACGGGGTGGATAACTCCCGAACTTCTTATGAGCAGCAGGGGATATAACCTTGCGGACGCAACGTTTTATGCGAGCGCGTCCGACAAGAAAACAATTGCGGACTATATTATGAACAGCTCGAACTATAATGCTGTTTATTACTATTAAAATAAGGAGATAAAAAATGAAGAACCTATCTTCGGATGAAACGGCGTATTTTTTTGAACAGCTTGCTTTGATGCTGAACGCGGGTATGCAGCTTTCGGACGGACTGGAAATTCTGTGTGAAGATCTGGACGATAAGCGCATAAAAGAAATTTGCGGCGAGCTTTCAAAAAGCATAAACAGCGGAAAAACGCTCGGCGAATCAATGGAAGAATGCGGAAAATTTCCCGAATACGCTGTAAATATGGTAAAGATCGGAGGCGTGACCGGACGCCTCGAGGGTGTTTCAAGTGATCTTTCGGAATATTATGAGAACAGGGCGGAGCTTAGCAGAACAGTAAGGTCCGCAGTGATACACCCGCTTATGCTGTTGTTTATGATGACCGCGGTAATAATTGTGCTTATCGTTCTGGTACTCCCGATGTTCAGCGAGATCTTCTCGCAGTTTGACGCGTCCGTAAGCGAAACAGTAAGCTCCGCCGTAAATACCGCTTACACTATAGGCTGGGTAATTTTAGCGGCGCTCCTCGTAATAATAGCGGCGGCAATAATAATCGCTCTTTTGTCGCTTATACCCTCGGTAAAGCGCGGGCTTTCGGGATTTCTGACGGTATTTCCGCTTACAAAAAGAATTTCCAGAAAGTTTTCTCTTGCAAAAATATCGAGTGCAATGAGCCTTATGGCGTCTGCGGGAATAGCTCCCGAAGAAATGCCGCTCTATGCATCGTCGCTGATAAATGACAAAAGCCTGATAAAAAAGCTCGATAAATGCAGAGAGCGTGTTCTTGGCGGGGAATACTTCGCCGATGTAATTTCTACTTCGGACATTTTCCCGTCAATGTTCGCTCATTCTCTTAAATTTTCTTATACCTCCGGCTCGTTTGAACAGTCGTGGAAAAAACTCTCGGAGCGCTGCGACTATGAGGCACAGGAGGCTGCTACGGGGATAGTTTCCGTTATAGAGCCGCTTATAGTAATTGTCCTGACAACGATAATAGGGGCGGTCTTGCTTTCGGTAATGATACCACTTATGAATATAATGTCAGTTATAGGGTGAAAAAATGAAACGATTTTCATTTAGAAGGGTCTTTTCTGCGGCTTTACCTATTGCCGCGTTTATGATAATGATAGTCTGGATAATCTGCGGAATTACAAACGCGAATAATGCTGTTGAGAAAAAAGAGCTTGATAATGTAAAAGCGACAGTCGAAAACGGCGTGACTGTTTGCTATGCGATAGAAGGGGTATATCCCGAAAGCATGGATTATCTTATAGACAATTATGGTGTTGTTGTAGACAGTAAAAAATACATAGTGCATTATGAATGCATTGCTGCAAATATCAGACCGACAATAACAATAATCGAAAGGCGGTAAGACGGTGAGAAACTACAAGAATACAGCCGACACAATAAGCACTGTCGGAAGTATGCTGCTGTTTTTACTTTTCGCAGTTTGCATGATGATGATAATTGCCACGGCGGCGGGTTCTTACAGCAGGATAAACGACAATTACACAACTGACTTTACGGTTTCCGCATCAATCAGGTATCTTTCAAACAAAATAAAAAGTTCTGAAAAAGTAGAGCTGTCCGAAAACGGAATGATATTGCAGAGCGGCGGCATTGCAAACATTATCTACTATTCCGAAGGCGGACTATACGAAAAAACAGTTGCGGCAGGCTCTGAATATGAGCTTTCGGGCGGCGACAGGATATTTGAACTAAACGGCGTTGAAATAAAAGAAACCGAAGAACTCTATAAGATAACCGTAAACGTAGGCGAAAAAACAAGCTCCGCTATTGTGCGGAAAGGAACGGTATAATGAAAAAATCTACAGAACGTCCGCTGAATTTGTTTTTTATCGAGATGATAATATCTTTGTTGTTTTTCAGCATTTCGGGCGCTGTCATATTGTCCGTGTTTGTGGGAGCCGATAAAAAATCACGCGCAGGAGAAACACTTGAAAGCATTATAGTTTTCTCACAGTCTGTCGCGGAGGTGTATTCTTTAAACGGCGATTATGACGAAACAATGAAGATAGTTTCGGACGAATGCGGAAAGCTCGACGATAAAATAACAGTCACAAAGGACGAGGAAAAAACCGAAAACGCGGCAGGAACGTTTTCAAAACTAACGCTTATATTTACCGAAAACGGCAGAAAGATCTATGATTTCACCTGCGCCGCTTATGTAAAGAACGGAGGCAGCGATGAACGGACGTAAACAGCAAAAAAACGCGGGGATAGGCGTCGGCTATATCACTGTTATGATAATCTTCGCTATTTTGTGCCTGACCGTTTTTGCGGTTCTTAGTTTTCGCGCGGCAGGCTCGAACGACGCTCTGAACGACAGGGCGGGGAACTATCTCAAGGATTATTATGCGGCGGATATGTCGGCAAAAGAAATATTGTCGAGACTTGATGAGATAGCCGCTGGTCTTAAAGGCTCGGCGTTCTTTGAAGAAAGTTTTGAAGAAGAGGCTGAAAGCATAGATGGTGTTTCAGTAAAAAGTCTGCCAAACGGCTGTACCGCAGAATATTCTGTCGGCATAAACGACAGGCAAAGCATCTTTGCGAGCGTAACTTTCTTTGAAAACGGTGAGTTTGAAATTAACGAATGGAAGAGTATCACAAACGATACGTTTGAGGACGATCCCGGTCTGAATGTCTGGGACGGAACATTTTGACGAGTTGAGGAAGATATGGAATTACTTGAAATTTTAAAAATTGCCGCGGACAATTCTGCCTCTGATATATTCATAATTTCTGGCGCGGCTCTTAGCTATAAGGCTAACGGAGATCTTGTGAAAATAAACGACAGCCCGCTTACTCCCGCTGTGACGAAAGAGTATGTGTATGAAATTTACAAGCTCGGCGGCTATAAGTTTGACATTGAAAATCTCCCCGAAAAGGAAATGGATTTTTCGATCTCGGTCGTTGGAATGGGAAGATTTCGCGCCAATATCTACAAACAGCGCGGCTCGTTTGCGGCAGTTCTGAGATATGTTCCGTTTACTCTTCCCGAGCCCGAACAGCTCGGAATTCCCGAAAGCGTTATGAAACTTTCAAAACTGAAAAGCGGAATTGTTCTTGTCACGGGACCTGCGGGTAGCGGAAAATCAACTACATTGTCCTGCATTATCGAAAAAATAAACGAGGAACGTTCGGGGCATATCATCACGATAGAAGATCCCATAGAGTTCTTGCACAAGCATAAAAAGAGCATAATCAGCCAGCGGGAAATAAATATCGACACAGAGAGCTATTTAAGTGCGCTCCGCTCCGCTTTGAGGCAGTCGCCCGATGTTATTTTGCTTGGCGAAATGCGCGATTATGAGACCATAAGCGTCGCAATGACAGCTGCCGAAACGGGTCAGCTAGTGCTTTCAACGCTCCATACTCTCGGCGCGGCAAACACTATCGACAGGATAATTGACGTATTCCCGACAAACCAACAGCACCAGATAAGAATACAGCTTTCCATGGTGCTTAATGCCGTTATTTCCCAGCAGCTCGTTATGTCCACAGAGGGAAAGTATACCCCTGCGTTTGAGATAATGACAATGAACAGCGCAATAAGAACTCTTATCCGCGACGAAAAGACTCACCAAATAGATTCCGTTATCCAGTCCGCTCCCGGAATGACCACAATGGACAACAGCCTGTTGAATATGTACAAGTCGGGCATTATTACCGCCGATACTGCTGTAAAATGCGCATATAACTCGGACATCATGGCAAAGAGAGTTATCTGACTTAATCTTTCACAAATAAGCCGTTTTCGGTTAATTACATTTTTTGAAGATTACTAAATTTTTGTTAAAAATAGCAAAAAAAGTTTGTAGGATTTGTGGAAATTTTGTAAATGTTTTTTATCAAAACTATTGACTTTTATTATTATAAAT
Organism: uncultured Clostridia bacterium; assembly: GCA_947631575.1. GTDB lineage: Bacteria > Bacillota > Clostridia > Oscillospirales > Ruminococcaceae > CAG-115. The sequence goes on from CANRLW010000051.1 coordinate 6,783, forward strand.
GCTATAATAATAATAACCACAATAGGTGGAGAATTGTATCTATTTGTTATTGTTTTTAGGAGATGACAGCCATGTCGAATGAAGAAAAAAGGAAAAAGACCAATAAGGGAAAAGTCGCTTTTATGTTCGCGTTTGCTGTTACTGTACTGGGTTCGCGCGCAGGTGCTCTTTCGGCATCCGCTGCCGTAACTCCGGGCGATGACGCAAACAATGACGACAATAACAATGTGACCGAAAGCGCGCGGAATGATATCGGCTCTAACGAGGCGTATCTCAAGTGCGGCTCGAACGTTTACATTGCGTCGGAAGATGCGAGTGCTGTCGCAGATTTCAATAACGAGCTTTCCGGGTACAAGGGTTTTGCGGCGTATACCAAAGACCTGAATATGTACGGAATACACGTTGAAGGTAATATCTGCGCAGAAAAAGTTAATAAATTTGATGTTTACAACACCAACGTTGCCGCAAACTTTGAGAGAAACGGCGTTGAGGCTCCGAGCGTTTATACATGCTATATCGCAGAACTTCCTCAGGATGGCGATTCGACAATAAAGCTCGGCATTTACGAGGGTACTTCATACGATCTTGTTTTTGGTTTCGACTTTGAGATAGTTGAAGGCGGAGATGCAAGCAAGATCACATTTAACGCAGGAGGCAGAGATTACATAATTGACTGCCAGGGACACCCCGAAAAGGTTTCCATACGCCGCGCTGACGCGAATGATTCGTTCGCGAATATCGGTGCAAAGCTTGACTCTATGGCGACTGCCGGTCAGAATCTCATAGAAGAAGTTGGTTTCTCCGCTGAGGATTCGGGTAGCTCTCTTAGAGATGCGGTTTATGCAATTGAGACAGGCGCTGTACAGCCGGGTCAGACACTTGTTGCAAGTGTCAGCAGCAACGACCTGAGCGCTAACGGCGAATATCTGCAAAAACTCCTGTCAAGAAACGGCGGCGTTAAGGTAATAATCAACGTTATCACTGATGACAGCACGACTTATGTTGACATGGGCTGCGTAAATGATAACGGCGATGATAAGATCAACTGGAACCTTTCTAACGCTAATGTTACATTCAACTTCGGCAATTATGCCGGTGATATAAAGACTTCGCAGATGGGCGGTATCGTAGTTGCTCCGAATGCACACTTCTTCAATGACGGCGTTCTCAGCGGCAGCGTATTCGCAAGCGATGTCAGAATGAACAACGAGATCCACCAGGTTACTGCTGACGATGGTTCTGCTCCTTCCGTTGATGATGAGCAGGAGCCGACAACTCCCGACGAGGAAGATCAGGACGATGAGGATCAGGATATCGATAAGGACGTTGTTCAGGATAACGATGATACAGACGACGGCGATGAAGAAGACGAGATCGGCGGCGGTGATGACGGTGATGATGATACCGACGACACCACACCCGATGATGACGATTCTGATGATACGACGCCTGATGATGACGAAGAAGACAAGGTAGAAGAGGAAGATAAGTCCATTGAGACTGATGACGACGCTACGACTGATGAGCCTACGGACGACACTCCCGATGAGCCTGATGATGAGGACGAAGGTCCTGATGATACAGTTGTAGACGAAGGCGATGACGGTGACGATGTAGTTGACGATACACCTGATGAGCCCACGGACGATACACCTGACGAGCCTACAGACGATACACCTGATGAGCCTACAGACGATACTCCTGACGAGCCCACAGATGACACACCCGATGAGCCCACAGACGATACACCTGATGAGCCTACAGATGACAC
>CANRLW010000052.1 GCA_947631575.1 uncultured Clostridia bacterium
AAACTTATATTGTCAACGGCTTTTTTAGAGCCGTAATGCTTACAAAGATTATTTACCTCTATCATATCGTCCTCCGTCCAGGCTGTTGATAAAGCCCCATCTGCGTTGTCAGCGACAATGCAACAGCCACAAAGGCTAGTTGCATTGCCGCTTAAGTGTTGTGCACCGCAGGCGCTCAATACGAGCATACTGGGGCTTTCTCAACAGCCTGAAATTTCTCATTTCACACTATCTGAAATTTAATTGTTTATTATAATTGTAATTGATGTCAGTGAAAAATATGTGAACCGAAAATGAAACTTATAGAGTATTTTTTACATCTTGGGCGATTTGCTCCCTGAGAGCCGATAAATCGGCAAATTTCTTTTCGCCGCGCAAAAATCCGCACAGCGATACAGGTATCTTTTTTCCGTAAAGATCGCCGCTGAAATTTAAGATATGAGTTTCCATGACTACATTGTCTGTTTTTCCTACAGTCGGACGCACTCCGATATTTGTTATACCTCTGAGGTTTTTTCCATCGACCTGTACAAAACTCTTATACACTCCGAACTTTGGGATAACGTTTGTTTCGGGGATTATCTGGTTTATTGTCGGGAAAGAGAGCTTTCTGCCTATCTCGTTTCCGTGAACTACATTTAGCTTAAAGCTAAGTTCATAGCCTAAAAGCCTGTTTGCATCTTCTATTTTTCCCTCGCGGATAAGCTCTCTAATGCGCGTTGAGCTTATAGGCTCGCCGTCTATGCAGATGTCCTTTGCGATATGAGCCGAAAAGCCGTATTTTTCCGAAAGCATAAGTAGCTTTTCGGGCGTGCCCTCTCCGCCTTTTCCAAAGCGGAAACTTTCTCCGCAGCATGCAAACCCGATATTAAGCTTTTTTACGAGTATCCTGCTTACAAACTGCTCGTAACTAAGTCCGCAGACCGCGGCATAATCGGGAGCGTAGAGATATTCAACGCCCATTTTTTCGAGCATTTCCCTCTTGTTCTCAAACGAAATTATGTCCTCCTGCTTTGAGAATTTAGGGAGCGTCGTGTCGCAGTTAAAGGTAAAAACGGCAGGTGCAAGCCCTTTCTGCGAAAAAGTTTTTCCTATGACATAGACATGACCCAGATGCAGTCCGTCAAAATATCCGAGCGCAACGGCGGTTTTTCTCCTCGGCGCAGCGCCATATGTTATATCTATCAAATTATTTCACCTGTTTTTGTCGTCAACAATCAAAATGTTTCACCGAAACAAGCTCGTCCTGTTCGTTTATCATTCCCACTCCGAGCAGAAACGGTGTGTCCTCGGCATATATCAGCAAAAGCTCTCCTTTGGGGATTTCAGTGTCACGGTCATTTGCATTTTTCAGCCGCGCCGCGTCAAGCCTTACACCATTTAAATACAGCCTTTTTTGCACATCATTGAGGACAATGGGAAAATATCCCAAAAGGACATTATCTATCCCCCACAAACAAAGCTCGTCCACGGGCTTTGTTTTTATATCCTCAATTGTCACGCACTGTGAAAGTGTAAAACCACAGCTTTTTGTCCTGACAAGGCTTGTCATGACTGCGCTTGTTCCGAGAGTTTTTCCTATATCGTCTATAAGCGAACGGATATATGTTCCCGCAGAACAATCGACTTCTATAACGCCGTCTTTACCGTCAAACTCTTTAAGCTCAATGCGCGTTATTGTTATCCTCCGCGCCTTTCGCTCCACCTCGACACCCTTTCGCGCGAGATCGCAGAGTTTCTGCCCGTTTACTTTAAGAGCTGAATACATCGGCGGTATTTGTTCTGTTTCTCCGATAAATTTTCCGAGAGCATTTTCGAGTTCTTCGCGCGTTACGGTTATCCCCTGCTGTTCTGTGCAGTTTCCCCAGATATCAAGTGTATCGGACTTTACTCCGAGCCTGAAACCCGCGCGATAACTCTTGCTTTTATCGAAAACAAGATCAACGGCTTTTGTTGCATTTCCTATAAATACAGGCAGAACGCCTGTCGCCATAGGATCTAATGTGCCGCCGTGTCCGACTTTTTTTGTGCCGAATTTTTTTCTCACGACGGCTACAACGTCAAACGACGTAAAGTTCTGCGGCTTATTTACGACAAGTATCCCGTTCATATTATTCCCGCTTTTTTACAAGCTTGTTCACAGGCTTTTATGACCTGCATTGCTGCCTCTTCAATTGTTCCGCCTTTAAAAGAACAGCCCGACGCTCTTTCGTGTCCTCCGCCGCCGAAAAGCTGTGCGATCTCTGAACAGTCTATGAGCTTTGAAGAACGGAGCGACACCTTATAAACGCCCTTTTTCTTTTCCTTTGCGCAAATTCCTATATCCACGCCCTGTATCTGGCGGGGAATATTTGCGAGCGCGCCGATGTCGTCGCTGTCGATGTCCTCTATGCTTTCGGTCATTGAAAGCGGAGCATATATTATTGCTATATGACCGTCGGCATAATATTCTATTGTATTGAGAGCGGACTGTTCGAGCTTTATCCTGCCTTTTGTTTTCAGCTCAAACATCGTATAGTTTATGTTTGCAAAATCCGCTCCGAAACCTATCATCTCGGCAGCGATACGGTGGGTACGCGGGGTGGTGTTGCTGTATCTGAAACAGCCCGTGTCGGTCGCCGTTCCCGTATAGACTGAGTTTGCAAGAGCCTTATCAAAAGGAACTCCCAGCTCATTTATTATCTCGTATATTATCTCGCAAGCCGCCGCGCTGTCCGCGTCTAAAAGCGTTCTTTTTGCATATTCGGTGTTTGAAATATGGTGGTCAATGCAAAGCTCGGCTTTATCGCCAGTTTCTTTCATATCGCCGAGCAGCTTTGTATCCGCAACGTCCACGCACACTATCGTTTTCGGCTCGAAATCCTGAGCCTTTACGGCGTCAAAAAGATAATCGAATTTATGAGGTATCTCTTCGGGGCATACCGCTTTCGCGCTTTTTCCCAGCCTCTGTAGCGCTCCGCAAAGCGCCGTTCCGCAGCCAAGAGTATCGCCGTCGGGACTTGCGTGCATAAGGATAAGGTAATCATCGTTTTCGCGGAGAAATTTTACTGCTTGTTTTATGTCAATCCTCATCGCCTTCACCCTTATCCTTTGAAAATCCCGATATGATCTTGTCGATATGCTCCGCATAATCAAGAGAATTATCCGAAAGGAATATAAGCTCGGGCATTTTGCGCATTCTTATCCTTGCGGCTATCATTTTCTTGAAATAACCGCTCGCAGCTTTCATGCCCTCTACCGCTTTTGCGGTGCGTTCTTCCCCGCCCATACACGATACCCATACTTTACAGTATGAAAAGTCGCTTGAAAGCTCTGTGCGCGTTATTGTCACAAAACTCTCGGAAACGCGCGGGTCTTTTACGCCCGCAACTGCCGCGGACAATTCTCTTAGAATATCCTCGTTTATGCGTTTAATATTATAATTTGGCATAGTAATTTCCTTTACTCATAACAAAGGAATACTTATTCTCTGTATTCCTCCATAACATAAGCCTCAAAAATGTCGCCTTCCTTGATGTCCGTAAACTTTTCAAGACTTATTCCGCATTCAAATCCCGCGGAAACTTCTTTTACGGCGTCCTTAAAGCGCTGAAGTCCAGCTATCTTGTCATCGCCGACAACAATACCGTCGCGGACAATGCGTATCTGCGAGCTGCGCGATATTTTTCCGTCAAGGACATATGAACCGGCAACTGTTCCGACGCTGCTTATCTTATAGACCTGTCTTACCTCTGCCTTTCCGAGAGCGACTTCGCGGATCTTCGGAGCGAGCATTCCCTTCATGGCGGAGGTTATATCCTCGATCGCATCGTAAATGACCCTGTAAAGACGTATCTCAACTCCGTTTTCCTTTGCAACTTCTTCAGCCGCGGAATTCGGTCTTACGTTAAAGCCTACGATAATGGCGTTGCTCGCGTCTGCAAGCTTTACATCGCTTTCGTTTACAGCTCCTACGCCGCCGTGGATAACGCGAACGTTTACTTCGTCGCTCGACAATTTTTCAAGCGACTGCTTTACCGCTTCGACTGAGCCTTGTACGTCCGCCTTTACGATAATAGGTAGTTCCTTTATTTCGCCCTGCTCGATAGAGCTGAACAGATTGTCGAGAGTTACCTTTTTATATGCGGAGAACTGTTCTTCCTTCGCCTCGGTCTTGCGCTTTTCAACAAGCTCTCTCGCAAGCTTTTCATCCTCTACCGCCGCAAATGTGTCGCCCGCAGAAGGAACTTCGGAAAGTCCCATTATCTCTACGGGTATGGACGGTCCTGCCTCGCTTACGCTCTTTCCCGTATCATCACGCATAACGCGTACTCTGCCGACTGCCATTCCCGCAATTATGATATCGCCGGTATGGAGAGTTCCGTTTTGTACCAAGAGCGTTGCTATAGGACCTCTAGACTTATCGAGGCGCGCCTCTATAACCGCACCCTTTGCAAGTCTGTCAGGATTTGCTTTAAGTTCCATTACGTCCGCGGCAAGTCCTACCATTTCCAGCAGGTTATCCATTCCCTCTCCCGTTTTTGCCGAAACGGGAACACAAATAACATTTCCGCCCCAATCCTCGCACACGAGGTCGTACTTTGTAAGCTCTTCTTTTATCTTGTCGGGATTTGCGCCCTCTTTATCCATTTTGTTTATAGCTACGATTATCTGTACTCCTGCCGCTTTAGCGTGGTTTATAGCCTCGATAGTCTGCGGCATAATTCCATCGTCCGCCGCAACAACAAGTATAGCTATATCCGTTATCATTGCTCCGCGCGCTCTCATTGCCGTAAACGCCTCGTGTCCGGGAGTATCGAGGAATGTTATGTCGCGGTCTTTAAGATGAACACGGTATGCACCGATATGCTGGGTTATACCGCCCGCCTCGGTAGAAGTAACGTGTGCATGGCGTATATAGTCGAGTATAGAGGTCTTTCCATGGTCAACGTGACCCATAACTACGACAACGGGAGAACGCGGTTTAAGATCCTCGTCCTTGTCCTCAACGTCTTCAAAAAGACGCTCCTCTATAGTCACAACAATTTCCTTTTCGACCTTTGCTCCGAGTTCTTCAGCTACGAGAGATGCCGTATCGAAATCTACAGTTTCGTTTATATTCGCCATTACTCCAAGTCCGAAAAGCTTTTTTATAACCTCGGACGCGGTGACTTTGAGCCTTGTCGCAAGCTCTCCGACTACTATCTCATCGGGTATCTGTACTTTAAGCTGCTGTTTTCTTGCGCGCTCAAGCTCAAGCCTTTTCAGCTTTTGCGCCTCGGTCTCGCGCTTGCTCGAATACTGCTGTTTTCCGCGCTGCTGGGATTTCTGCGTCAATTTCTGCTTGCTGCGGAAATTGTCGTTGTTCATACCCCTGCCGCCTGCCATAGTTTCATAGCGCTCGTTGTATTTGTCAAGCTCGAAATAACTTCCGCGCGTATCTACCTTTTTCGTTACCTGCTCGCCGTGCTTTACTGCCTCGCCCTTCTGCTTTTGCTGTACGGGAGGAGTATTGACCTTTATCTTGCTGCTGTCAATTGCGGGCTTTGAAACAGGCTGCTGTTTTATAACAGACGGCTTGTTTGGATTATTCGGCTTTGTTTTCTGTCCCTGGCGATTATTTGCAGACTGGTTCTGCTGTTTTGAAAAGCCACGATTATTATTGCCGTTATTATTCTGCTTATGACTATCGCGGTTATCACGGTTTTGCGCATTGCCCTGTTTGTTATCAAAACGGCTGTTCTGATTGTTCGGGCGGTTTTCGTGGCTGCGAACATCACCGGAAACCTTTTGTTCGGGTTTCTGTTCTTTTTCCTCATCTTTTTCAGGGACCGGTTTCTTTTCTTCCGCTTTCTCATCGGTTTTTACTTCCGATTTTTCTTCTGCTTTTTCGGCAGGTTTTACTTCAGCCTTCTTCTCAGTCTTTTCCTTCGGCTTTACAGAAGTCTCGGTCTTTTCAGCAGGCTTTTCCTCGGTTTCGGCAGGCTCTTGCTGTTCGGCTGTCTGCGGTTTTTTCTCAGCAGTTTCCGCCTTCTTTGAGGAGGTCTTTTTCTTGGTCTCCTTCTTTTCCTCCGCTACAGGCTTAGGAGTTTTTATGCTCTTTGTCTGTGCAAATGCGGCGAACAAGTCTTTGACCTCGTTTTCTCTTGTAAATTTTTCAAGAAGATAACCTACCTCGTCCGCGCCGATAGTAGACGCGGCTTTTCTCGGGGTTTTTACGGGAAAAACCTCGTCCAGAATGCTCAGCAGCTCCGATTTGTCAACGCCCAGATCGTTTGCGACTGTCTGGACCTTGTATTTGATTTGTTTACTTGGCAATGTATATTTCCTCCAAACCTTTGGGCTGTACGCCCCGAAATTTATTATTTACGATCATACTATGTGTTTTACCGCCGCTTTGAAAAGTCCCTCGTCATTTATGAGAAAAACTCCCGTGCGCTTTCCTACGGCACTTAAAGACTCGTCCATTGTAAAATCGGCTTTTACAACAGACCTGTTATATTTTCCTGCAAAAAAACAGATTTCCTTTTCTGTCTTTTCCGAAATATCAGCAGCAAGTATCACTCCGCAGAATCCCTTTCCGGAAAGCCCTTCGCATACCGCCTCGAACCCGGTGATAAGTTTTCCCGCGCGTTTGCTTAAACCTATCGCGGTCAATGTTTTATTCATCGGGCGATATCTCCTTTCGGATACTTTCGTATATCTCCTCCGATATCGGGAGCTTGAAAGAACGTTCGAGCTTTTTTCCCTTTTTGGCAATCTGAAAACAGTTTATATCATTGCAGATATAAGCGCCTCTGCCGTTCATTTTTCCCGTTTTGTCAAGGACAATACTTCCTTCTGGTGTACGTACTATCCTTACAGCGCCCTTCTTGCCTATCATTTCTCCGCAGGCAATGCACTTTCGCATAGGAACTTTTGCTTTCTCAGCCATCGGCTCACTCCGTTTCTTCGGACTCGTTTTCTTCGAGCGGGACTATTTCATAATCTTCCGGCTTTACCGCGCTCTGTGCTTTGATGTCGATCTTATATCCCGTAAGCTTTGCGGCAAGCCATGCATTCTGTCCCTTGTTGCCTATTGCAAGCGAAAGCTGACTGTCGGGAACGATGACCTTGCAGGACTTTTTGTCGGGATTTGGATTTGTGATGATAACTTTTACTACATCAGCGGGTTTCAGAGCCTGTTTTATAAACTCCTCCGCGTCGTCGCCGTACAATACGACATCGACCTTTTCTCCGTTTATTTCCTTTGTAACGGCGTTTATCCTGCTCTTCTGAGGACCTATACACGCGCCCAGAGCGTCGACGTTCGGGTCGTTGCTCTTAACGGCGATTTTGCTCCTGCTGCCGGGAACGCGGCTGACAGCCTTTATTTCAACTGTTCCGTCATAAATTTCGGGGCACTCAAGCTCAAACAGGCGCTTTATCAGCCACTTGTCAGTTCTCGAAACTTTAAGATACTGGTTCTTCTCGCCCTCTTTATATTCCTTTGAAATGCCGGAGATATATACCTTTATGACCTGACCTACTTCAAGCACTTCGCCGGGTATCTGCTCGTTTCTCGGCAGAATAACTTCATTCTTGTTTATTTCAAGAGTAGCTATGAGCGTCTTTGGCTCTACCTTTGTAACGACAGCCGATACCGCCTCGTTTTCATACTGACCCCAGATCTCGCTTAAGTGCTGGCGCTCTGCGTTTGAAAAGCCCTGTTTTATCAGGTCTTTTGCGTTTTTCGCGGCAATTCTCTTAAACATCTTTGTGTCAACAGGGCACTTTACTCTCGAACCGACTTCTGCTTTCGGGTCGATCTTCAGAGCCTCTTCGAGAACTATCTCCTTTTCGGGCTCATAAAGTGAATCAATGACCTCAATGACCTCTTTCATAATGCTTACGTCAAAGATCTTCTTTTCAATGTCAATATTTACAATAACAAAACTTTCCTCGTCATCGTCAAAATGAAGATTTGACTTCAGACTTTTTTCAATTGCGTACTTTATCTTGTCCGCAAGAATTTCACTCGATATTCCCTTTTCCTGAGCCAACAGCGCAAGATTTTCGTATATGTCGCCGTAGTCCTCGCCCTTTACTGTTTTTCGTTTAGCCAT
>CANRLW010000053.1 GCA_947631575.1 uncultured Clostridia bacterium
CTGGGGTGCGGGGAAAACAAGAGTTTTCCCCGCATTGCCGTTTCAAAGCCGTGCTTTGAAACGGCAATCCTACAAAGATGTCCTGTGCGGGAAACTACTTTATCATATAAAAAACCTATTTGCGGTTCTTTTCAAACGTTATTTGTCTAAATAACGCTCACTCGCCCTGTTGACAGTTGACAGTGTACAGTGTACAATATTCAGTAATATCCGAAAGGCGGTTCTTTTCTAACGTTATTTGTTTAAATGACACACTCTCGCCCTATCCTTCTAGAGGTTAGAAGTTAGAGGTAAGAGGTTAGAGTTTAACTCCGAAATCTTATTTCTTTTAAAACGTTGTTTCACTAAATAACGTTATCTCGCCCTATCCCCCTGCCCCCTTCCCCGAAGGGGAAGGGGGAGTATGCGGGGCGCTGTGCGCCCCGCGACCCGCCGTGGTGGCTACCGCCTCCCGCAACCTTCTCAATGCGCAAATCGGGCGTGTGAGTTGGTTCGGGAACAGAGAGCTCGATTGCATGGTAGAGCCTTTCGGTTATTACTGAATATTGTACCCTGTCAACTGTCAACTGCCTACAGCCCTGTAGTCAGTTGACAGTGTACAATAAAATCAATAATCCGCCAGCGAACACACCAGAATTCCGAGCCTCTCCATAAGGCTCTCGTAAAACAACGTAAACAGTATGTCACAACTTCCGAGGAGGAACATATTCGCGTTTGTAAACTCTCTCAGCGACGGCAGAAAGTTCATTATGTAGCTTTTAAACCAGTCCGCGTCGTATACCGGCACGGGCTTTTTCTTTTTTACGAGCTTGTTTATATAGCCCAGATCTTCTTCTATAACGCCGCCGTAGTTTGCCGCGCCCTTTGCGGAGATAAGGTCGAAAATGTCCTTTATCTGCTTGTCGGTAAGAGTTCCACCGCTCGTCTTTATGTACTTAAGCTCGGGCAGCCTTATCGCAAATGAATAAACGACAAGCGGCAATACCCGCTCAAAGCCCGCGTCTTTGGGTGCTTTGGTTTCTCCATCGGCAAAGAGCGCCTTTGTGTTCGTTATGTCCTTCAGCGAAATTTTCAGGATCTCTCTTATACTCGTGTTGTAAAAATCCTTTTCGGAAACGGCATGGATATATTTTATAGCATTTACGAGCGAAATGCCCGCCTTTACGACGGTTTCGGATATCAGTTCATACGCCGTGCTTTCATCTTCAAACTTCACTTTCTGTCCTTTCTCCGCTGTTCGGAACAGGCGTGCCAATAATGTCCTTTACCACTTCAGACGCCAGGAGAAGTCCCGCCGCCCCGGGAACAAACGCACAGCTTGCGGGAACTCTGTCGTTCCTTACGGGAAGTTCAGTCGAAAAAACGACCTTAAGATGTTCGATCCCGCGACTTCTCAGCTCGTGCCTTACTACCCTCGCCAGCGGACAAACCTTTGTCGAAAAGATGTCCGAAACGCGAAAGCCCATGGGGTCTAGCTTGTTTCCCGCGCCCATACAGCTTATTATTTTTACGTTCAGGCTGTTGCATACTTCAGCCAGAAGGACCTTTGCCGAAACGTCGTCCACCGCGTCTATAACATAATCATACTCCGAGAAGTCAAACGCGCCTATGCTGTTTTCATTCAGGAAAAGCGGAAACTTTCGGAGTATTATTTCCGGGCTTATGTCAAGAAAACGCTCTGCGAAAGCGTCGGTCTTTAACATTCCAACAGTGCTGTGTAGCGCGATTATCTGGCGGTTTATATTTGAAAGCGCCACCCTGTCGCCGTCTATAAGGTCAATTGCGCCTATGCCGCTCCTGACTAAACATTCCGCCACATATCCGCCCACTCCCCCAAGCCCGAAAACCGCAACTTTGGCTTTGCTTAGCTTTATTATCGCGTCTTCTCCCAGGAGCGTAGCCGTCCTCGTCAGTTCTTCAGTTACCATTCTTTCACCACGGCTTTACCTGTCCGACAATTTCCGAAAGGGACTTTATGCCGTTTTCTTCCATATACTCTTCTATGCCGTCTATTACTTTAAGCGGCGAATAGGGGTCTGTAAATATCGCCGTTCCCATCTGCACGGCGCTTGCTCCCGCAAGCATCATTTCAATTGCGTCCTCGGCTGTGGAAATGCCGCCCATGCCGATTATGGGAATATTTACGGCATTGTGACACTGCCACACCATTCTCACCGCAACGGGAAATACCGCAGGTCCGCTTAGTCCGCCGACGTTGTTTTTAAGAATAGGTCTTCTTGTCCTTACGTCAATTCTCATTCCCAACAGCGTGTTTATAAGGGAAATGCAGTCCGCGCCCTCTGCCTCCGCCGCTTTTGCAATAGCGGTTATATCAGTCACATTCGGTGTGAGCTTTACGATAAGCGGCTTTTTTGTCGCTCTGCGCACAGCCGAAGTCACGGACGCCGCTCCCTCGCAGGATATTCCCCACGACGCCCCGCCCTGTTTTACGTTTGGACAGGAAATATTAAGCTCTATCATATCCACGTCCGACGCGTCGAGAACTTCTACTGCCGCGACATAATCGTCAATTGTCGCTCCCGCAACGTTTGCAATTATTACATTCCCCTCTTCCTTGAGAGTGGGAAGATAATATTCAACAAAACCGTGAACGCCGATGTTCTGAAGTCCCACGGAATTTAAAATTCCCGAATAGCTTTCCGCAATGCGCGGCGGAGGATTTCCGAGCTTAGGTTCTATGGTCATGCCCTTGCAGGAAATTCCGCCCAGCTTTGAGAGAGGATAAAGGTCGGTATAACATTCTCCGTTTCCATAAGTGCCCGAGGCGGCAATAACGGGGTTCGGAAACTCAACTCCCGCTATTTTCACCGACATGTCAACCATTGAACCTCACCTCCTCGGCATTGAATACAGGACCGTCCTTGCAGACGCGCGAATAATACTCCTGACCGTTTCTGACGGTCATGCAGGAGCAGACCACGCACGCTCCCACTCCGCAGCCCATTCGCTGTTCAAGCGATACCTGACACGGAACATTATGCGCCTCGCAGGTCTTTATGACCGCTTTTATCATAGGCTCCGGTCCGCAGGCGCAGACCAGCGCGTAATTTCCGCTTTTAAGCTCTTCTTCGAGCGGCACTGTCACAAGCCCGTGAACGCCAACGCTCCCGTCGTCCGTACAAAGAATTGTTTTCGCTCCGAACTCCTCGAACTCGTCGTTTAAAATTATCCTTGTATAATCGCGAAATCCCAGTATTGCGGTACACATCGAGCTTGTTTCGCGGGAAATTTCCAACAGCGGCGGAACGCCTATTCCTCCGCCGACAACTATTATCTTCTTTCCCTCGGGAATATTGAACCCGCGCCCCAAAGGACCGAGAACATCGAGCGAATCTCCCTCGGAAAGCTGCGCTAAAGCATATGTTCCCTTTCCGCGCACCTCAAACACAAACCTTAGTGTACCGTGTTCTTTGTCGATCTGACAAATAGAGATCGGGCGGCGGAGCGTAAATCCCTGCACTCCGATATTCGCAAACTGACCCGCCTCGGCATCGTCTGCAAGCTCGGGCGCGTCAATAACGACCGAATAAATTCCTTTCGCAAGAGTACGCTTTTCGATTATGGGATATTTTCCGCAAAAAAAGCTCATATTCTCTCCCTTTCGTTTTTGGTTGTTTTACCTGTTTATTGCCTTGGGCGGCGTTTACATCAGAATATAAGCGCCGCCCTTCTAGAGGTTAGAGATTAGAAGTAAGAGGTAAGAGTTTAAACTCCGACATCTTATTTCTCTACAAACGTTATTTCCTTAAATAACCTTTATTCGCCCTATCCTTTTAGAGGTTAACCCATTATCCACACATTATACGCTTTGCGCAAAACGCTGACAAAGCAGATGGGGCTTTATCTACAGTCTGAACGCTTTAAATCTTTGTAATATCCACAAGTTCAATATCGTCTATACTTCTGTTTGCCTCGAGGCAGTCAAGCAGAGCGTTCGCCGTGTCTATAGCCGTAAGGCAGACGATAGAGCGTTCTACGGCTTTTCTCCTCATTCTTACGCTGTCCAAAGAGGGCTTTCTTCCCGTTTCCGAGGTGGAAACAACATAGCTCACCGCGCCGCTTTCGAGCAGGGTCATAACGTTCGGTTCTTGCTCCTCGTGTATCCTGTAAACGTGGTTTGCGGCGATCATATTTCTGATAAGAACGGACGCCGTGCCGCCCGTGGCATAGATCGTAAAGCCCAGCGCCTCAAACCTTGACGCGATTTCTATTATCTCGTTCTTGTCGCTGTCGCGGACGGAGATAAGAACGCCGTATGTTCCGTCGGGAGAATCGGGGTTTTTGCCGCTGTCGGGGTGGCAGAACTTATATCCCGCCGCGGTAAGTCCCTTATATATAGCCTCGCCGAATGTCTTTGCAATTCCCAGACATTCGCCCGTTGACTTCATCTCCGGACCTAACTGGTTATCAACGTCGTGGAGCTTTTCAAAGCTGAACACGGGAACTTTTACCGCGACATAAGCCGCGTTCGGATAAAGCCCGCTCTTATAGCCCATATCCTTCAGCTTTTTGCCGAGGATTATCTTTGTCGCAAGGTCTACCATAGGAACGCCCGTGACTTTGCTTATATAAGGCACTGTTCTCGAAGAACGCGGGTTTACCTCTATTACATAGACCTCGTGGTTATAAACGACATACTGGATATTTACAAGACCTATGACATGAAGAGCCTTTGCGAGCTTTTCCGTGTAGTCTATGATGACCTTCTTTATATGCGGAGTGAGGTTCTGCGAGGGGTATATTGAAATGCTGTCGCCCGAATGTATGCCCGCTCTTTCGACGTGTTCCATAATGCCGGGGATAACAAAATCCTCTCCATCGCAGATAGCGTCAACTTCGACTTCCGTTCCCATCATATACTTGTCGATAAGAACGGGGTTTTCAAGCTCGTGGGCGGTTATTATCGCCATATATTCAGAAACGTCCGAGTCACAGTGGGCTATTATCATATTCTGCCCGCCGAGGACATACGACGGACGCAGCAGAACGGGATAACCCAGCTCGTTCGCGGCTTTCAATGCCTCTTCCGCGGTGAACACCGTTTCTCCCTTCGGGCGCGGGATATTGCACTTTTCAAGCAACTCGTCGAACAGCTCTCTGTCCTCCGCAGCGTCAATGTCCGCGGCTTGTGTTCCTAAGATACGAACGCCCATTTCGGTGAGATGTTTTGTGAGCTTTATCGCCGTCTGACCGCCGAACTGAACAACGCAGCCATACGGCTTTTCCGTCGCAATAAGCGCCTCTACGTCCTCTTTCGTCAGCGGGTCGAAATACAATCTCGTTCCCGTGTCGAAGTCGGTGGAAACGGTTTCGGGGTTGTTGTTGCATATAATAGCCTCACAGCCTTCTTCTTTGAGCGTCCACACACAATGAACCGAGCAATAGTCGAACTCTATTCCCTGTCCTATTCTTATAGGACCTGAGCCGAAAACAATGACCTTTTTCTTGTCCGAAGGGTGCTGTTCTATAAACTCCGCAGCCTCGTTCTCGTCGTCAAAGTCGTTGTAGAAATAGGGCGTGTCAGCCGAAAACTCCGCCGCGCAGGTGTCGACCATTTTATAAACGGCGAGTTTTCTCTTAATTCCCTTGTCGGCGAGTTTCTGCCCCGAAAGCTTTTCAATAGAGCTGTCGAGATAGCAATATTTCTTCGCGATGTCGTACTTCTCCTGCGTAAGCTCTCCGTCTTTCAACTGCTGTTCAAGCTTTACAAGGTTCAAAAGCTTTGAAATAAACCACTTGTCTATCTTCGTTATCTCGTGAATGTCGTCTACGCTTATTCCGCGCTTTAATGCCTCGAATACGCAGAACGCCCTATCAACGTCAACGTCCTTGAGCTTTTCGCGTATCTGCTCGTCCGAAAGCGTTGTAAACTCGCGCTTTGTGAGGGTGTCCATTCCGAGTTCGATAGAACGCACGGCTTTCATCATTCCCGCCTCAAAAGAGGGAGCGATCGCCATAATTTCGCCCGTCGCCTTCATCTGCGTGCCGAGCGTTTTCTTGGCGTAAACGAATTTGTCAAACGGCCACTTCGGGAATTTTACTACAAGATAATCAAGCGCAGGCTCGAAACAAGCGTAGGTCTTTCCCGTGACCTGGTTTATAATTTCATCAAGCGTGTAGCCTACGGCAATTCTCGCCGCGACCTTTGCTATAGGATAACCCGTAGCCTTTGACGCAAGCGCAGAAGAACGCGATACACGGGGATTTACTTCTATTACCGCATACTCAAAGCTGTCGGGCTTTAATGCAAACTGACAGTTACAGCCGCCCTCGACTTTAAGCGCCTGAATTATATCAAGCGCCGCGGTCCTCAACATCTGATATTCCTTGTCCGCGAGCGTAACGGTAGGCGCTACTACTATGCTGTCGCCCGTATGCACGCCCACGGGGTCAAAGTTTTCCATAGAGCAGACGGTTATAACATTGCCCTTTCTGTCGCGCATTACCTCGAACTCAATTTCCTTCCAGCCCGAAATGCACTTTTCAACAAGTATCTGCGTAATGGGCGAGAGCCTTAGTCCGTTTGTAGCGATTTCATGCAGCTCCTCGCGCGTTTCGGCAATGCCGCCGCCCGTACCTCCGAGCGTAAACGCAGGACGTACGATAACGGGATAGCCTATCTCCTCCGCAAAAGCCATTGCGCTGTCAATGTCCTCGACAACTTTCGACGGGATAACGGGCTGACCTATTTCCTCCATAGTGTCCTTGAAAGCCTGTCTGTCCTCGGCTTTGTGAATGGTTTCGGGGTTAGAGCCTAAGAGCTTTACGTTATGCTCGGCAAGAAAGCCGCTCTCGGCTAATTGCATTGAAAGCGTAAGCGCGGTCTGCCCGCCGAGGTTTGAAACGACCGAGTCGGGCTTTTCGATTTCAATAACGCGCTTTACAACGTCCAGCGTCAGCGGTTCTATGTAAATTTTGTCCGCCATGTGCTTGTCGGTCATAATGGTCGCGGGGTTTGAGTTTATCAGCACAACTTCGAGCCCCTCGGCTTTAAGCGCTCTGCAGGCCTGCGTTCCCGCATAGTCGAACTCCGCCGCCTGTCCTATAACGATAGGACCCGAACCTATTACAAGCACTTTCTTTATATCTTCTCTTAAAGGCATAGTCTTTTATCCTTCCTTTTTGTTCTTTTATTTCAAAATGTCTTGAAGTTGTTTTATCAAGACAGGGATCTCATCAAATACAACATCTGCGATTATTTCCCAGTTAAGCGCGTCATAATCATGCATCAGCTTTAACCCTGAAAATGAACTCCATTTAATTTGAGAAGTTTTTTCTTTATATTCCTTTGTGAGCATATAAGCATGATTGCAAATTAAACGCAGCGGCGTTGTGACTGTCCATTGAACAACATAATCATCTAAAACATTTTGCTTTGTTAAATTATGCTTTTTTACATACTGTTGCAGTTGTTCGGCATAGTCCAGAATTTTTTCAATTCTCTGTTCGTCCGAATATTTCAAGCAACTCTCACCCTGTCTTTCATAACACCATCTCCTCAAAAAACTCAATCTTCCAAATCACTCCGAACGTAAATATATCCCTCATGCGTTGTTGTAAACAGCAGCGGCAAATCTTTATCGTCAAAAAACGCAATATCATTGAACCCGAAATCGGTGTTTTCCGCAATATCTCCTGTGTTGGAAACCGTATATTTACAAAATGTTTCAAACTTTTGCAGATATTGAAACAGTTCTTTTGAAACCGTCAGTTTATACACCTTGCTTTTTTTGCTTGATTTCGTTCCCCACCATTTATTTTTAGGCTGAACAGACACAACTAAATCCTTAAACTTATCAACAATTCTTGTGT
>CANRLW010000054.1 GCA_947631575.1 uncultured Clostridia bacterium
AGCTCATCCGGTAGAGCGCCACCTTGCCAAGGTGGAGGTAGCGAGTTCGAGCCTCGTAATCCGCTCCACGCATTGAACCCCACCGTGAAACGGTGGGGTTCAATGCGTATAAAAAACTATTTGTGGTTCTTTTCAAAAGTTGTTTCTCTGAATAACGTTCATTCGCCCTATCCCCCTGCCCCCTTCCCCGAAGGGGAAGGGGGAGAGTGCGGGGGCTGCCGCCCCCGCTGCCCCTGTTGTCAGTTGACAGTGTACAGTTTACAGTATTCAGTAATAGCCTGAAGGTTGTACGCCGAATATAACGAAAAAAAGAGACTCAGTGGCTAGGGTTTGAACTCCAGCCTCTTGTCTCTAAAACAGCGGGTGCAGGGCGCGCAGCGCCCTGCGATTTTCCCCCTTCCCCATCGGGGAAGGGGGTTAGGGGGTTAGGGCGAGTGAGCGTTATTGAGAAAAATAGTGTTTGAAAAGAACCTCGCTTTTGTTATATTCAGCAAACAGCCTTTCGGTTCTTATTGAATACTGTACACTATACACTGTCGATCCTCCCTCCCCCAACGACAATATCCCCTTGGTACAACACCACCGCTTGTCCTTTCGTAACGGCGCGCTGGGGTTGGTCAAAGTCTACATGAACTTTGCCGCTCTCGTCGGCGTATGCCTTGGCTGCTGCCTCTTTCCCGTGATAGCGTATCCGCGCAGTCACCGAAACAGCCTCCCTCGGCGGCTCTGAAAACAAGATCCAGTTGAAATCGTCCGCTATCAGCGACGAGGAATAAAGCGCCTCATCTCTCGAAAGCGTGACAGTATTTCTTTCCGCGTCCTTGGCTTTTACGTACATTCTCTCTCCAAAGCCCACTCCAAAGCCCTTTCGCTGACCTATGGTATAGCGGATATGCCCGAGATGTTCGCCTATTTTGTTTCCGTTTATGTCAACAAAATCTCCGCGCGGATATGTCTTCCCCGTCCTCTTGCAGATAAATTCCGCATAATCTCCATCGGGAACAAAACAGATATCCTGGCTGTCATGCTTTTTGGCGTTAAGAAGTCCAAGCTCCTCCGCAAACGCCCTCACCTCGTCCTTTCCCGAAAAATCGCCGAGAGGAAAAAGCGTGT
This sequence comes from uncultured Clostridia bacterium, assembly GCA_947631575.1. Lineage (GTDB taxonomy): Bacteria > Bacillota > Clostridia > Oscillospirales > Ruminococcaceae > CAG-115. Next base: position 1,114 of record CANRLW010000054.1, read on the forward strand.
GCGAAAGCTGCTCCTGTGTGAGCGAATACAGCACATAGCTCTGGTCTTTTGTGCTGTCCTTCGCCTTTTTTAATATCCACCTTTTGTATTCATCACTGTACTCTATCCGCGCATAATGCCCCGTCGCAATATAGTCGCAGCCTATCTCCCTGCCGCGCCGATAGAGCAGGTCGAACTTCATAAAGCGGTTGCAGTCAATGCAGGGGTTTGGCGTTAAGCCCTGCTCATATGCACAAACAAAACGGTCGATAACGTTTTCTTCAAATTCCTTTGTAAAGTCAAGCACATAGAAATTTATTCCGAGGGAATTCGCGGCGTTCCGCGCGTCAAGCGCGTCGTCCGCTGAACAGCAGGTCTTGTCGCCAAAACCGCTGTCTATGTCCTTTCTAAGTTTCATCATCGCGCCTATGCAGTCAAAACCGCGCTTTTTAAGCACCGCCGCAGTCACCGAGCTGTCCACTCCCCCGCTCATTGCAACAAGAACGGTTTCAGCCATTTCCGAGCCTCAGCATTTCATCTATACAGCGCTTTGCTTTTAGCCGCTCGTCCTCGTCTATGTTTATCTCAAAGCCGTCTTTGCCCTCTATTGTATGGAGAACGTCTGCAATTGTCGTCACTTTCATGTTATGGCAAACGCAGTCCTTTGAAAGCGGGAAGAACAGCTTTTCGGGGTGGTCTATGCCGAGGTGCTGGACAATGCTGTTTTCCGTGCCGATTATAAATTCTTCATTATCGCTCTTTGCGGCAAAGTCCATTATCTCCGTTGTACTTCCGACAAAATCCGCCATTGCCACTACTTCGGGCTGACATTCGGGGTGAACGAGAAACAGCGCTTTCGGGTGTTTTGCTTTTGCCTTTTTAACGTCGTCGGCGGTAAGCTTTGCGTGAGTAGGACAACCGCCGCTCACAAGTTTAATTTCCTTTTCGGGTACTTGCTTTTTTACGTAATCGCCAAGATTGCAGTCGGGGATAAACAGTATCTTTTCCGAGTCAAGTTTTTTGATTATCTTTACCGCCGAAGACGACGTAACGCAGACGTCGCACAAGGTTTTCAGCGCGGCGGTCGTGTTTATATAAGCGACAACTTTATGTTCGGGATATTTTTCCTTTAGCTGCATAAGCATTTCAGGGTCAAGCTGCTCCGCCATAGGGCAACCCGCCTCTTCTCTCGGTATAAGCACTTTCTTTTCAGGCGAAAGTATTTTTACGGTTTCAGCCATAAACCTTACTCCGCACATGATTATGGTCTTATTCGGAGCTTTTGCGGCTTTTTGTGCAAGACCAAAGCTGTCGCCGACATAATCCGCTATTTCAAGGATATCATGCGTCTGATAGCAATGCGCCAAAATGCAGATATCGTTCTTTTCCTTGAGTTCAATTATCCTTTTTTGAATATCATTCATAACAATCACCTCTGTTATTTGCCTGCTATTTTTTCAATCGATGCGGTAACAAGCCTTCTGAACATGGGCGCGGCTTTGTCGGCGGTCTCTTGTACTTCTTTATGCGAAAGGGGATTTGAGGATATCCCCGCGGCAAGATTTGAAATGCAGGAAATGCCGCATATCTCCATTCCCATATGGCGCGCCGCCATAGCCTCTATCGCCGTTGACATTCCCACAGCGTCCGCTCCCAGTCTTCCATAGGCGCGTATTTCGGCGGGGGTTTCATAGTTGGGTCCCGAAGTCTGGATATAAACTCCGCGCACAAGCGGCACTTTAACCTCTGCGGCGGTTTCTTCTATAAGCGAGCGTAGGCGCTTTGAGTAGATCTCGCTCATATCGGGAAATCTTACTCCCAGCTCCTCTATATTCTCCCCGACAAGCGGCGACGGCACAAGCGAGCTTATATGGTCGGTAATAAGCATAAGGTCGCCCGCATGGAAAGAGGGATTTATGCCGCCCGCGGCGTTTGTGAGGAAAAGGGTCTTTGCGCCCATTAGTTTCATGAGCCTTGTCGGAAGGACAACGTCATAAACGGAATATCCCTCGTAATAATGTACTCTGCCCTGCATTACTACTATAGGCACGCGCTTTTCTCCGCAATATCCGAACACAAAGCGCCCCTTATGCCCTAAAACGGTGCTTTTCGGAAAGCCCTCTATCTCTCCATAGTCGAGCGTTTCGCTTATCTCGATCGTATCGCAGAAATCTCCCAGACCGCTCCCCAGCACAAGCGCAAGCTCAGGCTTGAAACTTACTTTCTTTTTGACCTGCTCATAACATTTCATCAATTTCTCGTAAACAGCGTTCATAAAATTCCCCTTTCAATATTCACGACTTCTTGTTCTCCGTTTTCTTATTGTCAGCGCCTGCGGGAAGAACAACGGTAAAGGTCGTTCCCTCTCCGACAGTTGAGGAAACAGAAATTCTCCCTCCCGCAAGCTCCGTTATCTTCTTTACAAGCGACAGCCCCAGACCGTTTCCCTTTGAGGCGTGAGAGCGGTCAGCCTGGTAGAATTTCTCGAAGATGTGCGATATTGATTCTTCGGGTATCCCGCAGCCGCTGTCCGAAACGTTTACGATTATGCGCGCGTTTGCTTTTTTGCAGGAAACGGTTATCTTTCCGCCCTCGGGGGTGAACTTTACGGCGTTGTCAAAAAGGTTGTGCCAGACATGCGACATGAGCTGCTCGTTAAAATAAAACTTTACTTCTTCGACGTCGCCCATGTTTATTTCTATGTTCTTCTTGCTCCACAACGGTTCAAGACCGAGCATGCAGTTTCTGAGCTGTTCGTCAAGGAAAAACTCTTTCTTGTCCTCGATTATATCCTTATTTTCAAGGCTCGTAAGGAGTTGGGTATTCGCCGCAAGCGCGGACAGATATTCAGCCTCTTCGAGAATTATCTTTGAAAACTCCTTTCGGCGCTCTTCGGATATATCCCCGTCGCAGAGCTGACGCGCAAAGCCGCTTATTGACGAGAGCGGAGTTTTGAATTCATGCGAAAAATTCGACACGAAGTCGTTTCTGAAAAGCTCGGTGTTCGCTAATTCTCCCGTCATTATATTAAAGTCCGAAATAAGTTGTCTTAGTTCTTTCAGTGTATGGCGCGTTATAAAATCGGTTTCGTCAACTTTTACGGAATAATCTCCGTTCGCTACGCGCTTTGTGGCTTTTGTAAGGCTCGAAAGCGGCTTTAATATCGTATTCGCGACAAAAAACGCCATTATGCCGCCTATAAGTATACTTGCGACGACCGAGCCTATAACTGTAGAAACGTCCGTTGCGCCGCCGCCCGTCACATAGCCTATGACGATAGTAGAAGTAAAGGTCAGTATATCCGACGCGACAATTATCAAAAGCGTGAAAATCATCATCTTCATTCCGAGGCGGTTTACACGGTTGAACGGTTTGAAGATGCGGCGCAGGCGCTGTTTTGTCTTTTTCATGGCGTTTTTCATATTGCGGTCTTTACCTCTGCTTTATAGCCAAGCCCCCTGACGGTCGTTATTGAAAAGTCCTCGCTGTCGCGAAAACGCTCGCGCAGGCGGTTTATGTGTACATCGACAGTCCTTGCCTCGCTGTCCGAATCCATTTCCCAGAACTCTTCCATAAGCGCCGTTCGCGTAAAGGTCTTTCCGGGGAATGACAGGAGCTTGAACAATATCTGAAACTCTTTTCTCGGAAGTACCGCCGTTTCGCCGTTTGCCGTAACCGAAAACGAGCCGTAGTCAAGCACCGTGTTTCCTACTACTATTCTCTGTTCTTCGGCTATCCTGCTCCTTCTCAGCAGCGCCTTTATCCTGAGTATCATTTCTACCTCGTCTACGGGCTTTGTCATATAATCGTCCGTTCCGAGCATAAAGCTTTTTCTTACGTCGTCGGCGTTGTCCTTTGCGGTTATTATAAGGACGGGCAGGCTGCTGCCGCTGTCGCGCAGGGCTTTCAGCGTTTCCCAGCCGTCCATTTTCGGCATCATAAGATCCAGTATCATAAGGTCGATATGCGTATTACCGATTATCTCGAGAGCCTTTTCGCCGTTTTCGGCAGTATACGCTTTAAAGCCGTTTTTCTCCAGAGTATACTCAAACAAGCGCCGAATGTTCGCCGTGTCGTCGGCAACAAGAATGTTGAACAAAAGCTCTCGCCTCCTTATGTTTTATCAGGCTGTAAATAAAGCCTGACAGCTTGTATAAAATCACCTATTTGTGGTTCTTTTCAAAAGTTGTTTCACTAAATAACGTTATCTCGCCCCATCCCCCTGCCCCCTTCCCCGAAGGGGAAGGGGGAGAGTGCGGGGCGCTGGCGCGCCCCGCGCCCCGCCTTTTTAGAGGCTGGAGTTTAAGCCCTACCCCATTTTGTGCGTCATATTCAGCGGACAGCTTTTCCGCTATTACTGCATACTGTCCCAGCCTCAAGTCTCCAGTCAACTGCCAACGGCTTTTATGCAGACAATCAGGCTGTATATAAAGCCTGTGTATTAAATTTTATGCAGCTTATATTCTTTAGGAATTAAGATACTCCTCCTGCTCGGGGGTGAGTTTGTCTATCATTATTCCCCAGGCATTAAGCTTTCTCTCGGCAACTTTTCTGTCAATTTCTTTCGGAACATTAAAGGTCATCGAGCCGCCGTCCTGCTTTAATCTTGCGCCGTTCTTTGCGATATATTCCGCGGACAGCGCCTGTATAGCAAAGCTCATATCCATGATCTCGGCGGGGTGTCCGTCGCCTGCCGCAAGGTTTACAAGTCTGCCTTCGGCTATTACGAATATCGTGTTGTTGTTTTTCAGCTTATAGCCCATGATGTTGTTTCTCGCAAGATAGCTTTCCGTTGCCATTTCGCGCAGTTTCGCCATATTTACTTCAACGTCGAAATGTCCCGCGTTACAGCATATCGCGCCGTCCTTCATGTTTAAGAAAGCCTGCTCGCCGATAACGTCGTTACAGCCCGTAACGGTAACGAAAAAGTCGCCGACCTTTGCGGCATCGTTCATTTTCATTACCGTAAATCCGTCCATAACCGCCTCCATTGCTTTTATAGGGTCAATTTCCGTTACAATGACCTTTGCTCCCAGACCCTTTGCGCGCATTGCCACGCCCTTTCCGCACCAGCCGTAGCCCGCGACAACGACATACTTCCCCGCAACAATAAGGTTTGTAGTGCGGTTTATTCCGTCCCAGACGGACTGACCCGTACCATAGCGGTTGTCGAAAAGGTGCTTGCAGTCAGCGTCATTTACAAGTGCCATGGGGAATTTAAGTCTTCCCGACTTGTCCATGGCTTTAAGGCGGATTATGCCCGTTGTCGTTTCCTCACAGCCGCCGAGGACGTTTTCAATAAGCTCCGGCTTTTCGGTGTGAATGTAATTTACGAGGTCGCCGCCGTCGTCTATGATAATATTCGGCGCGGCGTTTATAACACTTGCTATATGGCGGTGATATTCTTCCTCGGTAGAGCCGTACCATGCGAAAACGTTAAGCCCGTCATGCACGAGCGCGGCGGCTACGTCGTCCTGTGTTGAAAGCGGATTTGAGCCTGTAACGTACATCTCCGCGCCGCCCTCTGCAAGGACTTTGCAGAGATAGGCGGTCTTTGCCTCGAGGTGTACCGAAAGCGCGACTTTAAGACCCGAAAAGGGCTTTGTCTGCGAAAAGTCGCGTTCTATGCCGTTTAAGAGGGGCATATTTCTCCTGACCCAGTCTATTTTTCTTTTTCCGCTCTCCCAGAGAGTTTCGTTTCTTATTTCACTCATAATGATTTCCTTTCGTGAATATAATTTTCCGAGGTGATGTTTTATGTCGGAATTTTCATATATTGAACAGGAGCGACCTGTTTTACATGCAGAAATGAACGGTATGAACGGCTATGAAAAGGCAAAAGGAGAAGTCAATGTCTATCAGACGAAAAACGGGCTTTGCCTTTACGCGCATTTTACGGACGTTCCCACTTCTCAATATCTGCCGTTTCATATTCATGAGGGGCTTATTTGCTCGGACGCGGGCGAACATCTTTTAGAATTTCCCGATATTATGTCCGACCGCTTTGGCGAGGCGGACGCGCACTATTATTTTGATAAGCCGGGCTTGTCGGAAATATCGGGGAAAGCGATCATGCTGCATATAAAAGCGGACGGCAGCGAACCAAAAATAGCGTGCGGGATACTGGAGAGGGTTTTGTAGCGTAAAGTTGTATTGAGCGGCGAACAGCGTTTTACTTTCAAACCGCCTAACGGGCGTCGCACAAAAGTTTTTTGAAAGGGAGCTTGAGGGAAAACTTTTTTTCAAAAAAGTTTTCCCTCAATAACGCTTAAACAGCGCATCAGGTTAAATGCCTTCGGCATTGAATCTGGGGTGCGGGGAAAACAAGAGTTTTCCCCGCATTGCCGTTTCAAAGCCGTGCTTTGAAACGGCAATCCTACAAAG
>CANRLW010000055.1 GCA_947631575.1 uncultured Clostridia bacterium
TTTGATTTGGGAGAATGATATGTGGGAAAGTTTTGAATTTGAACCGCCCTATAAAGGCAAAAAAATCAAAAAAATAAACGGCGTTGTTCTTCCCAAAAATTATCTCGCGTTTATGAAAGAGCATAACGGCGGAGAGGGAGAGACCGCGGGCGGTACGTGGCTCGTGCTGTATCAGCTCGAAGAATTGCAGCAGATGAACGACGATTATGAGATACCCGAATTTCTCCCTGACCATATCATTATCGGCGACAACGGTGGTGGTGAATTTTTCGGAATAAACAAAAAAGGCGAATATTTTATAGTTCCTGAAATTATTGACGAGGAAAATCTTTCGGTCCTTTGCAATGATATAAACTTACTGCCCGAAGTGATCGACAAGTTCTGGAATGATATATAAATTTGCAGGCTTAAAGAGAGTGCTAAAAACTTATTGACAAAATATTGCTTTTGTGATATAATAAAATGTAGAGTTTGCTCGTAAGAGCTTAGTTATGTTGAATAAAATTTTGGAGGTTCGCTATGGTAACAGCGGGAGATTTCAGAAACGGTATGACTTTTGAAGAAGACGGAAACGTAATGCAGATCATCGAGTTCCAGCATGTAAAGCCCGGAAAAGGCGCGGCGTTCGTTCGCACAAAGGTGAAGAACGTTATTACAGGCTCAGTGGTTGAAAAGACTTATAACCCGTCTGCAAAATTCCCTACGGCGTTTGTCGAGAGAAAGGATATGGAATACACCTATTCCGACGGCGAGCTTTATCACTTTATGGATTCCGAAACATATGAGGACGTTCCGATAAACGCATCCGATGTCGGAGATAATTTCAAGTTCGTAAAGGAAAATATGGTTTGCAAGGTTCTTTCCTACAAGGGCAAGGTTTTCGGCGTTGAGCCTCCGAACTTTGTTGAGCTCGAAGTAACAAAGACCGAGCCGGGCTTTGCGGGAAACACCGCTACAAACGCTACAAAACCCGCTACTCTTGAAACGGGTGCTGAGATACGTGTTCCTCTGTTTATAAACGAGGGCGAGAAGATTCGTATCGACACAAGAACGGGCGAATATATGGAGCGCGTAAAGTAATCGGATTGTGTTTGATTTTATCGGAGCTTTGGAGAAGTTGCTTTAAAGCTCCTAAATCGAATAAAACGGGGGTGTTTTTATGACGATAGGCGAAAAGGTATCTTATATAAAGGGTCTTTGCGAGGGTCTCGGAAAGGAAGATAAGATCGTTTCGGCGATCCTTGATGTTCTTGCGGATATCGCGGAAAATCTCGAAGAAGTAGACGAAGAGCTTGACGATGTTGCGTCTGTAATGACCGACCTTGAAGAGAGCGTCTGCGATCTTGAGGACGAGGTTTACGGCGAATCGGACGACGATTATTACGAAGAAGATATTGATGACGATATCGACGAGATGTATGAAACCGAGTGTCCGAATTGTCACAACAAAATAAGCTTTGATTATGAGCAGGCGTCAAAGGGCGAGCTTGACTGCCCGAACTGCGGCAAAAAGCTCGTATTCGATGTAAACGAAGACGCAGAAGAAGTATAAAAGTATCTGTTCTCGTAAAAATCAGGCGTGTAATTTTCGGCACAATTCCGCTTTCGTCAGTGCATGAGTATCTCCGACCGTTTGTGTGGGATATCTAAAGCAGAGGGCGGCAGTTCCGAAAACGCGTCGCTTTTTGCGGGAACAATTTATTTTACTTGCTATAATACTTCGGATAGGACAAGCAGATAAGAGGCTTAGAGGCTTAGAGGCTAACAGATAAGATGAGCTACAAGGACAATCTTTTAAAGATAGAGGCTTATGTCGCGGGCGAACAGCCGAATAAAACGGATTTCATAAAGCTCAATGCTAATGAAAATCCATATCCGCCCTCGCCTATGGCAATAAAAGCGATAAATGATTTTGACGGCGAAACGTTAAGAAAATATCCCTCCGCAAATGCCGTGGGACTTGTAAAAGCAATTGCGGAATATCACGGCTTAAAGCCTGAAAATGTTTTTGCGGGAAACGGCACAGACGATGTGCTGTCGCTGTGCTTTCGGGCATTTTTCAATTCGGGAAGACCGATACTTTTCCCCGATATAACCTATTCATTCAACACCGTTTGGTGTGAGATACTGAGGATACCCTACGAGCAGATACGCGTAGACGAAAATTTCAGGATAGACCCTGCGGATTACAGAAGGGAAAACGGCGGCGTTGTCATAGCAAACCCGAACGCGCCTACTTCGATCGGAGAGGGCATTGAGTTTGTAAGAGAGATTCTCGAAGACAATAAAGACGTTGTAGTTATAATAGACGAGGCTTATGTTGATTTCGGCGGGACAACGGCTATTCCGCTCCTTAAAGAATACGACAACCTTGTTATAACCAGAACGTTTTCAAAAAGCCGCTCTATGGCGGGAATGAGATTAGGCTATGCAATGGGCAGCGCCGACGCTATTTCTGCGCTTTATGCCGCAAAGGACAGCATGAACAGCTATCCCGTGGACAGCGTTGCACAGGCGGCAGGAATTGCCTCGATAGGCGATGAAAAGTATTTCAGGGAAACTCTGAAAAAAGTCATGGCTACCCGCGAAAGGCTTACGGAAGAAATGCGGAAAATGGGTTTCGATATTCCCGATAGTTCTACGAACTTTATATTTGCACAGCACAAAACGCTTTCTGCAAAGGACATTTTCGAGTTCCTGAAATCAAAGGACATCTACGTCCGCTATTTCAATAAACCGCGAATAGATAACCGTCTGCGTATCACAATAGGAACAGACGATGAAACAGACAGGCTTTTAAATGCTTTGAGAGAGTATGTCAATAATTAAAAACGAGAGGTGTTATTATGAAAATAGAAACGCAATGCTTACACGAGGGTTACACTCCCAAAAACGGCGAACCGCGCGTTATGCCGATAGTACAAAGCACGACTTATGTTTACGATTCTACTGATGATGTCGCGGCAGTATTTGACGATCCGACAAAGGGACTTATCTATTCCCGTTTCGCAAACCCGACAACAGACGTTGTGGAAAAGAAAATAGCGGCTCTTGAGGGCGGCGCGGCGGCTATGTGTACGTCGAGCGGTCAGGCGGCGAGCCTGCTTTCTATTCTCAATATCTGCGAGGCAGGCGACAGCTTTATAGCCTCCGCGTCAATTTATGGCGGAACGATAAATCTGTTCGGCTATACGCTAAAGAAAATGGGAATAGAGTGTATTTTTGTAGAACATGATTGTACGGAAGAAGAACTGAGCGCGGCATTTAAGGACAACACAAAGGCTGTGTTCGGAGAAACTCTTGCAAATCCCGCACTGACAGTGCTTGATATTGAGATGTGGGCAAAGGTAGCTCATGCACACGGCGTTCCGCTTATAATTGACAACACCTTTGCAACTCCAGTTTTGTGCCGTCCTATAGAGTGGGGAGCGGATATTGTCGTTCATTCTACGTCAAAATATATGGACGGACATGCTCTTCAGGTCGGCGGAGTTATAGTTGACAGCGGAAAATTCGACTGGACAAACGGAAAATTCCCGTGCATGACCGAGCCCGACGAGAGCTATCACGGGCTTGTTTATACGGAAAAGTATCCCGCCGCGCCGTATATTACAAAAGCTAGAATGCAGCTTATGCGCGATTTCGGTTGTTATCCTGCGGCAAATTCTTCATTCCTGCTTAATCTGGGACTTGAAACGCTTGCGGTAAGAATGAAACAGTATTGTGAAAACGCGCTGAAAGTCGCGCAGTATATACAGTCCACGGGAAAAGTGGAGTTCGTGACATATCCCGCTCTTGAAGAAAGCAAGGGTCACGAGCTTGCGAAAAAGTATCTTCCAAACGGAACGAGCGGCGTTATCTCATTTTCAATAAAGGGTGGCAGAAACGCAGCCGTAAAGTTTATGGACAGCTTAAAGCTCGCGTCAAATGAAGTTCATGTCGCTGATATCAGGACTTGCGTTTTACACCCCGCAAGCGCGACGCACCGCCAGCTTTCCGACGAGCAGCTTGTTGCTGCGGGAATAGACGGCGGACTTATAAGATTGTCCGTAGGTCTTGAAAATGCAGACGACATTATAGACGACCTGAAAGCGGCTTTCGCAAATATCTGACTTTTATTTATTACAACTTTCGCCGTAACATTATAATAAAAAGGAATTTTAAATGCACACAAGATCATCAATAGTTATTAGAACAATTATCATAATAATTTCGGGAATAATGCTCGTCTGGTCGCTTTGCAATAAAATTACAGAGGGAACGTTTATCGGCTTTTTCGGCTTTGGCGCAATAATAGCCGTTTGCGTTTTCATAAAGCCCATATCGAGGGCAATAAAATTCTGCTGGAAAAAGATACCGTTGCGTATAGTAATGCTTGCGCTCGGCGCGGTAGTTGCGTTTTTCGCTGGAATGTGCATTTGGTTTTCGGCAAATATGCTTATACGTGCGGAAGTCCCCGTCGACGAGCCGAAGGCAATTGTAGTTTTAGGCTGCCTTGTAAAGGGAGAAACTCCGAGCTTAATGCTGAAAGCACGCCTCGAAACGGCGGTTGAGGTAATTGAAGAAAACCCCGATGCGCTTATAGTACTCTGCGGTGGAATGGGAGGAAATGAGAAGATAACCGAGGCCGAGGCAATGCGCCGCTATCTGACTGAAAAGGGAATACCCGAAGAGCGCATGATACTCGAGGACAAATCGACCTCGACCGAGGAAAATATTGCCTTTGCGGCAGAGATATTAAAGGAACGCGGAATATCTGATGACATCATTATAGTAACAAACGAGTTCCACCAGTACAGAGCATATATTTTTGCAAAAAGAAACGAGCTTAGTACAGGAGCACATTCGGCGCATACTTTTTTGCCGAACCTACTGAATTACTGGCTGAGAGAGTGGGCAGGACTGTTTGTACAGTTTTTTGACCGCTGATAGAGAAAAAAGATCTGAAAGGAGATAACTGTTGATAACAGTATCGGACGTTTCCGTGTCGTTCGGCGGACAGCTTTTGTTTAAAGACGCCGAGCTTAAATTTACCGCGGGAAATTGTTATGGAGTTATAGGCGCAAACGGAGCGGGAAAATCGACCTTTTTGCGCGTGCTTTGCGGCGAGCTTGAACCGACAAAAGGAACGGTCTCACACCCCGCAGAGATGAGAATGAGCGTTTTAAAGCAGGATCACTATGCGTTTGACGAGTATACCGTAATGGATACCGTAATTATGGGAAACAAGCGCCTTTACGACATTATGAAGGAAAAAGACGCGCTTTATATGAAAGAGGATTTTACCGACGAGGACGGAGAAAGAGCGTCTGTTTTAGAGGGCGAATTTGCCGAGATGAACGGCTATGAGGCTGAAAGCGACGCGTCAAAGCTCGTACAGGGTCTCGGGCTTTCTGAGGACATAATGTATTCGCAGATGTCCTCGCTTTCGGGAAATGAAAAAGTAAAGGTACTGCTCGCACAGTGCCTTTTTGGAAATCCCGATATTATCCTTATGGACGAGCCTACAAACCACCTTGATGTTGACGCGGTTTCGTGGCTCGAAGATTTCCTCGCGGATTATTTCGGTACAGTAATTGTCGTTTCCCATGACAGGCATTTTTTGAATAACGTCTGCACGCATATAGTCGATATAGATTACGGCAAAATAAAAATGTACGTCGGAAATTATGAGTTCTGGTATGAAAGCTCACAGCTCATAAGGCGTATGATAAAACAGCAAAATCAAAAGACCGAAGAAAAGATAAAGGAGCTCCAGAACTTTATCGCGCGCTTTTCCGCTAACAAGTCAAAATCAAAGCAGGCGACCTCCCGCAGAAAGCTGCTCGATAAGCTGACAGTTGAAGAACTTCCCGCAAGTTCGAGAAAATACCCTTATATCGCGTTCGACATGGAACGCGAGTCGGGAAAGGATATTCTCGAAGTAAGAGGATTGTCAAAAACCGTTGACGGCGTAAAGGTATTAAACAATTTGAGCTTTACCGTTGCAAAAGGCGATAAGATAGCGTTTGTCGGGGCAAACGAGATAGGCATAACGACGCTGTTTAAGATACTGACCGAAGAGATACCTGCCGACGAGGGAACGTTCAAATGGGGAAGTACCATAAGCGTTTCATATTTCCCGAACGACAACAGTTCGTTCTTTAACGGCTGTGATCTGTCCATACTTGACTGGATGCGTCAGTATTCAAAGGACGAGACAGAGAGCTATCTAAGAGGCTTTTTAGGGAGAATGCTGTTTTCGGGAGACGACGTATTCAAGCCCGTTAAGGTCCTTTCCGGAGGGGAAAAGGTCAGATGCATGTTTTCGAGAATGATGTTGTTTAAAAGTAATTTCCTTATTCTAGACAGACCCACAAACCACCTTGACCTTGAAAGCATAACCGCGGTAAACAACGGTCTTTCGGAGTTTAAAGGAAATCTGCTTTTCGCTACTCACGACCTTGAAATACTCGAAACTGCTCCGAACAGGATAATTGAACTTACCGAAAACGGTTGCCGTGATTTTGCGGGAAGTTATGAGGATTATGTTTCATGGCGGCGCGAAAATGTGGGCGGAGCGCTTGCTATCTGACAAAAACGGCGCATTTTTATCAGTGTTGATTGGTGGAAAAAATGAACTACATTATTCTTGATATGGAATGGAACCAGGCTCTGAGCAGAGCCAAGACCATTCGTTCGCCGATAGTTCTGAACGGAGAGATAATTCAGATCGGCGCAATAAAGACAGACGAAGATTTTGAGCTTGTAGACAGGTTCAAAATAAACGTCCGTCCGAAATATTACAAGAAAATGAACCCTTATGTTGAGGAGATAACCGGTATTTCCAGCCTTGATCTGACTTGCGGAGAGACTTTTCCGCAGGCGTTCAGACGTTTTTCAGCTTGGTGCGGAAATGAATTCCGTTTCATAACCTGGGGTTTTGACGATATAGGGATATTGTCCGACAATTTAAAGCTCCACGGGCTTGACGATACTTTCGGCAGAAATTATATAAATCTCCAGCTCATATACGACCGTCAGACAAAAGCGCCTCAACTTCAGTGCAGCCTGTCTGCCGCCGCAGAAAAGCTCGGTATTCCTATAGATGTTCAGGTACATGACGCGGCAAATGACGCATATCTTACATACGAGATATGTAAAAAACTTGATATGACATTGGGCGTTGCGGAATATTCAGAGCTTGCCTCGAAAATATCCGAGCCTATATTCAGGGATACCGTACCGAAAGTGAAAGACTGCAAAAAAATGCTCCTTGATAAACGGGTGACAGATATACAATGCCCCGCCTGTAAGCAAAAGCTCCCCTTCGGAGAGTGGCTTTTCACAAACGGAAAAAATTGTAGGACAATTACCCGCTGCACCTGCAATGAAGTGTATTTAGTAAAGCTCAAAGCGGCGTTTATCTCGGAGGGGAATTTTACGGTCGTGCGTTCGGTCTATGTTTCTACCGAGA
>CANRLW010000056.1 GCA_947631575.1 uncultured Clostridia bacterium
CTAGTTTGCTGAAAAGTGACAAACTAGTTTGCTGAAAAGTGACAAACTAGTTTGCTGAAAAGTGACAAACTAGTTTGTAAAAAAGTCGCAAACTCTATATATAAACTAAAGTAATAAATCTAAAGTCATCAATCAAAAATCATCAATCCAAAGTCATCAATCCAAAGTCATCAATCCTCCTTCGCGCTATGCGCGGAATGACGGAAAGACGGAATGACTGAGTGACGGAGGAATGAATGATGAAATTTTTCTTGAATTTTTTAGAATGAAGAAAGCAAAGCTTTCGGGAACAGGGCTTTATTTATCTGCACTTCTTGACAATTATTGCCTTTTGGGATATAATAATAACATAGATAACTGAAAAGTGCAATTGTCTGAAAGAAAGAGGAAAGCATGAACACAAAAACGATAACGGAAAACCGCCAGGCGCGGCACGAATATTTCATACTTGAAAGCTATGAGGCGGGAATTGAGCTGTTCGGAACGGAAGTAAAGTCTATCCGCGCGGGCGGCGTGAACTTAAAGGACTCGTGGATATCTGTTGAAAACGGAGAAATGTTTATTCGCGGAATGCACATTGCGCCCTATGAAAAGGGGAATATCTTCAACCGCGACCCCTACCGTATCCGCAGGCTTTTAATGCACAAAAAGGAGATAATGAAACTCTACGGGCAGGTAAAGCAGGGCGGCTATACGCTTATCCCGATTTCAATGTACTTTAAGGACAGCCGCGTTAAAGTGCAAGTCGGGCTTTGCAAGGGCAAGCAGCTCCACGACAAGCGCGAGTCAGCCGCAAAACGCGCGGCGGAGCGCGAGATAGATCGTGCTATAAAGGAACGGAATAAAGGGTAACGTCGTTGTCAATTGACAGTTGTTTGTTACCGCTCTCGCGCAGTATACAGTGGACAGTGTACAGTATTCAGTAAAATGTGTCCGCCTTGCGGCGGACGATATTTGATTGTTATCGGACTGAAACGTTTTCGAGCGCTACCGTAAAAGTTTTGCTCGTGTGCCTATAAATTAAAAACAATCTAAATATTGTCCGCGTAAGCGGGCACATTCTACTGTACACTCTACACAGCGTTGTACGCGAAGCGTTCAATGCGTCCACTGTATACTGCCGCCCCGCGGTGTACGGCAAGAAAAGTTGTTTTATTTTCGGACAACGTTTGAAAGAAAATTTGTGTAAAATTCAGCCGCGGGGCGGTTATCCCCTGCGGTTTTTGCTTATTTTGACGAATTTTTGCAGGATTTTTAAAAAGCTCTTGCAAATAAGAAAGCGTTGTGATATAATTACTTTGGTTAAAAAGCGCTGAAAGAGAGGTTATGTTATGAAATACAGTGAAATGAACAAAGAACAGCTCACTTCCGAAAAAGAAAAGGTTTCGGAGCTTTACAACAGCTATAAGGCTAAAGGTCTGAAACTCACTATGGCAAGAGGCGTTCCCGCGCCCGAGCAGCTCGATCTGTCGATAAATATGCTGCTCCACTGTCTTGACGGAGATTGCAGGTCAATAAGCGGCACGGACTGCCGTTCATACGGCGTTCTTGACGGTATTCCCGAGGCAAAAGAGCTTTTTATGGAAATGCTCGGCGTAAATGAAAATGAAGTTATCGTCGGCGGAAACTCCTCGCTCCAGATGATGTATGATACCATCATCAGAGCCATGCAGCTCGGCGTTCTTCACAGCGAAAAGCCGTGGTGCAAGTATGACAAGGTTAAATTCCTCTGCCCCGCTCCCGGCTATGACAGGCATTTTGCGATGTGCGAGGCGCTCGGAATTGAAATGATAACCGTGCCTTATAAAGCGGACGGTCCGGATATGGACATGATAGAAAAGCTTGTTGCGGAAGATGAGGAAATAAAGGGCGTCTGGTGCGTTCCGATGTACTCAAATCCCACGGGCATAACCTATTCGGACGAAGTTGTACGCCGCTTTGCAAACCTAAAGCCCAAGGCAAAGGATTTCCGCATTTTCTGGGACAACGCCTACAGCGTTCATCATCTCTACGACGACGAGCAGGATAAGCTCTTAAACATAATCCGCGAGTGTGAAAAAGCGGGAAACCCCGATATGGTCTTTGAATTTTCGTCAACGTCAAAGATATCTTTCCCGGGTGGCGGACTTGCAGTAATTTGCAGTTCCAAAGACAATATAGATTTTATTAAAGAGCAGATGACCTATCAGACCATAGGTTTCGACAAGCTCAACCAGCTCCGCCACGCAAAGTATTTCAAGAACTTTGAGGGCATTAAAAAGCACATGAAAGCGCATGCGGCGATAATCAGACCGAAGTTTGAAGTTGTAGAGTACATTCTTGAAAAGGAGCTTGCTCCGCTCGGTATCGGAGAATGGACAAAGCCCAAGGGCGGCTACTTCATTTCGTTTGACGCGCCCGAGGGCTGTGCAAAAAGGATAGTTGCGCTCGCAAAAGAGGCAGGCGTTGTCATGACAAACGCGGGAGCTACATACCCCTACGGCAAAGACCCCAAAAACAGCAACATCAGAATTGCGCCTACATATCCTTCTGTTGATGACCTGAGAAAGGCAATGGAGCTGTTCTGTGTCTGTGTCAGACTGGCGTACCTAGAGGCTAACGCCTAACTTGTATAAGACTATCTGTGGTTCTTTTCAAATGTTGTTTTTCTAAATAACGCACACTCGCCCTATCCCCCTAACCCCCTTCCCCGAAGGGGAAGGGGGAAAAGTCGCGGGGACTCCGTCCCCGCGACCCCGTTGGCAGTTGACAGCAGACGGGTACAGTAATAGCCGAAAGGCAATGCCCGTGCCGCCTCAAACCAACTCGCCCGATTTGCGCGTTGTGAGTGGGGTTCGGGGCGTAGCCCCGAGGCGGGGCGCGGGGCGCGCCAGCGCCCCGTACTTTCCCCCTTCCCCATCGGGGAAGGGGGCAGGGGGATAGGGCGAGAGAGCGTTATTGAGAGAAATAGCCCTTTGAAAGATAAGATGTTGAAGGATAGAGTTTGAAAGAAGAAGTTGTTCTCCGCTCTAATTTATGTTCGTTCCCAGTTGATCCACATGGTCAAGAATTATCTGAAACGGCGTTTCATCAAACGGTAACCCCTTTTCCGGCACCGGAAACACATATTTGAATTCATGCCGTTCGCCGTTCGCTATGATTGTCACAACATACCCCGAATTTAAAAAATTCATGAATTTATACGGCACATAACTGACGCTCATAACGTCCTTGTAGAATATAATGTGAGAGGCTCTCCCCTTGCAGGAGAAAATTATCTCCCTCCCCGTGGCGTCATACCTCCACCGCTCGCCGAGCCTTGTCGCTCTAAAGCCTATCAGAAAGCTTATTATCGCGAATATCACGACAGTAAACGACACTTCAAACCCGTCTGTTATAAGCAACATCAGCCTGTAAAACAGCCCCGTCAGAACAAGCGTCACAAAGCCCGATATCACAAGCCTTATGATATTCCCCTTGTCCGAAAACGCAAAGTTTACATATCCTCTCCCGCAGTTCAGCCTTTGTGGGGGAATGGCTCTCGAAGGGTCAACAGGCGCGTTTTTCCACGGAACAACGGGTCCTTCCAACCCCTCTGCGCTTATCTCGGGCATTTTCTTCCCGTTCTTTTTAAGCCGCACTTTTTTGACCGCGCGACCCTGGGCTTTTACGGACGGCATTTGATGTTCATTATTTCGCTCGGCAGGCTTTGCGGGAATTTCAACTGAGGGCTCAATGTCCGACATTGCAGGCTCAAATTCAACACTCGAAACGGGCGCAACGTCGTTTTCGGGAATATCAAGCTTTGAATTTATCGGCTTGTCTAAATCAATCGGCATTTTGTTCACCTATTTTAGTTCGTATCAGCTCAAACGGAATGTCGTCGTGCTCGCGCAAATATCTGCGGGAAGGCGTGACATAATCGAAACAGTATGTTTTGTTCACGGTTTTAACAAAAACGTGAAGTCCCTGGTTTATCCAAAGGAATTTCATCGGCTTATATTCGACGCTAACTGCGTCTTTAAATAAAACGTGCATTATAATTTCGTTTCTTCCGGAAACCGTAAACTCGGTGTCGTTGGCTTTATAGGTGCAGTCATAGCCCCTGACAATAGTCTTGAACAAAAGCACTTCTACAATGCTTTCGGGCAGAATGTAAATAAGCGTCCACATAACCACAAGCCCGTAAGAAAAAGGTCCGTTGCTTATGAAAGTCAAAATGATAAGAAACGCCATCACCAAAAGGTATACCGCGAGAGCAACAACGGGTATCATCAAAAGCACGGCGGTTTTCTTCCGATACGCGCAGCGCATTGTTCCATGTGCTATTATATCCCGCTGTTCGGTGGTGGGAATTTCGGGGTTTTGCTCCTCTATCTTTCGGCGAATAATTTCAAACGGAAGATCCTCTGTGCGCTGACGTTTTGCAGGCGAAAGCTCTACATAGTCAAATTCGAGCGTGTACTTCTTCATTGTAATGACAACGCGAAAACCCTGCCTGAACCAAAGGAATTTAAGAGGCTTATATTCGACGCTCACCGCGTCTTTATATAAAAGGTCAATAATCGCAATGCCCTTGCGGTAGATGACAAATTCAACGTTGTTCGCCTTATAGCGGCAGGAATAGCCGCGAAGTATAATTCTGAGCAATAAAATTATTACCGCTATAGGCAAGATGATCATAAAGATCCATGTCTTTGGTTCAAAAATAAGTGTTACCACTAAATTAGCGAAATACCCGCTGTTTGCCGATATTGTTATAGCAGTAAAAAGCGCGGTCAGGAATGAAATAATGAGCACAATAGGCATTAAAAGCCATATCGTTTGTTTTTTCGAGAAAGCTCGGCGCAACTCGCCTTGTCCTATAATGGTCCGCTCGTACAGCTTTTTCTCACGAAGTTCAATCAGCCGTTTTTTTTAGCGTCCTCTTCGGTTTCTGTTTCAGGCTCTGCGGACTCTGCGGGTCTATCGAATATATCGCTTGAGGGGCGCTTGCTCTTTGGAGCTATTTCGTCCATTGACATTTTCGGCGTTTCGGGCTTTGCGGCTGCATTATCAGCAGGACTGACAGCGCCGACAGTTGACGAGTGGCGGGCTTTAAGCGCGGGCATCTGGTCGGAAACGGCGGTTTTTGTTTCGGTGTTCTGCAAAGGCTTTGAAGAAACTTTCGGCTTTATGCTGTCCATTGTGGGGGCGGGTTTTTCTTCTTCGGCAGGCTGGCGGTTCATGGTCGGCGGGAAGATGTCGTCCGAATGTTTTTTACGCAGTCTTGCAAGCACAATATCGTTTTCGTCAATGGGCTTGTCAGCGCCTATCTTCTGCTGAGCATAAAGGGCAGCCTCGTCGCTGCGGCGGCTTTGTATCATCTCGACACGTTCCTTTATTATGTAGAAGGGAGTTGTCTTTTCGGACTGATATTGTCCGCTGAAACAAACGGCGTATTGCATTATTTTGTTATTAACGGTAATGTCAACGTCATAGCCCTTGACCTTGCCCCAAAAATAGCGCGGTGTAAATATAACGGACTGCACTTCGCTATAATTTATAACAGTGGTATCTCCGCCGATATCTACAACAAATTTGTCCTCTGTCGCGGAATATGAGCATTTAATTCCGCTGTGGAGATTTGCAATAATGACCCCCGCAACGACAAGGATAACGACCGTTCCTACGCCTATGACAACGGCGCTGGTCATTGCGGAAAACACCGCTCCCTGTTTCTCATATTCGCCGAGCAGGGTATGAAGAAAATTAAGCGCGAAGATAAGGAGCGCCGTTTCGAGTATGGCCGCGATAAAAACGACGGCAAAGACATAAAGCCCCTCGCTTTTATACGGCGCGCGGAATTTTCCGCTTTCGGAAAAGCTGAAACGCCCGATACCTTCGGGATTTGTATAATTTTTTTCGAGCATTTTTAATTACCACCTTTTGACAAAAAACCTTTGGGTTTAATTAAATTATATCAGATTATATTCCCCGTGTCAAGCGGGAAAAATCAAAACAAGATAAGAGAGTGAGTTTTTTGGAAACGTTTGAATACTTTAAAGACCTGGCGATAATTATCGTCGCGGCAAAGATATGCGGTATCATTGCCAAAAAGCTGAAAGCTCCGCAGGTCGTGGGGCAGATAGCTGCGGGACTTCTTATAGGTCCTTCAGTTCTGGGAATAGTACAGCAGAGCGATTTTATAGCGATAATGGCTGAAATAGGCGTGGTACTATTGATGTTCTCGGCGGGACTTGAAACAAACCTGAAAGAGCTTGTTAAAACAGGACCTGTGGCGCTTACGATAGCGACGGCGGGAGTAATAGTGCCGCTGATACTGGGCTGGCTTTTGTACAGCGCGTTCTTCGGGTTTGCGCCGTTTGGCTCGGACGAATTTTTCAAGGGCGTTTTTATCGGCACGATAATGACCGCGACTTCTGTCAGTATCACCGTTCAGACGCTGCGCGAGCTCGGACATTTAAAGAGCAAGATAGGAACTATTATAGTAAGCTCGGCGATAATAGACGATGTTATAGGCATTATAGTGCTGACGTTTGTAATAGGCTTTAAGTCCACAGACGCAAAGCCCGTTGAAGTGCTGATAAAGACGGGGCTGTTTTTAGTGTTCAGCGTTGTAGTGGGATTTTTGATGTACCTGCTGTTCAAGTTTCTCGACAAGCGCTCGTTCCACCACAGAAGAATACCGATATTCGGGTTGGCGCTGTGCTTTATAATGGCGTTCTGCGCGGAAAAGTTCTTTGGAATTGCGGACATAACGGGCGCGTATGTAGCGGGAATAATTCTCTGCAATCTGCGCGACGCGGAATATATCGCGGGCAAAATGGACATTTCGAGCTATATGCTGTTCGGACCTGTGTTCTTTGCGAGCATAGGACTTAAGACGACGTTTGACGGATTTACGCTACAGCTTTTGTGGTTCTCGCTGGCGTTTGTAATTGTGGCAATGGTGGCGAAGGTGATAGGCTGCGGGCTAATGGCTAAGATCTGGAAACTGAAGTGGAAAGACTCTCTGAAAGTGGGCGTGGGAATGATGACGCGCGGAGAGGTTGCGCTTATTGTTTCACAGAAGGGGCTTTCTGTAGGAATGATGGCACCGCAGTATTTCACCTCTGTCATTCTGCTTATTCTTTGCAGCTCGGTAATGTCGCCTATATTCCTAAAGCTGTTGTATCACGGCGAGGATAAGCCCGACCATAAACACCCCGAAGGGATCAATTTCGACATTGACGAAACGAACGAGGTTTATGCGGAGTTTTGAGCGGTGAGCAACGTTTAATATCCAAACCGCCTAACGGGCGGCGCTGTAGTCAGTTGACAGTGTACAGTGGACAGTATTCAGTAATGGTGTCCGTTTCGCGGACTGATTTAGATTGTTTTGAGCGGCGAGCAACGTTATATTTCCAAACCGCAAAACGGGCGGCGC
>CANRLW010000057.1 GCA_947631575.1 uncultured Clostridia bacterium
AGACGCTTATTGAGGGGGAAAAGGCTCTCGCAGACGGGCAAAAGCAGATAGACGAAAACCGCGCGCTTTATGAAAGCAGCTTAGCTGAATACAACGAAAACGAAAAGAAACTTTCCGACGCTGAAAAGCAATATAACGAGGGATATGCTGAATTTGCCGAGAAAAAAGCCGAATATGAAAAGGGCGTAAAGGAATATGAAAACGGCGCGAAAGAAATAGCTGACGCTAAGAAAAAATACAACGACGGACTCAAGGAATATGAGGACGGCTTAAAGGAAATAGAGGACGCGAAGGTAAAATACGCCGACGGTCTCAAAGAATACGAGGACGGCGTAAAAGAATACAACGAGAAAATAGCCGACGCGGAAGAAGAAATTGCCGACGCAAAGCAAAAACTCGCCGACGCGGGGACGGCAGAATGGTATTTATTCGACCGAGATGACAACGTAGGCTATGCCGAATATGAGTCCAACGCGGAGAGAATAAACAAGATCTCCACTATTTTCCCGATATTTTTCCTGCTTGTGGCGGGACTTGTCTGCCTGACGACAATGTCGAGAATGGTAGAAGAACAAAGAACGCAGATAGGAACATTAAAAGCCCTCGGTTATTCGAGCGGGGCTATTGTAAGGCACTATATGATATACGCCGTATTGGGTGCGCTTGTCGGAGGGATAGGCGGCGCGTTTTTCGGGTGTGTGCTGTTTCCGTGGGTCATTATGTATGCATATTCAATGATGTATAACATAACCGACTTTGTTTTCCTGTTTGCGCCCGGCAACATCATTTTCTCCGTAGGCTCTATGACTGCGGCGATTGCGATAACGGTATACTTTAGCTGCCGAAAAGCTCTCGGCGAAACTCCCGCGTCGCTTATGCGCCCGAAAGCTCCGAAAGCGGGAAAGCGCATATTGCTAGAAAAGATACCGTTTATCTGGAACAGAATGAATTTCTTTGCGAAGATAAGCGGGCGAAACCTTTTCAGATATAAACGCAGAATGTTTATGACAGTGGTAGGCATTGCGGGATGTACGGCGCTTTCGCTGACGGGATTCGGACTTAAAGACTCCATTTCGGACATTGTAGACCTGCAATATAAGAGCATATACAAATACAGCGGATATGTGGCTTATGACGAGGACGCAAGCGACGCGGAGCTAAAGACTGTCTATGATGATATGCTGGGATATAATCCCGGCACAACTTACACAAGGGCGCTTATAAAGCAATATGAAACGAAGTTTGAAAATAACACCGTTCAGTGTTATGTAACGGCGGTCGAAGATACGCAGATATTTGAAAGTTTTGTGGACATTCACGAGCGCGTGTCGCGTGAAAAGGTGTCCATAAGCGACGGCGCGGTAATTACCGAAAAAGCCGCAAAGCTCCTCGGCGCAAAGGTCGGAGACGAGATAGAACTTTCTATCGGCGGCGGAAAGACCCAAAAGGTAAAAATTTCGGGAATAACCGAGCAGTATACAAGCCACTATCTTTACATAAGCGGAAGTCAGTATGAAGAGATCTTCGGTGATAAGCCAAAATACAACATAGTTTATTTTGACAACGGTATAACAGGCGATGACAGCGAGGAAATAAACAAGTTCAGCGAGATAATGCTTAAAAATGAAAATATCCTTGCGGTCATGATGAACGCAACGTCGCTTTCTTCGATAAAGGAAACGCTGTCTATAATGGATCTGGTGACGATAGTGCTTATCGTGTCGGCGGGAGCGCTGGCGCTTGTGGTGCTTTACAATCTCTCGAACGTAAATATTACCGAGAGAATACGCGAGATAGCGACGCTTAAAGTTTTAGGCTTTTATGACGCGGAAGTTTCGAGCTATGTTTTCCGCGAAAACATCGTTCTGTCAATTATGGGCGGAGCGGTAGGACTTATTCTCGGACACTGGCTGTGTATGTTCGTAATAACGACCGCGGAGATAGACGAGGTTATGTTTGGGCGCGTGATACATCCGCTTTCATACTTGTGGGCATTTTTGGTGACTATAGGCTTTTCGCTTATGGTAAATCTTATCATGACGCGAACGCTTAAAAAGATAAGTATGGTAGAATCCCTTAAATCTGTCGAATAACAGTTAAAGCTTTGGAGATTGTCTTATGATCGAAAATATTGTAACAATAAAGCTCAAAGTGGACGAAGAGCTTGTGATAAGGAAAAATTCGCTCTGCGCGGTAAATCCGACTACCGACAAGAGAATAGCCGTTGTAACGGGAATACACGGCGACGAGCTGGAGGGGCAGTATATCTGCTATAAGCTGGTAAAGACGATAACCGAGAAAATGCAGAACCTAAAAGGGCGAATTGACATCTATCCCGCAATAAATCCTCTGGGAATGGAAAGCGTGAGCAGGGCTGTCCCTACTTCGGGGCTGGACATGAACAAGCTGTTTTCGGCGGGAGAGGACTTAGGCTCAAACTCGGAGAACATCGGAAAGAAGATAGTAGAGGACATAAAGGGCGCGGATCTGTGTGTTGATATCCATGCGAGCAATTTGTTTATAAGGGAGATACCGCAGGTCAGAATTGCGCCGAAAAACTCGGACAGTCTGCTTAAATATGCGAGAAAGCTCAACACCGACCTTATATGGCTCCATGAAAGCGGAGCGGTGGGCGGTGGCTCGCTCGCAGAGGCGCTTATAGAAGAGGGTGTTCCGACGCTTGCGGTTGAAATGGGGGTAGGCGGCAGGATAGACATTATATATTGCGATCAGATACTTCACGGGATATTCAACATTATGAACTATCTCGGCATATGGGCTGACGAAGAAGACGGCATTTCAAATCCCGTTGTGGCGAGGGACAATGCCGTACACGTAGTACACTCCGTAGGGAGCGGGATATTTATCCCCGCCGCGGAGCATAATATGTGGCTGGAAAAGGGAAGTGCGATAGGAGAGATAGTTACTCCTATAACAGGAACGAAAGTTCAGGTCATAACCGCTCCCGTAAGCGGCGTGGTATTTTCACTCAGAGAATATCCCATTGTTTATGAGGGGAGCGTTATTGCGAGAATGCTTGACCTGAACAACAACAGAATGTAAAGGAAAAAGCTATGAAAGACAGAATTTTGGAATCAAAGGAAAACTATCTCGAAACGATACTTATTCTTCGTAACAGACAAGGAAATGTGCGGTCGGTAGATATTGCCGCGGAGATGGATTTTACAAAGCCGTCGGTTAGTGTTGCGATGAAAAATCTTCGCAACGAGGGGTGTATTGAGGTCGATAAAAACGGGTATATAACGCTGACGGAAAAGGGTCTTGAAATAGCGGAAAAGGTCTATGAAAGGCACTTGCTGTTTACGGACTGGCTCACGTCTTTAGGGATACCGAAAGAAACGGCTGAAGAGGACGCCTGTAGAATGGAGCATTGCCTGTCGGCGGAGAGCTTTGCGGCAATAAAGGGGTATATAGAAAAACACGGCAAGGGGTCAGATTAGAGGTAAGAGGTAAGAAATTCAGGGAGCTTTTGAAAGATAAAGTTTTTTGATGTTCAGAGAAAGAGGCTAGAGTTTAAACTCTAGCCTCTCGGCTTGTATAACTCCCCTATTTGTGGTTCTTTTCAAACGCTATTTCTTTTAATAACGTTATCTCGCCCTATCCCCCTGCCCCCTTCCCCGATGGGGAAGGGGGAGAGTGCAGGGCGCTGCGCGCCCTGCACCCGCCCTTCTAGAGGTTAGTTCTTGAGGAAAAGTGGGCGCTCGCCACGTTTTCTTTAAACGCGCTTTTGACACCAACGTCAGAGAACACGCAAATCAGGCGGGTAAGTTGGTTTGGCATTGAGAAGGCGCAAGCGGACAACTGCCTTTCGGCTGTTACTGGATACTGTACACTGTCTGCTGTCAAGTGCCAACAGGCGGGGTGCGGGGCGCGCCAGCGCCCCGCACTTTTCCCCCTTCCCCTTCGGGGAAGGGGGTCAGGGGGATAGGGCGAGTGAGCGTTATTGA
This sequence comes from uncultured Clostridia bacterium, assembly GCA_947631575.1. Lineage (GTDB taxonomy): Bacteria > Bacillota > Clostridia > Oscillospirales > Ruminococcaceae > CAG-115. Next base: position 3,969 of record CANRLW010000057.1, read on the forward strand.
GGAAAACAACGTTTGAAAAGAACAACGGTGTTCCGCTCGTTTGACGGTTTGAATAAAAACGTTGTTCCACGCCCAAAACCTCTCTATAAGATTGCCTTTTCAAAGCATGGCTTTGAAAAGGCAATGCGGGGAAAACTCTTGTTTTCCCCGCTCCCCAGATTCAATGCCGAAGGCATTTAACCTGATGCGCTGTTTAAGCGTTATTGAGGGAAAACTTTTTTGAAAAAAGTTTTCCCTCAAACTCCCTTTCAAAAAACTTTAATGCGCCGCCCGTGCGGTGCTTGAAAATTGAAAAGTTGTTCGTCGCTCGAAACAACTTTCGGCTTTCGGAAGAGTTTCTTGCTTTGTGCAAATTCCACAAAATTCCTCTGTCAAATAGTAATAATTCTCCAAATTCATTTACGTCGTGCAAAAAATCTTGAAAAAAAGATTGAAATAATATATAATATAGACAGGAGGTCTGTGGCGAAGTCCACAGACGGAAAGGAGAATTTTTTAAATGGCACTCAAACTTGACGACAAGTATCTGAACGGTTTCATCAAAGACCACGAGCTTGAGCAGTACGCCGCACAGGTAAAGGCGGCACACGACACGCTCGAAAGCAGACAGGGCGCGGGAAATGACTATCTCGGCTGGATAGACCTGCCTGTCGATTATGACAAGGAGGAATTTGCGCGCATTAAAAAAGCTGCCGAGAAGATCAAAAGCGACAGCCAGGCGCTCGTTGTTATCGGCATTGGCGGTTCTTACCTCGGCGCAAGAGCGGCTATAGACGCCCTCAAGTCCTCAATGTATAACCTTATGAAAAAGGATACTCCCGAAATTTATTTTGTCGGGTGCAGCCTTTCGCCTACTTATCTCAGCGAGGTTATCTCCCTCGTAAAGGATAAGGATTTTTCAATAAACATAATTTCCAAGAGCGGTACAACTACCGAGCCTGCGCTGGCTTTCAGAATTTTCAGAGATATGCTCACCGAGAAATACGGCGAGGAGGGCGCAAAGGGCAGAATTTACGCGACTACCGACAAGGCGCGCGGTACTCTTAAAGAGCTTTCCGACAAAATGGGATATGAAACGTTTGTCGTTCCCGATGACGTTGGCGGAAGATACTCGGTTCTTACGGCAGTAGGACTTCTGCCGATTGCATGCGCGGGGTGCGATCTCGATATGCTCATGAAGGGCGCTCAGGACGCAAGAGAGGCATATAAGGACTGCGACCTTGAAAAGAACGACTGCTATAAATACGCCGCTTACCGCAATATCCTCTACAAAAAAGGCAAGAGCGTTGAAATGCTGATAAGCTACGAGCCGTCGTTCCAGATGATGGCGGAATGGTGGAAACAGCTCTACGGCGAGAGCGAGGGCAAGGACGGAAAGGGAATTTACCCGTCGAGCGCGGTGTTCTCGACCGATCTTCATTCTCTCGGTCAGTTTGTCCAGGACGGTTCGAGAATTATGTTTGAGACAGTTGTTCAGTTTGGAAAGCCGCAGAAAGAGCTTTTCCTGAATGACGACCCCAACAACATAGACGGACTGAACTTCCTTTCAAATCAGAATATGTCGATAGTAAACAGAAAGGCTTTCGAGGGAACTGTTATTGCGCATACAGAGGGCGGCGTTCCGAATATGGTAATAGAAGTTCCCGAGCTTAACGAATACGAGCTTGGATATATGATCTACTTCTTTGAAAAGGCTTGCGCGATAAGCGGCTATCTGCTCGGTGTAAATCCGTTCAACCAGCCCGGCGTTGAAAGCTATAAGAAGAACATGTTCGCTCTCCTCGGAAAACCCGGCTATGAGGACAGGAAAGCGGAGCTTGAAAAGAAACTTGGACTTTAATAACTAATACACGGAGGATAATTCAATGGTCAAGATTATTACAGGAAGAAGAGGTTCGGGAAAGACAAAGATCCTTATCGATGCTATCCATGCGGCTGAAAAGCAGTCAAAAGGAAACGTTGTTGCTATTCAGAAGGGTTCTTCGCTCAACACCGACATCACCTATAAAGTTCGCCTTATAAATATTGAGGACTATGCGGTAGAGGGCATTGACGCGTTTTACGGATTTGTTGCGGGTATACTCTCTTCAGACCACGACTGCACCGATATTTTCGTAGACGCAACGCTTAAAATAACAGGCAGAGATTATGCAAAGCTCGGCGATATGTTCGACAGGCTCGCGGCTATCTCTCCCGATACCACTATTACGCTGACGATTTCCGCTGACAATTCGGAACTTCCCGAAAACGTAAAGAAATTTATCGGTTAAATTTTCTAAAACCCCTTGACAAACCTGTTTTTGTGTGATATAATGATATTTACTTGATGAAAGTTACAAATCGCAAGAACAGATGTTGTTTCTTGTTTCTTTACTTCTTAGAGGGGGTGTACGATAATGGCAGTACCAAAGAGAAAGGTTTCCCGCGCAAGACGTGATAAAAGACGTTCGGCTGTCTGGAAAATAGACGCTCCGAACTTTACGAGATGCAGGAACTGCGGCGAGCTTAAACTCGCGCACAGAGTTTGCGGGAATTGCGGTTATTACAATAATAAGGTTGTTATTGCTAAAGAGGCTGAATGATCTTTTTGAAAATGACCGATCACGGGCTTGGCGGAAATATTCGCCGAGCCCGTTTTTCTGTAGGGATATAAAAAAGGGCAATTTCAATACTGCGGTAGATCGGAATTTACTAAAGGGGGATAAGAATGCCTATTCCAAATTATCTAAGAGATATAGCATATTTGGAAAAAAACAAAAATAATTTTACAACATTTAATTTAAAGTGTATTTGTGAATGTACTTTGTTTGATGTATACGAATCCTATCTTGATAAAAAAGAAGCCGTAAAAATAAAGTGTTCCGAATGCGGAAAAGAGTATACAATTTATGACAGCAGATACAATGGTTATAGCGGAATGTTCTGTACAGAATGCAGCGAAGAAAAAAAGAATTATATACCGCATTTTAAATTAAAAAAACGCCGTGATAATTCCCCTGTTGAGATCTGCATAGAAGTTGAACATGACGAAAACCTTGAAGCGTTCAAGGCAAATACAGGTATTGATTGCACATTCGATGAGTATACTGACGCTTATACTTGGATAACGATTTACTCTATTGACAACAACTCTAAAAAACGCAAATTATTTGAGTTTGAAACTGACTGACTTTAAGTTCCCGTTTATGGGGCAGTTAATTTCAGCGCGCCTTGACTGTTGTCGGCGCGGGGTAAATCGGAAATTATGGAGATACTATTATGAATTACATTTCAGTGCAAATGACAGACAACACCGTTTCATCATCTTGGTGGAAAAAACTTGTTCCACATTTTGTAAAGGCAGGAGATGAATTAGAAATCCGCTGTTGGAAAGAGGAAGCCGACGAGATAAGGGCGGCGTCTAGATACGGAAAACCGACAGAGGACAAAAATGAAGT
>CANRLW010000058.1 GCA_947631575.1 uncultured Clostridia bacterium
TGGAAATTATTTCCCCGATATGCTAAAATTTTAGCAAAGGAGGAAGTATTATGAACGGACTATTTAAACAAAAGGAAAAGAACGCGGGCTATATAGTGATGATAAACATTGACGTTATCGTTCCGAACAGAAGTCAGCCGAGAAAGGAATTTAACGAGGAGGCTTTAAATTCACTGTCCGACAGCATAAAGGAAAACGGAATTTTACAGCCGATAATTGTCAGGAAGATAGGCGCGGGGTATGAGATAATAAGCGGAGAAAGGCGGTTTCGCGCGGCTAAACTCGCGGGAATGTACGAAGTTCCGTGTATAATAAAAGAAGTAGACGAGGAAAAGTCGGCGGTGCTGGCGCTGATTGAAAATATCCAGCGGAAGGACCTTAATTATTTTGAAGAGGCGCAGGCAATTGAAAAGCTCGTGAATATATACGGACTAACGCAGGAGCAGGCGGCGAAAAGGCTCGGAAAAGCCCAGTCTACAATAGCGAATAAGCTGCGGCTGTTGAGATTCAGCGAGAAAGAACAAAAGCTTTTGCTTTCAGGAGAATTGTCCGAGAGGCAAGCGCGCACAATTGTTCGGATAGATGATGAAACATTAAGGGCAAAGGCAATTGAAACGGTCATTTCAAAAAAGCTAGACTTGCAGCAGACTGAGGAATATGTAAACGAAATAATGTCGGGCTGCCCCGAAAAGCGCCGCAAACCGCGCAAAAAGCCCGTTATCATTGCTCCGCCGAGGCTGTATTTAAACTCGCTGAACGCGCTTTTAAAACGGATAAAGGACGACAAAATTCCGTGTGAGATGTCCGAGAGCAAGTCGGAGAAGTATTATGAGTATACGATAAAGTTTCCTATAAACATTTGTTAATATAAACGGCGCTGTTCTGTTATAGAATGGCGCTTTTTGTACATTGCTTTCATAATTGTTCCATGTGGAACAATTTTCGACATTGAAGTTAATTTCTTGCCATAAAAGTTCCACGTGGAACATTGTTCGATTGCAATTGTTTTTTCTCAACACAAATGTTCCATGTGGAACAATTATTGACAATAAAATATAAACAAATATTCCCTGCAACGATATTATTATATATAAAATTTTACGAAAATAGAAAAAAGCCCTTTATTTTTGATAAGAAGTGTGATATAATTAGAAAGTGATAATATTGCACTAAAGCAATCAAGGAAAAGGGGAAAGAGTTTGGGAATTGTTATAGGGGTAGTAAACCAGAAGGGCGGCGTCGGAAAGACGACTACGACCGTAAATATTGCCGCGGGGCTGGGCGCGCTAGGAAGAAAAGTTCTGCTCATTGATTTCGACCCGCAGGGAAATTCTACAACGGGTTTCGGAGTAGAGAAAAAGTCGCTCGAATATACAATTTATGACGTGATAACGGGAGAGATAAGACCCGAAAAAGCGATAATTCAGACGAAGTTTAAAAACGTTTCAATTCTGCCCGCGACAAGCAAGCTCTGCAACGCCGAGCCGCTGCTTACGCAAATGGAGCAGAAAAATCTTCAGCTAAGGAAAATCGTGCTACAGGTCAGGGATAAATACGACATTGTGCTTATTGACAGCCTGCCGTCGCTCGGAATACTCGCGGTGAATGTACTGGCGGCATGCGATACGATAATAGTGCCGATGACGTGCGAGCATTTTTCGCTCGAGGGCTTGGCACAGCTTATGGTGACGATAAAGAAAGTAAGGCTCAAATTCAATCCCGACATAAGCATAATGGGAATTGTGTTTACTATGCTTGATAAGCGATTAGTTTCGAGCGTTGAAATAAAGAACGAAATACGGAAGAGCTTTAAAAAGGACATGATATTCAGAGCGGAAATCCCGCGCAACGTCCGCATTTCCGAGGCGCAGAGCCACGGAGAGCCGATAATTTATTTCGACAAGAATTCTAAGGGCGCGGACGCTTATATCAGACTGTCAAAGGAAATACTTATGAAATGCAGAGAACGTGAAAAGGAGGGCAATTGATGGGAAGAAAGACCGAGAGCAGCTTTGACGACCTGCTTTTTGACAACGACATAGACGGCGAGGACGGCGCTGTCACGCTTAGAATAAGCGACATTGAGCCGAACAAAAACCAGCCGCGAAAGACTTTCGACAGCGAGAATCTTAAACAGTTAGCAGACTCAATTAAAGAACACGGCATATTACAGCCCATTCTTGTGCGGTCTACGTCCGTCGGGAGCTATAGGATAATTGCGGGAGAAAGACGCTGGCGCGCGGCAAAAATGGCGGGACTTTCGGAAGTCCCCGCGCTCATTCGCGACGACCTTTCCGAAGAACAGGCGGCGCAGATATCCCTTATTGAAAATCTACAGCGTGAAAACTTGAATCCCGTTGAAGAGGCTCTGGGATATAAAACGCTGCTGGACGAATATTCCATGACGCAGGAACAGCTTGCAAAAGCGCTCGGAAAAGCGCGCTCGTCGATTGCAAACAGCGTAGGGCTTTTGGCGCTCCCCGATGAAGTTAAAAGGCTGCTTGCGGAAGGAAAAATTACTACGGGACATTGTAAGGTGCTTAAAGGCTTAAAGGACGAAAACAACATTATCGTTGCGGCAAAGCTTGCGGCAAAGGACAACATGTCCGTAAGAGAACTTGAAAACTACGTCAGAAATTTTGAAAACCTTCAGGCGGCACAGAAAAAGAAAAAGCAGATAAAGCAAAAGCCGACGTATTATACGGAAGTAGAGGCGAGCCTTTCGGATATTCTTGAAACAAAGGTCAGAATAAACGAGGGCAAGAAAGTAAATGTACTGCAAATTGAATTTTCCGATAAGGAATTTTTAAGTAAAATAATAGAAAGATTTTTTATGGAGGACAATGAAAAATGATAGACATTAAACTAATCAGAGAAAACCCCGAGCTTGTAAAGGAAAACATCAGAAAGAAGTTTCAGGACGCAAAGCTCCCGCTCGTAGACGAGGTAATAGAGCTTGACGTTGAAAACAGAAAGACCATTCAGCAAATGGAGCAATTAAGAGCCGACAGAAACCGCATTTCAAAGGAGATCGGCGGCTTTATGGCAAAGGGCATGAAGGACGAGGCTGAAAAGGCAAAGGCTAAAATAGCCGAGTTTACCGAGGAGCAGAAACAGCTTGAAACAAAGCAGGCTGAACTGTCCGAGAGAATAACGAAGATAATGATGACCATTCCGAACATCATTGACCCGTCTGTTCCCATAGGAAAAGACGACAGCGAGAACGTCGAAATTACAAAATACGGCGAGCCTGTTGTTCCCGATTTTGAGATACCGTATCACAGCGAGATAATGGAAAAACTTAATGGCATTGACCTTGACGCAGCGAGAAAGGTCGCGGGTAACGGATTTTATTATCTTATGGGCGACATCGCAAGACTTCACTCAGCGGTGCTTTCATATGCAAGAGACTTTATGATAAACAGAGGCTTTACCTATTGCATACCGCCTTATATGATAAGGAGCAATGTTGTTACGGGCGTTATGAGCTTTGCGGAAATGGACGCCATGATGTACAAGATAGAGGGAGAGGACCTTTATCTTATCGGAACGAGCGAACATTCGATGATAGGAAAGTTTATTGACACTATACTTGATGAAGACAAGCTCCCGTATACACTCACGAGCTATTCTCCCTGTTTCAGAAAGGAAAAGGGCGCTCACGGCATAGAGGAGCGCGGCGTTTATCGTATCCACCAGTTTGAAAAGCAGGAAATGATAGTTGTATGTAAGCCCGAGGATTCTCCCATGTGGTTCGACAAACTCTGGCAGAATACGGTTGATCTGTTCCGCTCTATGGATATTCCCGTAAGGACGATCGAATGTTGTTCGGGAGACCTCGCCGATTTGAAAGTTAAGAGCTATGACGTCGAGGCATGGTCGCCCAGACAGAAGAAGTATTTCGAGGTCGGCTCTTGCTCCAACCTCGGCGACGCTCAGGCAAGAAGACTTAAAATCCGCATAAAGGGCAAGGACGGAAATTATTTCGCGCATACTCTCAACAACACCTGTGTTGCGCCTCCCAGAATGCTTATAGCGTTCCTTGAAAATAATCTGAACGCGGATGGGTCTGTAAATATACCCGAAGTGTTAAGACCTTATATGGGCGGTAAAAGCAAGATTGAAGTTTAACTATTAAAGTTTGGAGCTAAGTCTGTATAAAAGCCACTTTTCAAAGTCTGGTGGACTGCGCTCTTTTAGAGGTCAGAAGTAAATGAACCCTTACCTGTCATTTCTTTTATGCATTAAATTCAGCAGATAACGTTTTAATTTAAACTCTTACCTCTTATCTCTAACCTCTAAAAGGGCGGGGTCGCAGGGCGCGCCAGCGCCCCGAATTTTCCCCTTCCCCTTTGGGGAAGGGGGTCAGGGGGTTAGGGCGAGTGAGCGTGATTTAGAAAAACAACGTTTGAAAAGAACCACAAAAGGGCTTTTATACGGGCTGCGGAGCTCCTTTATGGGACTCCATGCTTTACATTCGGTTTACCTTTATTGCTCGGAGGAGTTTTATGGCATTTGTTTCACTTAAAGATGTCTACAAGCGTTATCAGGTCGGAGAGGTAACAATAAACGCCTCCGACGGCATGACCTTTGATATAGAAAAAGGCGAGCTTGCCGTTATTGTCGGACCTTCGGGTTCGGGAAAAACAACGGTATTAAATATGCTCGGCGGCATGGACAGCTGTGACGAGGGAATTATTTCCGTTGACGGCTCAAGGATAAGCGGCTATAACCGCAAACAACTGACGCTCTACAGAAGATATGAAGTTGGATTTATCTTCCAGTTTTACAATTTACTTCCAAACCTGACGGCAAAGGAAAATGTTGAAATAGCGGGGCAGACAAACAAGGATTACATACCCGCAGTAGAGATACTGGAAAAAGTGGGACTCGGAGAAAGAATAAACAACTTTCCCGCCCAGCTTTCGGGAGGAGAACAGCAAAGAGTGTCTATTGCGCGAGCGCTCGCGAAAAAGCCTAAGCTGCTTTTGTGCGACGAGCCTACGGGCGCGCTGGATTATAATACGGGAAAGATGATATTAAAGCTACTTCAGGATACCTGCCGAAAGGACGGAATGACGGTCATTCTCGTGACCCACAACACCGCCATTACCCCCATGGCCGACAGAGTGATAAAGATAAAAAACAGCAAGGTCGACAGCATTCGCATAAACGAAAAGCCGACCCCCGTAGAAGAAATAGAGTGGTAAAGTTAAATCAATTTGTATGAAAATCATTTCTCAGACTGTATAGAAAGCCCCGGAATGCTCGTATCTTACCTCTTACATCTTATCTCTAATCTCTAAAAGGGCGCGCAGCGCCGCGGGGGCAGCGGGGGCGGCAGCCCCCGCATTCTCCCCCTTCCCCTTCTAGAGGTTAGAAGTTAGAGGTAAGAGGTTAGAGTTTTAGAGGAGAGGTTATTCGATTTTAGTAAGTATTCTAGTCTCTAGCCTCTTACTCTAAAATCAAAAAACTTTATCTACCGAAAGCTCCCCGAAATTCTTACCTCTTACATCTTACCTCTTACCTCTAGCAGGTCAGGGCGAGTGAGCGTGATTTAGAAAAACAACGTTTGAAAAGAAAATAGGTTTTTATACAAACCGGATTCATTTTGGGTGATATATTGAAGGCATTTAACAAAAATACATTTCGCGAGATATCGAAAACAAAAAACCGATTTTTTTCAATATTGCTGATTTGTGCAATAGGCGTCGGTTTTTTCAGCGGCGTAAGGGCTACCTGCGACGACATGAAAACAACTGCGGACAATTTTTATGACGATAATTGTCTGTTTGATATAAGGGTGTTGTCGTCATTCGGGCTGACTGACGGCGACAAAGACGCGCTTTTGGAGATAGACGGTATTGACGGAGTTTATACCTCTAAGTATACCGACCTCTCACTTCATAATAAAGAACATGAATACCTGACGCGCGTATACTCCGCGCAAAATGAAGATATAAATAAGATAGATATCGTCGAGGGCAGGAATATCCAGAATGAGGGAGAATGTCTGATAAGCTGCAATTTCGTGAAGGCGGGAGTAGCGGGCATCGGCGAAAAAATAACCCTCGAAGATCTGACAAATGCGGACGAATTTCCGCTTTCCAGAAAAGAATACACGGTCGTGGGCTTATATAATACGCCGATGTTTATTTCCATAACGCAAAGAGGAAGTACAAATATCGGCGACGGCTCTATAGACGCGTTTATGATAGTAGACGAAAAGGATTTTACCCAGGACGTTTATACGGAGATATACGCGACTTCGGATAAACTTAAAAGCGAAAAGAGCTACTCGGACGAATACAAGAGCCTGCGTGACGAGCTTGTGGATAAGCTCGAAGAGCTGGGCGTAAAACGAAGTGAGATAAGGACGGACGAAGTCCTTGGAGAAGTCAGGCAGGAGATAGCCGACGGAGAAGAGGAGCTTGAACAGGCGAAAATCGACGGAGAAAAAGAGCTTGCCGACGCAAAGCAAGAACTTGACGACGGCAAAAAGGAAATAGAGGACGGAGAAAGAGAGCTTGCCGACGCAAAGCAGGAACTTGACGACGGCAAGAAAGAAATAGAGGACGGAGAGAAAGAACTTGCTAGCGCGAAGAAAGAGCTTGACGACGGAAAAGTTCAGCTCGACGATGCGCAAAAACAGCTTGATGACGCGCTGAAAGAGCTTGATGACGGGAAGAAACAACTCCAAGACGGAAAGAAAGTTCTTGACGATTCGAAAAAGCAGCTCGGTGATGCGCAGGCGCAGCTTGACGAAAACAGAAAACAGCTCGAAGAGGGCAGGACTGCTCTCGAGGCGGCAACGGCGGAGTTTAACGCAAACCTCGCGAAGTATGAAAGCGCCGAGGCGGAATTAAAATCAAAAGAAGAACAGCTCTTAGCGGCGGAACAGATGTTCGGAAAAGACGCTGTGGCAAGCTATAGAGCGCAGTTTGAGGCGGCAAAACAGCTCCTCGCCGAAAACAAGGCTCAGCTTGACGCGGGAAAGGCTCAGTTAGACGAGCAGGAGCAGACGCTTATTGAGGGGGAAAAGGCTCTCGCAGACGGGCAAAAGCAGATAGACGAAAACCGCGCGCTTTATGAAAGC
>CANRLW010000059.1 GCA_947631575.1 uncultured Clostridia bacterium
CAGTAACACCCAAAAGGCAATTGCCCGCCCGCACCATTACAAACCACCAACGGGGTTCGGGGCGTAGCCCCGATGCGGGTGCAGGGCGCGCCAGCGCCCTGCACACTCCCCCTTCCCCTTCGGGGAAGGGGGCAGGGGGATAGGGCGAGTCAACGTTATTGAGTGAAACAACGTTTGACAAAAACCACCTTTCGGATTTTACTGCATACTGTACACTGTCAACTGTCAACTGACAACAGGGCCGTTCATACAAGCCCTGAAAAGTGACTTATTATACAGATTGAAAGTACTTAATTACAATTATTAGGAACAGAGGTCATCGGAGTTGAAATATAAAAAGACAAAGATAAAAATAAAACGAAGTAAAGTCAATCTTTACAACAAGAGGAAAAACAGAAAGAAACAGATCGCGGCTATAATAATAACCGCCGCGGTAGCGTGCGCGCTGTGCATTCTGGGATATGGGATAGGAAAGCCGCTTATGGATTATTTCCGAAACCGCGATACTATCATTTCTTCTTCCGCAATGTGGACGCCCGAAAGCTCGGAGGCTCTCGAAAACGCCTCGGGCAATTCAAGCGCTCCCGCGCAAAGCTCGTCCTCCGCGCCCGAAGAACAGCCCGAACCCGCTTTGACAAAATCGGCTTATTTTCTTTCGGGTGAGGCGGCACTAAGTTCGGCTGCGCTTAACTCCGAGATTTCCGCGGCTAAATCCTCGGGACACTCCGTTATAGTTGTAACAATGAAAGACAGCAACGGAATGTTCCTCTATAAGACCGCAATTGAAAACGTGCAGACAAAAGGCACTCTCACCGCCTCGCAGATCGCCTCCGAAATAGAAAAAGCTGGGCTTATTCCCGCCGCAATGATAAGCACTTTAAAAGACAAGACAAACGGCACGGCTCTGGACTGCTGCTATAAATTTGCGGACGGCGTTATTTGGATAGACGGCCGCCCCGGAAAAGGAAAAACCTGGCTTTCCCCCTTTGACAGTAAGACGGGGAATTTTATAAAAGCTATAACTTCCGAGCTTTCCGAGGCAGGATTTAAGCGCATTGTCGCGGTCGATACCATGTATCCTTCTTTCTACCCTGCCGATATTTCTTCAAACCTCTCTCATCTGCCGCTTAAAGACAGGACAAAGCGCGCGGAGGCGCTGTGGAATGTGATAGCCTCGGCAAAAGAGGGCTGCGGTGAAACGGAGCTTTATATTGAAATGGACGGCGCAAAGCTTATTGCGGCGAAAAAGGACGGAACAAACGCGGAAATGGCGTTTACGCCCGAAAGGCTTAAAACCGCGAACCTTATTGTTGATTATTCGCCTTCGGAGTCCGACCCGTATGCCGCGGCGCAGAAATTCATTGAAAAGCTGAAAACGGCTCTGAACGGGGCGGAATGTGTCGTAAGGATAAAAGGCAATTCTCAAGCCGTCATTGAGAGCGTAAAGAAAGCATTTGACGAGGCGGGAATTGAGGCGTTTTCACAATAATTTCAAATTTTTTACGAATTATAGGCTTGATTTTTAAATCACAAAGCTTTATAATATATATAATTACCAAATAATGAAAAACAATTGGAGGAATTTTTAAATGATGAACTTACTTATGTTGACGGCTGAGGCAGGCTCGAGCACACAGGTCGCAGGCGGAGGAATTACTTTAGCCTCGATCTTGTCGCTTATACTTCCGTTTGCGGCGGTCATTCTTATCTTCTATTTCCTTATTATCCGCCCCGAAAAGAAACGCAACAAGGAAATGCAGGAAATGTTAAGCAACATTCAGGTTGCAGATGAAGTCATTACGACAGGCGGCATTATAGGGCGCGTTCTTTCCGTAAAGGAGGACACCGTTCTTATTGAAACAGGCAGCGACCGCACAAAGATCCGTGTTATGAAAAGCTCTATCGCTAAGAACAACACCGCCCATGAGGCTCCCGAAGAAGTTGCCGAGACTAAACCCGCAAAGAGCAAAAACGGAAAGACCGAAATTAAATGAAGACCGACCTGCGCGTTGTAAAGACCCGCGCCGTCATCAAAGACACTCTTATTTCCATAATGTCCGAAAAGGAATTGTCGAAAATAACCGTTTCCGAGCTTTGCGAAAGAGCAAGGATAAACCGAAAGACCTTCTATCGCCACTACCGCGAGATAAACGACGTAAAGTCGGAGCTTGAAAACGAGGCTCTGGAGGAGTTTTCAAAGAGCTTTAAAAACGGAAGTATACTCGACATAAGAAATATCATTACGGGGATAAGCGATGTTTTAAAAGACAGGCGGGATTTTTACGCGAGAATGTTTAAGTCAAACCCCGATCTGTTCAGCAAAGGCAGGCTGAAAACCGCCCTTTCGAGGGCTCTTGCCGCGGCGCTCAGACGGTCGGGCGCAAAGGAAAACGAGCTTATGTCCGCCGCGGAATTTACAGCGGCGGGAGTTTTTTCTCTGTATTCCGAGTGGCTCGAAGAGGGCGGAGATATCGGCTTTGTGACGGAAATTTCCATAAGGCTCGTAACGGGCGCGCTTTCGGATCTTATGCCGAAAAGCTGAACGAAGAAAGGTAAAAAATGGGATCGGTTTCAATAATCGCTTTTCAGTCGGTCGTTATGCTGATACTTATCATAACGGGATTTTTCCTTAGAAAAAAGAACTTTCTCAGCGACGAAACGACAAAACAGCTTTCAAATATTATCGTCACTGTCATAAACCCTATTCTTATCTTCAATTCATATCAGACCGAGTTCAATTCAAAGCTTATCCGCGGGCTTTTGTCCGCGGCAATACTCGCTCTGTTCGCGCATGTTCTGTTTATCATTGCGGCAAAAGTCCTTGTGAGAAAGACACACAGCAACTTTGAAACAGAGCGATTTTCGCTTATATACACAAACTGCGGGTTTATGGGAATTCCGCTGGTAGAGGCGGCGTTCGGTCAGGAGGGTGTGTTTTATCTAACGGCGTATATAACCGCGTTTAATCTGTTTATCTGGACGCACGGCGCGGCGCTTATGAGCGGAGAAAAGCCTAGCCCCAAGGGACTTTTGAAAATAGTTTTGTCGCCCGCGATAATCGCAATTTGCTTAGGACTGGTGACATTCTTTACGGGAATAAGACTCCCCGATATAATACAAGAGCCGCTGAACTATCTGGGTTCAATGAACACTCCGCTTGCAATGATAGTTTCGGGGTCGACCATAGCGAGCGCGGGACTTAAAGCCGCATTTACAAACAAGCGCGTTTATCTTTGTCAGGCATTGAGGCTCTTAATATTGCCCGCGATAACTGCGGGAGTGTTTGCGCTGACGGCGTTTGCGGGAGTTTCGCCTATGGTGATAAGCGTTATTACGATCGCGGCGAGCGCGCCGACTGCCTCACTTACCATAATGTTCGCGCATAAATACGGGAGAAACGCAGGGTATGCGTCGAGCTGTTTTGCGCTGTCGACATTGTTCAGCATGGTGACAATGCCGCTTATCTCAATGCTGTCGGGATATCTAAGCTCTTTAATTAAATTGTGAAAAGTGAACAATAAACAGAGCTCAAATTTGTAATAAATTATTGTTGCAAAGTATTGAAAATAATGGTATAATAATATTGCTAGAATTATTATGTTTGTAGGCAGTATGAAGTCCTAAGGACTTCTATACTTCTTATATATTTTCCCCAATTATTTTTTTGCCGAGAAAACTGTTTCCCCAAACAGTCGGCGCATGATTTCGTTCCCGCGAACACCCCCTTGTTCGCGGCTTTTTTTTGGTAAAACGGCGAAAAATCGCCTAAAAATAAACGGAGGTATAATAACATGAACTGTCCAAACTGCGGAGCGCCTATTGATGAAAGAGCGATCGGGTCTACAAACGAGTACAAGCCTATAACCATGTGGGGATATTTCGGCTATGAAATTCTGTTTTCCATTCCTTTGGTAGGGTTTATACTGCTGCTTGTGTTTGCATTCGGAGGAACGAAGAACGTCAATCTTAAAAATTTTGCGCGTTCGTATTTCTGCTATACCATAATCGTTTTAATTTTGATAGGCATACTTGTTGCGGTGCTTACGGGAATGGGAGTAACCGCAGGGTTAAGCTCCGCATTTAATCAGTAATCACCCGGAGGGTTTAAACCGAAGGGCGGTTTGCCGAACATAACACATAAAAAGAGGCTAGGGTTTGAACCCTAGCCTCTATTTATTCTGTTTGAACACGTCTGCTACATCGGTTATTGTGATGTATGCGGTTTTGTCTATCTCGTGGACTATGTTCCTCATTTTTCCTATCTGAAAGCGGTTCATAACAAAATACACAACGGTCTTGGGCTGTCTGAGATAGCCGCCCTCGCCCTGCATCATTGTCATTCCCGTGCCGAATTCTTCCGAAAGCCGTGCGCATATCTCGTCGGCTTTTGATGTTATTATCATCGCGGATTTCGCTCTGTCAAAGCCTTCAACTATAAAGTCTATCGTTTTCAGTCCTGCAAAATAAGTGACAATGGAATAAAGCGGGAGAATCCAGTTATTTAAAAGTATGCCGCACAATATGTAAAGCAAGACATTGTAGATCATTACAAATGTTCCGACCGTTATCCCTATCTTTTTCGCAAAGATAACAGCCATTACTTCTATGCCGTCTATTGCGCCGCCAAACCTTATGGCAACGCCGCTGCCTACGCCCGATATTATTCCGCCGAAAAGCGCGCACAAAAGCAGGTCTTGCCCGGCAAGAGGTGACGCCATGTCGACATCTATCGGGAGCACATCAGTTATTAGCCACGCTGCGACAGAATAAATTGCAACGGTGTAAATGGAATAAATTGTAAAAGCCTTTCCCTGTTTTTTCAGACCGAACGCAAAGAGGGGAACGTTGAGGACTATAAGGAGCATTGAGAGGGAGATATAGTCGGGGGTTATCTGGGAGAGGAGCATAGAAGTTCCGGAAATGCCGCTGTCGTAAAGTTTAACGGGGGCTAGGAACACGGTTATGCCGAAAGCGTTTATAATTCCTGCGGCGGTGAGGGCAAGGAAGTTTGTGAATTTCAAGTTTTTCAAATCGGATCATCCTTTATCGTTTTTGGCTGATTTTATTATACACCCGAAATGAGATTATGTCAAGGGAAACAAGGGGAAAACCTTTTGAAAAGGTTTTTCACTTTTAGTTTGTAAAGCCCATTTGTTGTTCTTTTCAAACGCTGTTTCTCTCAATAACGCTCACTCGCCCTATCCCCCTAACCCCCTTCCCCTTCTAGAGGTTAGAGGTAAGAGGTTAGAGCTGTAAAGAAAAGGCGGTTGCTTTTCGTTAGTATTCTAGCTACCAAGCCACCAAGGTGCTAAGCCTCCAAATCACTAAATCCCTTGTATGGTTCGCGGGTGAGGCTAATTCCTCGCGGCGGGGTGCAGGGCGCGCCAGCGCCCTGCCAACTGCCAACAGATTTGCGGGGACGGAGTCCCCGCAAATCTCCCCCTTCCCCTTCGGGGAAGGGGGCAGGGGGATGGGGCGAGAGTGCGTTATTTAAACAAATAGCGCTTGAAAAGAACCACAAATGGGTTAATTATACAAAAAGAGGCTAGGGTTTAAACCCTAGCCTCTTTTTTATTATCAGCTTACCAGCTTTACGTCTATCCAGTCAAGCAGCTCGTCTATTTTGCTTTCTGCCTGCATATAGCCGTCGTTGTAGGATTCGTCGATCTTTCCGCTGTCCTTTTCAAACTTTGAAATAGCAGGGAGCGAAGGTCTGAAAACAAATATCTTTCCTTCCTCCTCAAGCTTGTTCATAAGCTTTACATCCTCAATATAACGCTCAACGCGCGTCATACAAGCCTCTTCAAACTTCGGATAGCGCTTGTACATACCGTGAATTACCGCATGGAATTTCTTGTAATCAGTCGGCGGCGTGTCGCTGCTCGGCTTTGTAAGTACAACAACAAGCTTATCACAGCCCTTTTCAAGCGCATGTTCAAGCGGAATGGAATCCGCAATGCTGCCGTCAAGATAATGCTTTCCGTCAATTTCAACAGGATCGCACAGCATAGGCACGGAGCAGGTAGCCTTTGTTATCTTTAAAAGGCGGTCCGCATCGCGCTTTTCGGAAAAGTATTCCGCCTCTCCCGTTTCACAGCAGGTGCAGACATATTCCGTTTCAATGCCGCTGTGGAAATATGTATCAAAATCAAACGGGAACTGTTTGAACGGATATTCGTAAACCATTTTGTCAAGGTTTATTATCTTGCCCGTTCCCAGAAATTGCCTGAATCCGTAATAAGACTCCGAGCGCGGAACATTAAGCATGTCTTTTGTGCGTCCGTTCTGTCTTGAAACATAGCTCATTGCGTTGCCGCCGCCAGCCGAAACGCCTATAACATACGGAAAATAAACTCCGCCTTCCATAAGTCTGTCAAGAACGCCCGCCGTAAATATTCCGCGAACAGCGCCGCCCTCAAGAATAAGTCCTGTTTTCATAGTTATCACCTTAAATGCTGATATTTTTGCTTATAGTTATATTAACATCTGAATTTAAACTTTTTGTAAACTTCTTTTTATGCAGAAATTAAAATATTTCGACACTTATTTGGGAATTTTATGTTCATTTTTGACAATTTTTCTCAGGATCTGTTCTTATTGGAAACTTTTTCGTATCTTCAAGAGGTAAAATGCTGTCGAAAAGACGCGCGCTTTTTGATGACAAATAAAGGGTCGGGCGAGCGGTATCCAAACGTCAGCTTGAATAATTGAAAGCTGTCAGCGTGATGAATTTCTTTGCTTTTTTAAAAAAATACAACTCATAATTATGAGCGCGGCAAACACTACGCCGAATATCAATAAATGGATAATATCGCTCGGATAAGGAGTAATTCCTCCATAGTGTAATATACGCTCTGAAATATATCCCGTGATCATAGAAACAGGCATAAAGGCGACGCCTGCTATATTCAGCAAATCAACGCAAAACGGAGCTTTTTTTGACGA
>CANRLW010000060.1 GCA_947631575.1 uncultured Clostridia bacterium
TGCGGGAGCAGGATTTGAACCTACGACCTTCGGGTTATGAGCCCGACGAGCTACCGAGCTGCTCCATCCCGCGATATAATATGTCAAGCAGTCGCTCAACAAAAAATATTATACCACAATCAAACTCAATTGTCAATAGGTTTTTATAAAATTTTTAATATCTTTTTCAAATATTTCAGGGCATAAGTTTCAAGAAGAAAATATCGGGGAAGAGGAGCGCCGCTGAAATAAACGCCGCAAGCAGGATAATGCACATAACTGCGCGCTTTTTGTTGAACGGAAAACATACGCGGACCAGTGAGGCAAAGCAAACTGCCGCAGTAAAGAACGCGCAAATTGTCGAAATGAAATCGGCGGATAAGCCGAAATTGCCGAAAATTATTTCAAGCAGCACAACGCCGACCGCAGCAATTATCCCGAAAGGCGCGGCGCGTTTAAGCGCGTTTTTTGCAAAACTTCCGCGAACAATGCTGAAATTCGGCTCAAATGTCAGCAGAAAAGACGGCGCGCCTATCATAAGCGCACTTATGAGCGTGAGTTGTATGGGCTTAAAAGGATAGTTGTACGGCAGAAACAGAAAAAATGCCGAAAGGATAAAAGAAAAAATTGTCTTTACAAGAAAGAGCGCCGACGAGCGTTCGATGTTGTTTATACAGCGCCGTCCCTCGTTTACACAGTCCGATAAAGATGCAAAGTCCGAGTTTAAAAGCACAAGCTCGCATACACACTTTGCCGCGTCGCTCCCCGATTTAAGCGCCGCAGAGCAGTCCGCCGCTATCATAGCGGGAACGTCGTTTACTCCGTCGCCTATCATTGCTACGGTGTGTCCCGAAGTTTGAAGAGCTTTTATTATTTCAACTTTCTGGTCGGGCTTAGCTCTGCCGAATATCGAATTTTGCTCAGCAATTTCGGAGAGCTTTTCTTTTTCGGCTTTAGACATATCCGTACAGTTTCCCTCAAATCCGCACCTTTTCGCAATCTCCGCAACGGTTTCGGGAGCGTCGCCGCTTATTATTTTAAGCTGCACGCCTTGTTCCCTGAAAAATTTAAGAGCTTTTTCGGCGGAAGGTCTTATTGTATCCGAAAGAGTTATTATTGCTTTCGCTGTTATATTATACGGAAGTTTTCCGTCGGTTATTCGTTCGTTGCTTTGTGCAAGAACAAGCACCCTAAGCCCCGAACCCGAAAACTTCCCGCAAAGTCTATTATTACCGAAAATAAATTCTTCCGCTCCGAGAATTAGCGTTCCGTAAGTTTCAAACGCCGCGGCGCTCCATTTTCTTTCCGATGAAAATTCTATAACTTCAAGAGGTTTTTCGGCGTCACATTCTGAAAGCCCCTCGGAAATTGCCTTTACCGTAGCGTTCGGAGCGTCAAATGCATTTACAAAAGAATATAAAGCCGAGTCTATGTCAAACGTTTCGCCAACGGGAATTATTTCTTCAAGTTTAAGTTTTCCTTCTGTCAGAGTTCCTGTTTTGTCAATGCATAAAACGTCTGCTCTCGACAGCCTTTCGGCGCAATAAAGGTTCTGGCAGAGGGTTTTCTTGTGCGCGAGCCTTATAGAGCTTACCGCAAGGGCGGTGCTTGTCAAAAGCAAAAGCCCTTCCGGTATCATTCCTATAAGAGCCGCGGCGGTCTGTTCAACACTTTGCACTAGCGGAGTTTCTGCAAAGAAAAACGCTTTTACGAATAAAATCGCTCCAAACGGAAAAATACAAGCCGAAACTATTTTCAGTATCTTGTTTATATCGTTCATCATTGCCGAGCGGCGTTTTATCGGCTTTTTAGCCGTGGCAGTTATCTTTCCCGAAAGGCTCTCGTCTCCGACCTTTGTCGCCTGAGCCTTACAGTGACCGCTAGTTATAAAACTTCCCGAGTAGAGTGTATCGCCCTTGCGCTTTAAAACAGAATCGCTTTCGCCCGTAAGCAGGCTTTCGTTTACTTCAACATTTCCTTCCAGTACTATGCAGTCCGCACAGACGGAGTTTCCGTTTCTCAGAACGATTAGATCGTTTTCAACGACTCTTTCAAACGGTATCTCGATTTCTTTTCCGTCGCGTATAACGTTTGCTTTCGGCGCGTTTAATATCTTCAGTTTATCAATCTTTATCTTTGCGCGTATCTCCTCGAAAATACCTATCGCGGCATTTCCTATGACAACGCCCATAAACAGCATATTTCTCCAGCTCCCGACAAGAGCCAGAGCAACGGCGATAATAACGTTTATAAGATTAAAGAGTGTGAAAATATTCGAGCTGATTATTCTTCCTATGCTTTTGGTCTTGACTCCGCCGCTGTTTTCGGGCATATCATTTACTTCTTCGGAGCTTAAGCCTTTGTTTAAGTCAATTTCTTTCAAGTTTATTCACCGCTTTCCATTGTTAATTATAACCGAAATTCCGATATGTGTCAATTATGTATTTGATAATTTTGTGAAATTTTTTCGTTTGACTTGATTTATTTTCTTTTTTATGTTATAATCAATATAATATACATATTTAGAAAACTGTTTGCAGATAGTTTTCCATGAACA
The DNA here is from genome assembly GCA_947631575.1 of uncultured Clostridia bacterium. GTDB lineage: Bacteria > Bacillota > Clostridia > Oscillospirales > Ruminococcaceae > CAG-115. The sequence goes on from CANRLW010000060.1 coordinate 2,537, forward strand.
ATTATATTCATTTATGAGGAGGGATCATATGACTGATGAGATCAGAGAATATGCGGCTCAAAAACAGGAGATATGCAGAAAGAATGACGAGATTTCCGACGAGCTTTTTAAAAAGTACGGTGTAAACCGCGGACTTCGCGACATAAACGGAAAAGGCGTTCTTACGGGACTTACGACCATTTCAAAAATGGTTTCCTTTACAAAAGATGAAAACGGAAACGAAGTGCCGTGTGAGGGAGAGCTTTGGTATCGCGGATATAATGTAAAGGATCTTGTTTCCATGTGCGGCGACAGTTGCTATGGTTTTGAAAAAGCGGCTTATCTTCTTATTTTCGGAGAAATGCCTGATGAAAAAGAAACAGAGCGCTTTAAGGAAATTCTCGGAAAATGCCGCTCTCTTCCGACAAACTTTACACGCGACGTTATAATGAAAGCGCCTAGCAAGGATATTATGAACTCGATGACGAGGAGCATTCTTACGCTTGCATCATACGACCCTACCACAAATTCGGGAAAGTTTGAGGACAGCCTTTATCAGTGCATAATGCTCATAGCAGAGTTTCCGATGCTCGCGGTCTATGCCTATCATGCTTACAATCATTATGAAAATGATGAAAGTATGTATATACACCGCCCCGACAGCTCGCTTTCAACGGCAGAAAATCTGCTTATGATGCTGCGTCCGGACAAGCAGTATTCTCCGCTTGAGGCGAAAGTACTCGACGTTGCGCTTATGCTCCACATGGAACATGGCGGCGGAAACAACTCCACATTCACTACCCGCGTCGTAACTTCTTCGGGTTCGGATACTTATTCGACAATTGCCGCGGCAATGTCTTCGCTCAAAGGACCGAAACACGGCGGCGCAAATATAAAGGTCATGGAAATGATGGACAATATCCGTCAGAATGTCAAAGACACCAAGGATTATGAAGAGGTTTATGATTATCTCGGAAAGATACTTGCGGGAGAGGCATTTGACCACAAGGGGCTTATCTACGGCATGGGACACGCGGTATATTCGCTTTCCGACCCAAGAGAGAGGATATTCAGAGGCTTTGTCGAAAAACTTGCGGCGGCAAAAGAGCGCGAGGACGATATGCTGCTTTATAAGTATGTTGAGGACGCAGCGCCTAAACTTATTGCAGAAAAGCGCAAGATAATGAAAGGCGTAAGCCCGAACGTTGACTTCTACAGCGGCTTTGTTTATGATATGCTCGGAATTCCGACCGAACTCTTTACCGCGATATTTGCCATAGCAAGAATTGCGGGCTGGAGCGCGCACAGGCTCGAAGAGCTTATAAGCGCGGGTAAAATTATACGTCCAGCATATATGAGCGTTATGAAACGCGCTGAAGTTGAAAACAGCAATTGATTTAAATATCAGAGCCGAATTTTTTCGGCTCTGAATTTTTTTGTATTTTCCTATTGAAATGAGAGAGAAAATGTATTATAATGTAAATGAGTAAGTCTGTATAATGAGCCGTGTTACTGACAACGCATAAAAGTCTTTATATACAGCCTGAATATAAACTTTTTTTGAAAGGAAAGGTAAAAGGAAATGTTAAACGAAAAGATCACTGTCACAATAGGCGGAAGAAATTACAAGCTCGTTACTGACAATTCAAAGATCCTTCTTGCCGCAGCCGAAAAGATCGACAAGAAAATGGAAGAGTATTGTTCGGCAAATATCGACCTGCGCCGTGACGATGCCGCTGTATATTCAGCTCTTGAAATATCAAACGAGCTTTGCGAGCTTGAAGAAATGCTTTCTTCTGCAAGCGCTGAGATAACTCGTCTTAAAGCTGCGGAAGAAAAGGGAACAGCCGCCGTCGAAGAAAACAAAAAGCTGAAAGCAGACAGTGACGAGCTTAAAAAGCTGAAAATCGAGTTTGATAAACTTTCAAAGCGTTTTTCGGAGCTTGAGAGCAAAAACGAGCAGCTTGAAGAAACGCTTAAAGCGGCAAATGAAAAAGCCGCGGAAAATGATAAGCTGAAATCTAAGCTTGACGAATCAGAGCGCACCATTTCCGACCTTAAAAATAAAAACACCGACCTTTCAAAACAAGCAAGCGCAAACGCCGCCGAAACGGAAAAGCAGAAAAAAGCCGTTTTGGAAAAGGAAAAGCGTATCACGGAGCTTACTGCAGAAAATAAAAAAGCAGTAAAAGTTTCCGAGGAAAATAAAAGACTCCTTGAAAAACTCGACAAGTCTATGAATTTTGAAGAGGCATTCAACCGCGAAAAGTCGCGCGCTGATAAATTGGAATCCGACGCGGCAAAACAGAAAGAACAAAATGAAAAACTTTCAAAGGAAAATGCAGAAAAGACTTCAAAAGTGAGCGAGCTTGAAAAGAAACTCAAAAGCAAAACCGCCAGCGCAGATGATTATAAAGCGCTCGAGGCAATGTATGACGAGCTTGAGAAGTCGGAGAAAGACCTTAGGAAACAATTAGACGTTCTTTCAAAGGATAAGAACGTAAAAGCAAGCGCCGAGCTTAAAGAGCTTAAAGTAAAGTATTCGCAGATAGAGAGTGAAAATGCCGCTTTAAAGGCTGCCGATAAAAACAGCGGAGAGCTTGACGCCTTAAAAGAACAGCTTTCGGCAATTAAGGCGAGAAATGAAAAACTTACAAAAGAAGTAAAGTCGCTTAAAAAGGAAAACGTTTCTCTTGCAAAGCAATTAAAGGATGCGACGGAAGACGGTCAGCTTACATTATGAGCGAGATACTTGCGCCATGTGGGAGCTTTGAGAGCCTTTTCGCGGCATTAAGATCGGGCGCAGACGCTGTTTATGCGGGAATGAAAAACTTTTCCGCGAGAAAAAATGCCGAAAATTTTTCGGACACTGATCTTGAAAAAGCGGTCGCCGAATGTCATAAACGCGGCGTAAAGCTCTATGTGGCGCTTAATACGCTTGTCTACGACAAAGAATTATCGGATTTTATAGAATGTGTAAAAACAGCGGCAAAATGCGGCGCTGACGGAATTATTATCCAGGACCTGGGAGCGGCGGAGCTTATACGCCTGATATGCCCCGAAATGCCGCGTCACGCATCTACGCAGATGACGCTAAACAGCGTTTCGGGAGTAAAAGCGGCAAAGGAGCTCGGCTTTTCGAGAGTGGTTTTAGGGCGCGAGCTTTCCAAAGACGAAATTTTAAACATAAGCAGGAATACCGATATTGAGCTTGAAATTTTCGTTCACGGCGCGCTCTGCACGTCGGTTAGCGGTCAGTGTTATATGAGCGCGTTTTTCGGCGGAAGAAGTGGAAACCGCGGACTTTGCGCCCAGCCCTGCCGACTTGATTTCAGCGTGAACGGAAGGCATAACGTTATTTCTCTGAAGGACGGATCTATTGTAAAATATCTTCCCGAGCTTTCGGAAATTGCGTCTTTTAAAATAGAGGGAAGAATGAAACGTCCCGAATATGTCGCCTGCTCGGTTGACGCATGTGTTAAAAGCGCAGGAGAAAAGGAATTTGACAGTGAGCGCCTGAAAAACGTTTTTTCGCGCAGCGGACTTACCGACGGATATTTTTCGGGCAATATGAAGAACATGAATGGCGTTCGTAAAAAAGACGACGTTGAAATTACTTCCAAAACGCTAGGTTCAATACGTGATATCTATAAGAACGAGTTTCCGAGGATAAGGGTCGATGTTTTTGTTAAGATCGCTGCAGGAGAGCCTGTTTATTTAAAAGCAAACTCTGAATACGGAGAGGTTGTTTGCAAAAGCTCGGATATACCCGAAAAAGCCACAGGCAAACCGCTCGATGAAAAGACAGTTTGTGAAAGGATAGCAAAGTTTGGCGGGACGCAGTTTTATGCGGGAGAAATTTCCGCCGCTGTAGAAGAAGGTCTGTTTGTGCCTGTTTCCGCGCTGAATGCACTAAGGCGTGAAGTATGCGAAAAGCTCGAGGCTCTTGTTCTTGAAAAGAATACACATATTTATAATATATACGAGCCCGAGATAAAAACAGCCGTTCGCCGTTTACCAAAAAAGACAGCCTACCGCGCCGAAATCAGCAACGCAGAACAACTCGCTCAGGCTTTAAATCTGCCGTTTGAAATGATATACGCGCCTATGGAGATTCTTTGTAAGGAAACTCCCGATAAAGAGAGAATAGCGGTCTCTCCGCCTCTGATAATTGATGAAACAGCAGACAGAGCGCGCCTTTGCGAGCTGCGTAAAATGGGTTTTGAAAACGGATACGCCCAGACACTTGCGCATATGCAGCTTTTAAAAGAGTGCGGATTTAAGATACACGGCGGTTTCAGAATGAATATCCTCAATTCCATATCGGCGGGAGTATGC
>CANRLW010000061.1 GCA_947631575.1 uncultured Clostridia bacterium
CGGGGCGCGGGGCGCGCCAGCGCCCCGCACTCTCCCCCTTCCCTCCGGGAAGGGGGCAGGGGGATAGGCGAATGTGCGTTATTGAGAAAAACAGCGTTTTAAAAGCAAGAGGTAAGAGCCTGACCCCTTACCTCTTTTTAAACGGTATATTCGCCGAACGACATTTCGGCAGTTACTGTACACTGTACCCGGTCAACTTTATACTGTCAACCCCGTGTCAACAAGCGAAATAATCGCGTTTTTATCGTCAACTTTGAGGTCGCCTATATCGGACGCGGGCGGTATTGCCTCGCCTTTTTCCTGCAACTCGGCAATGAAAATGCAGATAACCTCCCGCGCCATTTCTATGGCATTTTCAAGGCTTGTGCCTTGGGTCATTGCCCCAAGGTCGGGAACTTCTACAAAATACGGAATTTTGTCGTTTGATTTATGGAAGATAACGGGGTAAACCAGTTTCATTAAATGCTCCTCTAAATAAACTCCTCGCTGTTACACGAGGAGCTTTTGTATTGCTTGTGTGCCTGTTGTCCAAAAACAATCTAAATCATATCCGCGTAAGCGGATACATTAACTGTACACAGCGTTGTACGCAAAGCGTTCAATGCGTACACTGTAAACTGTCAACTGCCTATCAGCCCATTTCCAGATAGCGCTTGTATTCGGTAATGTCCTGGCAGCGTGAGCGTGCTACGGCGTCGTCTATCTTTCCCGTGCGGACAAGGCGCGCCAGATCCTGGTCGAGGGTGAACATTCCCTGTTTCTTTCCCGTTGCGATAGCGGTCGGTATCTGGAATATCTTGCCTTCGCGAATCATTGCTCTTACGGCGTCTGTTGCCGCGAGAATTTCGAGCGCCGCGCAGCGTCCTTTTCCGTCAGCCGTCGGAACAAGGGTCTGTGAAACTATTCCTACAATGGAGTTTGCAAGCTGGGAGCGTATCTGTCCTTGAGAATGAGGAGGATAAACGTCAATTATACGGTCGATAGTATCAGCCGCGCCCGTGGTATGGAGCGTTGAAAGAACGAGGTGTCCTGTTTCAGCGGCGGTTACGGCGGCGTTTATTGTTTCAAAGTCACGCATTTCTCCGACAAGTATAACATCGGGGTCTTCACGGAGCGCCGCACGGAGCGAGCCTGCAAAGCTGTCAACGTCCTGTCCTATCTCTCTTTGGTTTACCATGCACTGTTTATGCTCATGTACATATTCTATAGGGTCTTCGACGGTGATTATGTGGCAGTTCTTTCTTAAGTTTATGTGGTCTATCATTGCCGCAAGCGTCGTAGACTTACCCGAGCCCGTAGGTCCTGTGACAAGCACAAGTCCTCTGGGCGCAAGCGCAAACTCTCCGAGTACAGCGGGAAGATTAAGGTCGGAAAGCGTCGGAATATCGTCTCTCAGAAGACGGATAGCTATCGCGTGATAACCGCGCTGTCTGTAGACGTTTACTCTGTGTCTGAATTTAGACGCCGACACATACGAAAAGTCCGTATCAAGTCCCTTTGAGATAGACGCCTTCTGCTTGGGCTTTGTTATCTGGTTTATAACGCTTACTATCATTTCTTCGGTACATTCTTCATAGCCCGAAAGTTTTCTGATAGAGCCGTGAAGTCTGACAATGGGCGGCAGTCCTTTTGTAAAGTGCAAGTCCGAGCAGCCCAAATCTCTCGCCTCGTCAAGTATTCTGTTTATGTCGAGTTCAGTTTCCAATGCCTTGTCCTCCTTATTATTATACGCTGTAAGTAGCCTTTACAAGCTCGTCCATTGACGTTCTTCCCGCAAGCACCATTTTTGTTACGTTATCGCGCAGCAGGAGCGTGCCGTTTTTCGTAGCGAGCGCACCTATCTGCTCCGCTGTGCCGCCCGAGGAAATAAGCGCCTTTACGTCGGGAGTTGTAACGATTATCTCATGAATAGCGGTACGTCCCGAATAGCCCGTATTGTGGCAGGCTTTACAGCCGCCCGGGTGGGGTCTGTATATCTGGACAGGCTCTTTCTTGCTCATAAGTTTAAGTTCATCGGGGTCTGTAAGCGTGAACTTTTCCTTACACTCGTTGCAAAGCAGCTTTACAAGTCGCTGTGCTACTATTCCGACGAGCGACGATGCGACCATGTACGGCGCAACGCCCATATCCACCAGACGGATAATCGTCGATGCAGCGTCGTTTGTATGGAGCGTTGAAAGCACGAAGTGTCCCGTAATTGCCGCTCTTATGGCGATATCGGCGGTTTCGCCGTCACGAATTTCTCCGACCATTATAATATCGGGGTCTTGACGGAGTATCGAACGAAGTGCCGCCGCGAAGGTCATGCCCGCCTTGTCGTTTATCTGACACTGGTTTACGCCGTCTATTTTCTTTTCGACAGGGTCTTCAACCGTAACGATGTTTACGTTAGGCTGTGAAAGCTCGCCGAGGGTAGCGTAAAGCGTCGTGGATTTACCAGAACCCGTAGGGCCAGTAACCAGCATAACGCCGTTCGGACATTTGATTATCTGCTTGAACATCTGGTAGTTATAGTCCGTCATGCCGAGGTCGGTAATTTTACGGGTTTTCTCATCGGCAGTTGAAAGCAGACGTATAACGCACTTTTCGCCGTAAACACAGGGGATCGTCGAAATACGGACATCGAGGTTTACTCCGTCGATTCGCGTTCCGTATCGTCCGTCAAGCGGTATTCTTCTTTCGGCGATATTCATTCCGCCCAAGATCTTTATACGCGTAATAACGGAGTTATGGAGCGCGGGAGGAATTCTCATCTGCTGTTCATAAAGCTCGCCGTCTATTCTGAAACGAACTCTTGTTCTGTCCTTAAACGCCTCTATATGAATATCCGAAGTGTTTGTTCTGAACGCGCTTTCTATCATCATGTTTACAAGCTTAACGATAGGCGCGTTATCAATTCTTCCCTCGGACTCGGCTTTAGCAAGGTTAGCCGCAACGTCCTCTTCGGACATGTTCTCGCTTTCGAGCTCGTTCATCGTGCTGTCGAGAGCCTGTGACGAATAATATTTCGTAATGGCTGCCTCTATCTGCGCGCGTGTGGCAATTCTCGGAACAACGTCCATGCCCGTCTGAACTTTAAGGTCGTCGAATACCATAAAGTTTACGGGATCGTCGGTCGCGACATAAAGGCGGTTGTTCTGGAACTGATATGCAAAGCACATCTTTTCCTTTGCCATTTCCTCCGAAACCTTATTTACAGCGTCTTTATTTATCTGTATGCTTGCAAGGTCGACATACTGTACTCTGAGGTTTTCGGCGAGCGCTTTTGCAAGGTCTACGTCCTTTACATAGCCAAGCTCGACAAGGATAATTCCGAGCCTTTTGCCGTTACCCTTTTCCTTTTGATATTTAAGAGCGGACTCGACCTGCTGGGGAGTGATAAGGTTTTTCTCTACGAGCAAGTCACCTATACGGACGTTTCTTCCGATCGGCATAAAATATTTCCCCTTTCGAAAAATTGAATTTATAGTTTTTACGTTTATCATCTTGAAAAAGATGTGATTTTGTGCTACAATATAAGCACAAATATTTTTATATCAAGGAGGCAAGCATATGCCTGTTATTGTTATCGTAGTTTATGCGGTGTTTGCGTTTATACTCGGTTCAATTATCGGGAGCTTTTTAAACGTTGTTATTCTCCGCACTCCCGAAAAGATGTCGATAGTTACCGAGCCTTCGCATTGTTTTTCCTGCGGACATCGCCTGGCGTGGTATGATATGTTTCCGATATTCAGCTACATATTGCTGCGCGGACGCTGCCGCTATTGCGGAGAAAAGTTTTCGCCGAGATATATGATCGTCGAGCTTATGACGGCTGTTGTATACTGCCTGTCATATCTTATGTTCGCGGTATTTCAGCCCGTGGACTGGTGGAAAATCGGATTTTCCGCGATTCTGTTCCCCGTGCTTATCGTTCTTTCAATGATAGACATTGACAGATTCGAGATACCGTACTGGTGCAGCGGGGTCATGGCTGTTCTCGGCATTGCCGCGATATTTATTTTTCCGACAGAAATTGTCTGGTATGAGCGCCTTATTGCTCTGGGAATAATCCTCGTTCTGTTCTCCGTCCTTGTCCTTATCGGAGGAATGGGCGGCGGCGACCTTCAGCTTATGCTGGGCGCGTCGCTGCTGCTGGGATACAGGGTGTTCGTGGGATTATTCATAGGCATTGTAACGGGCGCGGTTTATGGTTCAATAAAGAAATTCCGCGATCACAAGACCGAAAAGAAACTTAGCGAGCAGATCGGTGAAATTGTCACAAGGTGGTATGAAAACCAACTCGACCGCGGAGTAGGATTTGTTTCCGAGGGTCACACCGACATAATCGTTGGCAGTATCAGCGACGGAAACCCCGACATTGAATGGGAATTCCTCGACGAGAAAGTATGGGTAGGACTCCCGGATAAATCGGAACTCAGCCGCATGCTCCGCGAAAACATCACAGATGAACGCGAGGGCGGCTTTAGGATTTACATTGAAGAAGACCGTGTAAAGAAAGTGAAGTATTCGAGGAGAATGGTCTTCGGTCCGTTCCTGGCGGCAGGGATCGCCGTTGCGTGGCTCGCAGGGGGCTTTATAGTAAGCTGGTATACGAGCTTTTTAACCTGATAAAAAATTGACAAACATTCGGGGCGAGCTGATCGCCCCGAATTTTTGTCGGTAAACTCAGAATGTTTTTCTAATTACGTAGAAGATATAAACGTCTGCGTGTTCGTCGTCTTCGGGCGTTCTTATGCTCTTTGTTTTGATAAAATCGCCGTTTACAAGCTTTGTATATCCATTGCCTCTGAATACTATTGAACTCATGCCGGCATTGTCGAAAACGTCAACGTTTACTTTTAATGCCTGAACAACTGCTCCCTCATCGTTTGTAACCTGTTCAATTTCAACTGTCGGGAACAGCCCGTCATAAAAGCAATCTTCAAAGATCTCGTTCTGACCTACAATGCGCAGCTTATCCTCCGCCGCTTTGGCGATCTTATAGAGGGTAAGCATATACTTCTGGTCGTTGGTTCTTTCGTCAGTGCTCCAGTTTATGCCAACACATCTTATCTCATATGAATTTGCTCCATATCTCGAAAGGTTTGTGTTGAGATTATCCGTGAGTTCCTTCAATTCATTGCTTGCGTAAATTGAGTTTAAATCAGTTGTTTTCTGCGCCGGTTTAGCGAAATTTGCAACGCCTGTAAATACTACGACCGCTTTTGAGTTCATTATGTTTCTGTTTAAGTAGGAATCGAGTGTTTCCGCGAGTATTGTCGCGCGAACGTCCATTTTATTTCCCGCGGCAACTTTCAGAACAGGCGTTACGAAAACCGTCATGCTCACAATAAGCAGTCCCATTAGTCCGACGGAAACTACAACTTCCAAAAGCGTAAAACCCGCGTTATTGCGTTTTGATAGCAACCTTTTCAGAAATTTCATTTCAGTCACCGCCTTATTTCGGGAATGCGCCGTAAATGTTCGGACCTTTAGCTACTCCGTTTGAAAGAGCGTCTCCGGCACGATATTTACAAGAACCGTCGGGCTGAACTTCGGCGTTCTCTCCGAATGACGCGGTCGTAAGTTTCGGGTCGCCCTTGAATGTGATCTGGATCTTGGTGTGCTTATCAGCCGTGAACTTTATGCCGTTGCCGGTATAAGAAGTGTCAGGCTGAGGTGCAGGATCCGGAGTCGGTGTCGTCGGTAAAATCTCCATGTGGTTTGTACAAGGATCATGCCATGGATTTGAGGCATTAGGATCCGGATTGGTACAATGACCTACTTGCTGATTATTATCTTCATAATACCAATTCCATCCTTCATACATAGTTCTCCCACATCTTGTGCAACGAGCCCTTCTGCCCGTAATTCCGTTGTTATTGTTGTTATTATTATTGTTGTTGTTATTGTTGCCGCCGCTGTTTCCGGAACTGAACGGCGTACTTACAACAATACCGTTTCTTGATGTTATAATTACTACAAACGGATTGTTTACGGGATCGGGAGACGTTCTGCTATATCCCGTTCCTATTGCACTTCCGCCGACATAAGACGCGGAAATGATGTCTGCGGGAGTTGTACTTTGGTTTCCGTCATAGTAGAAATAAAGTCTGTACATTGCATATGGAACGTTATTCGCATCCATGGCGTTGCTGCTTGCGCATATATCAAAAGCATAGGTAGCATTTCCGTTTGCGTCAGTGCCGACCAAAGTAACGGAATTTATCTGAATGTAATCAAAATCCCTGACTCCTGCCAGTCTTACCTTCATTCGGTTAAACTGTGCGCCACCGTCATCATCGTTGTCGTCGTCATCGTCGTCATCATCGTCGTCGGGCGTATAGGTCGATTCTGCATGCTGAGCTACGAAATATGCAAGACCGTCGATATCTCCTGCGCCGCTCCCGTCTGTTCCGTACATCTGATAACCGTATTCAAAACTGCCGTTTTCGCCGAAGTCTAATCCGACAGTTCCGTTTGTTCCAAGAGACGGATCGAAGTCCTTTTTGCCGTTTATAATAAGTTCTCTTTCCTGTTCGTCTATCTTCTCGGAAAGCTCGGTGTTATACTTTCTCTGAAACGTCGTTACATTAAGTATCTGAAGTATCATCGCCGACATGATAGCGAACACCGCAAAAGCAACTATAATTTCCACCAGCGTAAAGCCGCTTTTCTTTGAAAATAATCTTTTAAACATATAAAGCGCCTCCTTTGCTTAGTGTGTTACGAACTCAAGTTTCCAGTCCTTTGAGACTTCATACTT
>CANRLW010000062.1 GCA_947631575.1 uncultured Clostridia bacterium
TTAAATTCAGGCGTATATTTTTTGTGTTTCTGACCTTTTGCCATAATAATGTACCCCTTTCGTTAAACTTTAATTTGCTATATCTCTATTATATCACATTGTCTAATAAAAGGGGTGCATTTCAGAGGGAAAAACTTTTTTGTCAAAAAAGTTTTTCCCTTTGGCAGGGGCGCGGGGACGGAGTCCCCGCAAACGCCAGTTAAGCGCATCAGATTAAATGCCTTCGGCATTGAATCTGGGGTGCGGGGAAAACAAGAGTTTTCCCCGCATTGCCTTTTCAAAGCCGTGCTTTGAAAAGGCAATCCTAAGAGAGGTTTTGAGCGGAAAGCTGCCTAAAAAATGAAATTACAATAGAGCGGGAAAGAAATTTCGCTCCGCTTGCACAAAAGCCTATTTGTGGTTCGATTCAAACGCTATTTTTCTAAATAACGTTTACTCGCCCCAACCCCCTGACCCCCTTCCCCGAAGGGGAAGGGGGAAAATTGCAGGGCGCTGCGCGCCCTGTATCCGCCCTTTTAGAGGTTAGTTCTTGAGGGAAAGTGGGCGCTCGCCCAGCTTTGTTTAAATGCGCGTTCGACGCCAAAAGTGGAAAACGCGCAAATCGGGCGGGTGAGTTGGTTGGGGATTTGTAAGGGCGCGGGCGGGCAATTGCCTTTCGGCTGTTACTGCATACTGTATCCTGTCTACTGTCAACTGCCAACGGGGGGCAGCGGGGGCTGCCGCCCCCGCACTCTCCCCCTTCCCCATCGGGGAAGGGGGCAGGGGGATAGGGCGAGTGAGCGTTATTTAGTGAAACAACGTTTGAAAAGAAACATGATATCGGAGTTTAAACTCTAACCTCTTACAGCTTTATCCGCCGTAAGGCGGATAACGCGCTAACACTCTAACATCTAGAAGGATAGGTCGAGTGAGCGTTATTTAGAGAAAATAGCGTTTGAAAAGAACAACAAATGGGCTTTGTACGTTTTATTCAGCAAACAGCCTTTATTTTTACTTTATTTCCATTTTTTCTCTTGACTTTATTAAAAAATAATGGTAAAATAAATGAAGAAAAAAATTACGGAGGATAACTATGGATATTACAAACGATATAAAGTATGTCGGCGTCAACGACAGGGAAATAGACCTTTTCGAGGGAATGTACACCGTCCCCAACGGCATGGCGTATAACTCCTACGTCATACTTGATGAAAAAATTGCCGTTATGGATACCGTCGACAGGCATTTTGGCAGCGAGTGGCTGGCGAATGTAAAGAGCGTTCTCGGCGAAAAACAGCCCGATTACCTCGTTGTTCAGCACATGGAGCCCGACCATTCGGCAAACATTAAGAACTTTACAGAATGTTATAAATCGGCGAAAATTGTCGCATCGGCTAAAGCTTTCGTCATGATGAAACAGTTTTTCGGAGATGATTTCGCCGACAGACAGGTAGTTGTAGGAGAGGGCGACACGCTCTCCCTCGGAAAGCATGTTTTGAATTTCGTCACCGCTCCTATGGTGCACTGGCCCGAGGTCATTATGACCTACGACAGCACGGAAAAAGTCCTGTTTTCGGCTGACGCTTTCGGAAAGTTCGGCGCGCTGGATTGCGACGAGGACTGGGCTTGCGAGGCAAGGCGCTATTATTTCGGCATTGTCGGAAAATACGGCGCACAGGTACAGGCATTGCTCAAAAAGGCATCAGCGCTGGATATACAGAAGATACTCCCGCTCCATGGTCCTATGCTTTTAGAGGACTTGGGCTATTATCTCAATTTGTACAACACCTGGTCGAGCTACGGCGTTGAGAGCGAGGGCGTTTGCATTATGTATACTTCGGTATACGGACACACAAAGGCTGCCGCGGAAATGCTCGCGGAAAAGCTCGAAAAGGCGGGCTGCCCCAAAGTGGCAATAACAGACCTTGCCCGCGACGACATGGCGGAGGCGGTAGAGGACGCTTTCAGATACGGGAAAATGGTTCTTGCGACTACGACCTACAACGGCGATGTTTTCCCGTTTATGCGTGATTTTATAGAGCGCCTTACGGAGCGCAACTATCAGAACCGTTTTATAGGTATCATTGAAAACGGCTCATGGGCGCCTAATGCGGCGAAGGTCATTAAAAAGCTGTTTGAAAACAGCAAGAACATCACCTTTGCAAACACTGTTGTTACTATAAAGTCCGCGCTTAACGCTGAAAGCCAAGCGCAGACCGATGAGCTTTTAAAGGAATTGTTATAAATCAGAAGGCGGCATTGCGGAGATACAAATTCGCAATGCCGCTTAGTAATGTCCGGGGATATGCATAGACATAATTTGCGGCAATTATGTCTATGTTAAAAGTTTGGACTGCGCGAAAAATCCCCTTGACAAGACGGCTTAAATATAATATAATAATAAGGAACAATAATTCGCGGCTATAAGCCGAGACAGACTGTATATAAAGCCCCATCTGCTGCGTCAGCGGCACTACGGCAGGCACAAAGCCTAGCCGTAGCACCGTTTCCTTGCATCTGGGACTTTCTATACAGTCTGTAGCCTGACTTTTTATCAGACTGTTATGGCATAAATCGCGGTTATGCTCATATTTTCGGCGGTCGGATATCTGCCGTCGTCTGACAATGCATTTGTATGCGGCATTGCCTTTAACAATATCAGACTTGTTTATAAACTCCTGTAAATGTAAAGCAGATGGGGCTTTATAGACAGTCCGAATTTTATGCCGCAAAATTGCGGCTTTTATTTTGTCAAATAACAAGGAGAGCTTATGTCGCTTTTGCTTAAAAACGGATATGTAGTTGACAGTGTAAACAATTTCGAGGGCATTTCTGATCTTCTCATTGAAAACGGGATCATCATAAAGCGCGCGGAAAATATCGACGCGCCCGCAGACGAGATCATAGACTGTACGGGAAAGGCGGTAATTCCGGGAATTTGCGATATGCATGTTCATTTCCGCGACCCCGGTCAGACCCATAAAGAAGACATCATCACGGGCGGAGATGCCGCAGCGGCAGGCGGCGTTACGGCGGTAGTATGTATGCCGAACACAACGCCACCCGTTGACAGTCCCGAAACGGTAAAGTATATCATAGAAAAGGCTAAACAGTCTAAAGTAAAGGTCTATCCCGTGGGCTGCATAACAAAGGGGCTTAAAGGCGAGGAGCTCTGCGACTTTGAGGCGCTGAGAGAGGCGGGGTGCGTAGCGGTGTCCGATGACGGAAAACCCGTCAGAAACGCGCGGCTTATGGCGAGAGCGCTCGTAAAGGCGCACTATGCGGGGCTTAAAGTCGTTTCTCACTGTGAGGACCTCGACATAGTAGACGGCGGCATAATGAACAGCGGCATTGTTTCAAAAGAGCTGGGAGTAAAGGGCATGCACAGGCTCTCCGAGGATATTTCAACGGCGAGGGAAATAATGCTCGCGGCGGATCTCGAAGTTCCCGTTCACATCTGCCATGTGTCAACGCAGGGCAGCCTTAAAGTCATAAAGCTTGCGGCGGAACAGGGGGTTATGGTGACCTGCGAAACTGCTCCGCATTATTTCATGCTGACGGACGAAATGCTTAAAACGCGCGACGCGGACTACAGAATGAATCCTCCGCTGAGAACGCGCAGAGATGTAGACGCAATAACAGAGGGCATTTGCCAAGGGGCAATTGATTGTATAGTGACCGACCATGCTCCACATGCGCCGAGCGAAAAAGCGGATTTCAGAAAAGCGCCGAACGGGGTAGTAGGGCTTGAAACGTCGCTTGCGGCGACGCTCACCGCGCTTTATCATACGGGAAAAGTAAAGCTTGATAAGATAGTAAGGCTTATGTGCGTTAATCCCAGGCGCATACTCGGCATACCGGGCGGAAGTTTTTCGGACGGCGAGCCTGCGGATATTGCGATAGTTGACCTGAATGAAGAATGGACGGTAGATCCCGAAAAACTTCATTCAAAGTCGAAAAACACCTGCTTTAAGGGAATAACGCTTAAAGGCAGGGTAAAGATGACGATAGTAGACGGAAAGACGGTCTATACCGATGACTGATAATTGATGATTGATATAATTGCAGACTGTATATAAAGCCTAATCAGAGTTGTATGGTAATTCATCAAAGGCAGACAGTGCGTACACTGCTAACAGTGGTTGCGGGGCTGTAGTCAGTTGACAATGAACAGTTAACAGTAGTCAGTAACAGCCGAAAGCAATTGCCCGCCCGTTTTGCGTGTTCTCCGATCTTGGCGCCGAACGCACGTTTAAGCAAAACAGGGGGCAAAGCCACGTTTCCTCTCAAAATCAACCTCTAAAACGGCAGGGCGCGGGGCGCGCCGGCGCCCCGCATTCTCCCCCTTCCCCTTCGGGGAAGGGGGGCAGGGGGATAGGGCGAGTAAACGTTATTTAGAAAGATATCCATTGAAAAAAACCACAAATAGGTTTTTATACAAGCTGATAACTGATATAATTGCAAATTAAAAACAGAAAGGACGAAAGGTTATGTCACTCGACAGGCTTATTGAAAAGATCGAGCAAACGCAAAACCCGACAGTTGCGGGTCTTGATCCAAAGCTTGATTATGTTCCCGAATTTATAAAGGAAAGGTGCTTTGAAAAATACGGCGAGACGCTCAAAGGCGCGGCAAAGGCTCTGCTCGAATTCAACAAGGCACTTATTGACGCGCTTTATGACATTGTTCCAGCGGTAAAGCCCCAGGCGGCTTATTATGAAATGTACGGGACGGCGGGAGTAAAGACGCTCTATAAGACCCAGGAATACGCCCGCTCAAAGGGAATGTACGTCATCACCGACGGAAAGCGCAACGACATAGGAACGACCATGGAGGCTTATGCCGCGGCTCATCTCGGAAAAGTTAAGGTCGGAAATGAAGAATACGAGCCGTTTCTCGGAAACGCTCTGACGGTAAACGGCTACCTCGGGAGCGACGGGATAAAGCCTCTTTTAAAGACCTGCCTCGACAATGACAAGGGCATTTTCGTTCTTGTAAAAACTTCTAATCCCTCGAGCGGCGAGCTTCAGGACAAGCTCATTGACGGAATGCCCATATATGAATACATGGGAAAGATGTGCGAAAAATGGGGAGAAGAACTTCCCGGAGCCTACGGCTACAGCGGTGTCGGCGCAGTCGTTGGCGCTACATATCCCGAGCAGATAAAAAGACTTCGCGAGATACTTCCGCATACGTTTTTCCTTATTCCGGGATATGGAGCGCAGGGAGCAACGGCGGCGGACATCGCGGCGGCGTTCGACAAAAACGGCTTGGGCGGTATAGTAAACAGCTCGCGCGGAATAATGTGCGCATATCAGAAACAGAAGTGCGACGAAAGAGAGTTTGCCCAGGCGGCAAGAAAAGAGGCCATTCGTATGCGCGACGAGATAATGACCTATGTCGGCAAAATAACTGTAAATAATTTACAGAGTTAATTCCGGAGGCTGAAATGATCTTAGAGAACAAAAGAAAAGCTAGCCTTGTCCTTGCAAACGGCGAAGTTTTCGAGGGCGCGGGCTTTGGAGCAGAGGGAAAGACGGTGGGCGAAATCGTCTTTACCACCGCCATGACAGGCTATCAGGAAACGCTTACAGACCCGTCCTACTGCGGGCAGATAGTAACGCAGACTTTTCCGCTTATCGGAAACTACGGCGTAAATAAAATTGACCCCGAATCAAATGGGAGCGCGGTTTTCGGGTATGTTGTGCGCGAATATTGCGACGCGCCGTCAAACTTCAGGTGCGAGGACAGCCTTGACAGCTATCTTAAAAAGCTGAATATAATCGGCATTTGCGATATTGACACAAGAAAGCTCACGAGAATTATCCGTGAGAGCGGCGTTATGAACGGCGCAATTGTCTGCGGAGAATACGACAAGAACGAGCTTTTGAGAGAGATAAAAGCCTATAATGTCGGCGAAGTCGTTTCAAAAGTAAGCGTAAAGGAAAAGCAGTTTTTCCCCGCCGATGACCCGAAATATAACGTTGTGCTTATGGACTACGGATATAAGTTCAACATAAGGCGCGAGCTTGTAAAGCGCGGCTGCAACGTTACCGTTATGCCGTATAACGCGACTGCCGAGGAGATAATTGCACAAAAGCCGGACGGCATAATGCTTTCAAACGGACCCGGCGACCCCGCCGACAACGTGACTTCTATAAACACTTTGAGAGAGCTTATCCCCGCGCAGATTCCTACTTTCGGCATTTGCCTCGGACATCAGCTTTTGGCGCTTGCAAACGGTGCAAAGACCGAAAAGCTCAAATACGGACACCGCGGCGGAAATCAGCCCGTAAAGGACATCGCCCACGACAGGACGTTCATTACCTCGCAGAATCACGGCTATGCGGTAATTTCCGACAGCATTCCCGAAAGCGCGGGAAAAGTATCCCACATAAACGGAAACGACGGCACCTGCGAGGGAGTAAGATACACAAACGCGCCCGCTTTTACCGTGCAGTTTCACCCCGAGGCTTGCGGCGGCCCGCACGATACCTCATATTTGTTTGACGAGTTTTTAAAGCTGATGAAAGAACACAAATAGTTTATACTTTTGTGTTGTTGGCAAGTTGTTTTTTACTGCTCAATAAATCGCAATTTGAAAGAGAGTTTAACATGGAATTAAAAGACTATACCGGAAAACTCAA
>CANRLW010000063.1 GCA_947631575.1 uncultured Clostridia bacterium
TCGGAGTTGTTCAGGATGCGAACATCACATCTGCTGACTCTGCGGCTAACACCCTCAGAACCCTTGCTACCACGTTTATTACAAACGCAAGCAACATGCACAAGGCTACTCTTAAGCAGACCGGTGATAATGTTGCTGTATTGAAGTTCTACATTTCGGATGCTGGTAAATGGGAACAGGTAGACTTCGATGAGGATAATGATCCTAATTTCCCTGGAAACAGTGGCGTTACATGGTCCGGCAAAACTGATAAGGATTTCGACTTCTGCACCTACATGGGCGATGAGGCTCGTGATGTTAAGGGCGCTGTTGTAGAGCTTGCTCTCCAGAGAAGTGGCGTTGTAGGTCTCGCAGTTCAGATGGGCGCAGCAAAAGAAACAGAGATCGGAATTGCTGGTACTGATTGGACTGCTGGTTCTACCAATAAGTTCCCGACCAAGGGCGGCGTTTTAGCTGACAACCAGATCGTTGGTACTAACCCCAAGCTTGCAGCTAAGAAGACTAGCTAATTAGCGATACTATTTGATCAACACAATGGCAAAATTCCTCGGCGGGAAATATCCCGCCGAGGGATATTGTGTATTTCAGACAGGTAATTTATGAAAAGACTTTTTCGCCTAAAAAATAAAAAAGCGTTTACGCTCGTCGAGCTTGTCGTAGTTATAGCCATAATAGGAATACTTGCGGCTATTCTTATCCCGACGCTTATCGGCGTGGCACAGGACGCGCGCCTTACTTCCGCAAACAAGACCGCGACGGACATAAGAACGTCTTTAAACTCGTGGCTTTTGAACGTAGACCGCGACGGTCACAGAATAAACAAGACGAATAATGGCGGAACTGATCCTTCGGTAAAGATCGTAGCAGATAAAGGCGTATATAAATCGGACTTTTCCGACGGTTTCTGGCTGGATAAGGAAAACGAAGAGGAAATGGAAAAGTGGCTTAGCGATTATCTTATAGAAAATTTGGGCTACCGCGAGATGTTTGCCGTAGGGTATATAGATAAAGGCTCGGTCGCGGCGGTGTGCTATTGCATAAACGAACAGGAGTCAACGGAAAATCTCCCGACATTCGCGGACTTTTCGAGAAATGATTTCTGGGAGGGCTCAAACGGTATTGCGAGCGACGGGACGCTTGTCGGAACTTCGCCGCAGCTATTAAACGGCTGAGTTCTTGTTTTTGTGGTATTGACGAAAATTGATTACATAAAAACAAAAATTCAGCGGGAGGTTACATATGAAACTGCATAGGAAAAAAGGTTTTACGCTCATGGAGCTTGTCGTAGTACTTGCGATAATTGCGGCGATGAGTGCGATAATTCTGCCGTCATTTGTAGGTATCGACGACAACAAAAACCGTGTAACGGACGGTGCGAGGGACTATTATACGGCTGTACAGCACCTGATGTCGAAGTTTGCGAGGGTCGAGCGCGACTATACGGGCGCTCATGAAACGGACACCGACGCGGGAAACAAGGTCATGATCTATGACAAAAACTTTGGCGGAAACCGTCCGATAAAGGACTATGTGTTTATAGCTATGGAAGTTAAAGATACGAAGATCCTGTGGGTAGACGCATATGCGTCTGACAGTTCGGATGCAGCCGAGGCGCAGGTTCTTTCGAGACAGCACAGATCCGACTTGGATCAGAACCATGCGTTTGTAGAGGCTTATCATGAGGAAATGGACGCGCTGTTTGACGGACAGGACGGGTTCTACTATGCGCTTATTCATTATGATGACTCGCTCCAGGACGCCTTGAACGGAACACCCGGAAACAACCTCGTAAAGGTAGTTATGACGGGCTATGGCGACCATGAACTTCCGATGTATACAGGCGCTTTGGGTGATGACGAGGCAGCAATGCTCCCGTTTATACAGTACTCACTTGATAACCTTCACTTCACCGAAATGGGAAGACTTGCAAACGGAAACTTCTTCGGCGTTCAGTCAAGCGAGGTCGCAGGTATAAAAGACGGCGTGAATACATACTACGGCGAAGGCGGAACGTACTTCAGACTTAACATCGGAGCATAAAACCCGAACGAAAAAGGAAAGCAACAAGGGGAAAAACCCTTCTAGAGGTTAGATGTAAGAGGTAAGAGGTAAGAGCATAGAGGAACTTTTTGGCGATAAAGTTTTTTGATGTTCAGAGAAAGAGGCTAGAGGCTAGAGTTTAAAACCTAGCCTCTTTTTTTATTTATAAGTGAGAGGTAAGAGGCAAGAATAAGTTTCGGGCGGGAAACAACGTTTTATTTTCAAACCGCCAAACGAGCGGGCGCATTAAAGTTTTTTGAAAAGGGAGTCCAGAGGGAAAAAATTTTTTTCAAAAAATTTTTTCCCTCTGGCAGGGGTGCGGGGGCAGCGCCCCCGCAATCGCGTCAGCTAGCGCTAAAGGGTGCGGGGAAAACAAGAGTTTTCCCCGCATTGCCGTTTCAAAGCTGTGCTTTGAAACGGCAATCCTAAAAGAGGGTTTGGGCGGGGAACAACCCAAGAGTGAAACCGCTTTGGAGCGGGAAAGCAAGAGCGCAATTTTTATTCAATAGTGGTAAATGAGCGGAGAGCCTTTCGGCTGTTGCTGAATACTGTACCCTGTCTACTGTCAACTGACAACAGCGGGTACAGGGCGCGCAGCGCCCTTTGGCGGGGGGGCGCGGGGGCGGCAGCCCCCGCACTCTTCCCCCCTTTCCCTCCGGGGAAGGGGGCAGGGGGATAGGGCGAGAGAGCGTTATTGAGAGAAAAAACGTTTGAAAAGAACCTCAAATAGGGGTTTGCGCTTTCGGGAAAATAAAAAACCTCTTGACTACGTGTAAAATACGTGTTATAATATTATCAAGAGGTGAGGTAATGACATACGGTGAGTTGAAAAGGTTGTTAAAGAAAAACGGGTGTATAATCATTCGTGAGGGTTCAAATCACGAAATCTGGTACAGCCCGATAACAAATGAGCAGTTCCCGATAGGGCGACATACAAAAGAAGAAGTGCCAAAAGGTACATTACAGTCAATAAAGAAAGCCGCGGGTCTTAAATAAAGTCCACGCGACAGCATATAATAAATTGAAAAGGAGTAAATCTTATGAAATACGCATACCCTGCAATTTTTACTTTTGATAAAGAGGACAATGTTTACTATGTGAATTTTCCCGATATAAAAAATTGCTTTACAGACGGAAAAACTATTACCGGAGCGCTTGAAATGGCAAAGGACGCCCTTTGCTTAATGCTCTACGATATGGAGGAGCGCGGAGAAAAAATACCCGCGCCTTCCGATATAAAGTCGATAAAGTGCGGAAAAAACGAGTTTGTAACGTTGATTTCCTGCGATACTATGGATTATCGCATTTTCTTTGAAAACAAATCCGATAAGAAAACGCTCACCGTTCCCCACTGGTTAAATATTATGGCAGAACGAAAGGGGATAAACTTTTCACAAGTACTTCAGGCGGCATTGAAAAAGGAACTTAATATAACTGACAGATAAAAAGGAGAAACGCGTTCAGACACCCGAAAGCGTTTTTATTTTCCTCGCAAGTAAAAAACCTCTTGACAAATACGCATTAAAGGCGTATAGTATATGTTATAAAATCACGGAGGTCTATATTATGAAAAATTCATACCCTATTGTTTTAACGCCCGATGAAAAGGGATACACCGTGTTTATTCCCGATTTCAATATAAATACCGAGGGCGACAGCTTGACAGAGGCAATAGAAATGGCGCGCGACGCTATAGGCTTAATGGGAATTGATATGGAAGACGACGGGGAGAGCATACCGCCCGCAAGGAGCGCAAAAGATATTAAACCCGCGAGGGGCGAAATTGTTTCGCTTGTTGATGTTGACTTTACGGAATACCGCAGAAAAAGCGAAACAAAAACGGTAAAGAAAAATTGCACTTTGCCGAGCTGGTTATGTTACGAGGCGGAAAAGGCAAATATAAATTTTTCACAGCTCTTGCAAACAGCGCTTAAAAAGGAACTTAATATTACGGACAGGTAAAAGAAAAAGGGGAAGGCGGTTCGCCTTCCCTTGGTTTATGTGACTTCCTCCCCCACGCAAAACGCGTCATCCGCTTTTACTATCCTCACGGGCAGCAGCGTGTGACAGGGGATCTTCCCGCACATTATCCTTACGGGTACGTATTTTTCCGTAAACCCTTGGCTGTAGTCGGCAGACTTCGGCTTTTCAATAAGCACGGTCTGGAGCGTGCCGACCTGCCGTTCAAAAAACGCGCGTTCGAGCTGTTCGACTTCAGCCAAAAGCCGCTTTGCGCGCTCGGAAATTACGCTTTTGTCAAGCTGTTCCATTTTCGCCGCAACAGTCCCGCTCCGAGCCGAAAAGGGGAAAACGTGAACTTTGGCGAATTGCATTTCTTTCGCAAATTCAACGCTCTTTAGAAAATCATCTTCGCTCTCGGTGGGAAAGCCAACGATGATGTCGGTCGTTATCGAGCAATTTGGAAACACATCGCGGAATTTCCCCGCAATATGCGCGTATTCTTCGGACGTGTAGCGCCTGTTCATTTTCTTTAGTACACTGTCGCTGCCCGACTGGAGCGAAAGATGAAAATGCGGACAAAGATTTTTAACAGCGCCGAGGCGCTCAATAATGTCGTCCGAGAGCATTTCGGGCTCAAGCGAGCTTAGCCTTAACCTGGGAACGCCGCTCCTTGCCGCGGTTTCAACTGCGTCCGCAAGCGTCAGCCCGTATTTCTGCCCATAACAGCCGAGGTTTATCCCCGTGAGAACAAGCTCCTTGTGCCCGTCAGCAACACACTTCGCAGCCTGCTCGTAAATTTTCTCAACGGAAAGCGACCTTACTCGCCCTCTTGCAGTAGGAATTATACAGTATGAGCAATATCTGTCGCAGCCGTCCTCTATCTTTATAAAAGCGCGCGTTCTGTTTTCGTCGGGAACAGCCGAGCTTTCGTCATAAGCCTTCGGGAGCGCGTCAATTTTAACAACGCGTTCCTTATTTTCTAAATAATTTTCTATCATTTCGGGGATCTTGTCTTTCGCCGAGTTTCCCGTTATAATGTCGGCGGAACATTCATTCATGGCATTCGGGAAACTTTGCGGATAGCAGCCGCACAAAACAACGGTACATTCGGGGAACTTCTTCTTCAGGCTCTCAACCAGCCGCCGCGCCTTGTCAACGCTGGCACTTGTCACCGCGCAGCTATTTATAATGTATATGTCGGAGCGGTCGGCGGGTTTAAAGCCGTATTCGAGCATGTTTTTTTCAATTATCGCGCTCTCGCAGGAATTGACCTTGCAGCCGAGCGTTATTACTTTAAATGTCCTTATATCCACAACAATTCTCCTTAAACTTTCGGTCGGGAAAAATAAACAAATTCTCCCGCCGTCTGTATTTCATTATACTTTAAAACAACAAATTTTGCAAGAACGTATTGACAATTATTTAAAAAATTGATATACTGTGACTGAAAGAAGGGAAGATTTGTAATGAAAGAATTTAAAGTTCAGCTTTCGTCAATAAGCAATGTAAAGGAATTTGTGGTAATTACAAACGAGTGTCCGTTTGAAATTGACGTCTGTGCGGGAAGATACGCCGTAGACGCAAAAAGCATTATGGGCATTTTCAGCCTTGACCTTGAAAAGCCTCTCACCGTCACCGTCCACGGCACAGACAAACAGTGCGACGATTTCGCTGACGATATAAAGAAGTTTATTATAGGATAACCGAAAAATATCCGTAAAGCGCATAACGCGTGCGTTGTATATTTTTAACAAGCGCCGAGAGCATCGGCGCTTTATTTTTGTTAAAATTCCCCACAAAACTCAACTTTAGCTTTTTAGCTAATTTAACAATAAACTTTTTGACATTTTACAGTATCTTCCAAATTACGCACTTGTTATTTTGGGTTTGCAACTGAGTTTCAAAATATTTTTGAGCATATTTAACAAATTTAACAGTGATTTTATGTTTGACATTCACGAAAGAAATTGGTATAATAGGAAAAAAGATAAAAAACAGATATAGAAAAACGGTCTGGAAGGTCCTAGCTGCCGAGGGAGGGCATGCCCTTGGCGCTATAGGTGAACTTTATGGAACGACACAAAAACGGTCTGTAAGGTCCTAGCTGCCGAGGGAGGGCATGCCCTTGGCGCTATAGATGAACTTTACGGAACGACACAAAAACGGTCTGTGAGGTCTTAGCTGCCGAGGGAGGGCATGCCCTTGGCGCTATAAATAAACTTTACGGGTCGTATGAAAAATGGAAGGCGTTCGGAATTTCCGGACATTGGCGTATTTGGAGGAACATTTATAAGTATGAAACCACAGGTAATCAAGGAGCAGATGAAGAGCTTTGCGAGCCGAGGAAAGGTCATAAAGCTCACGATCATTATTTCTATGGCGCTTATGGTCGCAGTTATAACGGGTGCGCTCTATTTCAGAAGTACCGTTTATATCACGGAC
>CANRLW010000064.1 GCA_947631575.1 uncultured Clostridia bacterium
AAAACAGTAAGCTGTTTTACTGCCATAAAAACACTCCTTTCATCTTGCTCAATCGTGGAGCTTGCGCTTATCTATAACTCTTACAGCCTTGCCCTCGCTCCTTGCAACGGAATGCGGCGACATAAGATGTATCTTCGGACCTATTCCGAGCATTGTTCTCATCGCGCTTTCGAGCTTTTTCTCCCTTGCCTGGATATCGCTTATCTTGTCGGAGAACTGCTCGGGCGGAAGTTCAACATTTATATCGAGCGTATCTGTATTATTTACGCGGTCGACAAGTATCTGATAGTTTGGCGGGTAGCCCTCTTTGAGCAATACTGCCTCAATCTGGCTCGGGAATACGTTTACTCCGCGTATTATCATCATGTCGTCACTTCTGCCCATGGGCTTGCTCATCTTTACATGAGTGCGTCCGCAGGAACACTTCTTGCGCGAGAGAACGCAGATATCGCGCGTCCTGTAGCGCAGGAGCGGGAACGCCTCTTTGTCAAGAGAAGTGAACACAAGCTCGCCCTTTTCCCCTTCGGGAAGTACCTCGCCCGTGTCAGGGTCGATTATTTCCGCATAAAAATGGTCTTCATTTATATGCATACCCGTCTGTTC
The DNA here is from genome assembly GCA_947631575.1 of uncultured Clostridia bacterium. Classification (GTDB taxonomy): domain Bacteria; phylum Bacillota; class Clostridia; order Oscillospirales; family Ruminococcaceae; genus CAG-115. The sequence continues at coordinate 604 of CANRLW010000064.1, forward strand.
TTCACACTCAAACGAAACGCCCGGACCGCTCGTTTCCGTAAGTCCGTAAATGTCATAAGCCTTTATGCCGAGGCTCTTTTCAATGCTCCTGCGCATTTCTTCCGTCCAGGGCTCGGCGCCGAAAATGCCGGCTTTAAGCTTGTTGTCCTCGGGCTTATATCCCATTTCCGCAAGGCTTTCTCCTATGTACGCGGCATAAGACGGCGTACAGCAAAGTATGGTAGAACCAAGGTCCATCATAAACTGTATCTGCCTTTCGGTATTTCCTGAAGACATGGGGAGCGTCAGACAGCCGACCTTGTGAGAACCGCCGTTAAGTCCCGGTCCTCCCGTAAACAAGCCATAGCCGTAGCAAACCTGGCATACGTCCTCATTCGTGCCGCCCGCCGCGACAATTGCTCTCGCGCAGCATTCCTCCCATATGTCGATATCCTCCTGAGTGTAAAACGCTACGACGCGTCTGCCTGTTGTTCCCGAAGTAGACTGGATACGCACACAGTTTTTAAGATCCGTTCCGAGAAGTCCGTATGGATATGCTATCCTCAAGTCTTCCTTTGACAGAAAAGGCAGTTTTTTAATATCGTCGACGCTTTTTATATCGTCGGGCGTTACTCCCTTTGCGTCCATAAGATCGCGATAGTACTTTACGTTGTCGTAAACGTGGCGTACTTGTTTTACGATCTTATCGTTCTGGATCTCGAGTATTTTCTCGCGCGACGCGGTCTCGATCTCCGGCTGGTAGTAGTTGGGCATTTGCTGAACCTCCTTGTAATTATTATTCCCGAAAATCTATATCGGGTAATTTCCGTAATTATGATGAAAAACCAAGCTCGAAAGCCTTTTTGTTTATTTCTATAAACTGCGGCTTTACGGTCTTTTCTATTGCCGAAAGCCATTTTTCCTTTTCAAGGTCGAAGTATTTTGCAAGCCTTCCCATAAGCACGATATTTACGGCTTTTGCACTTCCCGCCTGCTCTGCGAGGCTAAGCGCGTCGGTCTCGTCAATGAAAACGCCCTTTGATTTTAATTCTTCGAGTACATTTTCGGGATATTCAGCCGCTCCCGTAATTACGGGCATAGGGTCTATCTGCTGAATATTTACGACTATCTTGCCGCCTTTTTTAAGGCAGCTTACATATCTCGCCGCCTCGAGCTTTTCAAACGACACGATAAAGTCCGCCTCTCCCTCGGAAATAACGGGAGAATTTACCTTTTCTCCGAAACGGACGTATGTAACGACCGATCCGCCGCGCTGGCTCATTCCGTGGACTTCGCTCACTTTTACGTCATATCCCTCGTCGGTAAGGAGCACGCCGAGCAGCTTGCTCGCAAGCAGACTTCCCTGCCCTCCTACGCCTACTATCATCACGTTTTTTGTTTCCATATCCGTATCTCCCCTCTCTTAAACCTCAATAGCGCCCTTTGCGCAAAGCTGTGTACATACCGCGCAGCCTACGCACTGAGTTGCGTCTATAACAGCTTTTTTGTCCTTTACGCTTATTGCGGGGCAGCCGAGTTTCATACACATCTTACAGCCTACGCACTTTTCGCTGTTTACCTTCAGCGCTGGTTTCGGCTTTACATATTTAAGCAGCATACAAGGTCTGCGGGAAATGATAACGGACGGCTCGTTTACCGCAAGCTCTTCCTTTACGGTTTCTTCGCATTGTTTAAGGTCATAAGGGTCTACAACTCTGACGCGCTTTATTCCTATTGAATGCACAAATTCCTCGATATTAACGGCAGTCGCAGGCTCGTTCTTTATGTTGTAGCCCGTGGTAGGATTCTGCTGGTGTCCTGTCATTCCCGTAATTGAATTGTCAAGAATAATTACTGTCGAGTTTGACGCGTTGTAAGCGATATTGACAAGCCCCGTCATTCCCGAATGCATAAAGGTAGAATCGCCTATAACGCAGACGGTCTTGTTTTCGCTGTCAGCGCCGCCGACCTTGTTAAATCCGTGAAGTCCCGAAACTGACGCGCCCATACAAAGCGTAGAATCAAGCGCGAAAAGCGGCGCGGCACTTCCAAGAGTATAACAGCCTATATCGCCCAAAACGGTTATCTTGTTTTTAGCGAGAACATAGAACATTCCTCTGTGAGGACAGCCCGCGCACATAACGGGCGGTCGTACAGGGACGGGAGCGTCAAGCTTTACGCTTTCGGGGAGCGTCAGACCGAACGCTTTTCTTATTGTTGTCTGGTCGTACTCTCCGAGCGGTGAGAACATCTCTTTTCCCACGCAATCAACGCCGATATTTTTAACGAACGTTTCAATTACTCCGTCAAGTTCCTCTATAACATACAGCTTTTCAACACTTGCCGCAAAATCCTTTATGAGCTTTTCGGGCAGCGGGTTTACAATTCCCAGTTTAAGCACGCATACGCTGTCGCCGAAAACCTCTTTTACATACTGATAGCAAGTGCCCGCGCAGATTATTCCTATTTTGTTATCCGTCCCCTTTTCAACGCGGTTTAAGGGGCTTGTCTCGGCAAATTCGGCGAGCTTTTTCGTACGTTCCTCTACAAACGGGTGACGTCTTACGGCGTTTGCGGGAGCCATTATGTACTTCTGAGGATTTTTTTCATATGCTGGAAGTTCGATTTCCTTGCGTTCGCCAAGCTCCACAATGCTCTGCGAATGTGCGATTCTTGTGCACATTCTGAACAATACGGGCGTATCGAACTTTTCGGAAATATCAAACGCTATTTTTACAAAATCCTTTGCCTCTGCCGAATCGGACGGTTCTAACATAGGAACTTTAGCGGCTATGGCATAATGGCGCGAATCCTGCTCGTTCTGCGAGGAATGCATAGCGGGATCGTCTGCCACGAACATAACCATTCCGCCCGTAACGCCCGTATAAGAGAGCGTGAAAAGCGGGTCTGCCGCAACGTTAAGCCCGACGTGTTTCATAGCGCATGCCGAACGCGCTCCTCTGAGCGACGCGCCGAAAGCTGTTTCCGTCGCCACTTTTTCATTCGGCGCCCACTCGCAGTAAATTTCGTCGTATTTCGCGGCGAACTCCGTTATTTCCGTAGATGGCGTTCCGGGATAGGACGAAACGAGCTTTACTCCCGCCTCGTAAAGTCCTCTGGCAATTGCCTCATTGCCGAGCATAAGTTTTTTCATTTGCAAAATTCCTTTCGTTTATTTTAGATAAAACACATTGATTTTTTTATTTAACTATGCTATAATCATAATTGTTGAATGAAAATAAAAGGAGATACAAATATGATCATAGATTTCCACACCCACACTTTCCCCGACAAAATTGCCGAGAAAACAATTGCCTATCTTGCAGAAAAAGGCAACGTAAAGCCCTTTCGCGAGGGAACTCTTTCCTCGCTCAAAGAAAGCATGAAACGCTCTGGGGTAGACTATTCGGTGATACTTCCCGTGGCGACCGTTGCGAGGCAGGTCGTTTCGATAAACAATCTTGCCGCCGAGCTTAACGGAAAGGACGGAATAATCTACGCGGGCGCAATTCACCCCGATTATGAGGACATAGACGGCGCGCTTGATTTCATAAAGAACGCAGGGCTTTTCGGAATAAAGCTCCACCCCGACTATCAGGGAGTTTATTTCAACGACCCGCGCTGCCTTCGCATAATGGAGGGCGCGGCAAAACGCGGACTTTATATTGTCACGCACGCGGGAATTGACGTGGGGTATCCCGACGACGTTCACTGTACGCCGGATATGGTGCTTGAAGTCCTTGAAAAGCTTAAAGGGATAATCGACGACAAGCTGATTTTAGCGCATTTAGGCGGCTGCGACCTGCCCGATGAAGTCCTTGAAAAGCTGTGCAACAAGCCCGTTTACATGGACACGGCGGTAGTGCTTGACCGTTATCCCGAAAAGTCTGTTGAAATTATCAAAAAGCACGGCGCGGACAAGATCCTGTTTGCAACGGACAGCCCGTGGGCTGACCAGAAAGCGTTTGTTGAGCTTTTAAAGAGCTTTGGATTTTCACCTAGCGAAAATGAAATGATGTTCAGCAAAAACGCTGAAAAAATTCTCGAAAGCGCGGGAATTGTGCTATAAATCATTATAACATTTTTGCGAAAAAAAGTCAACCCTCGACGACAAAATAGTTAAAAATAGACAAAAATGAACAAGGGGAAACCTTTTAAAAGGTTTCCCCATTGTTGTCAAATGTTATTCATATAGCTTGTTGTTTAACAGGAAACGGATCATCATTATCTGAATGCATTTCGATCCACTTAACAACTTCGTTTGTAGCCACTCTTGTGATCTTTCCGTCTTCCTTGATTTCCTCGATATCAGTTTTCATCACTTCGATATCTTCTTTAATATCGCTGACGTCTGTTTTCAAACCGCTGACGTCTGTTTTCAAACCGCTGATGTCTGTTTTCATATCCGTAATTTGTTCCTCGATATTATCAAGTCGATTGTTGATCGGTTGAAGTTTTTCGTCTATAATCTCGCTCATCATTTCTCTGAACTGCTGTAAATCTTCTTTAGTCATTTTTAAAAAACTCCTTTACTACTATTGAGTTTATTATATCATTTTTTTAAACTGTTGTCAATATATTTTACCGATATTTTATTTATTGTTTGTCGATGCTTTGATGAAATCTGATGATACTTTGATTTATACAAGGCAGTCAGATAGCGGAAACATTGTTCGCCTTGCATTCTTTGTGCTTATGCAATTTCTTCAACAGTTCCCATAAACAACGGCAAATTCGCGTTGGTGTCGATTATCATATAAACAAACGGTCTGTTTAGTATCACTTCTTTTACTTCTGCGGGATCCGGCGCACTCTCTCCGTTCATTATTACTGCGGTTGCCGCGCCCGCGCGCGTTCCTTTTTCAGCGACCTCGATAAACGTTTTGTGAAGGACCGAGCCTATATAGATGTTTCCGTCAGAAAAAGTGCCGAGCTTTGAAAAATCGGCTTTGTCGGCTCTGAAAGCGTCCGTCATTCCCATTTGCTCCAGTATATCGTTCATTTCATAGCTGCACTCGCATTTGAATTTCGGCAGCCCTGTGTTGACAGTTCCGCTTTGTTTTCCGTCAAGCAACGCTTTAAGTTTCTCGCCCGTCAATGATTGTACATAATCAGAAACGGAAATTTCCTCATCGGGCAGAAGTGCTACAAAAGCATATCCCCCGTCCGAATAGTATTTCATAAATCCCTTTGCGTTTTCATCTTCAAAATAAGTTCCCTCATTTCCGTACATCATCTCAACAGTTTGTGTTGTGTTGTCGGCTTTTGTAAACAGCGCGTCAGCAACATTTCCCTTTTTGTATTCTTTTCCCCACTCCGCATCAAACGCCAGCGCATTTACAAGGCACATAACAGCGTCGGACGAAAGTCCGTCCAGTATCTCCTTTATCATTCCGTCTGTCTTTTGGTTTACCCATGTGTTTATGTCGCGAACGGTCGAGTTGTCAAATTTTGCTCTGTATACGCTCGCGCCGTAATAGTCGGCATTTAATTGCAAGAAATCAACGTTCGGAGTAAAGCCTTTTCCTTCTGCGAACCATATTGAATTTGCGGGGCTTAGTTTCACCTTTTCGCTCTGCTGAAGCGTTTCCAAGTATTTATGGATATATTCGTTCAGTTTACCCGCGGACATTCCGAGCGTTTCTTCCATTTGCGAAAGCGTTTCGCCGTCCGCGCCGTTTGCCGTCATAGCCAGCGCGCATAAAACAGAAAAGGGTGAAACAAGCGTGTTTTTGCCGTTTTCGGAATTTTTAAAAAGCTCTGTGGCAAAGTCCAT
>CANRLW010000065.1 GCA_947631575.1 uncultured Clostridia bacterium
GGTGTGACAACTTTATTTTAACAGATCTCAACCACTTTTTCTATACCTTTTGTCTCACATCTATTGTAACATAACAACGTTTTTTATAATTCTTCCCTTTTGTGCTTGACAATCTTAGTAAAAAGTAGTAAAATAAAAATGTATTGGTGTATATTATTTGAGTTCTTCTCAAAAATAATTATCAGACTATCAAATGAAAAGCTGTGCTTTTCAAAATAATCGGGCAGGCGTTTGTAGAGCTTGCCGGGGAGGTTTTAATTATGAAGATCATACTTAACGGCGAAACAAAAGAGTTTGAGGCGGGGATAAGCGCGTTTGACGCTGCCCGTGAGGCAGGACTTGCAAAAACAGCCTGCGCGGCGGAAATTGACGGAAAAGTCTGCGATATGAGAACTTTGCTCGAAAAGGACTGCACCGTAAATATCCTCACATTTGAAAGCGAACAGGGTCAGCGCGCGTTCAACCATACCGCGTCGCATATTCTGGCGCAGGCGGTAAAGCGCTTGTTCCCGAATACAAAGCTTGCTATCGGTCCTGCAATTGAAAACGGGTTTTACTATGATTTCGATACGGACGAGCCGTTTACTACCGAAACGCTCTCTAAAATCGAAACTGAAATGAAAAAGATCGTAAAGGAAAGCATAAAGCTCGAACAGTATACGCTTTCACCCGATGATGCCGTAAAATATCTCGAAAGCATAGACGAGCCGTATAAGGTCGAGCTTTGCAAGGAACACGCCGACAAGGGCGAGCCTATCTCTTTCTACAAGCAGGGCGATTTTACCGACCTCTGCGCGGGCCCGCACCTTATGTCAACTTCTCCCGTAAAGGCGTTTAAGCTTACGTCCGTTACGGGCGCATACTGGCGCGGAAGTGAGAAGAATAAAATGCTGACGCGTATCTACGGAACGGCTTTCCCGTCAAAGGACGAGCTTAACGCTTACTTGGAGCGCATTGAAGAGGCAAAAAAGCGCGACCATAATAAGCTTGGGCGCGAGCTTGAATACTTCACGACGGTCGATTATATAGGACAGGGTCTGCCTATCCTTCTTCCAAAGGGCGCAAAGGTCATTCAGATACTTTCGCGCTGGATAGAGGACTTGGAGGATTCGCGCGGCTATGTCCGCACAAAAACGCCGTATATGGCAAAGCGCGAGCTGTATAAAATTTCGGGACACTGGGACCACTATCTTGACGGAATGTTTGTTCTGGGCGACCCGAACGATGAAACAAAGGAATGTTTCGCACTTAGACCTATGACCTGCCCGTTCCAGTACCAGGTATTCTTAAACAGGCAGAGGAGCTACCGCGATCTGCCCATGCGCCTCGGAGAAACGTCGACACTGTTCAGAAACGAGGACAGCGGCGAAATGCACGGGCTTATACGCGTAAGGCAGTTCACTATTTCCGAGGGACATCTTATTCTCCGCCCCGAACAGCTCGAAGAGGAATTCAAGGGCTGTCTGGAGCTTGCGAAGTATGTTCTTGATACGGTGGGAATGTTGGAGGACTGCACATTCAGATTTTCACAGTGGGATCCTAACAACACCGAAAAATACATTGGTACTGCCGAACAGTGGGACGAGGCGCAGGGCGTTATGGAAAAGATCCTCAAAGACCTTGATGTTCCGTATACCGTTGGCATTGACGAGGCGGCGTTCTACGGACCGAAACTTGATATTCAGTATCATAATGTTTTCGGCAAGGAAGACACTATAGTTACCATTCAGATAGATCAGATGCTTGCGGAAAAGTTCGGAATGGAATATGTAGACGTAGACGGCACGAAAAAGCGCCCGTATATTATCCACCGCACTTCTCTGGGCTGCTATGAAAGAACGCTCGCTTATCTTATTGAAAAATATGCGGGAGCGCTCCCGCTCTGGATGTCGCCAGAGCAGGTAAGGATACTCCCCATAACCGACAGAGCGAAGGAATATGCCGAGAGTATTTCAAAGCGCCTTACAGACCTTGGACTCAGGACATTTGTTGACAACAGAAATGAAAAGATAGGCTATAAGATACGCCAGGCGCAGCTTGAAAAGATACCGTACTTCTTTATTGTCGGCGACAAGGAAGTTGAGGAAAACACCGTTTCTCTCCGTTCGAGAAAGGACGGCGACCTTGGAGCGTCTCCGCTTGACGAAGTAATAAACAAGATCGTAAAGGAAAACGCCGAAAAGGCAAGATAAGAGGTAAAAATGGCAAACGAAAATATGCATAACATCACGGAGATCCCCGAAGATTTCAACAGTGAGCTTGAAGAAAAAATACTCAAAGCAAACGCCGATAAGACGCTTGTAAAATGGAACAAGCTCCTGCCCGAGCTTATGCAGTCCGATATAATCATTGTCGGCATTTTCCCGAACGGACAGACGGCTCAGGAGGGCGGCGGTCAGGCAAATCTGCTTATTATGCAGCACGAGGGGCGCAATATTATCCCGTTTTTCACCAGCCCCGCGAGAATGTCCGTCCTGCCGCAAGAGCAGCTTAAACAGCTCAATATGATAAAAATGAGAGCAGGCGATTTCTTTTATTCAATAAAAGGAATGAGCACTATCTTAAACCCTTCATCGGATTATACCAGAGTTTTCAGCGGATTTGACACTAAAGTACTTGCACTTGAATTTAAACAATCGCTCTCGGAAAATACAAATAACTAAGGAAGAATAATTTTGATAACGTCTGATAAAAACTTAAATAAAACGCTCAGCATTGTAGTGCCGTGTTATAACGAGGAAGAAAGCGTTCCGCTTTTCTATGCCGAAACGCTGAAACAAGAGCCGTTCTTTCACGAAAAAGGGATAGAATTTGAATTTATTTTCGTAGACGACGGCTCGCGCGACAAGACCGCCGAGGTAGTGAAAGCTATCCGCAAAGAGGACGAGCGCGTTCATCTCATATCGTTCTCGCGGAATTTCGGAAAAGAATCCGCCATATACGCGGGCTTTGAAAAGGCAAAGGGTGAAATAATCGTCCTTATGGACGCGGATCTTCAAGACCCGCCCGCATTGCTCCCCGAAATGTATTCGTATATCGAAAGCGGACGCGATTTTGTCGGTACGCGGCGCGTAAACAGAAAGGGCGAACCGCCTATACGCTCGTGGTTTGCGAGAAGGTTTTACGGGCTTATGCGCGGCATTTCCAAGACCGACATTGTAGACGGCGCGCGCGACTACAGAATGATGACGAGAAAGGTCTGCGACGCCATTCTGTCAATGAAGGAATACAACCGCTTTTCAAAAGGGATATTCGGCTGGGTAGGTTTTGACATAAAGTGGCTGGAATATGAAAACATCGAGCGCGCCGCGGGAGAAACAAAGTGGTCGTTCAGAAAGCTGTTTTTATATTCGCTCGAAGGTATAATGGCATTTTCGACCATGCCGCTGGCGCTGGCGCTGTTTTTCGGGGTGCTGTTCTGCCTGCTGTCAATGGGCGCGCTGATTTTCGGCATTGTCCGAGCGGCGGCGTTCGGAGAGCCTTTCTGGGGAATTCCGTTCGTTATATTTGTAGTTGCATTTATAGGCGGTGTTCAGCTTTTATGTACGGGCATTCTGGGAATGTACCTGAGCAAAACTTATCTTGAAGTAAAGCAAAGACCGATATATATCGTAAAAGAGGAATTGTAATAACAAGCGGCGCTTTTAGAGGTAAGAGGTTAGAAGTAAGAGGTAAGAATTTCGGGGAACTTCTGAGATAAAAAGTTGTTTGGTTTTTGGAGAAAGAGGCTGGAGACTAGAATACTAACGAGAAACGAACTGCCTTTCAGTTACAACTCTAACCTCTAACATCTAACCTCTAACCTCTAGAAGGGGAAGAACTTATGAAATTAAAGAAAATCATTTCGCTGATAATGGCGGCGGCTGTCGTTTTTTCGGCGTTTGTGTTTGGTGCATTCGCGGAAGAAGACAAGGTAAAACTTACTACGCTTTATCGAAACACAATTCACGGAGCGTTTGAGTTTGAATATCTCGGCGACGGCTACGGCTCATATCGCGGTTTTGCAGATGTTGACACAAGCGGTACCATTCGTTTTGACAGAGACGAGAACGGCAATCTTACCTTTATTGACGCAGAACCCGGCGAGGCAGGAAAGTGGACAGGGAGCGGCGAGTATACCCCCGTTATGGACAACGGAAAGGGCTATCTTGTCGACAAGGACGGCAACCGCGTTTCGGATATGCTTGACGAGGTGTCTTATGTCGAAACTCTCGACGACGACCTGTTTGTATTCTGGGTAGGCGACAAGCAGGAAATTGTGTTCGTATCCTTTAAGACAAACACTTCTTCCGCTCCCGAAAACACTCCCGCAGAAGGGAACAATAACAATAACAATAACAATGACAATAACAATGACAATGACAATAACAATAATGACGCTCCTTCCGACAACAACGAAAACGCTCCCGCTGACAGCGTTTCCCAAAACAGCGGTAATTCCCCCGATGCGGGCATTGTAATTCTGTTTGTCTCTCTCGGCGCAGTTGTAATTGCGGGCGCGGCGGTGGCTGTGGTTGTTGTAAAGAAGAAAAAGCGCTAATAATAACCGATAATAGCCGAACGCTCCCCAAACATTCAAACATTTGGGGAGCGTCCTCTTATTTGTGTTATGAAGAAGTTAAGGTTTATTTATTCTTTCTTGAAACAACGACTGTCGCGCCTGCGAGAGCAACTATTCCCATCGCCAGCGCTATACCGCCGACACCCGTATCGGGAGATGTTTCGCTGTCCGAACCGCTGTCACCTGTATCAGGTTTCGAGCTTTCGGAAGTTGTTCCGCTGCCTGAACCGCTGTTGTCTGTATCAGGCTTTGAGCTTTCGGGAGTGGTCGAACTTGCAGGTTTAGAAGAACTTGCAGGTTTAGAAGAACTTGCAGGTTTAGATGAATTTGAAGATGATGAAGAAGATGAACTTGAAGGAGTTGAGCTTGACGGAGTTGAAGATGATGAGCTTGCAGGCTTAGATGAGCTTGAAGGTGTTGAGCTTGAAGGAGTTGAAGATGATGAGCTTGCGGGAGCGGAAGTAAATGTTATCTTAGCGCCGTTAAAAGGACCGTAATCATCTTTGATATTATTCCAAGTAGCATTGCGAGTTTCCATATTTATTGCTTTCCAGTCGGTTTCCGTGCTTGCGTATGTTACGTCTCCTTCGCATTCGCCCGAATTCTCGCTCGTCCAGAATGCGCCGCCGCCAACAGATGTCATGCTTTTGGGTATGAAAACATTTTTAAGGCTTTTACAGCCAACGAAAGCCCTTTCCTCGATAGTTTCAACGCCCTCTTTTATGGTTATTGTCTCAAGACCCATGCACCCGCTGAAAGCAGCTTTCGGTATCGTTTTAAGACTTCCGGGTATAGTTATACTTTTAAGGGCGGAACAATTTGCGAAAGAACCCTGAGAACCGAGTAAAATTCCCCCGCCGATAGACGTAAGTGTTTCGGGAAGAGTTAAACTTTCAATACTTGAACAATTTTGAAACGCATATCTGCCGATAGAAGTAACGCCGTCGGGAATGTTTACCTTGGCGAGAGCGGAACAGTCTTGGAAAGCAGCGTCGCCGATCTTTTCAATACCTTTGCCGAGTTTTGCCTCGGTAAGTGCAGAACATTTTGTAAACGTATTGTTTTCAATGCTCTTTACGCCGTCGGGAACGCTGATCTTTTCAAGACTTGCACATTCTTCAAAAGCTGATGTGCCGATATAACTTACTCCGTCGGGAATATTTACGCTTTTAAGATAATCGCACCAGCGAAATTGAAAGTCCGCAATAGACGTTATACTTTCGGGGAGCTTTACGTTCACAACATCAGTCTGCAAAAATCCGTCAATGGCTGTTACTTTAATTCCGTTATACTCTGCGGGAACTTCAACATCTGTCACGCCGCTGTCCGATTTATACACAGCCGTAAGCGTTTCGTCGTCGTTTTTTCTGAACGTAAATACCTTGTCGATTTCGGCATTATTATCCTCTGCCGCTGCCGCGCTGACCACAGGCAGCGTAGTCACCGCGACGCCCGTTGCCGCAAGCGAACCCGCCAGAATAACGGCGCCGAGTTTTTGAATTTTCATAATTTATCCTCCATTTCAGAATTAAATTTAAATAAATGAAATATCATTTACATAAAGTATTATAATGTTAAGAAAACGCAAAGTCAAGGGAATTTTCATAATT
>CANRLW010000066.1 GCA_947631575.1 uncultured Clostridia bacterium
AGTCCAGAGGGAAAAAATTTTTTTCAAAAAATTTTTTCCCTCTGGCAGGGGTGCGGGGGCAGCGCCCCCGCAAACGCGTCAGCAAGGCGCATCAGATTAAATGCCTTCGGCATTGAATCTGGGGTGCGGGGAAAACAAGAGTTTTCCCCGCATTGCCGTTTCAAAGCCGTGCTTTGAAACGGCAATCTTATAGAGAGGTTTTGGGCGGGAAACCACCTAAATAATGGATTTACAATAGAGCGGGAAAGCAAAAACCACGCATTTCTGCGTGGTTTTGTGGCTTTGATTAGTACCTTTGTTCTGTATTATCTTCCGTTCACAGCCTTGTACAGGTCGTTTATCTGCGCATAGGAATAGGTCTTTCCCTTGTACGAAACGGAAACTTTCTCACAGCCCTCAAACGCCGAGTATTCGATTTCTCTAACGCTGTCGGGGAGCGTTACTGATGTAAGCGAGGTGCAGTTTTTAAAGAGGCGCTCTTCTATCTCCGTTATACCGTTTCCAACTTTTACAGTCGTCAGGCTGTTGCAGCCATCAAACGCCGATTCGCCTATTTCTCTTACGGTGTCGGGAATAGTAATGGACTTTATGCCCGTATTCGCAAACGCCCTGTCGTCTATTTCATAAACGCCTGTGGGTATCGAAAATTCTCCGGTCTTGCCTTCGGGAAGTCTTATAAGCTCGGTCTTGTTGCTGCTGTAAAGCACGCCGTCTACCGAGCAATACTCGCGGTTTCCGCTTTCAACATTTATTTCCTTTAAGGCTGTGCAGCCGTCAAACGCGCTGTCGCTCACATCGTCCGTTCCCGCGGGAATGGTTATCGAAGTAAGGCTTGTGCAGCCTTTAAACGCGAAATCTTCTATATCTCTGACAGTGCCTGCAATTGTCACAGATTTCAATTTCTTGCAGTCCGCAAACGCATATTCTTCAATTTCATTTACCCCCTGCGGGATAACAACTGTTTCCGCATTCTCGTCGCAGTCAACCACCTTGTTTCCTCTTATTGTAAGAGCGCTGCTTGTTTCGGGGGTAGTGCTGCTCTGCTGGGGTGTGCTTGGAGTGCTCTGCGCTTGGCTTGAGCTTTGATCTTGAGGAGCAGACGAGCTTTGAACTTCGGAACTTTGGGTTTCAGAGCTTTGCGTGTCCGAACTCTGAACATCAGAACTTTGAGTTTCGGAGCTTTGAGTATCCGAACTGCTTTCTACAGTGCTCTCAAAAGGAGCAGAGCTGCTCTGCTGTGAGCTTTGATTTTGCGAGCCGCCTGTATTTTCATTACAGCCTGCCAGAACGAGCGCGGCAAACAATACCGCAGAAATTATCTTTGCCTTTTTCATTTCAATTTTCTCCTTATATTCTGTCTATTTATATTTATAAACTCCGCCAAAGATCGCGGAAGTTTATTCGTTATTGAAAATTACTCAAGCACCTTTGTTGAATACAGGTCCGTTGCGGGCGAGTCCGAAAAGTTGAAGTTATAGGTTATGTTCAGCTCGCTGTCAAGTAGCTGATTGTCGTTTACAACAGAGAATTCGTCCGCTGAAAAAATGCTTGTACGGCATTTTGTGTAATTGCTTTTATTTATAACTAGTACATCTTTATAATTTGTCGTTTCGGCATTCAGTTCAACGCCTGTTCCCGCATCACAGACGCCAATGAAACCGTCGCATACTTCGTCATTCTGTATTGTCGCAAAGTCAACGGATCTTGTGACTTCTCTGCCGTCGTCGTTGAAATAATAGCGCATAGCTATAACAGGAACTTCCAGCCCGTATACGTCTATATAACTTCCGATCTTATCCGAATAGAGGATATACTCCGTATAATTCGGAGAAAGATAATTCATGTTCGAGCTGTAAGCGCCTTTGCCTTCGAGCCGTTTTCCGTCCTTTCTGACCTCGACATGAAGATTCTGGGTATAGATTGAAGTCGGAAAGTTTGCCTTATCCGTTCTTACGGTATCGCCCACAAGGTTTACGGTATAATCGCCGTATTTTACCGTTTCAAATATCATGCTGTCGAGAGCCTCTTTAAGCGTTTGCTGTAAAGCGGGGTTATCCGCGCTGACGCCCGCCTTGCCCTCATAGTCGGTATAGCCGCAGGGAATATCGGGGATCTCCGTTTGTCCGTACAAATAAACGGTTTTATAAGCCGGCTCTGAGGAGTTTTCGTAAATGGAAGAACTGTTATATGAAAAAATAGCCTGAGAGCTGCTGTCGTTAATGTCAGAATAACTATCGGGTGTGCTCTGAAAGCTGCCCGAGGTGTTGTTGCTGCCGTCGCATGCCGCGAAACAGAATGCCGCCGCAAACACCAAAAATGCATAAATATATTTTTTCGTAATGATCGCCTCTTAATAATATACACAATGTCCAAAAATGACAATTTCTTAGATCCGATTATTCATAAAATCAAAAGCGCATTTGGAATAATGCCTTTTTTATACCCCTATAATAACACATATAAGGCTTTTTGTCAAGAATTTACCGTAAAAAATTCATTTAATTTTTAGAAATGGCAGCGCGGCTATGCGGTATTAAAGCCGGGCGGCTCATATTAGTTGACAATTTTAAAAAAATATGATATAATCATGAAAGATTATAATTTAAAAAATTCAAAAAAAGGAGATAACTTATGGATATTGTCGAAACCATTACCGGAATAAACAAAGTCATAAATGACTTTGTGTGGACAAATCTCGGTCTTATACTGCTTATAAGCGCAGGAGTTATTCTCACTGTATGCACCAAATTCTTTCAGGTGTCGCACATAAAAGAATGGTGGATGCAGACCATCGGGGGAATGTTTTCAAAAAAGAGCAAGGCTCGGAAAAACGAAGACGGAAAAGGCTCTGTTTCCCAGTTTCAGGCGCTTTGTACCGCTCTTGCCGCGACGATAGGCACGGGAAATATAGCGGGCGTTGCCTCGGCGATATGCGTCGGCGGACCGGGCGCGGTATTCTGGATGTGGGTTGCGGCGTTTTTCGGAATGATGACAAATTTCTCCGAAAACATTCTCGGCATATACTACCGCAGAAAGAACAGCGAGGGCGAATGGAGCGGCGGCGCGATGTACTATCTGCGTGACGGTCTGGGCGGCTATAAGCATTGTAAATATGTCGGAAGAGTTCTGGGGGCTATGTTCTCGATATTTGCGGTACTGGCGTCGTTCGGTATCGGAAATATGGGACAGATAAATAAAATTGTAATAAACCTCGACTCGGCAGTTCTCAAAAACGTTGATCTCGGATATGCGTTCGGCGATGTAAAATGGACGTCTGTCATAATAGGAACAGTCCTTATGATACTCGCGGGACTTATTATTCTGGGCGGGCTTAAAAGAATAGCGTCGTTTGCGGAAACGGTTGTACCGTTTATGGCGTGCGCTTATATTCTCGGGTGTCTTGTTGTTATCTGCATACATATAACTTCTATCGGCGCAATGTTCGCGGCAATATTCAAGTTTGCGTTCACCGCTCCCGCAGTAGTGGGCGGCAGCGTCGGAATAGCAATGAAAACGCTTGTCCAAGGCTTTAAGCGCGGCGTTTTCTCAAATGAGGCGGGACTTGGTTCGTCGGTCATGGTACATTCCGCGTCTAACGTAAGAGAACCAGTAAAGCAGGGTATGTGGGGCATTTTCGAGGTGTTCGCAGATACGTTTGTAGTATGCACTATGACGGCTCTCGTTGTGCTTTCGAGCGGGAAGATAGATCTTTCTACAGGCGCGGTCGCAGAGGGAACAAACGACGCTACGCTTGTAGCGGACGCTTTTGCAAATGTGTTCGGAGATTTCGGGAGCATATTTATTTCTGTTGCAATTTTACTGTTTGCGTTCACAACAGTTGTCGGCTGGTCGCATTATGGCTCGAAGTCGTTTGAATATCTTTTCGGAACAAAAGCCGCGAAAGGCTATAAGGTATTTTTTGTAATTATGGTAATATCGGGCGCAATAATGACTTCGTCGCTTGCATGGGACATTTCCGATACATTCAACGGTCTTATGATGGTTCCGAACCTTATAGGCGTTATAGCGCTTTTGCCGACGGTCATGAGGATAACGAAGAACTATGTTGACCGCCGCATAAAGCATAAGGACGTTGAGCCCGTGCTTTCGTTCGATCCAAAAATACAATCCGAACATGCGAAAGATATTGAGCGTGAAATGCAGGAGAATGTAAAGAGCTGAAATAAGTAAGGGGAATCCATTTTTAAAAGGCGTTCCCCTTTTGCTTTTAGTAACGGTAGTCCATTTGTGAATTTTTATATTGACTATCTCGGAATAAAGTGTTATAATGAAACATATAAGAATATATAATATGGCATAGCTGATAGGGGGAAATAATATATATGTGCGGAATAGTGGGTTATCTCGGAAAACGCGACTGTACCGAAGTGCTTATGGACGGTCTGGAAAAGCTGGAATACAGAGGTTATGACAGCGCGGGCATTGCGGTATTTGAAAACGGCAGCATTAAAACAGTAAAAACACGCGGCAAGCTTAGCTGTATGCGTGAAAAGCTCTCCAAAGAAGGCAGCCCAAAGGGTTTCTGCGGGATAGGTCATACCCGCTGGGCAACTCACGGCGAGCCTTCGGACGTAAATTCTCACCCTCATTCAAACGGAAGAGTGACTATAGTACATAACGGCATTATCGAAAACTATACGGAATTAAAAGCCTTCCTCACGGAAAAGGGCTATACCTTTGTGAGCCAGACCGACAGCGAGGTCGCGGCTTGCCTGCTCGACTATTATTATTCGGAGCGCAACCCGCTTAAAGCTATAACCGAGACTATGAAAGAGCTTGAGGGAAGTTTCGCGCTCGGAATTTTGTTCAGGGATTTTCCCGACAGGGTGTACGCCGTCAGAAAGCAAAGTCCGCTTATTGTCGGCGAGGGCGAGGGAGAATATTTCATAGCGAGCGATATTCCCGCGTTTTTAAAATATACGAAGAATTATGTCCTGCTCGAGGACAACGAGATAGTATGCATGAAAGCAAGCGGAACGAGCTATTTCGACGTTCACGGTATACCGATCAAAAAAGAAAAGCAGGTCGCCGAATGGGACGTTGAACAGGCGCAAAAATGCGGTTTCCCGCACTTTATGCTGAAAGAGATCCACGAACAGCCCGACGTTGTAAACAAAACTCTCGAAGATATAGTAAAGGACGGAGTGCCCGATTTTTCGGAGCAAGGTATTTCCGACGAGCTTTTAAAGGACATAGGAAGGGTGTTTATAGTTGCCTGCGGAACGGCAATGCACGCGGGCATTATCGCAAAGTATGCGATAGAAAAGCTTGCGCGCGTGCCGGTGACGGTCGAGGTCGCGAGCGAGTTCCGCTATATGGATCCTATCGTTGGCAAGGACGATCTTGTAATACTTATCTCCCAGAGCGGAGAAACCGCCGATACAAAAGCGGGGCTTGAACTTGCAAAAGAAAAAGGAGCGAAAACGCTTGCGGTCGTAAACGTCAAATACTCGGCGATAGCCCGCGCGGCGGATATGTGCATACATACCCTTGCGGGTCCCGAAATAGCCGTAGCCAGCACCAAGGCATATATGGTGCAGATAACGGTTATGTACCTTCTGGCGTTCAGGTTCGCTTTTGCAAGGGGGAAAATATCGCTCGAGGAGCTTAAAAAACTGACTGAAGAACTTACGCTCTCGCCTAAAGCAATTTCCGACGTTATAGAGCGCAAGGGCGAATGTCAGTTTATAGCGTCGCGCCTTGTAAATGTTGAAAAGCTGTTCTTTATCGGGCGCGGGTTTGACTATGCGCTGTCGCTCGAAGGCTCGCTAAAGCTGAAGGAAATAACCTATATCCACAGCGAGGCTTATGCCGCGGGCGAGCTTAAACACGGCACTATCTCGCTTATTGAAGACAATATCCCCGTTATAACGGTTGCGACGCAGGAGAACATTCTTGCCAAAACAATAAGCAACATGGAAGAAGTAAAGGCGCGCGGCGCGTATATTATCGCGCTTTGCAGAAAGGG
>CANRLW010000067.1 GCA_947631575.1 uncultured Clostridia bacterium
GCGTTCGTCCTGAGCCAGGATCAAACTCTTTATAGTTTGTATTAAATCGCAGTTCCCTGCGCTTTAACCTGTCTCTTCGAACGCAAGCGTTTCTAAAAAACGCAATCTGTTCTCCGAAATTATTTTGTCTTCTTTGGCTTTTCTGCCAAGAATTGACAAGGTTAGTTGTTCGAGTTCATTTGCCATTCCGTTTCCGACCTTGGTCGAAAACCCCGGCATCCACTCTCACAACTGAGTTCATTCGTTCTTTCATATTGTTCAATTTTCAAGGAACCGGCGCCGCCGTTCTTTCGGCGACTTGTTTATTATATCACACCACTTTTTATTTGTCAAGGGGTTTTTTGAAAAATTTTTTAAAATTTTTTGTTTTTTCGACAAAATTGTTATTGAACAAAATAATTGAGCAAAAAAGAATTACAGGCTGTATACAAAGACGGAATGCCGACTATTTATACAGCCTGTAATGCGCTTATCAAAAACTTTGCGTTCAGGATTTTTTCGTGTCCTTAAGCTCGGAAATTATTTTCATAAAGCTGTCGATATCGTTGAAATCGCGGTAGACGCTCGCAAAGCGGATATATGCCACATCGTCAATTTCCTTGAGCTTATGCAATACAAGCTCTCCTATCCTGTCGGACGTTACTTCACGCTGGAGTGTGTTTTTCAGTTCGCTTGCGATATCCTCTACCATATTTTCAATTGTTTCAAGTGAAACGGGGCGCTTTATTGTCGCGCGGCAAAGGCGTTCTACAAGTTTCTCGCGGTCGAACGGCTCAATGGTATGGTCCTTTTTAATGACCATAAGCGGAATTTCCTCGATTATCTCGTAGGTCGTAAACCTTGCTCCGCAGCGTATACACTCGCGGCGGCGGCGAACCTTGTTGTCGGTGGGGCGCGAGTCTATGACCTTGCTTTCATCAAATCCACATTCGGGACACTTCATTAAAATAACTCCTTTCGGCATTGCTGTATACTACATATTGTATTATAACATAAACATTTTAATTTTTCAACCGTTCACTTGAAATTTTTCAAAAAAGTTTTTAATTTTACTTTTATATAATGTATTGCAAAATCAATTTGTTTATGTTATAATCCGAAATAGGGAGATGATATAATGCTGTCAATATTTTTTGTAATTATGCTCATTATTGTAATTTACAGGGCGGCAGTACATGGCACTGAAGATCCGAAATTTACAAAAGCGACATTTATCGTAGGACTTATAACAGTTGCGCTTACAATAATTTTCGGCTTTGTCCTCTCGCGGTGGACGGTACCCGATATAATTTTTACGGGCTTTACGCTTGTGTTTGTTTTATCCCTGAGAAAGATAGTAGACAAGCTCATTGACCTTTACGACCTCAGCCACCAGGTAAATCTCGACTACCACGACCGCGTGTATTCCAAAAATGAGGTTTTTGATAATAAGGAAAATCAAGATGATGAGGACTATGACCTGATCGACAAACGGTGAAAACGGAGAACAAAAAATAACAGCGGAAAATTTTTCCGCTGTTATTTTTTGTTTGCAAAATGTAGGCAGTTGACATTAGACAGTGTACAAAGTACAGTATGCAGTAAAGCGGAAAGGTGGTTCTTTTCCAACGCTGGTTCTCACAATAACGTTTACTCGCCCTATCCCCCTGACCCCCTTCCCCGATGGGGAAGGGGGAAAAGTGCAGGGCGCTGCGCGCCCTGCACCCGCCTCGGGAGCTATGCCCCCGTTCCCCCTCGCAACGCGCAAATCGGGCGTATGAGTTGAGGTCGGGAACGAATGTGGCGATTTCGTGGAGTACCTTTCGGATATTACTGCATACTTCCACTGTATACAGTCAACTGACAACAGGTGCGGGCGGGTAATTGCCTTTCCACTATTACTGACTACTGTACCCTGTCTACTGCCAGCAGGGGTTGCGGGGGCGGCAGCCCCCGCATTCTCCCCCTTCCCCATCGGGGAAAGGGAAAAGTGCAGGGCGCTGCGCGCCCTGCACCCGCCTCGGGAGCTATGCCCCCGTTCCCCCTCGCAACGCGCAAATCGGGCGTATGAGTTGAGGTCGGGAACGAATGTGGCGATTTCGTGGAGTACCTTTCGGATATTACTGCATACTTCCACTGTATACAGTCAACTGACAACAGGTGCGGGCGGGTAATTGCCTTTCCACTATTACTGACTACTGTACCCTGTCTACTGCCAGCAGGAGTTGCGGGGGCGCCAGCCCCCGTATTCTCCCCCTTCCCCTTCGGGGAAGGGGGTCAGGGGGATAGGGCGAGTGAACGTTATTGAGAAAATTAGAATTTGAAAAGTACAACAAATAGGGGTTATTATGCAAGCAGAGAGGCTAGGGTTTTAACTCTAGCCTCTTGCCTCTTACCACTACTTAATAAGCTTTGAAAACTCCAATGCCTTTCCTACGTCGCCTTCAACTTTTAATTTCCCCGTCGTAAACGCCAGAATGGGATCTAACTTCCCGTTTAAAAACTTCATAAAGTTTTCCGGCGTCATCGTTATCGCACAACTTCTGTCGTTATACTCATACGGCTCTGCGTTTACTTTCCCGTCCTTTACTTCAACATAAAAGACCCCGCCGTTTTCTCCCGTCAGGTTGACCTGCACCGCCAGAAAATCCGCTTTCGACGCGTCTACCTCTTTCGCCTTTTCTTTTACCTTTGTCATTATTTCCTCAAATGTCATTTTAAAGCTCCTTTCAGCTTTTTATTCCGTATGGATAACTTCTACCGGGCACGACCCCGCCGCCTCTTCTACTTTTTCCTCATTCCCGTCGGGCTTTGCTATTACCTCCGACAGCCCGTCGTCGGCAATGTGGAAAACTTCGGGGCATATATCCGCGCATACTCCGCACCCAATACAGCCTTCGCGGTCAACAGTTACTTTCATTTCAATCCCTCCTTTGTTGTTATTTTCCCAAAGGACGGGAGCTTTATACTGTCGATTTTACAATAATTTCAATTTTTCATCTGATAAAGTTTGTTTTTATCTGCGGTTCAACTTCGGGGAAGTTTATTCCCGCCGATTTCCCCGTTTCAATACATTTTAACAGCCACGCCATGTTTTTTGCAAGTGTACGCATTGTCTGAATACCCTCTTCGTCCTGCAACACCTGTTCGGGAGTATTTCCGTGTACCTGGTTCCAATATTGAGAAGAAACAATGGGCATACTTGATATAGTAAAGTACTTGTTTATCTGGTCAAACGCCGCCGACGCGCCTCCCCTGCGGCAGCTCACCACCGACGCGGCAGGCTTTCCCACAAGCTTTGATTTACCGGAATAAAACGCTCTGTCCATAAAAGAAGTGAGCGCGCCCGACGCGGCGGCATAATGCACGGGCGAACCGAAAATAAACCCGTCCGCGTCCTTTGCTTTTTCCGTGAACTCATTTACGCTGTCATTTACAACGCACTTTCCGAGCTTTGCGCAACCTCCGCAGCCCATACAGCCCGCGATCGGAGCTTTTCCTACCCAGAAAATTTCCGTTTCAATACCGTTTTCATTAAGCGTCTTTTCAACCTCGCAAAGAGCCGTATATGTACAGCCCTTTTCCTTCGGCGAGCCGTTGACAAGTATAACTTTCATGTTGTAGTACCTCCATTATATGTTTATAGTTTTGCACATCTTTATCCTGCATAACGTTGTACAGTGTACAGTGGAGAGTGTACAGTAGTCAGTTATGGTGTCCGCCTTACGGCGGATATTATTTAGATTGTTTTTAGACAATAGGCACACGAGCAAAACTTTTACGGTAGCGCTCAAAAACGTTTAAGTCCGATAACAATCTAATACTGTCCACCGCAAGGCGGACACATTCTACTGCATACTTTACACTGTACACTGTATACTGCACCGCCTCTTGGTGTCAAAGTACTTATGGTCAATCGCCCGTGGACTCCCGAAGGATCAACGTATGGGGCAGCATATACGTGCCCGTGTCCTGTTCTTCATTGGAAATGTTTGCCATGAGTTTTTCCGCGACGGTCTTGCCTTGCAGATAACACGGCTGGTCGACTGTCGAAAGTTTCGGGATAAACATGCTTGAATATGCGATATTATCGAAACCGATAAAGAGGATATCCTTTCCGATGGTTATGCCGTGCTGTACGGCGCAGTTCATTGCACCTATAGAAATAGTATCGGAGATAGAAAAGATCGCGTCGGGCTTTTCGCGCAGAGCAAGGAAAAGCTCACAGGCTCTAAGACCCGTATCTGACGTATAATCTCCGAAATAAATAAGGTTTTCATCTATGGGAAGTCCCGCCTCTTTAAGCGCTCTGTAATACCCATTCTCACGGTCAACAGAGGACTGGCTCCTGACTTCGGTCGTTATAAGCGCAATTCTTTTCCTGCCTTTTCCTATAAGGTATTTTGTCGCGTCGTATCCCGCTTTTTCATTGTCAATAGTCACGCAAAGAACGCCGTCTGTACTAAGCCTTTCAAGACCTATGGCTATCTTGTATTTTCTCGAAAGCTCGATTATTGTCTTGCTGTCAAGCTTTGGGGCAAGCAGGACAGCACCGTCTACCGCCCTTGAAAACAACATTCCGAGCAGATGAAGTTCGTGTTCGGGGTCGTTTCTTGTTGTGGCGATAAGCACGTCATAGCCTTTTTTGGAACAAGCGTCCTGCATTCCGCGCAGAACATCATTATAGAAAGTCTGCTCGGTAGAGCTGATTATTGCAAGAATGCGCTTTGTTTCACTCTTTCTAAGATCTCTGCCGAGGAAATTCGGGCTGTAGCCGAGCTCCTCGACCGCACGATTTACAACATTAACAGCCTCCTGGGAAACGTTGTTCTTATTGTTTAAAACTCTTGACACCGTAGCGACGGAAACGTTTGCCGCCTTTGCGACATCTTTTATAGTTATATTCATAATAGTCACCCTTTTATGTAAAAATAACACATCTTTGCTCTGCTTTTGCTTTACTTTAATGATACGCTGTTTTCGGATAAAATTCAACAGGTAAAAAATGCAAGGAAATTGTTCGGGATACATTACGGAAAGTTTTCATTTCCCGTCGTTCTGTATAAAAAATATCTTTTAGGGTTGAAGGAAGGCTGCAACCCAAGGCGGGTGCAGGGCGCGCAGCGCCCTGCGCTCTCCCCCTTCCCCCTCGGGGAAGGGGTCAGGGGGATAGGGCGAATGTGCGTTATTTAAAGAAATTACGTTTGAAAAGAACCACAAATATGTTTTATACAAGCCGGCGGAAATTTTCATTTCCCGTGTCTATATTGTAACACAGATTTACATATTTGTAAATAGTTTTCACACAATTCCGACAAAATTTCGACAAAATAAACAATTGAGTTGTGCATAATGACGATAAGCTGATGACATTATTACACACAATACCATATAAATAAGAATTTGTTTTGGCGGGGAGCTGTTGGCAGTTGACAGTTGGCAGAGTACAGTATGCAGTAAGAGCGGAAAGGCTGTTCTTTTCAAACGCTGTTTCTCTCAATAACACTCACTCGCCCTATCCTACTAGAGGTTAGAGGCTAGAGTTTAAGCCAAAAGGTTGTCCGCTGAATATGACGTGCGAAAGCCGTTGTTCTTTTCAAACGCTGTTTCTCT
>CANRLW010000068.1 GCA_947631575.1 uncultured Clostridia bacterium
AAAAGCGGAGCAAATGCCCCTCTGCGTAATTTTTAAAAGTACCGCCTTGCCGTAAGATGCAATATAAAACCCGCAAATAGCAGGGTGGGTAAAGTCGCCCGACAGTTTCACGCTCCCGCCAACTGTCCTTTCGGAACAGGAGGTCTGCAATCCGCTGACGGAGTCGAGATCCCTTTTACAATGTGTTGGGATTATAACAGCACACATTCGCGCTGCAAGGCAGTATGTAAACGAAATTAAAGATTGTCGTCCTCGGGCTCTTCCAAATCGGGCAGCTCCGAAAATCTTTTCAGAAACATCTCTCCGACCTCGTTGTATTCGTCGTCGTCATCGACAGTAGCCAGCATTATGTCCCCGTCGACTTCCTGTTCTTTAAGAACGACAAATTCAGCCGTGCCCTCGTCTTCGGCGTCGTCGGGAATAAGCGCATAATAAACCGTTCCGTTATACTCGGCACGATCTACAAACTCAAATCTTGTGACGTTTCCTTCTTCGTCCTCAAGTTCAATTATTCCCTCTTCTTCGTCAAGAAATGCATCGCTATTTTCAGCCATTTTCCCGCCGCCTTTTTCGGCGCAGTATTTTCAGATATGAATCACGCCGACTTTATTATTTTACACTATTTTTTGTTTCGTGTCAATAGGAAATTTATGAAAAACAGCGTTTTGACGTGGATTACACGAAATTATCATTAGTTTGCCCAAATTGATTTTTAAAAATATATACAAATTCACAACAAAAAAATTAAAAACTTCTATTGACTTTTAACAAAAAATATGTTATTATATAATCACAAGGAAAGACAGACCGCGACGGCGGATCTTCCTTAAAATAAAAACCAAGAAAGGCGGTTCAGTCCGATGGGTATCTGATTTAAACCCGAAGAAAGGTCTATAGGTATATAGCTTAGTATTCGGCGACTGAAGAAGAAATATCCGGCGGCATTGAAAGCCGAAAAAATTCAGCTTTAAGCAGAAAGGGAGCGAGTCCAATGGAAATGAGTGAAGGATTTTTTGAACAGTCTGCGGATTCGTGTTCCGCCGACCACTTGGGTCGAATTTGAGGGCGTTTATCCGCACAAGTGAGTGCGTCGATACGCTGATGTGAGGGTCATTACCCGGTTGATAAAAACCTTGGCGAGTAGGCAGTCCGCAGACATTTTTCTACCGCTTGCAGCGACGAAGTCGCTCAAAGGCGTTTACATATAACCCCCAAAAAGAATTAGGTGATTAGAATGTGCGCTTTGAAATTACGGAGAGGAAAATTTGATCGAAAGGATTGAGTCCCATGGGCGATAAAATTTGTGTGAAGTACGAATTTTATTGAGAGGTACGGTCCGATGTAATACTTCAGCTTAAAAGCAGGATGAATTTAAAATTGAATAATTGAGGCTCCCGCTGTAACAGGCGGGAGCGGTTTGTTTTCAAGTAAACAGTGTACAGTGGACAGTATGCAGTTATGGTATCTGCTACGCAGATATTATTTGGATTGTTATCGGACTGAAACGTTTTGGAATTTACCAAAAAAGGTATGCTCTTGTGCCTGTAAACTAAAAACAATCTAAATCTTATCCGCCGTAAGGCGGATACCTACTACTGCATACTGTACCCTGTATACTGTAAACTTTTCAAATTCCCCACTTGAAATTTTCCTGTGTATGGTGTATAATAATTGATAGAGAATATTTTTCTCTTATATCATTTTTTATTATAAGGAGAAAAACTATGGAACATTATAACCCTCTGCTCCCCAAAGACGGAAACCAAAAGAAATTTATAACCATCGGCGAAATAATGTTACGCCTTACGCCCCCGAATTATGAGAAGATCCGTATGGCATCTACGTTTGAGGCAAGTTACGGCGGAAGTGAGGCAAATATTGCGCTTGCTCTCGCAAACCTCGGTGTTGACAGCACGTTTTTCAGTGTTGTTCCTAACAACAGCCTCGGAAAGAGCGCAGTTCGTATGCTGCGTTCAAACGACGTTCATTGCACGCCGGTTATTTTGTCCACAGCCGAGGAGACGCCTACCCACAGGCTCGGAACTTATTACCTCGAAACAGGCTATGGAATACGCCCGAGCAAGGTTACATATGACCGTATGCACAGCGCAATAACCGAGTATAACTTTGACAACTACGACATTGACTCCCTGCTTGAGGGATTTGACTGGCTGCATTTGAGCGGCATTACTCCCGCGCTCGGAGAGAACTGCCGAAAGCTTATCATGAACTGTATTAAAAAGGCAAAGGAAAAGGGGCTTATAGTCAGCTTTGACGGAAACTTCAGAAGTCAGCTCTGGAGCTGGGAAGAGGCGCGCGATTATTGCACGGAGTGCCTGCCTTATGTAGACGTTCTGCTTGGAATTGAGCCTTATCATCTCTGGAAGGACGAGAACGATCATTCAAAGGGCGACTGGAAAGATGGAGTTCCGCTCCAGCCCTCTTATGAGGAACAGGAAGATGTGTTCTGCCACTTTGTTGACAGATATCCGAACTTAAAGTGTATAGCGCGCCATGTACGCTATGCTCACAGCGGTAGTGAGAACAGCCTTAAAGCGTTTATGTGGTATGACGGGCATACGTTTGAGAGCCGCCTGTTTACGTTCAATATACTTGACCGCGTCGGCGGCGGCGACGCATTCGCGAGCGGACTTATCTACGCTATGATGAATAATTTCAAGCCGATAGATATGATAAACTTCGCTGTTGCGTCAAGCGCTATCAAGCATACGATACACGGCGACGGAAATATTACCGACGACGTCCAGAGCATTCGCAACCTGATGAATATGAACTACGACATAAAAAGATAAAAGAACGCAAGGGGGAAAACCTTTTGAAAAAGGTTTTCCCCCTTGGACCCTCTTTCCAAAACTTTTATGTGCCCTTTTAGAGGTTAGAGGTTAGAAGTTAGAGGTTAGAATTAGTTTTGAGCGGCGGACAACTTTTCCGTTCAAACCATCGTTCAGGCGGCGACACGAAAGTTTTTTGAAGGAAAGTTCAGAGAGGAAACTTTTTTACAAAAAAGTTTCCTCTCTGGCGGGGGCGCGGGGGCAGCGCCCCCGCAAACGCTTTTTAGCGCTAAAGGGTGTGGGGAAAACAAGAGTTTTCCCCACATTGCCTTTTCAAAGCCGTGCTTTGAAAAGGCAATCTTAAAATAAGTGTTGAGTGTGAAACTACGTTAATTCTTTTCCCAAATATATTGCCCCGTCAGACTGTATATGTTAAGGTAAATATCATCTGCTCTGTATGTGGTTTTAATTGTGCTTAAAACGTTATCTTCTGCTGTATTATCAATTGTTGTTTGAGATATTGCGTCAGCCGATGTGCTTTTTGTAAAATGACTTAGTGTAAAAATGGCGCTTGCTAAAAAAATTCCCAAAAAAATTATGATTGCTGTTTTCATAAAAATTCACCTCGCTGTTGTAACGTTCATCCAACAATCGCCAGATATTTCCCCGTATCCTCGCAATTTGTGAGTTTCCCCGAAGTATCGAACGTATAACGGTAAACCTCGCAGTTTCCTGTTAGGGGTAAACCGGTGCTTGAATACGGCAGAAATACCGCATCTATTATGCTTTTGACGTCCCAGATAAGTTTTCCCTCCGAAACGTCAAGCTCTCCTCCGAGCGCGCTCTTTGCCGACAAGAATGTTTCGGGTTTCCCGCCGTTCGGGTCGCATACAAGCAGGACAGCCGTGTAAAATTCGCGGACATGCGCTGTTATATCAAACGAATCGTTCAAATTTCTGCTTACATAAGCCTCTTGGAGTGAACTGTATTCGCCGTATGCGCCGCTTTCCCCCTTAGGGAATGAATAAGCCGACAGATAAACCTTCCCCTCGAATTCCGCCATATCAACTATGCTGTAATCGCAGTCGTCGCTTTCGTAGAAATAATTTTCGGTCACGTTTCCGTTTTCGTCAATTTTTACGAGCCTTTCGCCGCTATCGGTCCAAACCTGCGCAAGATACTCATTGCCGAGCTTTACGGCGTTTTTTATGCCGATAATGCCGTCAATTTTCGTCTTGCTGAATTTTATCTCGTTTCCGTTTTTGTCAAGTTCGGTGAAGAACAGACAATCATTGTCGCACACTCCCAGACAAATCAGATTATCCCCGTTTTCAACAACTCTGTACAAATAATCCCAGTCAAAACCATGGTCAAAACTGTGCGTCCAAAGTTTGTTTCCGCTGTTGTCAATCAAGGTCAGAAAGCCGTGTGTAACGCCGCCCGACTTACTGCCTGAGGTAACTACTCTGTAGTGACAAGTTGAACCGATAACTGCGGTCTTGCCGGAAATAAACTGCGCCCGTTCAACATAAAGGTCGTCGTCCTCCCACCTCGTGCCGAAATTCGGAAAATCAGCCGTCCATAAAACAGCGCCTTCCTTTTCGCATTTTACCGTGACTTTTTCATGATCGTCGCCTCTTTTGCTGCCAACATAATCAATGGAATATTTCACGGGCATTTCTTTGGTGTAGGCATAGGCGTTTGCATTTACGTTATTGTTCCAGAAAAATTCAAGCTCATCGGGAGAAGGCTCGCTCTGAAGTATCTCCGTTCCTGCGACCGAGTTTCTGAATACCTCGGCGGTCTTTCCGTTTGTAAAGCTGTTTGTGGTTATGTCGCGGTATACCGCCTTTAGATCATCGCGGCTAAGCCCCTCGGACGACAAGCCGTTCTCCTCGAAAAACTCGACGGCGGAGTTATACTCCTTCGCCTCCTCTGCAATCGCAAAACCTCCTACTCCCGCGGCAACGGCAACGCAGGCGGCGGGTACGGCTATCTTTACGCTCAAATGCCGGGGCTTTATCTTTGCATTTTTAAGAACACTTTTTCTAATGCGGCGAAACGTCTTGCCGGACAAGTTTTCTTCAATATTATCGGGCAATATTTCATCAAGCTCGTCGGGAGTTAATTCATCAAAAAAATTATCCAAAGAATATTTCATTCTCATTTCCTCCAATCTTCAAGGCTCTTGCGTAGTTTTTCAACGGCGCGGCTCGTTCTTGTGTCAACATTTGACACCGTCATTTTAAGCCTTTTTGCTATGTCCTTTGAGCTTTCGCCGAGGTAGAACTTTCGCATAAGTATTTCGCGGTCGGGTTCGGCTAATGCCTTTACTGCCTCTAAAACTGCCCGCCGCAATTCCTGTTCTTCCAGGTCGCTTTCAAGCGAACAGTCGGCGGCGTTAAGCTCGTCGTCCAAAGGCAAGGGCGCGTTACGCCTTATAAGGTCTGCGGCATTATGCCGAGCAATAACGCAAAGCCAGGCTCTTATACTGCCTTTTGCGGGGTCGAATTTACAAAGGTCGGTATAAAATTCGCTGAAAGTGTCGGCGGCGCAGGATTCAATGTCCGTTTCGGCAATATTCAGCCCCGAAAGTTTTCGCCTGACTACCGCATACACAAGCCCGCCGTATTGCTTTAAAAGCGCATTTATGCCCTTTTCGGGCTTTG
>CANRLW010000069.1 GCA_947631575.1 uncultured Clostridia bacterium
AGAGGGAAAAAATTTTTTGAAAAAAATTTTTTCCCTCTGGACTCCCTTTTCAAAAAACTTTAATGCGCCGCCCGTTTAGTGGTTTTTAAATTTAAAGCACTTCGCCGCTCGTAACAACTTCTAGCCTCTAGCCCCTAGCCTCTAACCTCTACTAGCCTACCGCTCTTTCAAGCTCCTCAAACGCATCTACAAACTTTTCCAGCGACTCTCTCGCGGTCTTAAGGCGACCGTTGTCTATCTCGTCCTTTATAAGATCCTTATATGCGTCCATTGCGCTGTTATATGCGTTTGTGTAGATCTCCGAGCACTCGTCATACAGGCTCTTAAGCTCGCCGTCCGTTTCTATCTCCGACATCTTTTCACTGTCGTTCGTTATCGCGTCAAGCTTGCTCTTATATTCGCCGAGCACCGCAACGATCTTATCAGCCTTCATCTTCGAGAAATCCGGGAGCAATCCCGCCTTTATCCTGTACTTTCTGTCGAGCGCGTTCTTCTCGGCGTCTAACGCCTTAACGCGATCCCTAAAGTCGGAATACTGCTCGTAGCTTAAAGCACCGTCGCTTTCATTATACGCCCTCGCAAGCTCGCTGTAAAGCTCCGCATAGCGATCACATATATCACCCATCTGCCTGCGAAGATCCTTGTCGTTTACATTATACTTTTGCGCAAAGCCCGCAACCTCGTTCGCGTTGTCTTCTATCCTCAATGCAAGCTTGTTTATCTCGTTTCCGCTGACCTTTCCCGCCGCGTCTATAAGCGCGTTTATGTATTCAACCGCCGCATCTCCCGCGTCTCCTGCGTTCTGCGAGCTTATCTTGTCGCGCATTTCTTCAAGTAGCGCTATGTATTCACTTCTTTCATCTTCGCCAAGCTCTCCGCCCTTTGAAACCGCCGTTATATCTATTGTCTCGGAAGGCTCGCTCAGATCCTCGGTGTTGGATCCGGCAGTAATATCACACTTTACTGTTATAATTCCCGTTTCTACAAACTTAAATTCAGTTACGGTATTAAGCGTTTTCCCGCTTACGGAAAGAGTTATTCTTCTGTATGGTAAATTATTAAGCGCGTCAGCCGTTTCTACGGGAATTCCCATATTCTTCGCAAATTCCTCTGAAACCGAAACGCCTATGTCAAATGTTCCTGTCTTTATATCTTTCCCGCAGAACTTTTCTGTTTTAAGATTGTCATATTTAATGTCAAACACAGCCCTTTCGCCCATACTGTCCATGAAGGTGACCTTTGACTTTCCTGAGCTGTCGCTCTTGCTTTCGGTCTTTACGGACATAGTGATGTCGTTTTTGATATTCTCTTCAAAACCGCTGTTCTTTCCGTCAACATACGACACGCCGTAATTTGTATCGCTGCCTTCGCGCAGCTCATACGACTTTCCGAGGACATTTCCCATATTGTCCACAAGAATTTTCGAGCGCAGCGCCGCATCATCATCTATATCTCCGAGCATGTCTTTTATTGCATTTTCAAGATCAAAGTCGGACGAGTCCGCTCCCAGCCCGTTTAAATATTCGGTGAGCTTATTCTTTATATAACTGTCATTTGCAACTTTTTTGCATATATCCGAAATGAGCTTTTCGGTCTGGCTCTTGCTGAAATCGGCAGTAATAAGCTTTCCCGAAACGGAAACTCCCGCAACGGAAAGCTGTCCGTTTTCCATAGTTACCGTGCTTTGCTTATAGGACTCTATATAAATATCAATAACTTCATTTATCAGGCGCTCTATTTCTTTTCCGTCAAGCTCCAGCGCCGCGGTCGTATCCCCTGCGCCGCCTGCGTCGACCATCAATGCCTTTTCCGACGCAAACGGGAATACAATATAAGCCTTGCCCTCGGAATTAAACAAAACTTTCGCGTCTACGCTCAAGCCCTTTATGTCCGCGCTCGCCTTAAATGCCGCGGAACTTTCGCCCGAAGTCGCTCCGAAATTAAACTTCGAGCCGTTTATATTCTCTAAAAGTTTTGAAACCTCGTCCACGCTCATGCCGTATTCTCTTGCGAGGGCGGACTTTGCCTCGTCCGAAAGCTCGGCGTTTATTTCAAAAGCTGCTGTCGCGGAATTTGTGCCGCAGGTCTCTTTCATAATGCTGTTGAACACGGGAACAAGCGCGCCCATATTCACCGTATTACCCGAAAGCATGCTTTCGGACATAACGCCGCCGTTAAAATTGCCAAGCGCAAGAGATCCAAGCGCGGAATAAAACTCGCTCGTTATTTTTATACTGCCCGAAACAGAGCCTTTGTCAAGCTCCTCGTTCATTTTCTTCAGCGAATTGCCCTCGACCATTGCGCCATAATTTGCCTTGCCCATAAATGTACTGAGTACAGTTGCCGAATTAGTAAAGCAGAATACAGCCCCCGCAATAAGCGCAAGCACAAGTATAACAACTATCGTGATAATAACGGGCTTTTTGCGGCTTTTCTTTACTGCCGCTGCAGCAGGCGCGTTTGAAACGACAGTCGGCGACTGGGCGTGTGCCTTTGACGGGTCATAGGGCGGAACGTATCCTTTGCTGATATCGTCGGACGGACCGCCATAAGCTGTCTGCTTTTTCGGAGAATTATACTCCTCGCGCGCCGCAGGCTTTGGAGCGGTGCGGCTGTCGGAGAAATCGGATATCGTAACATCGGACGGCGCTTTTGAATGAGCATTATCGGCAAGCGAAACGGTCTTGTCTGCTCCCCCGTTATCATCAAGCATAACAGTCGCGTCCATATCAAAGCTCCCGAATGCCTGGGGAACTTCTTCTATAACGGGCGCAATAACGGGAACTTCAAAATCGATATCATCGTTTATATCGTTCTCAATTTTCGGCTCTTCTTTTTTCGCGGAAACAGCCTGCATACCGCCGACATTTGCGGCGGGAACAGGTTGTTCATTACTCGCAGAAACGGCTTGCATGCCGCTATGTACGGCAGGCTCTTCTTCTATCTTCGCTCCGCAGACTACGCAGAACTTTGTATTTTCAAGCAGCTCGCTCTTGCATTGCTTACAATACCTTATCTTCCTGACAGGCTCTCCGCATACAATGCAGAATTTTGCTCCTTCGGGTATCTCGCTGTTACATTTATTGCAAAGCATAAAACTTTCCTTTCAATATAAGACCTTTGGCGAATACCGCCCGATACGGCTGTAAAACGTCCGCTGTTCCTATAAAATGAATAACAAGTTGTCGGACAAAAAAGCGTCCACAATTTTATTATACTTTATTTAGAATTTCACGTCAATAGCTTTTTGTACAAAATTCAACCGTAATTGGGAAATGAATTTGTTAAATATGCACTCCAGAGGTTAGAGATTAAACTCCGATATCTTATTTCTTTAAAAACGCTGTTCCTCTCAATAACGCTCTTTCGCCCTATCCCCCTACCCCCTTCCCCGAAGGGGAAGGGGGAAAATGCGGGGGCTGCCGCCCCCGCTGCCCCCGCCAAATAGCAGCAGGGGCGCTGGCGCGCCCTGCGACCCGCTGTTGGCAGTTGACAGTAGACAGGGTACAGTATTCAGTAACAGCCGAAAAGCAGTCCGCTGAATAAACGCAAAAAAGAGGCTAGGGTTTAAACTCTAGCCTCTAAGCCTCTAAGCCTCTTTCTCTGAATATCAAATAACGCTATCTCCCAAAAGCTCCCCGAAATTCTTACAGCGTTATCCGCCGTAGCGTTTTGCCTGAAGGGCATAATGCGTGGATAATGCGCTTACACTCTAACTTCTTACCTCTAAATGGGCGGGTCGCAGGGCGCGCCAGCGCCCTGCACTTTTCCCCCTTCCCCTCCGGGGAAGGGGGCAGGGGGTTGGGGCGAGAGAGCGTTATTTAAAGGAAAGAGCGTTTGAATAGAACAACAAATGGGTTTTGTACGTCATATTCAGCAAACAGCCTTTCGGCTTAAACTCTAGCCTCCAGTCTCTTTCTCTGAAAGCAAAAAAACTTTATCTCTCAAAAGTTCCCCGAAATTCTTACCTCTTACCTCTAACCTCTTGCCTCTAGCAGGATAGGGCGAGTGAGCGTTATTTAAAGGAAAGAGCGTTTGACAAAAACCACATATGGGTTTTGTACGCCTTATTCAACATATAACGTGTAAACAGAAAAAAGAGGTAAGAATTTAAACTCTTACCTCTTACTTCTTTTTATCTGGTGGCGTTACGTTCTTTTGCTCCTATGTATCTGTTGTCGCCCATTTTAAGAACATAAACATCTACATAAACCGCGCCCCATTTGCAGGAGTCGGCGTAACTGCCCATAAATACATCTACCGTAACTCTTCCGTCAAGCAGTCCTACTCCCGTATCCGCCGCGACCGCATAGCCGTAAACGCGTTTTCCGTTTTGTGCGACTATATAAAGCTCACTTCCGTAAGGAATTATATTCGGGTTTACCGCTACAGTTCCGACAACCGCATAACGTCCGCTCGCCGTAAGCGATCCGGCCTTTGCGGAATAGGCTGTCGCCTTTCCCGAAACGACCTTTACATAATTTTCGGGTCTGCCGTTTACAAGTTTCACCTTGTCAAGCTCGTCATCATCAAGCTTTGCATAAGGCACTTGGAGCGAAGAACCCACGCCGACTACCTCGTTTACGGGTTCTTTTGTTATCTCCTCGCCGAGCTTTTCACTGCTTACATACTCTCCGTCAATGAAGAGGTCTTTATAAACAATGGTCTTTATTCCTTTTTTGCCGCTCGAAATGAGCTTTTGTGTGCCGATCTTCAGATTTGGATTATCAACATATTCCGTTTCATACGGAACGTCTACCCATGTGTCTCTGTTTGCATACTTAATGCGGGTAACATTTATTGTAATTCCCGAATAAAGCAGCGCGTTAAGGTCTTCGCTTACTATATCATCTTCGCCAAGCCTTATGCCCGCCTTTGAAAGAGCGTCGGAAACATTGCCGTCTGTCATTCTGAGCTTTTTTGTCTTTTTGTCGGCATTTACCGTCACATCAAACGCACGCTTTATATCTATGTATATCTTGTCATTATCATTTAATAATGACGCTACATCGCCTTCATAAAGCTCAATCTCCGCATCGCTGAGAATGTTCTCAAGATCCGTTTCGTTTGTCTTTAACTCTTTTACAGTGCCTCCGTCCGTGATATAAACGGTACTTCTGAAATAGAGCGCACCCGTTATAACTGCGACCATAAGCGCCATAGAAATAATGA
>CANRLW010000070.1 GCA_947631575.1 uncultured Clostridia bacterium
TTCTCTGCACTTTTTACCCTCGCTGTCATATTGATTATATACACTGTATACCCGCTCTACAACATCGCCGTTTTTAAGAGTGTATTTTATATCATACAAACCGTTGCTCGGAACAGGCTTTTCCGATCCGTCGTAGAGCCGAATTCCCGTTGAAAGATATCTTTCACCCAAACCGGGTTTAAATGTTTCGAGGACATCAAGGTGTTTTTCACGAAAAGCGGCTATGTCGTCCTTGTCGGTGAATTTATAGTCGTTATACTCGACAGCGCTTATCTCGTCGACTGCGGGCAGCTTGTTTCTAAGCCCGAAAGCGCCCGTCAGTACCGACATTATCACAACGCCCGTTATTGCCGCCAGCGAAACCGCAAAGACCCCCGTTCCGATAAAGAAGTTTTTCCAGCCTCTGCGCATTGAAATTTCAAACACCAGGAAAATTACAGCCGATATTATCGCGGAAGATATAAGCCCAAAGCTGTAGCTGTAACTATCGCACTGGAATATTACGACCGTATATATCATTATGAAAAGTATGAAATAATAGCCGTATTTATGTCCGAACGCGCCGCCTGTGCGCTCGGCTTTTCTGTGTTTTGACAGAAAGAACGCCGCGCAAATTATAACGGCTATTATCACTATCCAGGCAATAATGTTTACTATATTTCCCGCGGCAAAAAATTCCAGGTCGTCGTTTAAGAGATATTCGGTCGGTCCGTTAGACTTAAAATATATGCTGTCCTTTTCCACAAGAGCGGTTACGCGCGACCATGCGCGAGATATTGACGGAATAAGGTATGACGCGTTCCGCGAAAGCTTGTCAGGATCCGGCAAGCCTGTTATATTTGAAATGAAAAACGCCATGCTGTGCTGAATTACCGTTTCAAGGGCAACGACCAGAACCGCTCCGCAGGCGAGAGCGCCTATTATCCTTCCGCTTATTGCGGCGGAAAGTACGCTTATTGCATATAAAAATGTGAGCGCAAAAAACACCGTCAGAAAAACAAGCGCGAAATATCTTATATATAAAGCGGAGAACGAAAACATTCTACCCGCCGCAATCGCAAAAAACGGAACAGACAGCGCCGAAACCAGCGTAAACGGCAGAACGCCTATTATATACCCCGAAAGGAGATCGCCGAAAAACCGCTCGCGGTGGTTTATGGGCAGACTTCCGAGCATATCCGTCTTATGCTTGTTTATATAAAATTCAAAGCTCGCAAGCGCTATATATACCGTAGCTCCGAAAGCCGCAATGACAGAGACGCAGAATATTATACCTGAAAAACCTAAAAGCATCTCTTTTTGGTTGTATTCCATGTCGGTGCAGGAAATTACAAGCAACACGACCGAATGTTGTAAAAACGACAAAAGCCCCAATATCGCGCTTATGACGGATACCATTTTCCCCTCATAAAGTTTAAAGACGAAATAGTTTTTAAAATGGTCAGCTGTCGAGTTGGTTTTTGTCATAGCCGAGAGCCTCCATTTCATAGATAAATATTTCTTCGAGTGAAAGCGGGATAAGGTCGCAGAAAGAAGGTCCTTTTGCCTTTACTGTTTCAAGGCTCTTTTCGGCATCGCCCTGAGCTATGATATAGGTAAGTCCCGAATTATGCTCGATAAGCAGTATATCAAGCTCCGGGAAATCCTCTTTTACCGGCTCTTTTTCAAAGGACGCCTGTATTTTGTGGATATTTCCTTTAAGCTCATAGAGGTCGCGCGTAAAGATCATTTTCCCGTGGTGTAACATTCCGACGGTATCGCAGAATTCCTCGATCTCTTTTAAGTTATGCGATGAGATAACTACCGTCATTTCGCTGTCAGCCATCGCATCTACCATCATCTTCTTTACGGCTATTCTCATTGACGGGTCAAGTCCGTCAAAAGCCTCGTCCAGAAACAGGTATTCCGGTCTTGCGGCAATGGCGCAGATAACAGCCGCCTGGCGTTTCATGCCCTTTGAAAAAGCCGAGGTCTTTTTATTGAGCGGAAGTCCCAAAAGCGCATGAAGGCGCGTAA
This sequence comes from uncultured Clostridia bacterium, assembly GCA_947631575.1. GTDB lineage: Bacteria > Bacillota > Clostridia > Oscillospirales > Ruminococcaceae > CAG-115. The sequence continues at coordinate 2,017 of CANRLW010000070.1, forward strand.
ATATATCGTCGGAAAAATTCGGGTAGAACATCTTGTAGAATTTTCTCATCTGATTTAATGTCATATTTGAATACTGCGCCGTTTCGTCGCTTATGAAAATAAGCTTTTGCTTTGTAGACGCGTTGTCGAATATAGACTCGCCCTCTATTGAAACAGTGCCGCCGTCGGCTTTGTAAACTCCCGTGAGTATCCTCAGCATGGTGGATTTGCCCGCGCCGTTAGAGCCTAAAAGCCCATAAGCCGAGCCTTTTTGTATTTCAAATGAAACATTGTCGAGTGCAACAAAGCCGTCAAATTTTTTTGTAACGTTTTCAAGTTTTATCATGGTTTACTCCTCACTTGCGATACTCTTTTCCATCAAATTCAATATAAGTTCGGTGGCGCGGGATTCGTCCTTTTTGTTTATAAAGACGTCTCCATAGTTTGGACTTATACGCTTTGCCTCTATCAGATAGGTACAGTCTGTGAAATCTATAGAGCATAGCGATATAAGCTCCGCTACGTCCGGGTCATCGGAATCCGAAGAAATTTTTAGCTGTAGATATTCCTCGCCGCCGTCCGGCAATTTGAGCTTTATACTGAACGAATATTTTATAACGACTTCTTCGTTTTCGCTCAATGCAGGATCTGTTCTACAGTCGTTTATGGTAATGCGGTTGTCGGGATCTTTAATGAAATTATAAACGTCTTCATATTCATAAATGATATAGAACATCTCGCTCTGGCGTATTCCGTCCTTTGTATAATAAGCAAACACCAGATCATAATGATCCGTCGTATCGGGAACGATGTTCTTCATGGCATTGAGCATAAGTTCTTTAAACTCTTCGGTCTTTTCGGGATCTATCAGATAATCTTCGGATATCCTGAAGTAATGTTCGTCGTCTATCTGTTCATCATAATGCAACATTCCCGTAAACGAAAGGTCGGAATATTCGCCGCTGTTCATGCTGAGAACTCCGAAAATATATTCTCCCTTTTGCGTCAAAGATAATATATGGTTCACGGCTCTCAAAATAATCGCCTTATATTCGCTTTCTTTTACCTCATACGATCTAAGCACCGACATGCCGTTTTTCAGCTTGTAGTTTATTTCAAGTCCAAGCCCCGTTTCGAGCTTGTCTTTTTGCGACAAAAGCTCCTTATGTTCGGAGATCACTTGTTCTATTGCTCCGGGGTCGTCATATACAAAGACTTTGCTTTCCGAAAAGTATGCCGTACTTCCCCGTACCTCGATATATGAAACGTCCTCTGCGGCGGGTAGATAATCCTCCGCGCCGAAACCTTTTGTAGAGTTGGCAACGCCGCTGAATACAAGGCATACCGTGCATACCGCCGCGCAGCAAATAAGGTCTTTAGGAAGGCGCTTTGCGTTTTTGGTATGGACAAGGTCAATAATGATAAAGCACAAAATTCCGAGGAGCGCCGCAAAGATAAACGTGAGATGATCGACGCCCGCGCTCATGCAGAACACAACGCCTATAGCTACCGCCTCGAGCAATACCGCAAACACCCAGAACACTTTTTGATAGACGACGTCTTTTCCTATGCTCTCGGTCTTTCTGTGTTTTCCGATAAAATACGCCCCGACCGCATATGCAACGGTTAGAACTGCGGCGATAACATATTCATATGTTTCGACTTCAATGAGGTGATCGGTGTGGTAGAACATTCCCGCATAATATTCTCCCCAGAAGTATGCGAAATCGGGGATAAGTCCGACGGGCGGTATCCATTGTATCATGCTTATTGCCATAACGTCGGCTCTGACGCCCACCAAGTCCGAAAGAGAAGATAAGACATAAACAAAAATAATTCCCGGAACCATGGCTATGCCCGCCATGGTATAAAAGACAGACGAGCTTATTTTACCGCAAAGAGATACTATAAGCGAAGAAAATGTATAAGTTGAAACGATTATAAGCCCAAGCTCCAAGGCTCCCTGTGAAAAGTTTGCGGGAAGGTCGGCAAACTGTTCTATACCGAGCGAGCCGATATATCCCGACATTATCAGCACATACGGTACAAAAACAAGATACGGCAGGCACACCGCCGCAAATCCTGAAAGAAAATCTCCGAAAAACCGCTCGGTATAATTCAGCGGTAGACTTCCTATAACGTCCGTAAACGCGCGGTTGTTGTAAAATTTAAAGGACAATATGGGCGTAATTGCAGAAAGCGCAAAAAGCCCCAGAGCAGAAATACCGAGTCCCGGAAGTCCGTAGATAACCATTGCCATTGAAAATTCAAAAAGCCACTGGGGCAAATAAGTAACCATGCCATCTGTTGCATGATAATAATCCGCGGCATTGCTTGTGAAAACGGAAATAAGCGTTACAGAAAGTGCAAAGCCCAGCAAAGTAAGCACTATGCTTGCGGCGAAAATTCCGATATGGCTTTTGAATTTGTAGAGCAGGTATTTTGCGAAATTGCTTTTATTCATTTAGATAGATCACCTCTGTTTTTGAGAAACCTCGCTTACTATTTTCAGCAGATCTTCCTCCGAAAGTCCCAGGGCAAGGGCAGACTCTACCGCCTCGGCAAACGTTTCCGAAGTCTGCTGATTCAGCTTGTTTATATATTTGGCACGCGGCGAAACATAACTTCCCTTTGCCGGTACGGAATATATCAGCCCCTGCCGCTCGAGTTCGGCATAGGTTTTCTGTACGGTGTTGGGGTTTATGGTAAGCTGCTTTGCTATCTCGCGAACTGCGGGGAGCTTTTCTCCCTCTTTCATCTCTCCGTTTATTATAAGCTCGGTTATCCTTGCGCGGAGTTGTTCATGTATTGGCATTCCGCCCTGAAGTTTCATCGAAAACATATCTATTTTCCTTTATATATGAATAAACTTATTTCCGCGACATTTGTATTAGTAGTATTAGTACATTATTACTATAACACAACCAAATACATTTGTCAATACCTATTTTAAAATTTTTTGCAATTTTTTTGCCTCGTTAACAATGGAAAAGTTGCCCGCTTATTTATCACTTTTTGAAAAACCTTAACGAACTTCTTTCCCGCTC
>CANRLW010000071.1 GCA_947631575.1 uncultured Clostridia bacterium
GTATAATTCAATTTCTACCTCACTCGCTGTCGTTTCCGTCGGGCGCAATATTCTCAGACTGTATATAAAGCCCCATCTGCGTTGTCAGCGTTACTGCAACAGCCACAAAGGCTAGTTGCAGTAACACTTCCTAGCATCTGGGGCTTTCTATACAGTCTGAAGGTTTATTTTATATACAGGCTGAATATTCTTTTGCTCTTTTTGCACAACATGATATTTTTCAGAGCTTAATTATTGCTTGCGATAAGCTCGGAATACTTGTCGTTTACGGTCATCTGCGATACGACCGATTTTCTGCTTATGCCCTCGTTTGCAAATGCCTGCGTCAGCATAAGTTTAATTCTGTTCACCTGATTTACCTCGGACGCTCCGGGGTCGAAATCTACCGCAACTATATTGCTCTCGGGGTGCTGTCTGCGAAGTTCGCCTATAACGCCCTTTCCCGTAACGTGGTTGGGCAGGCAGGCAAACGGCTGCATACATACGATATTCGGAACGCCCTCATGTATAAGCTCCAGCATCTCCGCCGACAAAAACCAGCCTTCGCCCGCGATATTTCCGTTTGAAACTATCGGCTTTACCGATTCCATCATGTCGAAAATATCCGAAGGACAGCCGAACTTTGTGCCTTTAACGGCTTTTCTGTAGCTGCGCTCCATGAAATTAAACGCCCTTATCGCCGAGTTTTCCGCAAACTTTTTAAGTCTTGAACAGTAAAGGAGCTTGCGTTTTGTAACGCCGTGAGAACAGATATAGTAGAAAAATCCCATAAGATCGGGAACGACAACTTCGCAGCCCTCGTTTTCAAGCAAGCCTATTATATTGTTGTTTGCTACCGGGTGGAATTTTACAAGTATCTCTCCAACAAGTCCGACTTTGGGCTTTTTGATGTCCCTGACGGGAAATTCCGAAAATTCCTTTACTATATTGCGGACGTTTTCATTAAAGCGCGGGAGCGAGATGGATTTCAGCTCATCGCGCAAATACAGCCGCCACTTTTCGTAAAGCGCGTTTGCAGAGCCTTTTTCGACCTCATAGGGTCTGACCTTATACAAGCACCTCTGTAAAACGTCGCCGTAGATTATGCTCATAAAGGCTCTGACTGCCATTCCCGCGGTAATTCTGAAACCGCTCTGTTTTTCAAGCCCGACAACGTTCAGCGATATAAGCGGGACATTGTTATAGCCCGCGTCTTTAAGCGCTTTTTTCAGCATGCCGACATAGTTTGTCGCTCTGCAAGCTCCGCCCGTCTGGGTTATCATAACGGAAGTGTTGTTCAGGTCATACTTTCCGCTGTTCAGGGCGTGTATAAGCTGTCCGACGATAAGTATCGACGGATAGCAGGCGTCGTTGTTTACATACTTTAATCCCTCGTCAACTACCGCCTTTGAGCAGTCGCGGAGAATGACGATATTATAGCCGGAATGTATAAACGCCGCCTCCAGCAGGTCGAAATGTATCGGCGCCATCTGCGGGCAGAGGATAGTATGCTTTTTGCGCATTTCCTCGGTGAACTCAGGCTGTCTTATATAGCCGACATGTCCGCGGACGGGTTTATAACAATGCCTTTCACGCTCGTCAACTACGGAGATAAGCGAGCGCAGGCGTATCCTTGCCGCGCCGAGGTTGTTTACCTCGTCTATTTTAAGGCAGGTATACAGCTTTCCGAAACTGTGAAGTATCTCCTGTACTTCGTCTGTAGTCACCGCGTCAAGCCCGCAGCCGAATGAATTTAGCTGTACAAGCTCGAGGCAGTCGTTATGCCCGACAACGTGTGCCGCCGCATAGAGCCTTGTATGATACGTCCACTGGTCTACGACTCTTATGGGTCTTACGACCTTTTCAAGGTGCGCAACGCTGTCCTCGGTAAGCACCGCAAAGCCGTAGCCCGAAACCATTTCGGGAAGTCCGTGGTTTATTTCGGGGTCTATGTGATACGGTCTGCCCGCGAGGACAATTCCGCGCTTGTTGTTTGCCTTAAGAAATTCGAGCGTTTCCTCGCCCTTTCTGCGCATTTCGTTCTTAAACGCCGTGTCCTCGGCGTATGCCTTTGAAAGAGCGTCTTTTATCTCGTGCTTTGTTATGTTCAATTCGGGGAGGCTCTTTGAAAACTCCTCGAACAGCCTTTCGCCCATTCTCTTTTCATGGAATATAGGCAAGAACGGATTTAAGAACTTTACGTCCTCTCGCAGCTCGGGAACGGAGTTTTTAATTACCTCGCTGTATGTAGCGACAACGGGGCAGTTATAGTGGTTGTCGCCGCCGTTTTCGTTGTTCATTTCATACGGCATGGACGGGTAGAAAATGAGCTTTACTCCGTCGTTTATGAGCGACTGTATGTGTCCGTGAGCTAGCTTTGCGGGATAGCAGACGCTTTCGCTCGGCATTGTTTCAATGCCCTTGTCATAAATTGCTCTCGAAGATTTCGGCGAGAGCTTTACGGAAAATCCGAGCTCCGTAAACAGCTTGTGCCAGAACGGATAATTCTCGTACATTCCAAGCACGCGCGGAAGTCCTATGACTCCCCTCGGCGCTTTATCCTCGGGCAGACACTCTCTGTCAAACAAAAGGTGATATTTATAGTCGTAGAGATTAGGCATTTTGTCGCCCGCATAGACGTTTCCAGCGCCGCGTTCACAGCGGTTGTTGCTTATGTAGCGCTTTCCGTCGGGGAATTTTGTGATAGTCAGCAGGCAGTTGTTCGAGCATTTTCCACAGCGCGCGGCAGTCTTTTCAACCTTGAAATCCTCGAGCTTTTCGAGCGGCGCTATAGTACTTCCCTTTTTGTCGTCGCGCTCCAGCGCAACAAGCGCCGAGCCGTATGCGCCCATAAGTCCCGCCTTGTCGGGGCGAACGGCGTTTTTCCCTACTATAAGTTCAAACGCTCTAAGAACGCTGTCGTTCATAAACGTTCCGCCCTGGACTATTATCTTATCGCCCATTGATTCGGTATCGCGGAGCTTTATTACTTTAAAGAGCGCGTTCTTGCACACGGAATACGAAAGTCCCGCCGATATATCCGCGACGGTCGCGCCCTCTTTCTGCGCCTGCTTTACGCGGGAGTTCATAAACACGGTACATCTTGAACCCAAGTCAACGGGGTTTTCCGCGGAAAGTCCGAGAACGGCAAACTCCGCGCTTGTCATACCAAGCGCATTTGCAAAGTTTTCTATAAAACTTCCGCAGCCGGACGAACAAGCCTCGTTCAGCAAAATGCTCTCTATTTCCCCGTTTTTAACGCGCATGCATTTCATGTCCTGACCGCCGATGTCAAGGATAAATTCCGCTCCGGGAAGTATCCTTTCGGCAGCCTTATAGTGCGCCATTGTTTCAATTTCTCCAAAATCCGCTCCGAGCGCGGCTTTTATCAGATGTTCGCCATAGCCCGTGGCGCAGGTCTTTGCTATATACGCGTCCTTCGGAATAAGCGGATAGAGTTCCTTTAAAATACCGATGACGGACTTCAGCGGGTCGCCGTGGTTGCTGTCATAGTGCGAATAGAGAATATTCGCGTTCTCGTCAATAAGGACAGCCTTTGTAGTGGTAGAGCCCGCGTCTATTCCGAGATAGCATGCGCCCTTTGCCTCGGAAAGTTCTGCCGTCGGAATAACGGCTTTTGCATGGCGCGCGCGGAATTCTTTAAGTTCATCTTCGTTTTTAAACAGCGGCGCAAGCCTCTCGACCTCGCGGAGCTGGTTTTCTCCGAGAGCGTTTCCCTTTTCGCAAAGCTCGTCTATCGAAAACTCCTCCGCCTCTTCGGAAAGTGCGCAGCCCATAGCTACAAACAAATTAGCGTTTTCGGGGAATATGATGTTTTCGGGCTTTAGGTCAAGCGTTTCGATAAAGCGCTGTCTTAATTCCGAAAGATAGTGCAGCGGTCCGCCGAGGAATGCAACGTTTCCTCTGATAGGCTTTCCGCAGGCAAGCCCGCTTATCGTCTGGTTTACGACCGACTGGAAAACGGACGCGGCAATGTCGCTGCGCTTTGCGCCCTCGTTTAAAAGCGGCTGGATATCGCTTTTTGCGAACACACCGCAGCGCGAGGCTATGGGGTATATGGTGGTATGCTCTTTGGACAGCTCGTTTAAGCCGCCGATGTCGGTATTTAAAAGCGCCGCCATCTGGTCGATAAACGCGCCCGTGCCGCCCGCGCAAGTGCCGTTCATTCTCTGCTCTAGTCCGCCCGTGAGGTATGTAATTTTCGCGTCCTCGCCGCCAAGCTCTATAGCCACATCTGTTTTCGGAATAAGAGCTTTTATGGCGGTAGTTCCCGCGGCAACCTCCTGCGCAAACGGAATACCGAGCCATTTAGACACGGAGATACCGCCCGACCCCGTAACGGCGACGAGCGCATGTTCTCCTTTAAGTTCTTCTCCAACGGCGTTTAAGATATCCGAAACCGTTTTTCTTATATCGGAAAAATGTCTTTGATAACGGCTGAAAACGAGGTTTTTGTTCTCGTCGATGACAGCCGCTTTTACTGTTGTCGAACCTATATCAAGTCCAACTCTCTTCAAGGTGTGATCACTCTCCAAAATAAATAGCTCAATGATGTCAGGCTTTTCAGACAGCCTGTAATTTTACTTTATATGTAAACTAAACAAAATATGATAATTATAGCCCGATATTCGCGGACAAATTATATCCCGAACATTCGGACGGCGTTTATTGTCAAATTATGTCAATTTTTATCTTGCCAAATTATCGCGCTTAGACTTATTATAGCACAAATAAGAAAAAAAGTCAACACGCATTATTCTGAAAATTAGAGGTTAAAACTGCGGAAAAATTTTCACTATAAAAAAGATGGACAAGGGAAACCCATAAAGGTTTCCCTTGCTAAGATTTATCAACAGCCGTGATCAATCAATTTCCACCATTATCTTCTCGTTGGCTCTGACTGCGCCCGCGCGCATAACCGTGCGAATGGACTTTGCTATTCTTCCCTGTTTACCGATAACTCTGCCCATATCGTCCGCGCCGACATGAAGATGATAGACCGTAACGCCCTCGGCGTTCGGCTCGTCGAC
>CANRLW010000072.1 GCA_947631575.1 uncultured Clostridia bacterium
CCTTAAAACTGTACAGTTTTTAGGCAAAAATGCACTTGACGAGTGTGTAACTTTTGTAGTACAATAACATTAGAACAAATGCAATTCTTTTGCAAAGGAGAGAGTATTATGGAAAAGAAGATCGGCGTTCTCACCAGCGGCGGCGATTCTCCCGGAATGAACGCGGCTGTGAGAGCAGTAACCAGAACGGCTATTTACAAGGGCTTTAAGGTCATCGGTATCCGCAGAGGATATAATGGACTTTTAAACCGCGATATGGTCGAACTGAAGGTAAGAGACGTTTCCGACATTATCCAGCGCGGTGGTACGGCTATTTTCACGGCTCGCTGCCCCGAGTTCAAGGAATGGGCGAACGTTGAAAAAGCGGCGCAGATATGCAGAGAAGAAAACATGGCGGGCGTTGTCGTTATAGGCGGCGACGGTTCGTTCAGAGGCGCTGCGGATCTGTCAAAGGCGGGTATTCCCTGCGTCGGGCTTCCCGGAACGATCGACAATGACATTCAGTGTTCGGAGTATACTATAGGTTATGATACTGCTATGAACACCGTAGTCGAGCTTATAGATAAGCTCCGCGACACCTGCCATTCACACGACCGCTGCGCGGTAGTAGAAGTTATGGGCAGACACGCGGGACATATCGCGCTGAATACGGGTATTGCCTGCGGAGCGACGGCAGTCCTTGTTCCCGAAGTAAAATGGGATATAAAAGAAGTTATCGACAAGATACTTGAAGTCAGAGGAAGTGGCAAAAAGCAGTTTATCATAGTTGTCGCAGAAGGCGTCGGAAATACCATTGATATTGCAAAGCAGATAGAAGACGCTACGGGAATAGAATCGAGAGCTACTATTCTCGGACACGTTCAGCGCGGCGGCAGTCCTACTGTACGCGACAGAGTTGTTGCGAGCGAAATGGGATATTATGCGGTAGAGCTGCTTGAAAAAGGCATAGGAAACCGCGTTGTCGGAATGAAGGACGGAAAGGTTTACGACGTTGATATACAAGAGGCTCTTTCCATGAAGAAACCCTTCAACGACCGCCTTTACACGATCTGCAACGAAATCAATTTCTGATATAAAAATAACAAGCTGGTATTTAGAAACTAGAAAAACCCTATAATGAAAGAATAACCTTATGACTACATTTCTAGCCTCTAGCCTCTAACTATCCAGCATCTAGATGCAGAGTAGAATTTTCCGCGTTAAGTGCCGTGGGAACGGAGAGTTGTCCCAAGGACGAAAAGCGCGAGGGCATAAGCCCTGCGCTTGCGGTGGAATGTTCGCATCTCGCTGTACATAACCGAATAGTAGCCATTGGGCTTATTTATTCCTTTGTGTATATGTGTATGTATGACGAAAAGGAGGATAAGTACAATGGCTCTTTCAAATAATAACAGGAATGTATATAAGAAGAACAAAGCCAAAAGAGCTAAAAAAAGAAACAAGGCTGATTTTCTAAAAGACGTAAATAAGATAAGCACACCAAAACGCTCGAAAAAAGACGCGGTAAAAACCGCGAAAAAACCAAAAAGACATATTTTCGGCAGCTTTAAAGAGTCAGCATTGGAGCTTAAAGACATCCGCTGCCTTGTGGTTACGGCAATGCTTATCGCGCTTGAACTTGCGTTAAAGGGCTTGACGCTCCATATAACGGACGACCTGAAAGTATCCGTGGCGTTTATAACAAAGGCAGCGACGGGTATGCTGTATGGTCCGACGGTGGCGTTTATAGAGGGCATTGTGTCGGACACCATAAGCTTTATGATAAAACCGACGGGAGCGTTTTCCCCGCTGTTTACCCTGCAAGAGGGCTTTGCGGCAATGCTCTACGGTCTGTTCTTGTACAAATTAAAGCTTACGAGAGCCGACCTTCACGACAAGACCATTCAAAAGCAGAGCGCGGGGCAGATATTGAGGATAGTACTGGCAAAGCTGTCGGTCGCGGTGTGCATAAATCTGTTCTATACGCCGCTTGCGCTTATCATAACAAATTCAATGGCGGCAGGACAATTTGTCTACGGTTCAACTCTTACGGGCTATCCCGCAAGACTTCTCAAAAACGCGATACAGTTCCCCGTGGACTGCATTTTGCTTATTGCATTCCTGCCGATAGTTTCAACGGCGTATAACCTTGTGTTCAAGAGAAATAACAGTCACAAAACAGGCGTATCAGTCGATATAAATTTATAAACAGCGGAAAGGAAACATTATGACAAAGCTCGGATTTATCGGCGTCGGAAATATGGGCGGCGCAATTATCAGAGGCATAAACGGAAACCTCGGAAATACCGCGGTTTTCGCATATGACCAAAATCCCGAAAAGCTCAAAGATCTTACTATCTGCGGCGCGACCGCCGCAAACAGCATAAGCGAGCTTGCGGAGAAATGCGATTTTATTCTTCTCGCGGTAAAGCCCCAGCAGCTCGACGGAGTTCTTTCGGAAATTAAAGCAGTAGGAAATGAAAAGCTCACCCTTATTTCAATATGCGCGGGCATTTCCGCAGAGTATATCCGCGAGAGGACATTCAAAAACGCAAAGGTCGTTCTTGTTATGCCGAATACGCCGATGATGCTCGGAGAGGGCGCGTCAGCTATAAGCAAAGGCGAGGGCGTTTCGGAAGAAGAATTTGCTTTTGCAAAGAAAATAATAGGCTCTTGCGGGATAACGGAAGTAATCCCCATGGACAAGATGAAGGAGATAATCGCCGTAAACGGAAGTTCTCCCGCGTTTATCTACCTTTTCGCAAAGAGCATTGTGACATATGCGGAAAAAGCGGGGATAGACAAAGACGTTGCTTTAAGGCTTTTCGCCCAGTCGCTTATAGGCTCGGCAAAGATGATGACGAGCGGGAAAATGACAATAGACGAGCTTATAACTCAGGTATCCAGCCCCGGAGGAACTACCCTTGCGGGACTCGAAGAACTGTACAGCGGAAAGATGTCGGAGTGTGTAATAAAAGCCTGCGAGGCTTGTACAAAGAGAGCTTATGAACTTGGAGAGGAGAAGAAATAATGGTAGTGATCGAACTTGAAAACGGAAAGAAAATAAAGCTGGAGCTTTATCCCGACAAAGCACCGATAACCGTCGAAAACTTTTTAAAGCTCGTAAACGAGGGCTTTTATGACGGGCTTATATTCCACCGCGTTATAAAGGGCTTTATGATACAGGGCGGCGACCCTCTCGGAACGGGAATGGGCGGCGCGAAAGAGAAGATAAAGGGCGAGTTTTCCGCAAACGGCGTTCCCAACGACTTAAAGCATACGCGCGGCGTTATCTCAATGGCAAGGTCTATGAACCCGAACTCTGCCTCGAGCCAGTTTTTCATTATGCATAAAGACGCGCCCCACCTTGACGGGCAGTATGCGGCTTTCGGAAAAGTTGTTGAGGGAATGGACGCGGTAGACGAGATAGCCGAAACAAGAACGGACTATAACGACAGACCCTTGAACGATATAAAAATGAAGAAAGTTTACGTTGAAGAATAATGTTGATGAAATAAAGAGGCTAGAGTTTAAACCCTAGCCTCTTTTTTATACGTTATATCCAGCGGACAGCTTTTCGGCTATTACTGAATACTGTACCCTGTCAACTGTCAACTGCCAACAGGGGTGCAGGGCGCGCCAGCGCCCTGCACTTTCCCCCTTCCCCTTCGGGGAAGGGGGGGCAGGGGGATAGGGCGAGTGAGCGTTATTGAGGGGAATAGCGTTTGAACAGGACAACGGTTTTCGCACGCATATTCAGCGGACAACCTTTCGGCTTAAACTCTAGCCTCTTACCTCTAACTTCTAACCTCTAGCAGGATAGGGCGAGTGAGCGTTATTGAGGGGAATAGCGTTTGAACAGGACAACGGTTTTCGCACGCATATTCAGCGGACAACCTTTCGGCTTAAACTCTAGCCTCTTACCTCTAACTTCTAACCTCTAGCAGGATAGGGCGAGTGAGCGTTATAGAGAGAAAACAACATTTGAAAAAAACGACCTTTCCGCTCTTACTGAATACTGTACCCTGTCAACTGTCAACTGACAACAGCGCCGCTTTTGTGTTTAAATGTCGATTATTGCCGTCAAATTTACAGCTTTTGTCTATTTTCCACAAATATTACGCCGAAATTTTGGCAAAGCTAAAATTGTTTTCAGGTTTTATTGATTGTTGCTATTGACAAATCTTGTTTTTTATAGTATTATTTAATAATAGGGGGATAGTTGCTTTGGGTACTTCCCTAAAGGATAAAAATATTTTTGGTTGGAAAGAAAAAGCTGTCTTAATAAAGAATTTTGCGGCGGTGCAGTTGTTGCACCCGTCGGTGTAAGTATAAAAGCTTGAAAGGAATTGTAATGGGAATTAAGGATAATTTTTCACAGGCGGTAAAAGAACTGTGGAAAAAAGAAAGCGAAAAACAAAACGACCCTCCCCGCGAGGAAAAACCGAGCGAGCAAAAGGCGGACGAAAGCACAGCAAGCGCGCAGGTTTCTCCCGTAAAAGAGGAAACCGTTTCGGATATACATAACGATGAAAACGAAAGCCTTTCGGGCAAGAGTTTTGAAAGCGTAGAAAGCGACAGCGTGAAAAGTGTTTCCCGCCCGCAGAATAATGCCGGCGGTTTTGGGCAGAATGATACGAACGCGCAAAAGCCTTTCAAAAACGGCGGTTCTTCTTTCAACGGCGACGGCGGCGAGGGAAACGTTCCTCCTGTCTCGGAGCGTATGCCCGAGCGCGGGAATGACGGCGAGGAGATAACCGTTATTTCCAAAAACACGGGAATAGACGGAAA
>CANRLW010000073.1 GCA_947631575.1 uncultured Clostridia bacterium
TCTATAGAGCAGGACGCGGATATAGTTATGTTTTTGTACAGAGACAGCTATTATGACGCCTCAAATCCGAACAAGGAATTGTGCGAATGTAACATAGCCAAGAACCGCCACGGCGAAACGGGCGTTGCAAAAATAGGCTGGAAGGGCGAGTATACAAAGTTTGTAAATGTTGAATTCAAGCAGGCTTGAGAAAAAATGGATCTGATTGAAAGTGCAAGAACGGCGATTTTCGGGAAAGATATCCTTGACGAAACAAAAACTGTAGTCTGCGCGCTTTCGGGCGGCGCAGACAGCACCGCGCTCCTTATCGCTCTGAAAGAGCTTTCCGATGAAACGGGCTTTAAGCTGGGAGCTTGTCATTTAAACCACGGACTTCGCGGAGCAGATAGCGACGCAGACGAGCGGTTCTGCGCCGAGCTTTGCGAAAAAATGGGCGTGGAGCTTTACAGAAAAAAGGTCTGCATTAAAGAGCATATCGAAAAGCATGAAAGCCTTGAAGAGGCGGCAAGAAAGGTGCGCTACGGTTTTTTTGAAGAATCAAGAGAACATTTCGGAGAAAATTCCTATATCGCAACCGCTCATAACGCAAACGACAACGCCGAAACCGTCCTTTTCAATATGATAAGAGGCACGGGGCTTAAAGGTCTTTGCGGCATACCGCCTGTTCGGGATAAGATAATCCGCCCGCTCATATACGTGAGCAGAAGTGAAATAGAGGAATTCCTCAAAGAGCGCGGTCAGACGTATGTCACCGACAAGACAAATTTTTCCGAGGACATTACAAGAAACAGGATAAGGCTGAAAATACTTCCCGAAATGATGAAGATAAATCCTTCTGTTTTGGGAACAATATCGAGAATGACAAAAAATCTCCGAAGTGACAGCGACCTTCTCGAAGAAATGTCCGAAGACGCTTTGAAAAATTCAAAACGCTATAACGGCTACGAAACGTCCGAGATAGATAAACAAAGTTATCCGATAAAGAGCAGAGCCATAAGAAAGATATTGATAAAGGGCGGCGTTGAGCCGTCGGAGCTAAGGATAAAAACAGCTCTTTCTTTGCTCTCAAAACGCAGCGCCAGATACAATCCCTGTAAAAACAAGTTCTTTACGATAAGAAAAGGAATTTGCTTTGTGGAAAATATTGAACAGAAATTCGGCGGTTTTAACGAAAAGCACACTTGAGTGTTGAAAACTATTGTGTACAGCAAGGAAATTTCAGCAAATATTCATAAAATAGGTTTGCAATTTTTGAGTTCTTATGATATAATAATTTGATGTAGGAGGAAAACATATGTTTTTTCCTGACGAGGTTGAACGTATACTTTTTTCCGAGGAGCAGATAAAAGCCCGCGTAAAGGAAATGGGCGAACTTCTCACAAAAGAATATGCCGATAAAAACCCTCTGTTTTTGTGCGTACTGCGCGGCGCGAGCGTTTTCTTCTGCGATCTGATAAGAAACGTTGAGTGCCCGCTCGAGATAGATTTCATCAGAGCGAAAAGCTATGTCGGGACAAATTCGAGCGGCAATGTCGAAGTAGAGGGCGATCTTTCAAAGATTCCGGGACGTGACGTTGTCATAGTCGAGGACATCGCAGATACCGCGAGAACGCTTTCAAAGCTGAAATCGCTGCTGCTTGAACAAAATCCCAAATCGCTCAGAACGGCGGTCTTTCTCGACAAACCCTCAAGGCGCGTTATAAAAGACTTTAAAGCCGACTATACGGGCTTTGAGATAGAAGATTTCTTTGTGGTGGGATACGGTCTGGATTGCGACGATAAATACAGAAATCTTCCGTATATCGGAGTTATGAAAACCTAAGGTACATAATTTTCAGACTGAATATAAAGCCTTGGCTTTATCGACAGCCTGTGATCTTTCGGTTGCGGATATCCGCGGCTTGTAAATATAAATTCACGCGCAATGCGGAAAGGCGGTTTAAATGAAGAAAAATAAGCTAACTGGCGTAATAATCTACTTTGTGATAATTTTACTTCTTATCTTCGGAGTAGTTTCCGTTCTGAATATGGTAAGCGGAAGTTCGAGGAGAGACGCAGTATCATATTCGGACATTATTTCCGAGTTTGATAACCTGAACGTTTCAAAATATGAGCTGGATCTCGGCAGCGGACTTCTCAGATATTATCTCAAGGGAACAGAAAACGATCCCCAGCAGGTAAAATCCTACAGTGTTCCGAATGTAAATATATTCCTGAACGATATAAACAGCGGGTATAACAAAGACGGAAAAATGGCGAATTACCGCGTGAGGTATAACGAGGCGAACCCCGAAAATCACCTTGTTGAAAACTATATCCCCATTTCCGATAATTCATTCTGGCTCAATCTTCTGCCCTATCTGTTCCTTGTTCTCGTAATGGTAGTATTCACCATTGTTATCTTCAGGCAGACAACGGGCGGCGGAAAGATGAACTCCTTCTCCCGCGCGAACGTTCGTCAGATGACGGGAAAGAAAGTCACCTTCAATGACGTAGCGGGCGCTGACGAGGAAAAGCAGGAGCTTGTTGAAATAGTCGATTATCTGAAAAATCCCGGAAAATACCGCGAGATAGGCGCAAGAGTTCCCAAGGGCGTTCTGCTCGTAGGACCTCCCGGAACAGGTAAGACCCTTCTTGCAAAAGCAGTTGCAGGAGAGGCTGACGCGCCGTTCTTCTCTATATCGGGTTCGGATTTCGTAGAGATGTATGTCGGCGTTGGTGCGTCGCGTGTGCGCGATCTTTTCGACCAGGCGAAAAAGCATACGCCCTCCATTATCTTCATAGACGAGATAGACGCGGTAGGACGTCAGCGTGGCGCGGGTCTTGGCGGCGGTCACGATGAGCGTGAACAGACGCTGAACCAGTTGCTCGTTGAAATGGACGGCTTTACGGAAAACGAAAACATTATAGTAATGGCGGCTACAAACAGACGCGATATCCTCGACCCCGCGCTTATGCGTCCGGGACGTTTCGACAGACAGGTAGTAGTAAGCTATCCCGATATAAAAGGACGCGAGGAGATTTTGAAAGTCCACACCAGAAACAAGAACATCGGTCCCGATGTTGACCTTAAAACTATCGCCGCTACAACGGCAGGCTTTACGGGAGCGGATCTTGAAAACCTTGTAAACGAGGCGGCGCTCCTTGCGGCAAGAAAGAACAAGCGCGCTATAACCAAGGAAGAAATAGAAGAGGCGACCATAAAGGTAGTCGCAGGACCCGAAAAGAAATCAAAGGTCGTATCCGACGAAGAAAAGCGCCTCACCGCATATCACGAGGCAGGTCACGCTATCACAACTTATTTCTGCAAGACGCAGGATAAGGTACACCAGGTGTCCATTGTTCCGCGCGGCTCTGCGGGAGGATTTACGATGCACCTTCCCGAAAAGGATAGGAGCTTTATTTCAAAGACTTATATGGAAGAGTCGATAATTGTCCTGCTCGGAGGACGTGCGGCGGAAAAGCTCATACTTGACGATATTTCAACCGGCGCGTCAAACGACATTGAACGCGCGACGGGCGTTGCACGCGATATGGTAATGCGCTATGGTTTCTCTGAAAAGCTCGGTCCTATTCTCTATGGAAACGCGAGCCACGAGGTATTCCTCGGCAGAGATTATTCTCAGGGCAAGAATTATTCCGAAAACGTCGCCTCAGAGATAGATGCGGAAATACGCGAGCTTATCGAAACAGGCTATGAAAAGGCAAAGGATATCCTTTCGGTACACGGCGATATGCTCGAAAAATGCGCGCAGTATCTGATGAAACATGAAAAGATAAACGGTCCCGATTTCTATAAGCTTATGGCGGGAGAAATAACCATAGACGGCGAAAAGGTCGAGCTTGAAAAGAAAGATGAACCGACCGGCAACAGCGGCGAAGAATAAAAAATTCGGAGCTAATGAGCAAAACTCATTAACTCCGAAATTGTTTAAAATCAGAAAGGCAGAGGGATATGATAGAATACATAGACAAAGCTCCGACGCTCGAAGAATATAAGGAAATGCGCCGAGCGGTAAACTTTATAGTATTGTCCGACAGGATAGCAAAAAACGCATTAAACAACGCGTTTCATATAACCACCGTCCGCGACAATGGCAGAGCTATAGGAATGATAAGAGTGCTTTCGGACGGGAGCTACGCAAATTTCATAACCGATGTAATGGTTATTCCCGAATACCAGCACAGAGGTATAGGAACAACGATGATGAAACGTACAATGGACTTTATGTACAGCACGCTTGAAGATGGCGAAACTATCATACTTTACCTAATGTCCGCATCAGGCAAAGAGCCGTTTTATAAACAATTCGGCTTTCGCGAGCGCCCTAACAACGACTGGGGAGCAGGTATGAGCCAGTGGATCACTAAATAGGTTCAGGCTGTCGATCATTTTATAGTATATTCATTATTTTTACGTTATGTGAAATATGTACTTTTGTCAATGATGTGAGACAAAAAATATAAAAAAATAAGGAGATCAAAATAAAGTTTAGAATAGGAATTTG
>CANRLW010000074.1 GCA_947631575.1 uncultured Clostridia bacterium
GTCATGATAACCGCCGACCTTTCGGAAAACACCGTCCGCGCGGCAAATTCCGCCGCAGTCTGCGGAGCGGTTGTTGTGGCATATGTAAACCTTGAAAAACTGCCGCTGGAGCGCAATTACAGCGAAGACAGCTTTTATCTTATGAATATTCTCGACACGGGAAAAAGCGCGCTGAAAAAATCGACAGAGGCTCTGGCTGACAGGAAATGAACATTATTTTAATAACAACGGGCAATAGCGCCCGTTGATATAAAAAACAGGAGGATTTGAAAAAATGGACATTAAGGCAAAAATTGACGAAATTGTAGACAAAGTCAAGAACGACAAGGATTTTGCGGACAAGTTCAAGAGCGAACCCGTAAAGGCAGTTGAGGACGTTGTAGGCGTTGACCTTCCCGACGACCAGATAAAAGGTCTGGTAGACGGCGTAAAGGCAAAGGTCGACCTCGGCGGCATCGCCGATAAGATAGGCGGACTTTTCGGGAAAAAATAATTTTTTCGGTTATTGCTTGTTTGTGAAAATTTACAAGCTGTATAAAAAGTCAAACCTCAGGCTGTATATAAAACCTGAACCCCCGACATCTTTCGGGGGTTAATTTTTGCTATAACACAAAACCAGGCGCTGTCAGCGGCATTATGCCCCCGCAGCGCCTGTAATAATTCCGTGAATTTATCAGCAGTCCGAGGCTCCGTACATTTCGCGGTATTCCTTCATTTTCGGAACAAACTCACGCCCCGCTACAACGCCGTTTTCAAGAGCTTTGATAATGTCGTTTATGTTTACTATTGAGAAAACCTTAACGCCGAATTCGTCGTATGCCTCACGGACAGCCGACTTTTCGGAATCAAGAGCTTTTTCCATGCGGTCAACTGTTATTATCATGCCCTCGATATCAATTTTTGCCGCGCCCTTTATCTTCGGCAAGACCTCGCGCAGCGCCTTTCCCGACGTCATAACGTCCTCGATTATAACGACCTTGTCGCCGTCGGAAAGCTCTTTTCCTACAAACATTCCGCCCTCGCCGTGGTCTTTGACTTCTTTTCTGTCAAAGCAATAATTAACGTCCATGCCGTATTTGTTGTAAAGCGCCGTGCAGGCAGCGACCGAAAGCGGTATGCCCTTGTAAGCAGGACCAAACAGAACATCGGGCTTTAAATCGTGTTCTTTTATACATTCGGCATAATATTCGCCCAGACGCGCAAGCTGCATTCCCGTTTTATAGTTTCCGCAGTTTATAAAATAAGGAGCTTTTCTTCCGCTTTTAAGCGTAAAGTCCCCGAAACGAAGTACCCCGCTGTCCGCCATAAATTTTATAAAACTTTCTTTATAGTCCATGTTCATTTACTCCTTTTTACTTTAGTCTGCCGACAAAGATTTAATATACAGTTTGATTACTAAAATAATCTCTTAACTGTCCGACAATTTTATTATAGCATTGTATAAAGTCATTTTCAATAGTTTTTATACGCTTTTTTCTAAAAGTGTTTAAAATTTTTTTCAAAATATATGAAAAAATTCAATTGTACACTTGACATTTCGTTTAATTTGTTGTACAATAAAAACAGACTGTTTGCAATCAAACATATTGCGGACTGTCCCTGACGTTTATGACGCTTTGTTTATTATAACGTTATGGCGGCTGAATGTATGATTTACGGAGTTATCTCCTTATTTACTACATTTCTATTCTTTTTTTAAGCGGCGAAAAGGCTGATCGGCTAAACGGCTGAAAGGCTTTGCCGTTCAAATATCGGACTTTTCAAAAGGCGCAACTTAAATGCCGAAAATAAAGCGGCATAAAAACGGGTCATTGTATTAGTGTGCAAGTGAATAAGTGCATAAATGCATAAGTGAATAAGTGAATAAGTGCAAAAATGTACAAATGCAATTGCCCAAAATGGATTTGTCAAAACGAAATAAAAAACTGTATAAAAGTCTTGGGCTGTTTAGAAAGCCCGAAAGTAGTCAAGACAAATTTTCCGAATATATATTTGCCTTTTGAACGGGACTAAAAACAAAATAGATATTGAGTGGAGGTATCGCAAAAGCTGTTGTCATTTTTTACAAATTATTATGCTTAGTCTTGTATGAATACACAAAATTTATATGACAATATGCTGCGGGAGGAAAATTGTATGTTCTCCGCCGAATTTTAAGCGCACTTTTTGTGCGTACTAAAAAATTTGTGGAGGGGAAACGATAATGCAAGTCGAAATTTATGTCGCTTTGCTTATAGGCGTAGCGGCATTGGTTGTCGGCGCGGTCGCGAGCGGATTTATCTGTTTTCGGCAGGGTGTAAAACACCGCATAAAGACCGCCGAGGCACAGTTCGAGTCTGCGGAAAAAGAGTCGGCAAGGATCATCGAAGAGGCGGGCGAAAAAGCCGAGGCTATGAAAAAGACTGCGCTCGTTGAGGCAAAAGACGAGATATACGCTATGCGTACAGACGCCGAAAAAGAGATAAGCAGACTTAAAGCCGACGCCGAAAAAGAACTTAAAGAACGCAGAGGCGAAATTTCTCGTTCAGAGCGCAGAATTGCTCAGAAAGAAGAAAATCTCGACAAGAAAAACGACAAGATGGAAAAGCTGGAAGAACAGCTCCATCAGAAACACAAAAAGGCTGACGAGAAGATAGCTGAGGCAGAACAGCTCAAAGCCAGCCAGATGGATATCCTCGAAAGGATATCGGGATTTACGGTAGATCAGGCAAAGGATCATTTGCTTAGAATGCTTGATACGGAGCTTAACCACGAAAAGGCTCTGAAGATATCGTATTATGAACAGCAGTTAAAGGACGAGTCCGACGAAAAGGCAAGAGAATATATTGCACTTGCTATTTCAAGGCTCGCGGCGGATACCGTGTCCGAGTCGGCGGTTTCGGTCGTTGCTATACCGAATGACGAGATGAAGGGCAGAATAATCGGACGCGAGGGAAGAAACATAAGAGCGCTCGAAACGCTTACGGGCGTTGACCTTATAATTGACGATACGCCCGAGGCGATAACGCTTTCTTCATTCGACCAGGTAAGAAGAGAGATAGCGAGGATATCTCTCGAAAGGCTTATTCAGGACGGAAGAATACACCCCGCGAGAATTGAAGAGACTGTCGAAAAGGCACGCAAAGAAGTTGAAGTCCGCATAAAGCAGGAAGGACAGAGGGCTGTTCTTGAAACAAACGTAAACGGTCTTAACCACGAGCTTATAAAGCTTATAGGAAGGCTGAAATATCGTACTTCTTTCAGACAGAACGTTCTGAACCATTCTATAGAAGTTGCTCATCTTGCGGGAATAATGGCGAGCGAGCTTGGAGTTGACGCGGCACTTGCTAGGCGCGCGGGACTGCTCCACGATATAGGAAAGGCTCTTGACCATGAAATAGAGGGTTCGCATGTTCAGATAGGCGTTGACGTGTGCAGAAAGTACAAGGAAAGCCCGGAAGTTATACACGCGATAGAGGCGCACCACGGCGACGTTGAGTGTAAGACGGTCATAGCTTGTCTTGTGCAGGCTGCCGACGCGATAAGCGCGGCAAGACCCGGCGCGCGCTCGGAGAACTATGAGAACTATATAAAGCGCCTTGAAAAGCTTGAGGAGATATGTAATTCTTACAGCGGCGTTGAAAGCTCGTATGCTATCCAGGCAGGCAGAGAAGTCCGCATTATGGTAAAGCCAGAGCAGATAAACGACGACGATATGAAAGTTTTGGCGCACGATATAGCAAAGCGTATCGAAAACGAAATGGATTATCCCGGTCAGGTCAAGGTCAATATGATCCGCGAAAGCAGAGCGATAGATTACGCGAAATAATTTTATTTATAAGGGGGACCCTTTTGAAAAAGGGTCCCCCTTAAACCCCTCCCAAAACTTTTACGTGCCGCCGCTTGCGCGGCGGACGATAACCGAACAGCGCTTTTCAGTTGAAATAAGTTTTGAGCGGCAAACAACCCAAAGAATGAAACCACTTTGGAGCGAGAAGGAAGTTCGTTAAGGCTTTTAACAGTGATAATAATAGAACTGCCTTTCCGCTATTACTGCATACTGTACACTGTACCCTGTCAACTGCCGACAGGGCGGGTGCAGGGCGCGCAGCGCCAAAGCGGGGCTGCGGGGGCGGCAGCCCCCGCACTCTCCCCCTTCCCCATCGGGGAAGGGGGTCAGGGGGATAGGGCGAGTGAGCGTAATTGAGAGAAACAACGTTTGAAAAGAACCGCTTATTGCACACTGTACATTGTATACTGTCAACTGACAACACACGTTTTTTATAATTCTTCCCTTTTTGTACTTTTGTCAATGATGTGAGACAAAAAATATAAAAAAATAAGGAGATCAAAATAAAGTTTAGAATAGGAATTT
>CANRLW010000075.1 GCA_947631575.1 uncultured Clostridia bacterium
GTTTACTATCATAATTATCAGCTTTACTGAAAGCTCTATCGGTATAGCAAACATTCCCGCGCCCGTCAGACCGAGCAGCAGCATAAACGTCATTCCTACCGTCAGCAGCGGCATTATCAATATCGACGCCACAACCGCATTAAGCGACAGACCTTTAAACGCCGCCGCACTTACGGGCGCTGTACAAATTACCGCGCAAAACGATGACATAAAGACATTTATCGGCACAGAAACAAACTTAGCCTTTTCGGGCAGCAGCTCGCACAGCTTTTCCGCTATGGAAGGTCCTGCGATACCCGCGCCGAAAACTCCCAGCACCGACATTGCAAATCCAACATCAAGGGCAGCCTGCGGCATTGTTGTAAGTATAATGCAAACCGCGATACAAAGCGAGTTCAGCGGGTCAGGCTCTCTTTTGAAGATCGGCGCAATGCTCATTATCAGAAACATAAGCGACGAGCGCAATACCGACAGCGTAAACCCGAAGAAAAACACCGCGCATGGCGTTATAAAAAACGAAAACAGCGCTCTCGCTCTGCGGCTTTTGTTCGGAAAGAGCCTTAAAATAACCGAGGCAAGAACGGCGAAATGCGCTCCCGAAACAGCGGTAAAGTGCGAAACTCCGCTTATCCTTATCCTCTCGGAAAGCGTTTGCGAAAGTTCGCTGTCCTCTCCGAAAAACATCGACAGCGCAAGCTGTCTTTCCTCGCCAAAAAGCTCTTCGGAAAGGCGGCTTATCATGCCGGTTCGTATTTGTTCAAAGAAATCCGATATCTCGCCGGTCTGCTTTTCAATGTCTAAAAATTCCGTAACATTCCCCGAAAGAAATATTTCGTTTGAAAGATCTCTTACTTCGTTTTCTTTGTCGGTATGATCCAAATCAATGACCGCCATTGCAACGTCTCCGACTTCAACGCTGCTTTCGCTCGAAAGATCAACATTCGCCATATGATCTCCAAGCATCAGTTCCCCTATAAACTGCTGGGTATCGCCCGAATTATCGGTGATGTCCGTTACTTTTACGGTCGTGGTGACGGTCTGCCCCGCATATCCCGTGACAGGAATGCTGTAAGACATCATGTACATCAGCATAGCCGCCGAGCCTACAGCCGTTCCCGCAGAACATATCACCGTATTCTTCAGCTTTTTCGCAAATATGATCGAAAAAGCGGCAGCCGCGGCGAATATACATCCGCCCGCAAAGCTGCCGCCAAAGTATGCAATCAGCGCTCCTGCCGCCAGAAATGGCGCAAACAAAACAGGCGGGAGTTTTAACAGCTCCTCTTTATCCAATTGCTTTTAGAACAATCCGGGCATTGAAACTCCGCCCGTTATTTTTTCCATTTCCGCCTCGCTGTACTCTTCTATCTCGGCGATTATCTCATTTACTCCGCTTATTATAAGATCCTGGAGCATTTCTATATCATCGGGATCTACGACCTCTGGCTTTAAAGTTACTGCTCTCAGTTTCTTGTCGCCTGTCATTACAAGCTCAAGCGCGCCGCCGCCGACCTGCTTTTTAAATTCTCTCTGCTGTAGCTCCTCCTGGACGCGGGTTATATCCTCCTGCATCTTCTGAGCTTTTCTTACCATCTGGTTCATATTCGCGTTTGAATTGCGATATTCTTCGGGAAGTCTTGATTTCATAGATTATGTCCTTTCGATCTTTTTTCAGAAACAGGAGCTTTTCAGCTCAACTTATCCTGACGTCAATTCCCATATCCCCCGCCTTTTTCAAAAGCTTTTCCGCCTCGCTAAGGCTATCGGAGGAACTGTCACTAAGTTTTTCGACCCTTATCTTTACACTATATCCCAGCGCCTCCGAAACCGCCTTTTGAAGTTCTTTGAGGTTTTCTGCCTCGGCGTTTTTCAAGAGGAACGTCCTGTTTGTTTTAACTACAAGCGAATCTCCGTGAAACTCCGCCTGCGAATTTTTCAGAAGTGTCTGCGACAAAAAATCGCACTTTTCGATTATCCCTTTCCATTCGTCGTTCGGTATATCTCCCGAACGTTTCGGAGCATTATCCTCGGTTTCTGCCGAAACTTCGCCGCCCGTTTCGGGAATTGCCTTTACATCAACATTGCTTTCGGCAATTTCTGTTTCCTTCGAGTCGCTTTTAACTTCCGGCTTTTTCGGTTCATCTTGCTTATTTGCACTTTCCGGGTTTGGAAATTGACTTGCACTCTCATAAGAACTCGGGGGCTCTTCGGGAATGGGCGGTTCTTCTAAAGGCGCGCCCTCATCGGAAACTTTCTCTGCGGGGCGCTCTTTGTTTTCTTCGTTCGCAGCAGCGCCGTTTCCCGTGGAATTAAGATTTATGACCTCTTTTGTGACCTCGCGCAAAC
This sequence comes from uncultured Clostridia bacterium, assembly GCA_947631575.1. GTDB lineage: Bacteria > Bacillota > Clostridia > Oscillospirales > Ruminococcaceae > CAG-115. The sequence goes on from CANRLW010000075.1 coordinate 2,347, forward strand.
GGCTAAGATTATAGCGGCTTTCGCGCGACATCTTTTCGGGAGGCGTAGGGATAAACTCTTCTTTTTTGGGCTGTACCGCGCGGTATTCAGCGCGCTTTGAAACTGCCCTCTCGCCGCTGTCCGCCGACGCTCCCGTACACATTTTCACAAAGCACATCTCGGCAAACGTCTTGCGCTGTCTGGTCTTTCCCATTCCGTCCGCGCATTCTCTGAGAAGTGTTAAGCATCTCAATATATCGCCGAGCGTAAACATATCCGCGCACTTTGCGGCGTCCTCGTATTCATTCGGCATGCACGAAAGCAGCGACTTGTCCTCCGGCGCAGTCTTGCACAGCATAAGGTCGCGGAAGTGGAGCGAAAGCTCGTCCACTATAAGCGCCATATCCTTTGAATTCTTGTGAAGTTCCGACAAAAGTCTTATACAGCCGCCAACGTCGCCGTTTGCTATCATTTCCGAAAAATCAAACAGATACTTGTCGTCTGCAACGCCCGCGCAGTCGCGCACGGTTTCTGCCGTAACCCGCTTATCCGACGAAACGCACCTGTCCAGAAGTGACAGCGCGTCTCTCATTCCGCCGTCTGAAAGCCGCGAGATAAGCAGCGCCGCGTCTTCGTCAAGCTCCGCGCCCTCTTTTTTTGCGACCTCGAGCAGCCTTTCTGCGCTCTGCGCCGCGTCTATCCTGCGAAACTCAAACCTCTGACATCTTGAAACAATTGTCGCGGGAACTTTATGGAGCTCCGTTGTCGCGAGAATGAACTTTACATGTTCGGGCGGTTCTTCAAGCGTTTTCAAAAGCGCATTGAACGCCTCGGGCGTGAGCATATGCACCTCGTCTATTATATAAACGCGGTATTTGCAGCTAACCGGCGAATATGAAACTTCGTCGCGGAGCTGTCTTACGTCGTCAACGCCTCTGTTAGAGGCCGCGTCCATTTCGACAATATCCGTCGCCGAGCCGTTTAAGATCTCCCTACAGCTTTCACATTCAAGACAAGGGTTTCCGTCCTTTGGCGAAAGGCAATTTACCGCCGCCGCAAGTATCTTTGCGCAGGTGGTCTTTCCCGTGCCTCTCGAACCCGTAAACAAATATGCGTGAGCCGCCGAACCGTTTTTTATCTGGTTTTTCAGAGTAGTAGTTATATGCTCCTGCGAAATAACATCGTCAAACGTTCTCGGGCGATATTTACGATAAAGAGCAAGATACATCGACCCACCGCCGTTTCATTCAAGATAACGGGCTTTCTCTACAGCCTGAGAGCCGACATAATTTAAAGCCCAAGATAAATCCAAAAATGTTCTCGATTATGAGAGCAGGCTTGCCGTACACACACGGCATTCCGCTTAATGCTGCTCGGTTCCCCGCCTGACATGGTTCACGGCGCAATGCTGTCGGGGCCTGCGCCCATAATCGAGAACACTCTATACAAATACACATTGTATTATACACCATTTTCCCATAAAAATCAAGTACTTTTTGAAAAAACTTTTGTGATTTTTGTTATGTTACAATAGATGTGAGACAAAAGGTATAGAAAAAGTGGTTGAGATCTGTTAAAATAAAGTTGTCACACC
>CANRLW010000076.1 GCA_947631575.1 uncultured Clostridia bacterium
AGAGGCTAGAGTTTAAGCCAAAAGGTTGTCCGCTGAATATGACGTGCGAAAGCCGTTGTTCTTTTCAAACGCTGTTTCTCTAAATAACGCTCACTCGCCCTATCCTACTAGAGGTTAGAGGTTAGAGGTAAGAGGTTAGAGTTTAAAATCTAGCCTCTTTTTTCTTTTTATACGTTATATTTAGCAAACAGCATTTCGACTATTACTGCATACTGTACACTGTCTGCTGTCAACTGACAGCAGGGGTCGCGGGGACGGAGTCCCCGCGACTTTTCCCCCTTCCCCATCGGGGAAGGGGGTTAGGGGGTTGGGGCGAATGAGCGTTATTGAAAGAAACAACGTTTGAAAAGAACAACCTTGCCTCTCTTACTGCATACAGCGTTTTCCGCCGAAGGCGGATAATGCGTGCATAATGCATACATTGTACACTGTCAACTGACAACAGCACTAAATTATGGCTATTTTGACGAAAAACATTTTTTTAACAAAAAGTAATTCAAAAATACTGTTAAATATGTTAGAATATAGAAAATAACTAAAATATTTCAGCATGTATAAAAAGTCCAACTTCAGACTGTATAGAAAGCCCCAGATGCTAGGAAGTGTTACTGCAACTAGCCTTTGTGGCTGTTCGAATTATGCGCTACGCGCAAAACTCTGTAAAACTGACGACGCAGATGGGGCTTTATATACAGTCTGAACGTTTGAAGGAGGTTTATTATGCTAATTGAGTTAAACAAAGACAACATAAGCGACCTTATCCAAAAAGCTTATGAAAACCGTGAGATCAAGGTCTACTATCAGCCGAAGTTCAATGCCCTCAACGGAAAAATAAAGGGCGCGGAGGCTCTAGCCCGCTGGCAGATGTCGGACGGAGTTGTTATTTCGCCCGGTATGTTTATTCCGCTACTCGAAGACCTAGGGCTTATTGTTGAGCTTGACTGGTACATTTTCAGGGAAACCTGCCGCTTTATTGCCGATGAGCTTAAAGCCGGCAGAAAAATGGTAATGATCTCTACCAACTTCTCCCGCCTGCACGCAAGAGAAACGGGGTTTGCGGAAAGGCTCGCAAAGACCGCCGACAGTTTCGGTGTTCCGAGAAAATACTTAGAAGTAGAAATAACCGAGTCCGCCCTAGCGCTTGAAGGTGTGGACATAATTGACTTTGTAAAGTCAATTAAAGACGCGGGGTTTGCTATTTCAATTGACGATTTCGGCAGCGGGCTTTCGTCGCTCAATTTTGTAAAGGACGTTCCCGCGGACGAGCTTAAAATTGACAAATCACTTCTTTCGCATAACTGCGAGAACGAAAAGGAAAGAATTGTTCTCGAGGCAATTTTTGAGTTTGCCCACAGGCTGAATATGACAACCGTTGCAGAGGGCGTTGAAACAAAAGAACAACTCGGCTTTTTAAGAACTTGCGGCTGTGAGCTTATACAAGGCTTTTTGTTTGCAAGACCCATGCCTGAGGAGGATTTCCGCAATACTCTCATAAGCTCGGCAAAGGAGACCGAAACTGAGGACATTCTGCTTATTCAGTCATCTACTACGGCGTCACAGTTGCTTTTAAACGCTGTCTTTAAGGCTTTCCCGCTTGTCATTATGAGCAATCTTTCCCGAAACAGCTTTTACATGATGGCATACGAGAATTTCTCTACGCGCTCCTGCCCGTCTACGGGAGTTTACACCGAGCTTATTGTTCACGGCGCGTCGACAATGTACCCCGATGACCAGAAACTGTTTTCGGACACCTTTGACATAAACGACCAGATCGCCGCTTATGAAAGGGGCGAACGCACGCGCCGCATTGTTACAAGACAGCTAGGCGACGACGGCATTTACCGCCCTGTTGAGACCACAAACTACTACATGAAAAATCCCGACAGCGACGATATCCTTGCCATAACGCTAAGCCGGGCTGTTGACAATTGACAGTGTACAGTGTAAAGTAGTCAGTAAATGAACCCGCCTAACGGCGGGTAGGATTTAGATTGTTATCGGACTGAAACGTTTTGGACAAAACCGTAAAAGGTTGCTTGTGTGCCTATTGACTTAAAACAATCTAAATAATGTCCGCGGAGCGGACACATTTTACTGTACACTGTCCACTGTACCCTGTATACTGCCGCTGGGGCGAGAGTGCGTTATATAGATAAATAACGTTTGAAAAGAACCACAAATAGGTTATTATACAAAAACAGGCGGCACTCCCGCCGCGCATTGGAGTATATTATGTTTGAACTTCTGAAAACCGAAAAACGCGCGCGCAGAGGAATTCTGCACACCGTCCACGGGGATATACAAACGCCGTTTTTTATGAACGTCGGAACTTCCGCGGCGATAAAGGGCGGCGTTTCCTCGATAGACCTAAAAAGCCTTAAAACGCGCGTTGAGCTTTGCAATACCTATCATCTTCATCTTCGCCCGACAGAGGATGTTATATACGAAATGGGCGGACTCCACAAATTTATGAACTGGGACAAGCCCATACTTACGGACAGCGGCGGTTTTCAGGTATTTTCCCTCGCAAAGCTGAGAAAGATAAAAGAAGAGGGCGTTTATTTTTCCTCGCATATCGATGGGCAAAAACTGTTTTTAAGTCCCGAAACAAGCATGCAGATACAGTCGAAATTAGGTTCGACCATTGCTATGGCGTTTGACGAATGCGTTGAAAACCCGTCGCCTTATGATTATGTAAAGCAATCTGTCGAGAGAACAACGCGCTGGCTCGAACGCTGCAAGGTTGAAATGCAAAGGCTCAATTCCCTGCCCGAAACGCTTAACAAAAACCAGCTTTTGTTTGCGATAAACCAAGGGGGAACTTTTGACGACATCAGAATTGAACATATGAAAGTCATAAGAGAAATGGAGCTTGACGGCTATGCCGTGGGCGGGCTTGCGGTAGGAGAGCCGACGGAGGTCATGTATCATATTCTTGACGAGGTGTTACCTTTTGCGCCCGATGACAAGCCCCGCTATCTTATGGGAGTTGGAACGCCCTCGAACATTATTGAGGGAGTATGGCGCGGGGTAGATATGTTTGACTGCGTTATGCCGAGCAGAAACGCCAGACACGCGACCATATTCACCTGGCACGGAATAATGCACGCCACAAACGAGCGCTATAAGACCGATCCGCGCCCGCTTGACGAAGAATGCGACTGTCCGACCTGCCGCAATTTTTCGAGGGCGTATATACGTCACCTTTTCAAATCGGGAGAACAGCTTGCGGGACGGCTCTGCGTCATGCACAACCTCTATTTTTACAACACCCTTATGGACAAGATCTGCGAGGCGCTTGACAACGGAACATTCGAGGAGTTCAGGAACAAATACTCGGAAAGGCTTAGTAGAAAGGCTGATGACAGTTGATAGTAGACAATGGACGGTATTCAGTAACAGCCGAAAGGCACTCCACGAAATCGTGTTCTCCGTTCCCAAACCAACTTACACGCCCGATTTTCGTGTTTCAAGGCGGGGTGTGGGGCGCGCAGCGCCCTACACACCCCCCTTCCCCATCGGGGAAGGGGGCAGGGGGGATAGGGCGAGTGAGCGTTATTGAGAAAAACTGCGTTTGAAAAGAACAACTTTTGTACAAGCGGAGCGAAATTTCTTTCCCGCTCGAAAGTAAATGCAATTCTGAGGCGGTTTTACGCTCAAAACATCTCTGTAAGATTTCCGTTTTAAAAACACGGTTTTTAAAACGGAAATGTGGGGAAAACTCTTGTTTTCCCCACACCCCAGGTTCAATGCCGTAGGCATTTAACCTGATGCGCTTTTGAGCGTTGCAGGGGCGCTGCCCCCGCGCCCCTGCCAGAGGGAAAAAATTTTTTGAAAAAAATTTTTTCCCTCTGGACTCCCTTTTCAAAAAACTTTCGTGCGCCCGCTCGTTTGGTGGTTTGAACGAAAAAGCACTTTG
>CANRLW010000077.1 GCA_947631575.1 uncultured Clostridia bacterium
ACCATGGCTATTTTTATTATGTCCGCCGCTGTTCCCTGAATGGGGGTATTCATGGCTATGCGCTTTCCGAGGGCTTTTACGGTCTTGTTCTGCGAAAGTATCTCGGGAATAAAACGCCGCCTTCCGAACAATGTCACCGCATATCCGTCGGTTTCGGCAGACGCGCATACCTTTTCCATATATGTCTTGACTCCCGAAAAATGAACAAGATAATCATCTATATATTTCTTTGCCTCGGAAAGTGACGAGCCTATGTCTTTAGCCAAAGAAAACGCGCCTATGCCGTATACTATCCCGAAATTAACTGCTTTTGCCTTGCGCCTCAAATCGTCGTCGACCCACTCTATCGGTTGGTTAAATACCGACGCGGCTGTTTCCGCATGGATATCGCGGTTTTCCTCAAACGTCCTTATCATCGTTTTATCGTCAGCAAGAGCCGCGAGAACTCTAAGCTCTATCTGGCTGTAATCCGCGTCGCACAGAAGTTTCCCCTCGCCCGCCGTAAAGAACTTTCTGAACTCTCTTCCCATTTCCGTCCTTACGGGGATATTCTGTATATTCGGCTCGGCGGAGCTTATTCTGCCTGTGCGCGTTTCAGTCTGCTTAAAGGTCGTGTACATTCTACCGTCCTCGGAAACTGCCGCAAGAAGACCTTTTACATAAGTGTTGTATAATTTCGTTAGCTTTCGCCAATCAATTACTTTCTGCACTATCGGGTGTCTGTCAACGATCTCTTCGAGCACGTCCGAATTTGTAGAATAGCCTGTTTTGCTCTTTTTTCCCGACGGCAGACCAAGCTCCTCAAATAAAACTTTTCCGAGCTGTTTAGGACTGCCTACGGTAAATTCATGACCCGCCAGAGCATAAATTTCTTCTTCAATACCGCTTATTTTCGGCAATATCTCATTTCCGAATTTTCTGAGGCTCTCCGAGTCTGTGGCAATGCCCTCTTTTTCCATGGAGGACAGCACCTCTGCGAGAGGTATCTCTATCTCGCGCAGTACCTTTAACATGCCGAGGGAACATATCCTGCTGTAGAGAATGACATTGAGCATACTTATATCGTCCGCGCTGTATTTTGCGAGCAAGCCCGATATGTCATAATCCCTTGCGTTTACGTCGAGCAGATATGCCGCAAGCGTTGTATCAAACGTTACGTTTCTAAGCTCTATGCCATCTTTAAGGCATTTTGCGTAAATGGCTTTGGCATTGTCGGTGTGCTTTGGCTCGTCGCTTTCGAGGATGGCTTTAAGCTCGCCGCTCAAGATTTCATTGCCGCGATAAACAGCTATCTCTCCGTTTTCGATCAGGATATTCAGAGCCTCTTTGTCATACTCTTCTTTGTCGGGGACAATATCCGCTCTTGCGGCGGTTTCGGGGCTGCTTTCCGTTTTCGGAGCAATTTTTACAGCCTTTGACTTTTCCCCGTCAAGACCTAGTTTTTTGAGCGTCGAATTCATTTCAAGCTCGCGCAGTATTCCCGCCGCCTGAGCCTTGTCACCCTCGCCGAATTTGTAGTCGTCAAGATTTTCCGACACGGGCGCATTCAGGCATATCTCGCCGAGCTTTCTCGAAAGAAAGGCGCTTTCCTTTCCGCTTTCGAGCTTTGCTTTTACGGACTTTGAGGTTTCTATTTCATCAAGGTGTCCGTATATCCACTCGACCGAATGATATTTTGAAATAAGAGAAAGCGCGGTCTTTTCGCCTATCCCAGCTACTCCGGGGATATTGTCGGAGCTGTCGCCCATAAGCGCTTTTACTTCGAGCATTTCGAGGGGCTTTACTCCGTAAACCTCCGCTATCTTTTCGGGGGTGTAAATTATGTCCTCTTTATTTGACGCAAGGCGCACAGTTACTTTTTCGTTTACGAGCTGAAAACTGTCGCGGTCGCCTGTGCTTATAATGCACTCCGCGCCGTTTTCCTTTGCGGCTCTGGAAAGCGTGCCTATGATGTCGTCAGCCTCATAGCCTTCTGTTTCAAGAACGCTTACGCCCATTGCACGCAGAATGTCCTTTATTATCGGCATCTGCTCCGCAAGCTCATCGGGCATTTTATGCCGTCCCGCCTTATATTCTTCGTACATTTTATGGCGGAATGTCGGTGTTTTCAGGTCAAACGCCGCCGCGACCCTGTCGGGCTGTTCTTCCTTCAGAAGTTTCATATAGATGTTCAGAAAGCCCGTGAGAGCGTTTGTATGAACGCCTTTTGTATTTGAAAGCAGACGTATCCCGTAAAACGCTCTGTTCATTATGCTGTTTCCGTCGATAAGAAGAAGTTTCATAAGCCCTCCGTTATTCAGGCTTTCTCCACAGCCTGAAAATTAAGTTTTTATACAGTCTGGTTATTTATTCTTTATATGTTCCAAAAGTTTTTTCGGCAGTTTTTTCAGCAACAGCATTGTGCATATTCCCGTAAATGCTCCGCCGATTATCGCGCTTGCGAGAAAAACGGGAGTGTATGCTAAAACGTACTTTGAGCCGTAGATCAAAACCGCCGTAAGCATTTGTCCCGCAATATGAAAAATTGCTCCGCATACTCCCGTAAACGGCAGAAATCTTGTGTCGCATTTGCCGTTGTCCTTTGGGAAAAGCGTTTTCGCTATGAGCATAGCCGTACAGGCTAAAACACCTCCGACAAGCCCGTAAATCGCGCTCATCAGCGACCCTGTAATTAGCGCCGCCAGAAAACATCTCAGCACCGCGACTATATAAGCGTCATAAATTTTCCACTGACCGCCGGCGTACAAAATAAACAGCGTTACGATATTTCCCAGCCCCACGCGTATTCCCGCTATGGGAACTATCGGCGGCAACAGCGTTTCAAGCGCCGACAGCGCTCCCGCAAAGCAAATGAACACCGCCAAAAGCGTAATTTTTTTTACTGTCATAATTGTTTTCCGTTTTTGTGTTAGTTAAAAAGCCGATTATCCGAAAAAATGCGAAGTTTTATTTGTTGTCCGACTCGCTTTCGGGCTTTGAGTTTAAAACATCTTTAAGTTTTTTAGCAAGTTCCCGCATTTCGCTGTTCACCACTACTGCGGTCTTCTTGTTCATCTTTTTCTCAACAGGCATTTTTTCAGCTCCGTCAGACGTTATACTTCTCAGATATTCACGAAGATAAGCAGCCCTCATTTGCGCTATTCCGAGCAATGCGCCTATAATTGCCGCTACTCCGCTCGCTATGCATATAAGCCTGTCATTTCCCGAAAGCAAAATGCCGTATGCTATTCCCCCTGCTGCAAGAATAATGTCGAGCACTACCAGCGAGCCTTTTGTAGTCATTTCCCCACCCGAGGCGAAAAATGCTATAACAATATCCAGACCAACGCATACCGCTATATTTGCGGAATAATCAAACCCAAGCGCAAACCCCGCCGCAGTACAGGCTATCCCGCAGATAAGGTGAAAGAAAAAACAGACCCTTATTACATTTCTGAAAGCCCTGCACTTTCTGTTCTTGTATTCAGTAAAATCATCTTCAAGCGCGCGGATCAAAAACTTTTCTTTGGTTTTCTCAAACATAACAGTTCCTTTAAAGCTCTATATCTTCAAGCTCTTTGAGCCAGAGCGCCGCCTGCGCGTCAGAAGGCATTCTCCAGTCGCCTCTTGGCGATAACGAAACCGAGCCGACCTTTACGCCGTCGGGCAGACAGCTCCTCTTGAATTGCTGAGCAAAAAACCGCCTGTAAAAGATCTTTTCCCATTTTAAAATAACTTCGGGAGAATAGGCGCTGCCGAACGCATACTTTGCGAGCCTGTAAACTTTCTTCGGCGAAAAACACCAGCGTATCCCGTTGTACAAAAAGAAATCGTGCAATTCATAAGGACCTACTATATCCTCTGTTTTCTGAGATATCTCTCCGTCCTTTGCGGGGAGAAGTTCGGG
>CANRLW010000078.1 GCA_947631575.1 uncultured Clostridia bacterium
TTTTCAACGGTTGACTTTGTAAAGCGTGCAATCACTTATTTCGGCTATGCGCCAATACAGCTTCAGACCGACAACGGTGCGGAATTTACAAATTTCGTCAGAACAAAACGAATACATATTTTCGACAAATTCTGTTATGAAAATGGAATTGAACACAAGCTGATACGACCGAGAACGCCTTGGCATAACGGCAAGGTTGAACGAAGCCACCGCAGCGATCAGGAAAGGTTCTATAATTATCTTCGATTTTATTCTTATGAGGATTTGCTAATTCAGATGAAAAGATATATGCGCCGTTCGAACCATATTCCAATGACGATTTTAGGTTGGAAGTCTCCTGTTGAAAAGCGCAAAGAGCTTGAAAAAATCTGCGATTAGACCACGGTATTAACTGCGCGTTACTGGCTTAGCCGCACCCGTTTTCGCGATTGCTCTCATGCCTGCTAATGCGCCGCTTTCGTTTTTATATCGTGCACCCTCTCGCACCCGCGCCCGAATTTGTGCCGTTTCCGTTCGGGCTACGCCCTCTCTTCAACGGCACAAATTCCTATCCTCAACTTTATTTTGATCTCCTTATTTTTTTATATTTTTTGTCTCACATCATTGACAAAAGTACATTTGAGCAAAACAGGTATAACAAGGAAAAAAAGAGTAAATTTCCAAAGTAAATTCCACAGTGGAATTTAGTAGTCTGTATATAAAGCCATATTATCCAAACATCAAAAATCTTTATCTCCAAAACAACCTTTGATTTCTTACATCTTATTTCTAACATTTAAAAGGGCGAGGCGCGGGGCGCGCCAGCGCCCCGCATTCTCCCCCTTCCCCCTCGGGGAAGGGGGCAGGGGGATAGGGCGAGTGAGCGTAATGTAGAAAAACTACGTTTGAAAAGAACCACAAATAGGTTTTTATACAAGCTGGTAAATTCCACAGTGGAATTTAGAAATGAAATTTACTTTAGGAAGAGTTTTGTAGTAGAATTTACACCAAGGAAAAAATTTGAAAAAATTTTTAAAAACCTATTGACAAAGTAGGCGATAGGGTTTATAATATAATCAACCTACTTGATTGGTAGGAATATAGAAAAGAATGAAAGGGCAGCGAACAATGAAACGCAGATATTATAGACGATGTATGATCTGTTCTTCCAAATCCCGAATGTGCCGTTAAATAATATGATCGGCTTTTAAAAACACAATAATATAATATTTTAGGAGGAACATTTTATTATGTCAGACATCAGAAATTCACAGAACTGGAGCTTTGAAACAAAACAGCTCCACATAGGACAGGAAACCGCAGACCCTACTACCGACGCGCGCGCTGTGCCCATATACGCGAGCACGTCTTTCGTATTCCATAACAGCAAGCATGCCGCAGACCGCTTTGGACTTCGTGACGCGGGAAATATCTACGGCAGACTTACAAACCCCACCCAGGACATTTTCGAGCAGAGAATTGCTGCTCTTGAGGGAGGCACGGGCGCTCTTGCTACCGCGTCGGGCGCGGCGGCTATAAACTATACAATTTCGGCTCTCGCAAGAAGTGGTGAACACATAGTAGCCTCAAAAACTATCTACGGCGGCACTTATAATCTGCTTGCGCATACACTTCCCCTTTCTACGGGAGTAACGACGACTTTTGTTGACCCCGAAGAGGAAAATTCATTTGAAAATGCTATCCGGGACAACACAAAGGCTATATTTATAGAAACGCTCGGAAACCCCAACTCAAACATAATCGACATTGAAGAAGTTGCAAAGGTCGCTCATAAGCACGGTATACCGCTTGTTGTCGATTCGACGTTTGCTACGCCTTATCTTGTAAGACCGCTTGAATACGGCGCGGATATTGTCGTACACTCGGCGACAAAGTTCATCGGCGGTCACGGTACAGCAATAGGCGGCGTTATTGTTGACGGCGGCTTTGACTGGGAAAAATCGGGAAAATATCCGTGGATATCCGAGCCTAACCCCTCTTATCACGGAGTTTCATTCGCACAGGCGGCGGGAAAAGCTGCGTTTGTGACGTATATCAGAGCGATACTTCTGAGAGATACGGGCGCAACGCTCTCGCCCTTCCATGCGTTCTTGTTCCTGCAAGGGCTTGAAACGCTTTCGCTAAGAGTTGAAAGGCACGTTCAGAATGCGCTGAAAATTGTTGAATACTTAAACTCCCACCCGCAGGTAGAGGCTGTTCATCACCCCTCGCTCGAAACCGAGCCGAGCCACAGGCTGTATAAGAAATATTTCCCGAACGGCGGCGGCTCGATATTCACCTTTGAGATAAAGGGAGATGCTGAGACTGCGCAGAAGTTTATAGACAATCTTGCGATATTCTCGCTTTTGGCAAATGTTGCGGACGTAAAGAGCCTTGTTATTCACCCCGCAAGCACCACACATTCTCAGCTAACCGAGAGCGAGCTACTCGAACAAGGCATAAAGCCCAACACCATAAGGCTTTCTATAGGAACGGAAAACATAAACGACCTTATTGCGGCGCTTAACGCGGCGTTTAAAGCCGTTGAATAAATTAGATTTATGATTAAGGAGAAATTGTTATGGCTAAAATTTATACTTCGGCAGACCAGCTTGTAGGCAAAACGCCTCTTCTTGAACTTGTACACATTGAAAAGGAACTTGGACTTAAAGCAAAGATACTGGCAAAGCTCGAATATTTCAACCCCGCGGGTTCTGTAAAAGACAGAGTTGCCAAGGAAATGCTCGACGACGCGGAGAAAAAAGGCGTATTGAATAAAGATTCGGTAATAATCGAGCCTACGAGCGGAAACACGGGCATTGGACTTGCGTCTGTAGCGGCGGCTAGAGGTTATCGTATAATAATAGTTATGCCCGAAACAATGTCAGTTGAGCGCAGACAGCTTATGAAAGCATACGGCGCGGAGCTTGTTCTTACAGAGGGCGCAAAGGGAATGAAGGGCGCAATAGCAAAGGCGGAAGAACTCGCAAAAGAAATCCCCGGTGGATTTATCCCATCGCAGTTTACAAACCCTGCAAACCCCGAGGCGCACAGAAAAACGACGGGTCCCGAAATATGGGAGGACACCGATGGAAAAGTTGACTATTTTGTCGCGGGCGTAGGCACGGGCGGCACTATTACAGGAGCGGGCGAATATCTTAAATCGAAAAATCCCGACATAAAGATAGCCGCTATTGAGCCGAAGTCAAGCGCAGTATTATCGACAGGCGTTGCGGGCTCGCACAAGATCCAAGGAATAGGAGCGGGGTTTGTTCCCGAGGTATTGAACACGAAGATATATGACGAGATAATCCCCGTTGAAAACAATGACGCATTTGAGGCGGGCAGGCTCATAGGCAAAAAAGAGGGAGTTCTTGTCGGAATTTCTTCGGGCGCGGCGTTATGGGCGGCAATTGAAATAGCTAAACGCCCCGAAAGCGAAGGGAAAAACATAGTTGTTATTCTCCCCGATACGGGCGACAGATATTTGTCGACCGAGCTGTTTGGCGAATAAGCAACGATTAAACAAGGAGAAAGACGATGAAACTTGTATCCACCAGAGGACGCTATGCGCTGAGGGTAATTATTGACCTTGCGGAGCATGACAGCGGGAGCTATATCCCGATGAAAGAGATCGCTATGCGTCAAGGTATCTCGCTTAAATATCTTGAGCAGATAATGCCTGTGCTTATGAAGAACAAGGTCATTGACGGCGCAAGCGGAAAAGGCGGAGGATACAAGCTGAA
>CANRLW010000079.1 GCA_947631575.1 uncultured Clostridia bacterium
TTTTTCCCTCTGGACTCCCTTTTCAAAAAACTTTCGTGCGCCCGCTCGTTTGGTGGTTTGAACGAAAAAGCACTTTGACGCTCGAAACAGTTTCCAGCCTCTAGAAAAGGAGTTTTAATGATTAAATTCGCTATTTTTGACCTTGACGGAACTCTTCTGGATTCAAACGGAATGTGGAAAACTCTGGGTGAAAAGTTTTTGCGCTCAATAGGAAAGATCCCCGCGCCCGACCTTTCGGAAAGATTGTGGGATATGTCGCTTAAAGACGCGGCAAAGTTGCTGAAGGCTGAATATTCGCTCAGTTTTTCGGAAGATGAGATAATTGAAAAAGCGGTCAAGATGTCGGAATACTTTTACTTGAACGAGGCAAAACCAAAAAACGGCGCAAGGGAAATTCTTGAACGTCTTAAAATGCTGAATGTTCAGATCAAGCTTGTTACATCATCGGACGAAAATTTAGCGGAAAAGTCGCTGGAACGCCTCGACCTGCTTAAATACTTTAGCGAGATTTACGGAAAAGCCGACAAGTCAAAGCAAAGCGCATATCTAAACGCCTGCAATATTCCTTATGAAACGGTAGTGTTTGAGGACGCGCTGTATGCCGTCAGGACCGCTAAAGCTGCGGGATTTACGGTCTGCGCGGTGTATGACTTTTCCGAGAGAGATCAGGAGACACTTAAACAAACCGCCGACTTTTATGAAAACGAACTAGCGGATTATACCGAAAAGCTTGGTATTATCCTCAAAGGTGATGAATTAAATGAATAAGAAAATCATTATCGCGGCAATTGTTCTAGCCGCCGTCGCCGTGGCAGGCGTGGCGGTCTTTTTGCTTATGTACAATTTTACACAGCCCGGCCCTGTTGCCGAAATTTATCAGGACGGAAAACTTATAAAGTCCGTTTCACTTTCCGAAAATACGGAGTTTACCGTTGAATGTGACGATGGGTACAATAAAATAAAAGTAGAGGGCGGTAAGATCTGCGTGGCAGAGGCTGACTGTCCCGATAAAATATGCGTAAGACAGGGGAAAATAAACGGCTCTGTGCCGATAGTGTGCCTGCCGCACAGGCTTGAAATAAGAGTTGTCGGCGGGAACAGCGACGTTGACGCATAAAGGAGAGCTATCATGAACTATGTGGTTACAAATGCACAAATGAAAGCGGCAGAGGCGGAATGTGACAGAAAATTCTTGTCATACTCACAGCTTATGGAAAACGCGGGTACTGCCGCGGCAGGATATATTCTCGGCTTTTGCGGCGAAAATGCAAGAGCCGCCGTTCTTTGCGGAGCGGGAAACAACGGCGGCGACGGCTTTGTTATAGCAAAAGTTCTGCGCGGGCATAATGTTCGCTGTGAAGTCATTCTCGCAAACGGCGAGCCGAAAACGGATACCGCGCGCGGCTTTTATGACTGTAGCGCGTTTAATTATTCACGGGACAAGGCGCGCTGTCTTGAAATAACAGAAAGCTCGGACATTATAATAGACTGCGTTTTCGGAACGGGCTTTCACGGAAAACTTCCCGAAAATATCGCAGAGCTTTTCATTGCCGCAAATAAAAGACCGCTTAGATTCGCGATCGACGTTCCGAGCGGAGTAAACTCCGACACGGGAGAATTTGACGAAAATTGCTTTAAGCCCACACATACGCTTGTTCTTGCGGCAATGAAAAAAGGGCTTATAATCCCCGCGTGCGCGGATATTCTCGGGAAAGCCGAGCTTTTGGATATAGGTATAAACGCCGAATGTTATAAAGAATATTCGGCAATTTTCAAGGACAGCGCAGAGGACGTTCTCCCGAAAAGACTTCCCTCATCGCACAAAGGCTCGTTCGGCAGACTTCTTAATATAGCGGGCAGCCTTAATTACTGCGGAGCGGCGGCAATGTCAACAAAAGCGGCGCTCAGAATGGGCGTGGGACTTTGCACTTTGGCTGCGCCTATATCAGTAGTAAAAATGCTCGGCTCGGCAATAAACGAAACGACTTATCTGCCGCTTTACGAGGACGAAAACGGTTTTATTGCAAGCGGCTGGGAAGAAAAGATAGCCGACGTCCTGCCGAAAATGAACGCAGTTGCGATAGGCTGCGGGCTGGGAAACAGCGAACAAACGCGCAAAATGACGGAATTTGTCATAAAAAACGCAAGTTGTCCGATTATTATTGACGCGGACGGAATAAATTCGCTTTCGCAGAATATAGATATTCTGAAGGCAAGGACAGGCGATACTGTGATAACTCCCCACCCTTTGGAATTTTCGCGCATAAGCGGGCTTTCGGTTTCCGATATTCAGCGCGACAGGATAGCTGCGGCAAAGGCGTTTTCCGAGGAATACGGGGTCGTAGTTCTGCTCAAGGGCTGTTATACGGTAATAGCGGGCGGGAATGAAATAAGCGTAAACGCCTCAGGAAATTCCGCACTTGCAAAGGGCGGGAGCGGCGATATTCTGACGGGAATAATTGCGTCGATGCTGGCGCAGGGCGTTCCTGCGGCAAAGGCGGCAATTGAGGGCGCGTATATTCACGGGCATACCGCCGACGAGCTTATAAAGACGATGCCGAAACGCAGGATAATTGCAAGCGACATTATCGAAAATCTCTGACTGCCTTCAAGAAATTGCCGCGCAACAGCGGCACATCAAGGAGGCTGTCATGAAGAAAACACCGAAGATATTCGCGCTCGCGCTTTGTTGTTGTATGCTGGGCGGGTGCGCGGAGAATAATCCTTTTGTACAGACAAAGCCCGATTTCGGCGCGGGGTATACTTATTCGGCAGAGATAAAATGCGGAAAGCTCGAGGCGGCGGCTGATATTGCATACTACGCCGAGAATGACTGGGAATTTACGTTTACCGAGCCGAAGGCGCTTGCGGGAATGAAATTGAGAATAAACGAGGAAGGCTTAAGCGGAACGCTCGGGTCGCTCAATTTCGGGGTAGACGAGAACGATACATATACCGTTCTGCCGGAGATAATTGCGAGGGCGGTGGAAACTCTGCCGAAAATAACTGCGGACAACCGCATAGTTTCGGACGGGGTAATTACGGTAGAAACGGAATTTAATGAAAAGCCGGTGACGATAACGGCGGACACAAGCGGAAAGCTGATCTCGCTGAAATGCCCGTTTTATTCGCTGAATATCAATTTCAAGGAACAGAACAAGATCGTTGAGAACAGGAGTTAAAGCTGTATTGAGCGACGTGTAGTCAGTTGACAGTGTACGCATTATCCGCCTTTGGCGGAAAACGCTGGGACAGTATGCAGTAAAATGTATCCGTTTCGCGGATAATATTAGATTGTTATCTGACTAAAACGTTTTTGAATATACCGTTAAGAGCTACTCGTGTGCCTATCGTCCAAAAGCAATCTAAATCCTACCCGCCGCAAGGCGGGTTCATCATTTACTGACTGCTTTACACTGTACACTATCAACTGCCAACAGGCGGGGTTCGGGGTGCGCAGCGCCCCGAACCCTCCCCCTTCCCCTTCGGGGAAGGGGGTCAGGGGGATGGGGCGAGTGAGCGTTATTGAGAGAAACAGCGTTTTTAAGAGATAGATGCTAGAAGATAGAGTTTAAAAGAAGAAGTTGTTCGCGGTTCAAAACAAATTCTTACCTCTAACCTCTAACCTCTAACTTCTAGCAGGATAGGGCGAGTGAGCGTTATT
>CANRLW010000080.1 GCA_947631575.1 uncultured Clostridia bacterium
CGGGCGGGCGCATTAAAGTTTTTTGAAAAGGGATTCCAAAGGGAAAAAATTTTTTTCAAAAAATTTTTGCCCTTTGGCGGGGGCACGGGGGCAGCGCCCCGTCGCGTTAGCAAGGCGCATCAGATTAAATGCCTGCGGCATTGAATCTGGGGTGCGGGGAAAACAAGAGTTTTCCCCGCATTTCCGTTTTAAAAACCGTGTTTTTAAAACGGAAATTTTATAGAGATGTTCTGAGCGTAAAACCGCCTTAGAATTGCATTTGCTTTTGAGCGGAAAAGCAAGAACGTTAAAATTTAATAATGGCGTTTTTGTAAAAAAACTATTGACAAATCTTGGGGTATGTGTTAGAATGAAAATGCGACATAAGTGAATATTGTTCAAAAAGGTTACTTTTACTGGGGTAAGAGTGCTTGCTTTTTTTGTAACCTTTTTTGGAACAAGAACTTGTGTCGCAGCAATTCGGAGCCAGCATTTTTACAAGTGCGCGGTTTCGGCTGCGCACTTTTTATTTTTGCGGGAAATTGCGCAGCAAAAATAACATACCGCAAAAAGAACGGAGGAAATTTAAAAATGAAAGTGAGAAAACTTAGCGCAATTCTTTTGGCAGGCGCGCTTATGACAACAACGGCAGTTGTTTCATTTGCCGCAGAGGAAAGCTCGCAGACGGTAGAAAAGGACGAAAAAGGAAACGTTATTGACCCTAGCGGAAACCTCTATATTTATGAGACAGAAGTAGAAGGTGTCACAAAAAAGGGAATGGAGGCTACGGAGATAGTTATTCCTGAAGGCGTGACGGATATCTATGACGGAGGTGTTGACGAGTTTCCTGCATTTTATGGTTGTACAAATCTTGAAAAACTGACTATTCCTTCAACTTTAAAGTATCTTCGCGTGAGAAATCAATTAACCCCCAGCCTTAAAAGCGTAACTGTTTCGGAAAACAGTGAAACTTTATCTTCTGTTGACGGAGTGGTGTTCAATAAGGATAAAACTAGTATTAAATTATATCCGTGTGCTAAGGAAGGAAGTACATATACTATTCCCGATGGAGTTACAACAATCGAATATGACGCTTTTTACGGCTGCGAAAATCTTACAAGCATAATAATTCCCGAAGGGGTAACGTTGATCAACGGAGGGGCTTTTGAAAACAGTAAAAATCTTACAAGCGTAATAATTCCCGACAGCGTGACAAAACTTGGCGAAGAAGTTTTTGATGGCTGCACAAGTCTTAAAGACGTATATTATACAGGTTCAGAGGAACAATGGGCAAAAATAGAAAACAAAGCCAAAAATGGATTGCCCGAAACTACCGTTATCCACTACAACTACGTTGCTCCCACTGACAATGAAAGCTCAACCGACAGTAATTCAAGCGACAGCGAAACTTCCTCGGACAACAGCACTACCGAAAGCACAACCGACAGCACCACAGAAAGCACTACTGACAGCACCACAGACAGCACCACCGACAACAGCGGTTCTGAAAGCACCACCGACAGCAACTCCAGCGGCAGCACAACAAGCCCCGACACAGGCGTTGCAGGTCTTTCACTTACGCTCGGCGTTGTTGCCCTCGCAGGCGCAGCGGTTGTAATTTCCAGAAAGAAACACTGATAACTTCTGAAATTTTCATATTACCTTTCCTAAAACAACACGCCCAAACTTTCGTTTGGGCGTGTTGCCTTTTAATTTGTACTATAGGTTGACAAAAAGGCGGAAGGAAAGAGCTTTCACGCTTTGAGCTTTTTCTCACTTAAAGCACTTCCCCGCTCAAAACCTCTTTTAGGATTGCCTTTTCAAAGCACGGCTTTGAAAAGGCAATGCGGGGAAAACTCTTGTTTTCCCCGCACCCTTTAGCGCTAAGAATCGTTATTGAGGGAAAACTTTTTTGAAAAAAAGTTTTCCCTCAAGCTCCCTTTCAAAAAACTTTCGTGCGCCCGCCCGTTTGGTGGTTTGGAAATCAAACGTTGTTTGCCGCTCAGAACAACTTCTAACCTCTAACTTCTAACCTCTAACCTCTAAAAGGGCACATAAAAGTTTTGGAAGGGGTCAAGGGGGACCCTTTTTTAAAAGGGTCCCCCTTGAGTTCTTTGTGCCTTGCTTAGATCTCGTTCCTATTCTCCAGCGCCTTTGACAGCGTGACATCGTCCGCAAACTCCAGCGCCGAACCCGCAGGCAGTCCGTATGCCAGCCTTGTCACTTTTATCCCCATAGGCTTAATCAGCCGCCCGATGTACATTGCCGTTGCCTCTCCCTCGACCGTCGGGTTTGTCGCCATTATTACTTCCTTCACGTCGGCAAGCCTTGAAATAAGCTCCTTTATCTTCAGGTTCTCCGCCGTTATTCCGTCCATAGGCGACAAAAGCCCGTGAAGAACATGATAAAGCCCGTTGTATCCCCCCGCGCGCTCAAACGCCGAAACGTCCTTTGGAGATTCCACAACGCATATAACGCTCTTGTCGCGCTCATTGTCCGAGCATACCGAACAAATATCCCGCTCCGTAAAATTCTGACAGCACGAGCACAGATGAACGCTCTCCCGCGCCTTTATTATGCTCTCCGCAAAAACCTTAACTTCGTTTTCGGGAAGATTAAGTATATAATAAGCCAGCCTTTGCGCTGTTTTCATACCTATCCCCGGGAGCTTTGCAAACTGCTCCGCCGCCAGAGCCAGCGGCATTGATACATGATCCGACATATTTTAAACCTCACTTTGGTCGTTGAATATTTTTAACTACGGTCTTAGTTCAACTATTGCATTGCCGTCAAGCTTTACACAATAGTCCCTGTTCCTGTATATATTTACGCTGTTTTCCGGCAGCTCATAGCTTGTGTTCGTAAAGTATACCGCTAGCTCCGCGCTTGTCTGCGGCGGCTTTGTAATCGTTCCGTGATACAGAACAATGTCCGCGCTCGTTTCATCGTCCGAAGTCTTTGCCGACGCAATAGTTATGCCGTTTACGCGGAATGTTGAATTTTTATTGACAAGCCGCGCGGGTATTCCCGAAATGTTTTCGCTAAGAACAATGCTCTCTATATCGGTGAGCTGTAAAAGTTCGCTTAATGCAAGTTCACCGCTGAAGTCCGAATCTAGCGCCGCAAGCGTCTTTATCTCATACGCTCCGTTTTCCCGCATACATCGCGAAATGTCGTCGGCAATTCCAACCCCGCTCCCCGAAATATAAACGTCCGCTTTTTCGCCGCATAATACCACAGCCGCGTTTGTCGTGCTGTTTCCGACAAAGCGTATCTCTTGGCGGCTTTCGTTTACGCCGAAAGAAACCGCCGTGCATAAAACCGCGACAGCCGCCGTTATTGCTGAACTTCTCCACAGCATTTTCATATTCCCGAGCGCTGCCATTGCCGCAAGTATCGCGCATATTCCCGCCAAGATCCAAGCGCCGAAGAAATTAAGCCCTATAAACGCCCTGCGCTCACTCCCGAAAAGGTTTACTATCATAATTATCAGCTTTACTGAAAGCTCTATCGGTATAGCAAACATTCCCGCGCCCGTCAGACCGAGCA
>CANRLW010000081.1 GCA_947631575.1 uncultured Clostridia bacterium
GGAACAAGGCTCGGAAAATAAACGAACCACCGATTTGTTTAGGAGAAGAAAATGGCAAACGCACGATATACGGCGGTAAAGCTGCTGCTGAAAATGGACAGCGGAAAAGCGTATTCAAATATCCTGCTCGACAAGGAACTTTCGGAGCAGGGGCTTTCCGAGCGCGACAAAGCATTTGCCGCGGCACTGTTTTATGGCGTTACAGAGCGGAAAATGACGCTAGATTATATTATAGCGCAGAACAGCAGGATACACTTTGAAGAGATAGAAACAGAGACCGCGACGGTATTGCGCGTCGGGTTTTACCAGCTTTTGTATATGCCGTCCATACCCGAAAGCGCCGCTGTAAACGAAAGCGTAAAGCTTTGCAGGCAGATGAAACTATACAGCTCCGAGGGCTATGTAAACGGCATGCTCCGAAGTTTTCTGAGAAAGAATAAGGAAGTTTCATATGAAGGACTTTCGGAAGAAGAAAAGCTTTCGATAGAATATTCCTGCCCGGTATGGCTGGCGAGAAAATGGAAAAACGAATACGGCGAGGAAAATGCCGTAAAAGCATTAGACGCCTCTCTCGGCGCTCCGCCGCTCTATGCAAGGGTAAATACCTACAAGACGACAGACGAGGATCTTATAGACGCGCTTAAAAAAGAGGGCGTTTCTGCGCAGATAAACCCAAAGCTGAACGGCTGTATAAAGCTGAATAAAATCGGGGATATAGAAAAGCTCAAAGCCTTTAAAAACGGTCTGTTCCATATACAGGACGTTTCGAGCCAGCTTTGCTGCCTTACATTAAGACCGATAGTAAATGAAACGGTCATAGATATGTGCGCCGCCCCGGGAGGAAAATCCTTTACAATGGCGGAGCTTATGGGAAACAACGGACATATTTTCAGCCTCGACCTCTACAACGCAAGAACAGACCTTATAGCCGAAGGCGCAAAGCGCTTAGGATTAAGGATAATAGAGGCAAGACAGAACAACGCCGTAAGGTTTGATGAAACACTTCCAAAGGCGGACAGAGTATTGTGCGACGTTCCGTGTTCGGGGCTTGGCGTTATCCGACGCAAGCCCGAGATAAAGTATAAATCCGAGAGCGAGTTTGACGATCTCCCTACGCTACAGAGGGCGATCCTTGAGGTTTCATCGCAGTATGTAAAGGTCGGCGGAACTCTCGTCTATTCGACCTGCACGCTTTCGCGCCGTGAGAATGACAATGTCGCTCAGGCTTTTGCACAGGACCACCCCGAGTTTTCTCTCATTGTACAGCCTATCCCGTATGAAGGCGCAACAAACAGCCCCATGAGAACGTTCTTCCCCGAAAAGGACGGCGGCGACGGCTTTTTTACCGCGGCATTCAGACGTATAAAATGAGGAGTTTATGGACAATACAGACATTCTTTCGCTTTCACTTGATGAACTGACCGAACAGATCTGCGCTATGGGCGAGAAAAAATTCAGAGCAAAACAGATCTTCGACTGGCTGCATATAAAAAAGGTCAGCGAATTTTCTCAGATGAGCAATATTTCTGCACAATTCCGCGAGCAACTTTCCGAAAAATTTTGTATATATCGCCCAAAAATTAAAAAAAGACTTGTAAGCCGTATAGATAATACTGTAAAATATCTGTATGGACTAAGCGACGGGTCATCGGTCGAGAGCGTGCTTATGGAATATAACCATGGAAACAGCCTTTGTGTTTCAACGCAGGTCGGCTGTAAAATGGGCTGTAAGTTCTGCGCGTCTACCATTGCGGGCTGGATAAGAAATTTAAGACCATCGGAAATACTCGGACAGATATACGAAAGCGAGCGCGACAGCGGAAAGCCCGTTGACAGTATAGTACTTATGGGCATAGGCGAGCCTTTGGACAATTTTGAAAACGTGGTAAAGTTTTTAAAGATACTTTCCGAGAGCGGTTTCAGCCTGAGAAGAGTTTCGCTTTCTACCTGCGGAGTGGTGGATAAGATATACGAGCTATCTGAATTAAAGCTCGGCGTTACGCTTTCGGTGTCGCTCCATGCGGCGACTGACTCAAAGCGCAGCGAGATAATGCCGATAAACAAGCGCTATAATCTCAAAACATTGATGAAAGCCTGCGACGATTATTTCAATGCCACGGGGCGGAGAATTTCATTCGAGTATTCATTAATAGAAGGAGTAAACGACGACGATGCGTCGGCAGACGAGCTTATAAAGCTGCTTGGCGGGAAAAACTGCCATGTAAATCTTATACCGATAAACGAAGTTAAAGAGCGCGAATACAAAAAAAGTCGTTCGGTCGAAAGATTTCAAAAGCGGCTTTGCGCGGCGGGACTAAACGCGACGATACGCAGAACTCTCGGAGCGGATATAAATGCGGCTTGCGGTCAGCTAAGGCGCGACGACCTGGAAGAAAATAATTGACAATTAAAACAATTACATTACAGCAATTCAACAAATAACATTACAGTATAACTTCCTGCTGAAAAGGGGTGCATTATGGAAATATATTCTAAAACGGATATTGGTCTTGAAAGAACAGAAAATCAAGATAACGTCTGGGGAGAAATACTTTGCCCGAATGCCTGTGCAGCCGTTTTGTGCGACGGAATGGGCGGGGAGAGCCGCGGCGGACTTGCTAGCAAGCTTGCCGTGGATATGGTCTCAAAAAGAATAAAAGAATATTTTAACGAAGACCTCGGAAGTAACGCCATACGAAATCTGCTCATAACGGCTGTTGTCGCGGCAAATTCTATCGTGCGCGGGTATCCCAAGGAAAACGAAGACGAGATAATGGGAACGACCTGCGTCGCAGCTATCGTATATAAAAAAACCGCGCATATAATAAATGTGGGCGACAGCAGAGCATACCAGCTCTTTTGCGAGGGCGACGACGAGTGCATAAGACAGATAACAAAAGATCATTCTCATGTCCGCGAGCTTGTAGATAAGGGAATTATAACCGAAGAAGAGGCAAAGGTACACCCGAAAAGAAGTAAAATAACGCGCGCTGTGGGTGCAGAAGATGAGATAATTCCCGATTATTTCGAGCTTGACTTAAACGACGGGGATATGTTGCTTTTGTGCAGCGACGGGCTTTCGGCATACGGCGACGATCTCGATATACTTGATATATGCTTTGACAATAAGCCGCGCGATTGCTGCCGCAAGTTGGTAGACTATGCAAACGATAACGGCGGACACGATAATATATCCGTTGCGCTTATTGCAGTCTGAAGATTGACTTTATACACAGGCTGATTTATTACAGATTTGTTACAGTTTTATTACAGTTTAGTTACAGCCGAAAAAAAGGTTGACTTTTGCTGAAAAGTGTGGTATAATACAATTGTATTGGTATTGTTGCTCAGAAACAAGTGTGATCAAAAGGGGAAAAGATTATAATGGACAGTAATATCGGAAAAAAGCTTGACGGTCGATATGAGCTTTTAGAGCTTATAGGCGTCGGCGGAATGGCGGAAATTTACCGCGCGAGAGATATCCAGGAGGACAG
>CANRLW010000082.1 GCA_947631575.1 uncultured Clostridia bacterium
CTGATGAAAGAATACCGCGAGAGAATGTATTCTCTGCTAAAGCCAAACTGCACCGACAAACTGTTGTCGCGCGGTTATGCGGGGCAATACGGAAATCCGCAGAAGTTCGGCTATGTAAACGGCGAATGCCTGGCGGAATTTAAAATGCGCAACGCCGATAAGGCAATTGTTGAATTTCATTATGAAATGGGAGGACTTAAAGAAAAGCATAAATTCGTGATGAGGCTTGTTGATGGGAAATGGCTTGTTGACGGGCTGTATTACGGTTTTGAAGGTAAAAGTAGCTGGCATATCCATAATTTTTAAGGAGGACAATATGAACGAACTGGAACTTAAATACGGCTGTAACCCTAATCAAAAGCCGTCAAGAATTTTCATGGAAAACGGCAAGGATCTGCCTATAGAGGTGCTTAACGGCAGACCGGGCTATATCAACTTTATGGACGCCTTTAACGGCTGGCAGCTTGTAAAGGAACTGAAAAAAGCAACGGGAATGCCCGCCGCTACTTCCTTCAAGCACGTTTCGCCCGCGGGCGCGGCTATAGGACTTCCGCTTTCGGAAACCCTCGCAAAGATATACTGGGTTGATGATCTTGGCGAGCTTTCGCCGCTCGCTTGCGCATATGCAAGAGCAAGAGGCGCTGACAGAATGTCAAGCTATGGCGATTTTATCGCATTGTCCGATGTCTGCGACGCGTCTACCGCAAGAATTATAGCGCGCGAAGTTTCGGACGGCGTTATTGCTCCGGGCTATGACAAAGACGCTCTTGAAATTTTAAAGTCCAAGAGAAAAGGAACATATAATGTCATAAAGATAGACCCCGATTATATTCCCGAACAGATCGAGCGCAAGCAGGTGTTCGGCATTACTTTTGAGCAGGGAAGAAACGAGCTTGTGATAAATGACGAACTTTTCGCGAATATCCCGACAAAGAACAAGGATATCCCCAAAGCGGCGCGCGACGATCTTGCACTTGCGCTTATCACGCTTAAATATACACAGTCAAACTCCGTTGCATACGCCTCGGGCGGTCAGGCGATAGGCATAGGCGCAGGACAGCAGTCGAGAATACACTGCACGCGCCTTGCGGGAACAAAGGCTGACAACTGGTATTTAAGGCAGTCTCCCACGGTAATGGATCTTCAGTTCGTAGACGATATACGCCGCGCTGACCGCGACAACGCAATTGACCTCTATATAGGAGAGGATTATATGGACGTTCTCGCAGACGGCGCATGGCAGAAGATATTCAAGGTAAAGCCGGAAGTATTTACCCGCGAGAAAAAGCGCGAGTGGCTCGATACAATGAAGGGAACGGCATTAGGCTCCGACGCATTCTTCCCGTTCGGAGACAATATAGAGCGCGCTCATAAGAGCGGCGTTATGTATATCGCACAGCCCGGCGGCTCTATTCGTGATGACAACGTTATTGAGACCTGCGATAAATACGGCATAGCGATGGCGTTTACAGGCATAAGACTTTTCCACCATTGATCTGTTGTACATTCAAAAGCGGCGGAGCGTTTCGCCGCTTTTAAGGTTTTTATTACCGAACGGATAAGGAACGGCTAAGGAGAAAGAAAATGCGAAACCTGAAAGTGTTTATTTCCTATAACGGCGCGGATTATCACGGCTTTCAGCGTCAGGACAACGCCCTAACCGTTCAGGAGGTAGTAGAAAATGCGCTCGGAAAGCTCTTGCAGACGGCGCCGCCCGTTATATACGGCTGTTCAAGGACGGACGCGGGAGTTCACGCAAGGCGCTTTTGCTTTAATGTCAAGGTTGAAAACAACATTCCCTGCGAAGGTTTTGTAAAAGGCTTAAACGCGCTCCTGCCTGACAATATAGCGGTGTTGTCCTGCGAAGAAACCGACGGCGACTTTCATGCGCGTTTCTGCACGAAAGCCAAGGAGTATGTTTATCTTATAAACAACAAGCCGCTCCGTGATGTTTTCCTTCCCGCTTATCATTATCCGCTCCCTCTTGACATTGAGAAAATGAGAGCGGCGGCAAAGCTGTTTTTGGGCGAGCATGACTTTGCGGCATTCTGCCGCGCAGAGGGCAAAAAGCGGGTAAATTCAACGGTAAGGACAGTCTATTCTCTTTCTGTAGAGAATAACGAGGGAATTGTGGAGATAAAGATAAAGGGAAACGGCTTTCTATACAATATGGTGAGGATAATCGCAGGCACTCTTGTTTATATAAGCGAGGGAAAGCGAACATTTTCCGACATAGAAAACGCCCTTAAAACAGGCGACCGTGAGCTTGCCGGAGTGACTTTACCACCCTGCGGATTGTATTTGAATGAGATTTTTTATTAGCACTTGACTTATAGGGTATAATTGTGGTATAATAAATAAGATAGGGTAATATTTGGGGAAATATGTTATCGGGGAATGGCGGTGGTTCTTTACGGAAAACAATGACAACAAAAAAGTCGATTTAAAAGAAGTTATCAAAAAGAAAAAACAAAAAACGTTTGTTATAAGGACAATTGTCGTTGCGGTCATTGCTGTGGCGATAGTTCTTGTTGTGGTGAACTGGGAGAAGATAATAGCCCCTTTCCATGACATAGCGGTAAACGCGGGAAAAGGCGGCTTTCCCGTCGAGCTGCCTGGAAGTACATCTTATGTTATGGACAGTCTGGGGACAAATTTCTATCTCCTCACGGATACCTATGTTTATACATTTACCGACGAAGGCGGTCAGATCGCTGATATACAGCACGGTTTCAGAGAGCCGAGCGTTGTTTCGGGCGAAAAGCGTCTGCTCGTTTTCGACAAGAACGGAAAAGGCTTTAAGGTCTATTCCAGAAGTGAAGAGGTATATTCAAAGACGCTCGATGATACTATAGTTTTTGCGGCAATAGGCAAAAATGAACGCTCCGCTGTCGTAACGACTGCTACGCGCTATTCAAACTATCTGTGTGTCTTTAATGACGATGGAAAACAGGTTTTCCGCTATGCGTCGCCTACAGAAAGAATAATGCAGGCATGCTTTTCCGATGATGAAAAATATGTTTATCTGACAGTTGTCGGCGAGAAAAACGGCGAGTTTATTACAGAAGTTTTGTGCTTTGATTTGACCAAAGAGCAGGACGCTCTCTGGAGACAGAACATAGGAAACGTTCTGCCGTATTCGCTCGAATACTGTTCCGACGGAATATACGGCGTAACGGAAAAAGGCTTGTTTTTGCTGAATGCGTCGGACGGAAAAATTAAAGCTCAGAATACGTTTTCTCAAACAGTTATGGGCATAGGCAAAACAAAAGGAGAAAGAATAATTTTCTTCCGTGACACCGCCTCTAACGGGCAGACGGCGGTTGTATACAACGACGACCTTTCTGAAAAAAGCAGTAAGTTATTTTCAGAAGTCACGTCATTTGACGTAAACGGCGGAGTGCTTTATGTGCTTTCAGGAAATAAGCTCACGGCTTATTCAAATTCGTTTCAGAACGAAAAGGTATACGA
>CANRLW010000083.1 GCA_947631575.1 uncultured Clostridia bacterium
CCCCCGTACCCCCGCCAAAGGGGAAAAATTTTTTGAAAAAAATTTTTCCCCTTTGGAATCCCTTTTCAAAAAACTTTTGTGCGCCGCCCGTTTTATTATTTTGATTTTAAACGTTGTTAGCCGCTCGAAACTTATTCTTACCTCTTATCTCTTACCTCTTAAAGTTAGTCCCATTATACTCCTCAAATATTTTAACGTAACTGTCGTATCTCTCTTGCGCGATTTGACCGTTTTTTACCGCCTCTTTTACTGCGCACCCGCTCTCCTTTATATGGCGGCAATTTGCGAACCTGCATTTCGGCGTAATCTCCCGAAACTCCCTGAATGCCCCGTCAAGCTCGTCTTTCGGAATATCGCAATAACACCCGATGTCCACTGTCGAAAATCCGGGTGTGTCTGCTATATAGCCGTTTCCGATCTTGAACAGCTCTACCTGTCGGGTAGTGTGCCTGCCTCTGCCGAGCTTTTGGCTTATCTCCCCCGTTTTCAGCGAAAGCTCGGGAAACAGAACATTAAGCAGGCTCGATTTCCCTACTCCCGAATTTCCGATAAATGCCGAGATCCCCTCGCCTATCAGCTCTCTTACTTCATTCGCGCCATCGCCTGTTATATTGTCAACCGCGCAGACAGAGATCCCTATATTTCGGTATATATCCGGCAATTCTCCCGCTTTTTCAAGGTCTATCTTTGTGAAAACTATTATAGGCTCAATGTCTTTGCTGTCGGCAACAGCAATGAGCTTATCAAGGATAAGCCTGTTTACCTTCGGCTCTACTGTACTGTTTACAAAAAAGATCCTGTCAAGATTTGAAAGCGGAGGTCTGGAAAGATAATTCTTACGCTCGGATATTTCCTTAATAACAGGCTCGGCATTCTCCGAAACCCCTACCGTCACCATATCTCCTGCCGAGGGACTTATTCCCCTTTGGCGAAAAATTCCGCGTGCGGCACATTTTATGTTTTCTCCGCAAAAATCACCGCCGAGGGCGTCAACATAATAGACGCCCCCGACGGACTTTGTTATTATTCCTTTAAATGTACTTTCAATCATATCTCTGATACAATACGCTTTTATTCGGGTATGTTCTCGCTTGGCTCAGGGGTGGTTTCAACCGGCTCGCTTGAACTTTCGGGAGGAGTTGTACTCTCTGGAGGTGTTGTACTTTCTACAGGCTCGCTCGAGCTCTCGGGGGGAGTGGTGCTGGAGCTAGGTGGCGGCGTAGGCGTAGTGCTGCTTGACGAAACAGTATCTGAAAGCTGTTTGAATACGCCGCTGTTGTTCTGTACTTTATGCTCCTCAAACGAATCGCTGGTAAACGTAATGTTACTTTCGATATAAGTTGCCTCTTTTCCGTTGGCTGTATTTCTTACAATTATCGTATATGTCTTTTGAGTGCCGTTCTGACCCGATATCGTATAGCTCTGGGTCTTAGACGCTGCAAGACCGACATTTACAGTCTTTGTGCCTGAAAGTTCTCCGTCAACATACAGTTTGAACTGGAAGTCTCCAGATATACCCTGAGGAAGAGTAAAGCTCCAGGTGTATTCCTTTTCGGGGAGCTCGCCGCTGCTGACCGTTAGGGTTATCTCTGTCCCGGGCATTACCTTTTCATCGGGCTTTACGCTCTGTTTTAATACCTTGCCCTTTTCTTCAATGCTGTCTTCATACTCTACCTTTGGTATAAGACCGTACTCATCACAGCGGTTCAGTGCCTCTTGGAGGGGCATTCCCTCAAGTTTCGGAACGATCTTCATCTTTTCCGCCGCGCCCATGCTTACATAAACAACAACGGTCGTTCCCTGTTCCGCAAATTCATGCGCAGGCGGCTCGGTCGAAATTACTCTGCCTTCGGCTATCTCATCACTTTCCATACTTGAAACCTTGACTTTAAAGCCGTCTCTTTCGAGCTGTTTCTTTACAGCCTCATAATCTCTGTCATGGAAATCCTGGATCTCGACCTTTCTGTTGCCCATACTTACTTTTACTACTATAGTAGAGCCGATCTTAACCATTCTTCCCTCGACCGTACCCTGCTCAAATATATAGCCTTCGGCATACTCGCTGCTGTATTCGTCCTGTTTTACAAGGGTCATAAGAGAACCGTCGCCATATTCTTTACTTGCTTCTTCCCATGTCTTTCCGATAAGCTGCGGCATTGCAAACTCGCCGTTTTCAACAACAATACCATGGAGAGTGCCGTTGCTTGAAGAGCTGTCGGAACTTCCCTTGTCGAAACGCTGGGACAACAAAAAGAGAATAAGGAACACAGCCGCCACAACGATTGCTGCGCCTACCGCGAACAAAATCGGGATTATAGGCGAACGGCGCTCATTGTCGTAATCATCGTATTCGTCTTCTTCATCTTCTTCGTTCTCTTCGTCTTCATCATCTTCTTCGTCATAATCGCTGACCTTTACGGGTGCATGTGACTTTTCAAGCTCAAGCACAGGCGAAACGCCCGCCATAGCTTTAAGTGAATTATCATTCGTATCAAACTTATAGTCGAAAACCATTCCGGGATTTTTCTTAAATTCTTCGAGATCGGTTATCATCTCGCCCGCAGTCTGATAACGCGCGGACGGGTCTTTCTGCATAGCCTTTAAAACTATCTGCTCCAATCCCTCGGGTATAGTTTCATTTATTTCCGTAGGACGCTTGGGCGCAGTCTGCATATGTTTCAGCGCAATAGCTACAGCCGTATCCCCATCAAACGGCTTTTTTCCCGTAAGCATTTCATAGAGCGCCACGCCTACAGAATAGATATCACTTCTCTCATCGGTGAGGTCGCCTCTTGCCTGTTCGGGACTGATATAATGCACAGAACCTATCGTCTTATCGGACACGGTATTGTTATTCTCACGGTTAAAGCGGGCAATGCCGAAATCCATGACCTTTATTGTGCCGTCGCGAAGGAGCATTATATTTGAGCTTTTAATGTCGCGGTGGACAATACCCCTATCGTGAGCATGACGGAGCGCTTTCAGGATCTGGATAGTGAACATAACGGCAAAATTCCATTTAAGAACGCCCTGCTGTTCGATATAATCCGTGAGAGTTATCCCGTCTACATATTCCATGACGATAAACTGTACCTTATCGGTAAATCCGACGTCATAGATTTTTACAATATTCGGGTGTGAAAGCAGAGCAATTGCCTTACTCTCATTGCGGAAACGGCGAAGGAACTCATCGCTCCCCGCAAACTCCGTTTTAAGGATCTTTACGGCGACCGTTCTGTCCTCCTGGATATCTCTCGCGCGGTAAATTTCCGCCATTCCGCCGACGCCTATAAGCTCTAAAAGCTCATATCG
>CANRLW010000084.1 GCA_947631575.1 uncultured Clostridia bacterium
TCGTGCAATTCATAAGGACCTACTATATCCTCTGTTTTCTGAGATATCTCTCCGTCCTTTGCGGGGAGAAGTTCGGGACTTACGGGCGTTTCAAGTATGTCATTCAGCGCATTTTTAAGCTCGCTGTTCTCCGAAACGTTCATAAAATACCTTACGATATGCCGGGCAAGCGTTTTCGGAACGGAGCAGTTTACACCGTACATGCTTATATGGTCGCCGTTATAGGTAGCCCAGCCAAGCGCAAGTTCCGAAAGATCTCCTGTCCCCACGACAATTCCGTTTGTTTCGTTTGCAATATCCATGAGCAATTGTGTGCGCTCGCGTGCCTGGGCGTTTTCGTATGTTACGTCAAGTTCTCCGTCTTTGTGTTCAATATCGCGCAGGTGGATATTTACAGCCTCGGCTATGTCCACTGTCTTAAACGTTACGCCAAGCGTTTCACAAAGCCTTTCGGCATTTGTCTTTGTGCGGACGGTAGTTCCGAAACACGGCATAGACACCGCGATAATATCGGTCATGGGGCGTTTTAAGAGTTTCATTGATTCAACTGTCGCAAGCAGCGCAAGACAACTGTCTAGCCCGCCGGAAATGCCGATAACGGCAGTTTTTGAGTTTATATGCTTTAGCCTTTTTGCAAGACCGTGCGCCTGCATTGCGAGGATCTTCGCACAACGCGAGTTCTTTTCATTGTCCTCTGTCGGAACAAACGGCATTGCCTCAATGTTTCTTGTAAGCTGCGTCATTTCGAGCGTTATTTCAAGCGGCACTCTTCGGACAGAAACACTGTTTTTGCACTCGAAAGAAGTATTTCTTAAACGCTCGGAGTACAGCTTTTTAACGTCAATTTCCGAAACGGTAAGTCCCGTTGTGTAAAGTTCGCTTTCGGCAAGCGTTTTACCGTTTTCTGCTATCATTCTGTGACCGCCGAAAACAAGGTCTACAGTGCTTTCTCCCTCGCCTGCCGAGGCGAAAACATATCCGCAGATGAGGCGCGCGGACTGCCCCGAAATAAGACTTTCGCGGTATTCGTCCTTGCCTATCGTTTCATTTGAGGCGGAAAGGTTTGAGATTATAGTAGCACCCGCAAGCGCAAGGTCAATTGACGGAGGCTTTGGCGACCACAAGTCCTCGCAAATTTCCACGGCGTATTTTAATTCGGGAATTCCCGAAAACTCAAAGACAATGTTCATACCGAACGGAACTAATTGTCCTAAAATAAGCTCGTCGCTGTTTTCGTCGGGCGCTGACATAAACCAGCGCTTTTCGTAAAACTCGTTATAATTCGGGAGATACTTTTTGGGAACGACGCCGCGAATTGCCCCATTCTGGATAACAACGGCGCAGTTATAGACTTTTCCGTTTACTCTAAGCGGCGCGCCGACAGTTATTGTCATGTCGCAGTTTTCGGTTGCAATCAGGATCTTCCGCAGAGCTTTTTCCGCTCCGTCAAGCAAAGAGGGCTGAAAAAACAGGTCGCCGCAGGTGTAGCCTGTTATGCAAAGCTCCGGGAAAACGAGAATTTTTACCCGCTCTGACTTTGCCTTGTTTATGAGGTTGATTATTTCCACCGCATTATATACGCAGTCGGCAACTCTTATTTCGGGCGTGGCTGCCGCGGTCTTTATAAATCCGTCGAACATTTTGAACTCCTTGTTGTAAAAAAAATCATCATTGACAATATTATACACCATTTGCAGATAAAATTCAAGAGCAAACAGCAAAAAAGCGTACAAAACCAACAGGTCTTGTACGCTCTCCGATATAAAAACATTCGCTGATTTATTTTAATTAACCATTGTAGGCGCATTTGTCAAATTCCTCTTTTATGCTTGTCTTTTTTATTTCCGAAAGTTCGCTCAGGATAAAATTACTTTTAAGCCCCTTTTCGGTAAAGCCGTCACGCACCCAGCTTTCATAAGCCTCAAGATATTCATAGGTTTTATAATCAAGCCTGCGAATGTCGGTTATAGTTTTATTTTCGCGGTCAAAAACCGCCGTAAATCCGTAGTCGATAATTCCCTTTTCGTTGCGCATAAAGCCGAGTATATAGCAAACGCCCGTTTCGGGATCGAATTCAAGGCTGTCCAAAACCATTTTTTCATCGTCCGCAAACAGCGTTTCAACTTTTGAAAACGTCTTTGTTTCATAAACGGAAAGCTCGGTTTCGGTGTTGGATTGGGGTTTTTCAATGTTGTAGAAAAGATCCCCGTCGGGCGAAAACGCAAAGCCCTCGTCCTGACAGCCGATTTTGGTGATCGTATGCAGCTTGATAAGCGACAATTTATCAAGGTCGTAAAACCCAAGACAGCCCTCTGTTGACTTTACGGCGATTATATTGCTGTTCGGCATGAACGCCGCGTTGTAGGCATAAGGAAAGTCGGAGAATTTAGCTATTTCCGTGTTTTTGCTGTCGTATATGTAAATTGTTTTTCCGTTACAGCCGACGCCGTATTTATCATTCTTATAATACCCGTGAAATTTTTTCATAACATAACATCACCTTTCGTTCACAGTATATCATATAATGTTGAAAATTTCAAGTCCCGTAACATAAAAACCGCTCCCCTGCCCTTAACAACAAAATAAAAAGCGTACAAAGCCTTACACGGTTTCATACGCTATGATAATCTAAAAACAATCTAAATCATTCACGAAGTGAACACCATAACTGCATACTGTAAACTGTACGCTGTCAATTGTCGTCAGGCTCGTCCCAGTTGTGCCAGACGTTCTGAACGTCGTCGTTGTCGTCTAGCGCCTCGAGAAGAAGTCCCATTTTCTTCAGCTGGTCTTCGTCTGTAAGCGTTGTGTATGTTGACGGCACTTGCTCTGCCTCTGCGGAAATAACGTCATATCCGCGCTTTCTAAGCTTCGCCGCAACATTATCCACCTCGGCGGGATCGGTCGTTATCTCGACAACTCCGTCCTCAAACGAAAAGTCCTCCGCTCCCGCTTCGAGAATGTCCTCCATTGCCTTGTCCTCGTCAATGTCGCCGTCCTCGTTGTTTAAGACGATAACTCCCTTTAAGGTAAACATAAACGAAACGCAGCCCGTTGTTCCCATATTGCCGCCGAATTTATCAAAATAATGGCGAACTTCGCCCGCGGTGCGGTTTCTGTTGTCCGTTAAACAATCGACTATTACCGCAACTCCGCCGGGCCCGTAGCCCTCGTAAACGCAGTTTTCATAGTCGTTTTTCTCCGCGTCGCCTGCCGCTTTTTTCAGCAGACGGTCTATGTTGTC
>CANRLW010000085.1 GCA_947631575.1 uncultured Clostridia bacterium
AGCGCTAAAGGGTGCGGGGAAAACAAGAGTTTTCCCCGCATTGCCGTTTTAAAAACCGTGTTTTTAAAACGGCAATCTTAGGAGAGGTGTAGAGCGGGGAAGTACATTCAGTATGAAAAACCTTAGAGCGGGAAAGAAAATCCGCTCCACCTGTACAAAGCCCACATGTGGTTCTTGTCAAACGCTATTTCTTTCAACAACGCTCACTCGCCCCGTTGTCATTCGACGAGGTTTGCGGGGGCGGAGTCCTCGCTAGGCAGGGTGCGGGGCGCGCAGCGCCCCGCACTCACCCCCTTCCCCATCGGGGAAGGGGGCAGGGGGATAGGGCGAGATAACGTTATTTAGTGAAACAACGTTTGAAAAGAACAACTTTTATACAAGGGAGCGAATTTCTTCCCCGCCCAAAACAGATCCGCTAAGAATTATCTGCTAAACAGCCCTTGAATTTTCCGTCAGAATATGCTAAAATAACCGTATAGACTATTTAAAACGAGGTATGATCATGACGCTTATTCTGGTTATGGACAATGACTGCGCTATAGGAAAAAACGGCGATTTGCTGTGCAGACTCCCGCTCGATATGAAACATTTCCGCGAAACAACAAAAAATTCCGTTGTCGTTATGGGAAGAAAAACCTACGAAAGCTTTCCTAAACGCCCGCTCCCCGACCGTGAAAATATCGTATTATCGCGCAATTTGTCCGAAATCAAGGGCGCAACGGTTTTCGGCGATGTAAACGAAATGTTAAAATATGTAAACTCCACCGAAAAGAAGGTTTTTGTGATAGGCGGCGCGGAGATATATAAACTGCTGCTGCCGTATTGCAGCGAGGCACTTATAACGCGCGTCTACGAGAACTTTTCGGGTGACGTTTTCTTTTATGATATCGAGCATGACAAAAACTGGGAACTTCTGGAAAGCTCTCCCGTACTCGAAACAAACGGAAAGAATATAAGATTTATGCGCTTTTTGAGAAAAAATTCCTGAATTGCCAAAAACACAAAGCTAAATTTCTCCGCTGATATTTGCAAATTGAATGCAGATAATATAACGCGCGAAAATATTTGCGCAAAATACGCACGAATAGGAGAAAAATTATGCTTAAAAATATAGCAGCATCAGCAGTCGCTGCTTTGTGCCTGCTCGCGGTATCCGCATCGGCAGGTGCACAGGGCATTATAGGCGGCGCTGCCAACGCAGGCGAAGATATTATAGACGGCGTTGCCGACGCAGGAAGAGATATTGCAAACGGACTTACCGGAAGAGATGGCGATTCGGGAGCTGACAGTGGAGCTGACAGCGGTGCTGATAGTGGTGCAGACAGCGGTGCTGATAGTGGAGCTGATAGTGGCGCTGACAGTGGTGCTGATAGTGGAGCTGACAGCGGCGCTGATAGTGGTGCTGATAGCGGCGCGGACAGTGGTGCTGATAGCGGCGCGGACAGCGGCGACAACCGTCCCAACCCCGATACGGGCGTTTCGTTCGGTTATATAGCAAGCGCGGCAGTTCTCGGCGCGCTGGGCGTTGCAGTCACAGTAAACAGACGCCGCAGTTAAAGTTCAATTGGTAATAATTGTCATGCAAGGGAAACTCTTATTATCGAGGGTTTCCCTTGAATATTATTCGGGCATTAACACTTAAACTGTCGGAATTATATTGTTTTTTGTGCAATTTGTAGAAATTCAAAATATATTTTTTTAAAATGTGTTAAAAATGACGATTGAAATTAAATGTGAAATGTTGTAAAATATATGTAAATAGGGTAATAGGCGGTAGGGCATGACCGTATGAAATTACACCCTATGGAATTTTATTTGTGTTTTTGGAGGATAATATGAAGATCAAGTACATTCTTACGGCAGTTGCGGTATTCGCTAGCCTTTCTGTTGCGGCATTTGCTGCGGAATCAGGAAACAGCGGCACAGACAGCGCTGATACAACAAACAGCACTGAAACAACAGACAGTACTAGCAGCACTGAAACAAACAGTACCGAAACAAACAGCACTGAAACTACAACAAGCGGCGCTGACAGCACCGAGACAACAACTTCAGGCGATAACAGCCTTGTTGAGAGCGGCAAGGACGACGGAAACGTTGATACAGGTATTGGCGGTTTAGCGGCAGTTGTTGGAGTTGTTACTCTTGCAGGCGCAGCAGTAGTTATCTCCCGCAAAAAGTAATAATACATAAAGACAGCCTTTAGCGGGCAATGTGCAGAACATTTGAGAGAGAACATTATGAAAAAGAATATCCCGGCTTATGTCCTTGCTATGGCGGCGGTGTGCCTTGTCGGCTGCGCGGTTGATAAGCAAAATCAGTCCGAATCGGAAACTGTTTCATCGGTCACGGAAAGTGAAATTTCCGATGTTGAAAGCAGCATTGACAGTATCGGCAGCGAAAGCACGGAGAGTTCTTCTGAAAGCGAGCCCGAAGAAGAGGGAATACACCTTTCCGCCTGCAAAGTTCCCTCATGGGGGATAATTGAGGGCGAAGGTTCTTTTCAGGCAGGGAGCGAGTATGAAACCTACCGCGTTCTTCGGACGATTTCGTTTGAAGGCGAGAGTGTAAAGGAGATAAAAGCAGAAGTTTATGTTGTCTCCGAGGATTTCGACATGGACGCTTTCAAGAAAAAATGGGGATTTGAGCCTGTCTGGAACGGCGAATTTTACGAGGCTGTGGAGAATATTCCCGAAGAATATTCGGGAATGACTGTCGAGGAGATAAAGCTCAGGTTTGCAGAGCCTGTCTTAAAGAAATACGGCGCGGATAGTCTTGACGGACTTTTTGAAGTTGTATTTGTAGATCCGACGATAGCCCCCGATCCCGCAATTGATTTTTGACTTTAATAATCAACACAAGGAGAACCTTAAAATGGTTCTCCTTGCTCTTTTAGAGGTAAGAATATTAGCGCATTATCCGCCTTACGGCGGATAACGCTGTAAGATGTAAGAGCTGCGGGGAACTTTTGAGAGGAAAAGTATTTTGATGTTCAGGGAAAGAGGCTTAGTGGCTAGGGGCTAGAGTAAGTTTTGAGCGGGGCACAGCGTTTTATATTCAAGCCACAAAGCGGGCGGCGCACGAAAGTTTTTTGAAAAGGGAGTCCAGAGGTGAACTGACCCCAAAAAGTTAAACAAAGTAAAAAAAGAAGAATTGTGAAAAGCGACTAAGAGCGATCTTGGTCGCTT
>CANRLW010000086.1 GCA_947631575.1 uncultured Clostridia bacterium
CCGATAACTCTGCCCATATCGTCCGCGCCGACATGAAGATGATAGACCGTAACGCCCTCGGCGTTCGGCTCGTCGACTGTTACCGTGACCGCGCTCTTATCCTCAACAAGCGCCGTCGCGATAGTAATAAGAAGTTCTTTTAACATATCCTTGCCCTTCCGTTTTTACATGCGCTCTTTCCTAACACTTAACCTTTAAGCAGACGCTTTACGGTGTCGGTAGGCTGTGCGCCTTTCTTTATCCATTCTTCAGCCTTTTCCTTGTCAATGTTTACGACAACAGGCTCTTTTGTCGGGTCATAATATCCTATCTCCTCGATAAAACGACCGTCTCTCGGATAGCGACTGTCCGCAACAACTACGCGGTAGAACGGAGCTTTCTTTGCGCCCATTCTTCTCAGTCTTATCTTTACTGCCATTTTGTTTTCTCCTTTCTTTAAAGTTTGTATAAAAACGGTTTGTTCCGTTTTATTCAAAACAATTATGTCGTCTTCCTCGGCTTACCCGAATAAAAACATTTAACAGACAACCGCCGCAATACCGAAAAATATCATCGCGCCGCCTGCAAATCCTATAAAAAATCTGAGTACGTTGCGGTTTTTGAGTCGCGGCTTTGGTCTGCCACGCCGAAAGCTCCAAAAATCGACATACCGTTTAAGGTCGAATACTGCCGCGAAAATATTGAATATTCCCGCCGCGATCAACAAAGGACCAAGCCATTTTATCACATTAAAAAACGCTTCGTCTTTCATAGGCTGTCCTTCTTACATTCCCGGAAAGCCGCCCATACCGCCCATGCCATTCATGTTCATGGGGAATTTCGGAAAGCGCTTTTTCTTTCCCTTTCCCGTAAAGCCCATTTGTTTCATGACCTTCTGCATCTGCTCAAACTGCCTTAAAAGCTGGTTTACTTCCTCTACAGATGTTCCCGAGCCTGCGGCTATCCTGCGCTTTCTCTTCGCGTCAATGATAGACGGCTTTTCGCGCTCGCGCTTGGTCATAGAAGTTATGATAGCCTTTGTGTGAGGCATTTTCTTTTCGTCAATGTCCTCGTCCTTTATCTTTCCCGCAACACCCGGTATCATATTGAGCAGGCTCTTTATATTGCCCATTTTTTCAATTTGCTCAAACTGCGCGTAAAGGTCGTTTAAGTCGAACTTGTTTTCCTCAAGCTTTTTTACAGCCTTCGCCGCCTCTTTTTCATCGAGAGATGCCTTCGCCTTGTCAATAAGTGTCAGCACGTCGCCCATTCCGAGTATTCTCGACGCCATTCTGTCGGGATAAAAAGGCTCTATATCCTCGGGCTTTTCGCCTATGCCCGCAAACTTTATCGGCTTTCCCGTAATAGCCAGCACCGTCAGCGCCGCGCCGCCTCTTGTGTCGCCGTCGAGCTTTGTCAGAATAACGCCCGTTATGTCGAGCGCCTCGTTAAAACTCTCCGCGACATTCACCGCGTCCTGTCCCGTCATTGAATCGACAACGAGCAGAATTTCATTCGGCGTTGTCCTTGCCTTTATGTTTTTAAGCTCCTCCATAAGCGTTTCGTCAATATGCAGACGACCCGCCGTATCGAGTAATACCGTGTCAAAACCTTGGTCCTTCGCGTATTTAATGCCGTGCTCGGCAATTTCAACGGGGTTTCCCTGACCTTCTTCAAAGACATGCGCGCCGACCTTTGCGCCGACTATCTTCAACTGCTCAATAGCCGCGGGACGGTATACGTCGCACGCCACCAAAAGCGGTCTGCGATTCTGACCTTCGAGCCATTTCGCAAGTTTCGCGCAATGCGTCGTTTTACCTGCGCCCTGAAGTCCGCACATCATAATAACGCACGGCGGCTTTGACGGAAAATCGAGCTTTGCGGTAGACGAACCCATAAGCTCTATAAGCTCGCTGTGAACAATGTCAATGACCTGCTGTGCGGGCGTAAGGCTCTCCATTACCTCCGCGCCGAGCGCCTTTTCGCTGACCTTATTTACAAAGTCCTTTGCGACCTTAAAGCTGACGTCCGCGTCAAGCAGCGCCATTCTTACCTCGCGCATTGCGTCCTTTATGTCCTTTTCGGTGAGCTTTCCGTGGTTTTTAAGCCTGCCGAAAACATTGTTCAGTTTTTGTGATAGTCCTTCAAAAGCCATCTTGCCCACCTCTTTTTCAGCTTTAATTTGCTTTACATTGCGTTTTCAATTTCGTAAAGTATCTCCGAAAGCTCCGAGATAAACTTTTCTCTGCCGTCGGGGTTATTGTCGATTATTGCCAAAATCTCTCTTGCCCTTGCGGTTTTCTCCGAAACAATCTTTAACCGCTTTGCGTTTCCGAGAATTTCTTCAAGCTCCAAAAGCCGTTTTTCGCCCTTTTTCCGCGCGTCGTTTGCGGCGGGACGGGTTATGCCGCCCATTTCTTCGGCAATTTCCGACAGCGACAGATCGGAATTGTATTTCAGATCTACCGCCTCGCGCTGGTTTTTCGAGAGCAATTCTCCGTATATATCCAGCAGCAGCGCAAAATTTTCTTCCATAAGCGCCTCTGTATCATAAAAATGCTTTACACCGACAAATGCTATTATAACAGATACTTTCCGATTTGTCAAGGGGTATCCGCGAATTTTCTTAAAAAATTAAAAAAATGTACTTTTGTCAATGATGTGAGACAAAAAATATAAAAAAATAAGGAGATCAAAATAAAGTTGAGGATAGGAATTTGTGCCGT
Source organism: uncultured Clostridia bacterium (assembly GCA_947631575.1). Lineage (GTDB taxonomy): Bacteria > Bacillota > Clostridia > Oscillospirales > Ruminococcaceae > CAG-115. The sequence continues at coordinate 2,706 of CANRLW010000086.1, forward strand.
TGAAGAGAGGGCGTAGCCCGAACGGAAACGGCACAAATTCGGGCGCGGGTGCGAGAGGGTGCACGATATAAAAACGAAAGCGGCGCATTAGCAGGCATGAGAGCAATCGCGAAAACGGGTGCGGCTAAGCCAGTAACGCGCAGTTAATACCGTGGTCTAATCGCAGATTTTTTCAAGCTCTTTGCGCTTTTCAACAGGAGACTTCCAACCTAAAATCGTCATTGGAATATGGTTCGAACGGCGCATATATCTTTTCATCTGAATTAGCAGATCCTCATAAGAATAAAATCGAAGATAATTATAGAACCTTTC
>CANRLW010000087.1 GCA_947631575.1 uncultured Clostridia bacterium
CCCGCATACTTCCCCCTTCCCCATCGGGGAAGGGGGTAGGGGGTTGGGGCGAGTGAGCGTTATTGAGAGAAACAACGTTTTGACAAGAACAACAAATGGGCTTTTCCCTCTTGCTTTCCCGCTCTATTGTAAATCCATTATTTAGGTGGCTTTACGCTCAAAACCTCTCTATAGGATTGCCGTTTCAAAGCACGGCTTTGAAACGGCAATGCGGGGAAAACTCTTGTTTTCCCCGCACCCCAGATTCAATGCCGAAGGCATTTAATCTGATGCGCTAATTTGCGAAGTTTCGCGGCTTACGCCGCGACCAGAGGGAAAAAATTTTTTGAAAAAAATTTTTTCCCTCAAACTCCCTTTTCAAAAAACTTTTGTGCGCCCGCCCGTTTGGTAGTTTTTAAATTTAGAGCGCTCTGCCGTTCAAAACAGTTTCTTACCTCTAACCTCTTTCCTCTAAACGGGCGGGTTGCAGGGCGCGCAGCGCCCTGCACCTTTCCCCCTTCCCCATCGGGGAAGGGGGTTAGGGGGTTGGGGCGAGATAACGTTATTTAGGTAAACAGCGTTTTGACAAGAACCACCTTTCCGCTATTACTGAATACTGTACATTGTATACTGTCAACTGTCAACAGCGCTCCCAGCGCGTTTTTTCTCACTATGTTACTTTATTATTGAAAATATTCCCATAATTTGCTTGACAAATGCATAAATTAGTATTATAATTAACTTGATACCATAAAATGCGAAGGGATAATGGGAATATGGATGTAGAGTCTTATCATCTTAATTTTGTGACGGAAGAATACGGCGAGGACGGAATTCTGAAAAAGTTCGGGATCAAATATCCCGACAATTACAATTTCGGCTATGATATAATAGATAAATTTGCCGAAATGGAACCCGACAGGCGCGCCGTTTTCTGGGTTGATTTAAAGGGCAATGAAAAGCTGCTGACTTTCGGCGACCTTTCAAGACTGTCGAACAAAGCCGCTAATATGTTTATAAAAATGGGCATTAAAAAGGGCGACCATGTTATTTTGCTTATGAAAAGGCATTATCAGTTCTGGTATGTCCTTGTTGCGCTTATGAAAATAGGCGCGGTCGCTGTTCCCGCGACTTATCTTCTCACAACAAAAGACCTTGTATACCGTTTTGACGCCGCCGACGTAAGGGCAGTTGTCTGCACACATGACGGCGAAGTTGCGGATTTTGTTGACGAGGCGGATAAGCTTGCAAAAGACCCGCTTTTGTGCAAGTATATCGTAAACGGCTCTAAAGAGGGCTGGACGGATTTCGACAGTGAAGTTGAAAAATATCCCGACACTTTAGAGCGTATACCGACAAAAGCCGAGGAAATTTTCCTTATGTACTTTACAAGCGGCACAACGGGCTATCCCAAAATGGCTATACATGACCACACCTTGTCGCTGGCGCATATCCAGACGGCGAAACACTGGCACAAAGTTGACCCGAACGGCTTGCATTTCACCATTTCCGACACGGGCTGGGCTAAAGCCGCTTGGGGGAAGATTTATGGTCAGCTTGCTATGGGAACGTGCATTTTTGTTTATGATTTCAACAAGTTCATTCCCGAGGACGTTCTCGCGATGATAGAAAAATACAAAGTAACGACGCTCTGCGCGCCGCCTACGATGTTCAGATTTTTCATAAGTGTAGGTCCGGAAAAGTATGACCTTTCGTCGCTTAAATACTGCAACATTGCGGGAGAGGCGCTTTCGGCTGAGGTATTCAACCGCTGGAAGGAAATTACGGGGCTTTCGCTTATGGAAGGCTTTGGTCAGAGCGAGAGCACCTGTCTTATCGGAAACATAATCGGAATGACGCCAAAGCCCGGCTCAATGGGAAAGCCTACGCCGCTTTATGATATTGACCTTGTAGACGCGGACGGAAAGTCCGTGCCGCCGGGAGTTGTGGGGGAAATTGTCGTAAAAGGCGAATACACGCACACGCCCGGGCTGTTCAGAGGTTATTATAAAAACAAGGAAGTCACCGACAAGGTCTGGTATGACGGAATGTACCACACGGGCGATACTGCGACGCGCGACGAGGACGGTTATTACTGGTATGTCGGAAGGAACGACGATGTTATTAAATCGAGCGGCTACAGGATAGGTCCGTTTGAGATTGAAAATGTACTGGCTATGCACCCCGCGGTACTTGAAAGTGCTGTCACGGGCGCACCGCACCCGATACGCGGAGAGGTAGTAAAGGCAACTATCGTTCTTGAAAAGGGATACGAGCCGACCGAGGAGCTTAAAAAAGAGATCCAGGAGTTTGTAAAGCATAACACCGCGCCGTATAAATACCCGCGAATAGTCGAGTTCGTAGACGAGCTGCCAAAAACAACAAGCGGCAAAATACGCCGCGTCGAGATCCGCGAGAATGACCGCAAAGGCAGGGAGAACAAATAAGAGCGCAAGGAACAAAGAACGCAAGGGGGAAAACCAAAAGGTTTTCCCCCTTGAATCCCATCTAGAGGCTAGACGCATTATCCGCCTTCGGCGGAAAACGCTATCAGAGGCAAGAGGCTAGAAACTGTTCCGAGCGGCGAACAACGTCTTAAATCCAAATCACAAAACGAGCGGGCGCATTAAAGTTTTTTGAAAAGGAGTTTGAGGGAAAACTTTTTTTCAAAAAAGTTTTCCCTCAATAACGCGTCAGCAAGGCGCATCAGATTAAATGCCTGCGGCATTGAATCTGGGGTGCGGGGAAAACAAGAGTTTTCCCCGCATTGCCGTTTTA
>CANRLW010000088.1 GCA_947631575.1 uncultured Clostridia bacterium
TTGCACAAGGGGTGATTTTCGTGGTATACAGTTTTAACGACTTGAAGTGTAAAGAGATCATCAATGTAAAGACGGGCGCAAGGCTCGGTTATCCTGACGATATTGAGTTCGACAGTTGCACGGCTAAGATATGCAGAATGATAGTTTTCGGCAGAGCAAAGCTGTTCGGGCTACTCGGAAGAGAGGACGACCTGTATATAAAGTGGTGTGATATCGACGTTATAGGCGATGATACGATACTTGTTTCATGTGATGTTCCGTCAAATTGTATAAAACACCGCGGAAAAGGTTTGGGAAGTTTGTTTAAATAAACAAATAAAAAATACTTGATAAATAAACAAATTTATGGTACAATATTATGGTAATTTCGGTTGTTATAATATACCGAAAAATACACACACGCAAAAGGCTTTTTGGGTGCGGCATTGTGTGAAAAGAGCGCGGAGTATCTACACGGGTTCTAAAGCATAAAGCCGTTGGAAGAGCTTGTTTTGCGTGGAGGAAATTAACCTAAACAGGAGGAAAAACAAATGGCAGTAGTATCAATGAAACAACTTCTGGAGGCAGGAGTTCACTTCGGACACCTCACAAAGAGATGGAACCCGAAAATGGCTCCGTATATCTTTACCGAGAGAAACGGTATTTACATTATCGACCTTCAGAAAACAGTAAAGAAACTCGATGAGGCTTATAACTTCATCCACGAAACAGCGGCAAACGGCGGCGAGATACTCTTTGTAGGAACAAAGAAACAGGCTGCGGATTCCATAAAGGAAGAGGCTACCCGCGCAGGCGCTCACTATGTAAACGCTCGTTGGCTCGGCGGAATGATGACGAATTTCAAGACTATCCAGAGAAGAATTGCTCGTCTTGAACAGCTCCACACAATGGAAACAGACGGAACGTTCGATCTTCTTCCCAAAAAGGAAGTTATAAAGCTCAATCTTGAAATTGAAAAGCTCGAAAAGTTCCTCGGCGGTATAAAGAATATGAAGAAACTCCCCGCGGCTCTGTTCGTTGTAGACCCGCGCAAGGAGAAGATCGCCGTAAGCGAGGCAAGAAAGCTCGGTATTCCCGTTGTGGCTATCGTAGACACAAACTGCGATCCCGATGAGATAGACTATGTTATCCCCGGAAACGACGACGCTATCCGCGCTGTAAAGCTTATTGCAGGCGCAATGGCTGACGCGATAATCGCAGGCAACCAGGGAACGACAGAAGAGCCCGCAGAAGAAAAAGATGAACAGCCCGAAACAGAGGCTGAGTAATCTGAGCGATGCGGATAAATACAGAGGAGAATGAATAATATGGCTAATATTACACCAAAGGACGTAAAAGAGCTGCGCGATATGACAGGCTGCGGTATGATGGACTGCAAGAGAGCGCTTGAGGACGCAAACGGCGACCGCGACGAGGCTGTAAAGATCCTTCGTGAAAAGGGTCTTGCAAAGGCAGCTAAAAAGGCGGGAAGAATCGCCGCAGAGGGCGTTGTAAAGACGCTTGTAAAAGGCGATAAGGGCATTATCGCCGAGATAAACTGCGAAACAGACTTCTGCGCTAAGTCCGAGAAGTTCTTGGAGCTCGTTGAGGATATCGCAAACACAATACTCGAAAGTGACGCTGAAACTCCAGAGGCTCTTATGAGCTGCAAGGTTGCAGGTGCTGACGAAACAGTAGAGGCTTATCTTACAAACAAGATAGCGACTATCGGTGAGAATATAAAGATCCGCCGCTTTGCTAAGATGCAGGGCGAGCTTACGGGATATATGCATGACGGTGGCAGAATAGGAACGCTGCTCAGAATATCTACCGACAAGCCCGACAGCGCGGAAGTAAAGGAGTGCGCAAAGAACGCCGCTCTCCAGGTTACTGCTCTTAACGCTCAGTATATCAGCAGAGATACAGTTCCCGCAGATGTTCTTGCAAACGAAAAGGAAGTACAGACAAAGCTTGTTGAGCAGGAAGGAAAGCCTGCAAACGTAGCTGAAAAGATAGTAGAAGGACGTATCAGAAAGTTCTACGAAGATGTTTGCCTGCTTGACCAGAAGTATTTCAAGGACGATTCGATGAATGTCGGAAAGTATATAGACAGCGTTGCAAAGGCTCAGGGTTGCTCGATAAAGGTCGAGGAGTTTATACGCTTTGAGCGCGGCGAAGGCATTGAGAAAAAGGCTGACGATTTCGCGGCAGAAGTTGCACAGCTTGCAGGAAACTGATCTAAGCTAATAAAAAGTTAAAAAAGTTTGACGGCTCTCCATTTCGGAGAGCCGTTCTTTTATGTATTATGCTGTTCTTGATTTCATTTCCTTGTACTTTCTCTTTGTCGCTTCCCCTCCGCGTATATGGCGTTCCTGTTTGTTTTTGTTGAGGACTGCTTTTACTTTTTCATAAAGCGCTTTGTTTTCTTTTGGGAGTTTGGAGGTAATGTCCTGATGAACCGTGCTTTTGCTTATCCCGAATTGTTTTGCGGTACTTCTGACGGTTGCGTTATTTTCGACAATGTATGTTCCGAGTACGACACACCTATTTCCTTCGCCTATCATTTTCAACGAAATTCAACCCCTTTCAAACTGTATAGCACTAAATTTTATGTTCTTTGTGACAGGATTATGATTGCGGACAAATTCACTATTGACTTTTAGGGAGAAAAACGTTATAATTTAAAAGGTGGAGTATTTTTATCAGACAGAGGAGAATAAAATGATATTTGAATT